>JAEEQP010000050.1 GCA_016285355.1 Bacteroidales bacterium
TGCCAAGGTCGGGGTCGCGAGTTCGAGTCTCGTTTTCCGCTCCACAAGGTCCCGATGGAAGTCGGGATTTTTTGTGTAAGTGCCTGAGTGGTGGAATTGGTAGACACGAGGGACTTAAAATCCCTTGGCCTTTAAAGCCGTGCCGGTTCGAGCCCGGCCTCGGGTACAAATGAAAAACCCAATCAGATGTTTGTCAACTGATTGGGTTTTTCTTGTCCCGATTTTTGTTGGTTTATTCCGCCCTGAACTTCACCAACCTCAGCGGAATCCTTTCACAATTTTTCAGCTCTTGAATACCATAGTAAAACCCGTTGTGACACACAAAGCGTTTTTTCGTTAAAGCGAGGTTGTAATCTTTGCATTGGAAGGAACCTTCCGAAATGCTTTGCCCTTTGCTGATAGAATAGACGTGGAACGTGTTTTTGCCAGATTCCTCGGCATCGCCAAAGAAGAGGATGTTGTCGTCGTTGCCTCTGATGGCCATGGTAAACCAACCCATATTGATGGATTCCTTGATGTGTTGGATGCCTTTTTCGTATGCAGAAATCAGTTCACGGTATGCTGGAAGCAATCTTTCATCGGTATTGGTTATTTGTGGGAGATCATCTTTCAAACGTTGGATTCGGTCATTCTGAAGAGCAATCTGTTCTTCAACAGACAGATTTTGCGGTTCCCAATCCAATAGTTTTTCCGAAATTTTGTTACCACTAAAGTCGTAAGTTCTCACAAGTCCGTCTATTGGATTGGAAACAATGAGTTTGTCGTTGACTTTCGCGATTTGCCAGTGGCCTTTCATTTCTTCCTTTCGGTTTTCTGTATATATGTAATAGCCTTTGCTTTTGAGGTCTGTACTCATGTCTTCAAACGCATCGCAAAGGATTTTCTCTTTGCCTGTTTTTGTGTCCAAAACAGAAACGAAGTGCCTCCATTTATTAGTCCACGAGGTGCCTCCAAAAATGGCAATATGATGGTCGTCCAATGTTAGCATTTCCAAGGCTTGGTATTTGATTTTCAATTCTTTGACAATCAATCCTTTGTCGTCAAACAGGTAAATGTCACCTGTGTTGTTCGCCCGAGTGAAATACAAGTTGCCCAACTTCCCTTCCACGGGCTGGAGGTTACGCGGTTTCTTGCCTTTATCGGCGAAATACAAGATGATGTCTTTCAGGAACTTGCCGTTTGAGTCGAAAAGGGAGTACTTGTTTCTTGTGGCATGACTGACTATGGCCTTGCCGTCATCGAAAACGACGAGTTGTTTTCGCAATCCGTAGGGGCGGCCTCCCACGGTGTCATAGTAGGTGTCAAAGATTTTGTCCCAGTCATTCCCTTTGCCGTATGTCTCGTCGGTAATGAGTGTAATCACTTGCGCATCAACTTGAAAGCATGATGCAATGGCTAAAACAATGATGAATAGTAAGCTTCTCATGGTGTTGATATTTAGAGGTTTATGTCTGTTTCTTCTGATTGTGAACGCATCTTGAATTCAGCGAAATCCTGTTCCGCAAAAGGTTTGTTGGCATCGTAATCTTCGATGGTGTAATAGTCGAAAATGAAATCGGCGGGCTTGGGCTTTGGCTTCGACAATAGGTTGATTGCTATTGCGATGAGCGCGATGGCGCAGGCCGTGGACAAAGAGGAGAAAATAGCAATGCGTGCGACGTTCACCCTATATCTTGTCATGTTTCCGAATCGGAATTCCGGCACCGCAATGTCGTCGGGAGCCAAAGTTTCCAATGAATTTTTCACTTTGTCGGAGAAAGCGTGTCGCGATTCAACTTTTTGTCTGCATGATAGGCATTTTTCAAAGTGAGCCTCTATTGCTTTCCTTTCGTTTTCTGGCAGTTCGTTGTCGATATAGCTTTGTATTGTTATGTCATTCAAGTGTTTCATAGCACATTTTTTTTGATTTTATCCAAGATTCTTGACAAGGTTTTCCCGATGGAGTGGTAATTGCGTCCGGTCATTTCTGCCATTTCCTTGTAGGAGTAGCCTTCACTGTAAAGCACGACAAGCGTTTGTTCCTTCTTGCTGAGATGATCAATGGCATTGAGGATGTCGGAAGCCTCATCATGCTGACGCTCATCAGTTTCGGGTTGCGGACTTTCCATCGTGACAGTCCTTGCTGTTTTCCGTTTGTAGTCGATGGCTTTGTTGATGGTACACCTGATGAGCCAGCTTTTCGTGTCGCGAATGGCTTTCTCGTTGTTCATGGCGAAAAAATATGCAGCGAACACTTCTTGTACGACATCCTTTGCGTCTTCAGTAGCTTTTAGCATCTTGACCGCAATCCTGAACAGTGTCGGATAGTAGCTTTGATATGTCTTTTCAAAATCAGGGTCCATCATGGGAACTTTTTACATCAACAAGACGGATTGGAAGGCCGTTTTGTGACATGGGACGATACAAAAATACAGAAAGAAGCTGTCACGGATGCAAAGTCAATAAAAAGTAGTACTTTTGCCCCAACAAATTCATTCGAAATATGAAAGCAGACAAGAAAAAAGTACTCGCTGAAGTCAAGCGTTACGTAATCATTACTTTGGCGCTATTCACTATGTGCTTGGGCTGGACGGCCTTCCTCATCCCGAACCACCTCATGGGCGGCGGCGTGAGTGGTATTGCAGCCTTGATTTACTGGGGTACAGGCCTCTCCACAGGTATCTCCGTATTAGTCATCAACGCCATCTTACTGCTCATTGCCTTGAAGGTCATCGGCGTGGGCTTTGGCATTAAGACAGGCTATTCCATCGTCGTGGCATCGGCGTTCATGTCGTTGCTGCAGCACTATATCACTGACCCACTGATGGCTGGCACGATGCAGCCTTTCGTTTCTGACCATTTCCTTGCGGCCATCCTTGGTGGTGGCTTGGCGGGATTGAGTATCGGCGTGGCTTTCACTCAAGGGGGCAGCACTGGCGGCACCGACATCATCGCCATGATTGTCTGCAAATACCGCAACATCTCGCAAGGACGTGTCATCCTCATCTGTGACATCATCATCATTGCCTGCGGCTTTATCGTGGGTAACACCGTCGAGGATTTTATCTACAGCTTCGTGGTGATGGGCGTGTGCAGCTATTGCATCGACCTCGTGCTGACTGGTAACAAACAAACCGTTCAAGCTTTCATTTTCACTTCCGAACCCGACAAGGTGGCCGACCGTATCGCCAACGAAATGCAGCGCGGCGTGACCGTGATTAATGGCACAGGTTGGTACACCAAGAAAGAAGGCCCCATCCTCATGGTGGTGGCCCACAAACGCGAGTCGCAAATGATTTT
Organism: Bacteroidales bacterium; assembly: GCA_016285355.1. Next base: position 3,280 of record JAEEQP010000050.1, read on the forward strand.
ACGTATCGTGAAAGAAGAAGACCCCAAGGCCTTCATGACGATGAACACCGTAATGGGTGCCTACGGCAAAGGCTTTGAGCCAATGAAACGCTGAACCAATTATTCTTCTTTAGGTTTAGGCAGCCAACGTTCGAAGAAATACTGGAAGGCTGCTCCTGTGCCGCTCACAAAAGTGGTATAATAACCTTTAATGTCAATCGTGTCGCCATTACTATAGTTGACGAGATAACTATAGTTCGTCACGCTGTCGTCGTCAGTGGTGCGACTGATATTGTCCTTTAGGCTATAAACATTGACAAGCTCTTGAAGTTCTTCCAGATAGTCATTGCTGACAGAAAGTTGTTGGTCGGTATTGTATTCTGCATTGCGAATATACAACGTGGCCTCCTCCTCGCCGCGTTCGAGACGATATTCAATATCGCAGCCTTGGTTGTTTTTGCTGGTGTATCGGAAGAAGTCGATTCTCTTGAGCTCAATCGCATATTCGCGCCATTTCTGGAAATATTCGCTGATGGCCTGGCGCGCCTCATGATAGTTGCTAGGCCAAGCCATGTAGCCGCCTGAACTATTAGTGCGTCCCGAATCGTATTTGTAATAAAGCGACCACGAATCGCCGTCAAAAATGCGCATCATGGGCTGGTAGTTGTCTTTGTATTTGTCCATCTTGAACTCCTTGATGATGGCGGTCAGTTCATCGAAGATAGTGGTGTCATCGACGAAGAAGTCCTTTTCATTGGGAAAGCCCTCATCGATGATAATATGGATTCGGCCGTCTTTCATGGCGGAAACTTGGTATTTCTCTCCATTGAAACGTGCCATCGTATTGTGATGGTCAAAGATGAAATAAGTGAGGCGTTCTGTTTTCATTTTATTGTTGTTTTCTGGATTTTGCGAAACGCAGGAAACCGCGAAAGCCAGCAATCCGATAACCAAAAGATGTTTTTTCATAAGTTGTTGATTTATATTATTTTTAATTGCAATTAAGGGAAAGTCTTTCGACCTTCCCTTAATTGTAGTGGTTTGACGAAAGCACTTTATTTGATACCCAGCTTCTTGGCGATATCCTTTGGCAGGGCGTCCTTGTGAACCACGATGTTCAAGGTCTTGTAACGGACAAAAGCCTTGGAGACGTACCAAATGCCTTTGTATTGGCCAGCATCGCCCCAACTGTTCTTCACGATGAAGTACTCGTTGCCGATTTGGTCCTTGGCGGTGCCGTAGATGAGCATGCCGTGGTCGTCGCCGGTCTCGTAGTTGTCGTAAGCGATTTGGCGCTCTTTCTGCGTGACCCACTTTTGGGGAGTGGGTTGGCTCATAGCTTCCTTTTTACGGTCGGCGGCACTCATACCCAACCAGTGGGCCATGTCACTGCCTTGAAGGTCACGACCTTTGGCTTCGAGGTCGGGGAGGACGGCGATACCAGCCATCGGGCCACGGAGCCAGCCAGCTTCACTGACATCGGAACCCCAAGCAATCGGGTAGCCCTTTTCAATGGCGTTGTCCATCACCTGCATGAACTCGTCGATGGGGAGGTTCCAAGCCTGGCCCCAGCGCCAGTTGTCTTGCACTTCGATGACGAAGGGCTCATAGAAAGGATGGTGCGTGAACGAAGTCAGGTTGACGTAGTCGTTCATATTAAGACCTGTGGATTCGGCGAAGCTCATAGGAGTGTACTTCTTGCCGTTGTAGGTGAACTCGGTCGGAGGAACGCCAAGGTAGGCATCGTAAATGCCAGCCAGACCCTTCTTCCACAGCGGGTTGCCGTCCTTGTCCATCTGAATCTTGCGGCTCTTGATGACACCTTCCACGTATGGGTCGGTGACAGCGGAGAGCTCGGTGAAGTTCGACAGGGAGTCGCCGTGCATGGCACCAGCAGGCATTTCACTGTCGGGGACGAGACCATAATGTCTGATAGCATACAGCACGTCACCGAAGGAACCGCCTTGCGAGAACGATACGTCGCCGTGGGTACGAACAGCGGCTTCAGCGCGGTCCAAATAGGTCTTGTAAACGATGTACATTTCCGAGAAATCGTACTCGGGCTTGCCCATACGGAGCAGTTCGGCCTCAAAGAAAGCTAAAGAGCTATAGCACCAGCAGGTACCAGCTTGGTTTTGGTCTTTGACAGAGGTGACAGGCAACTCCTTAATGGTGGTGAACTTGAAGCCTTCGCCTTCTTTGTCTTCGGGTTTTGGCATGGGCGGTTGTGCAACGGCGCAGATGCTGAGCATCAATGCGGTTGCGGTAAGTAAATGCTTGAACTTCATAATGATATAATTTAAAGATTTAAAATTTAACATTCAAAATTGTTTGCAAAAGTATGAAATTTTCAATCAAAGTCCCAAATCTTTCTTCATGGCCTTCGAAAGGGCGTCTTTGTGGAGCGTGAAGAAGATGGTGTATTGGCGCAGATACTGCTCCGAGCAATACCAATAGCCTTTATACGGACCAGCGTCGCCCCATGAGTTCTTAATCTTATAGTATTTGTTGCCGTTCTGGTCTTTGGCGATACCCACGACAAGCATGCTATGGTCGTCGCCTGCATCCCAGTTGTCGTAAGCTGTCTGGTGGATTTCATCGGTGACTTGCTTTTCGGCAACGATTTCTTTCCAGAGGTTTTCGTCTTTCGGGTCTTCTGGCACAATGCCGACGCCTTCCTTACGCGAGAAACCAGGGTTGCTCACATCTTGCGCCCAGCCGAGAGTGTAGCCATGCTCAAGGGCATAGTCAACGGCTTCCATCAGTTTGTCAAGGGGCATGTTGTAGGCAGGGGTCCAAGTCCAGTTGTCAGGGATTTCGACCATGCAGGGCTTGTTATATTCCTCTGTCGTGAAAGAGCAGATTTCAATGTAGTTGGCGGGGTCGATACGATAGGCCTCGGCAAACGATTTGGGCGTGTATTTCTTGCCATCGACCGTAAACTCTTTTGGAGCTTCGCCGAGATAAGCATCCAAAACGCCTTGTACCGCCTTGGGTCCAGCAGGAGAGATTTTCTTGTTGCCATTCTTGATGATGGCGTGGGCCACTGAAGAAATGACTTCATTCATTTCTGCGTGCATGTGGCGTTCTTCACCGATGACTTTGCCGCTGTAGTCGGCTTCAGGCATCATGCCGTATTTGTCAATCATATAAAGCACATCGCACACCTCGCCGCCTTGGCTGAGGGTGTTGTTGCCGTGCATACGGACGAATTTCGCCACTTTCTCTGTCCAGGCATTACGGACGACAAACATCTCCGAGAGGTTAAACTCCTTGCCGTACATGCGAAGGATTTCCGCCTCAACAAAGCCAATACCAGCGAAGCACCAGCAAGTGCCTGAACTGCCTTGGTTGTCAACAGGGGTGTGCTTCACATTTATCGTCTCTGTAATTTGATAAATGGGTTTTTCTTCGGCTTCTTGGGCTACCAAAGTAGTGCCTGTGCCAAACAGCAACGCAAGGGCTGCCAATTTCATGAATCTATTCATATCAAAGTGTGTTTTGTTGAACTTACAATTTCATGATTTTTCTTGTAGAACATCCTTTATCGGTCATGGTTTCAATGAAATAGCATCCTTTGGTTTGGGTCGAAAGGTCGATGGTGACGGTGCTTTCATTTGTCGTCAGAACTTTCACTTCCTGCCCCATCACATTGAGAACCCTGACTTGGCGAAGTCCATTAGCTTCGATGGTGACTTGGTTTTCAGTAGGATTGGGGAAGATGCTAATATATTGAAGTACAATGTTTTCATCGGTATTTGTCGTCCAATCAATAAAGACTTCATTGGAAGGATTGGATTCGATGAACGAGGTCTTGCCAGTTACGGTGTAATGGTAAGACTGGGAAGAATTGGCCGCATAGTCAATGAAATCGGTTCCCGAACTATGCCCAATAAGCTGACCGTCGCAATAGATGTTGTATCTCTCGGCCATCGTGGCGTCTTGCCATTTCAAGATGACATTGCCTTCATGGATGATGAAATCAAGGTGAATCGGGATGATGGTCTTGTTCACTTCCACGAAGTTCAGCTCAGGATGGTCTTGTGAAGACGCATATTCCGACAGGCAATCGTTGGCAGAATAGTATGCACTGACAGCATATTCATAAATGTTGTCTTCGCGGCCGTTGAGGTTATCGGTATAATAGGTGTTGGTCAGCGACTTGATGCGCTTGAATTCTTCGCCTTTAGCCCTGCGGAACAACATGTAACCAGTCAGACCTTCGGACTGAGGCGCATCCCACATGATTTTTGCCTTCGTAGGTGAGGTCATTTCATAGCGGATGTTGGTAGGAGGCAGGCAAGTAGTTTCGGGCTGAATGTTGCACGTATTTGAAGGTGTCGATTCTCCAAATTCGGTGACAGCGGCGACATAATAACTATGGAAAACATCTGCTCCATCATTGTCGGTGAAGCTGGTATTCGTCGTGACGGCAAAGAGCAAATTGTCGCGGTAAACCTGATAGTTGATGACGGTTTGGTCGGGGGCTTCCCAAGTCAGCAAGACATCGTTTCCGGAGACAGAAGCACTCAGATTTTCGGGCTGAGCCGGGTTTTCACGGACGCTGTTGCAACTGTTGCTGATGATGAAAAACAGGCCGTTGTCGAGGTCGTCGGTGCTGCCTTCAAATGCAATCTTGCTTCCGCCATTGGAATCCTTGACTTTGAAGGAAATTTGATCTACGGCCTGCGTGGCTTTGTTCCAGCAGACTTTGACAAACCCGAAAGGCAGTTGAATCGTGCGAGTCGAACTTGCGGTTTCTAACGAGACATGGGCAAATTCGATGCCTGCCGAGTTGATGAATGACAGTGCCGAGCCGTTCCAGCCTTGGGCATCAGAAGAAGTCATCTCGACCGTCCAATTGCACATGGGACCAAGTTGGACGTTATCTTCCCATGCGATAATACCTTTGGCATTGTGGACAATGGCATAAACACCGTATTTCACGATGGTGGGCATGTAATGGTCCGTAAAGCTCATGTTGGCACCTGGAGCCACATTGTCCTCGGTATAGACGATTTCTCCGTCGCGGGTGACGACAATCTGGTCGATGGAGGTAAGGTTTTCGAAATGAATGTTTTGCGTGGGATTGGTCCATTGAATGGTGGCGGCATAATCGAAGTCGCCGCTGGGTTCCACGGAAAGGTTTTCGGGCTGCATGGGCATGTAGTCATAGACATCAGCAGGCACATAGTTGAAAATGGCTTGCGCCCAACCTGCATAATCAATTTCATCGATGACGAACCAGCCGTCGCTGCTGCCGCCCCATCCCCAGTTGAAGTGGAAGAGGTCGTCATCATCGTAGCCGTCGCACACAAAGGCATGGCCGCCGCTGTCGCTGAAACCTGAATAATAAACAGGCCAGCCCAAATCAAACTGCTCTTTGAGCATATTCTGCCAGTTGAAGAGAGAGTATTCGTCACGTCCCTTGAGGTCGGCTTGATTGGAATAGGAGAAGTAATGCCGAATGGCGTAAGGCACATCCCAGGAGTTGGCACCGCTACCGGAAGGTGAGAATTGCATGTCGACGGACACGCCACAGTGGTACATTAAGGTAGCCACAGCTTCGATTTCCTCCTGTGAGGCTCCACCGAGGCGGTCGGGCATGTGCTCCCAATCGTAGGTCGTATTTCCGAAGTTGGCCGATTGCATGCCATAGCCATAGCAATAATAGGAATGGCTTCCAGTACCTTGTGCAGGATGGTCCCAACGTTTCATCACCTGACTCATGGCCGTGGCCACGCATCCAGCGTAACAACGGTCACCAGGGCCACCGCTAGCCTCAGGGGCGTATAAGTTATAAGGTGAGTCTTGGTTCCATTTGGTGGTGCAGATGTAATCGACAGCGCGACCGCCGTTGCGTGAGAGCAGTTTTCCTGTCGTGGCCACGCTTTGCCATTCTTCAGCGGTGTTATCGAAGAGGACGACATTGCGGCTCGTGCGAGCTTCGATGATCTTGTCGAGATAGAAGGCAAGCTCGGGCGACATGTTCTCCGTGGCAAAAGTGCCCTCATCAGAATAGCCTACGATGGGACGGAAACGGTCGTCAGCAGAAACGATGACAAACCCCATCTCACCAACATTGAAGACATAGAAACATGTCTCGCCACGCTGTGAAGTGCCCGTGTAGACTAACTGTAAGTCGTTGGCTTCTAATAAATTGTTGTTGAATTTTGCGCAGGCAAATTGCTGCCCGATAGTCTTCGCCTTTTCCCAATCTACAGGGTTGGCATTCAGATAGTTGAGGCCCAAAAGCAGGGCAAAAAGAATCAAAAGATGTTTTTTCATAGTTTGATGATGTTTAATAAAGGCTTCAAAAGTAGGAAAATAATTGAAACGCTCCACCGATTTGGAAAAGAAATCTCATGTTTAGAGTGAAATCACTTCATCCATGAGGATGTCGAAGGGCTCGGTGGGCACTTCATCGACCAATTGGAAGTTGAAACAGATGCCGATGCGCTTCGTATCGAGGTGTTGGCAGAGGAAACGGTCGTAGTAGCCGCGGCCTCTTCCTATGCGGTTACCTTTGCGGTCGAAGGCCACACCTGGGACGATAATCAGGTCAAAATCACCGTGATAGGGTTCGTTTTGCGGTTCAAGGATATTGAAGTCGCCCACGGCAAAATCAGTGTCCTTGGCGTATTCCACAGGGATGATGTCGTCGCCGACCACGGTGGGCAGGATGATTTTTTTCTTCAGGTGCCACTTTTCAAGGAAAGCTTGGGTCTGCACTTCGTCAGGCAAAGCACTGTAAAGCATAACTTTTTCGGCTTTGACGAAGTCGGGATGCTGTTCCAGTTTGGCCAGGATTTTCTCGGATTGTTCAAGCAGTTGTTCCTTGGTGTGCTGTTTTTTCAGGGCCTTGATTTGGGCGCGTAGTTCTTTCTTTTCCATATTGTAGAATTTTGGGCAAAAGTAAGAAACAAAGCCGAAAAAGAGCGAACAAATCCACAAAAACTGTAATTTTACGCCATAAAACAGGGAATAATATGAAAAGATTATCTTGTATTTTGCTGATATTCATAGGATTTATCCATATTTCCCATGCCCAAGAACATCGTCGTTATGCTTTAATCTGGCATGATGAATTCGATTCTGGGGTTTTGGATAACAAAGTTTGGGGGAAGATTTGGCGCAGTAAGGCTGACTGGGCCGTTCATATGTCTTCCAACGCTGCGCTTTACGACCTCGATGGCAGTGACCTCGTGCTTCGCGGCATGGTCAATGACTTTCTGCCCAACGACACTGCCGCTTTCCTCACAGGAGGCGTGTGGAGCAGATACAGGAAATCTTTCGGTTTCGGACGCCTTGAAATAAGAGCGAAATTCGATTTGGCGCAAGGATTCTGGCCAGCCATTTGGATGTTGCCTCAGACCAACAAGGCCTTGCGTTGGCCTCATGGCGGAGAGATTGACATCATGGAGCATTTCAGGGATAATCCCTACGTGAATCATACGGTTCATAGCCATTACACCTACAACCTCGGCAAACGCAACCGTCCCTCGCAAGTGGCTTATCCATTTTATAACGCAGGCGAATACAATACTTACGGAATGGAGCGTTTTCAAGACAGTTTGGTGTTCTTTGTCAATGGGGAACGCACCTTCAATTATCCGCGTTATCGCAAAGGTGTCAACGGACAGTTCCCTTTTAGCCAGCATGATTTTTACCTGATTCTTGATGCCCAGCTTGGCCGCGACCGTTCGCCTTACATCGATACGACTAAGTTGCCTGTGGAATTGCGAATAGATTATGTGCGCTATTATGAACTTGATACCAAGACCGATGTCATTCCTGAACCGAAAGAGTTTCAGCAGCTTAAAACGAAGAAGAAAAAGTTAAGAAAGGTGGTTTACGATGCAAAAACTCATTTCGACAGTCCCGATGAATACCGCATCGTGGTGAAATGCGGCAAGGCCACCCTTTCGGGCAATCGGCATTGGGCGGAGAGCACTTTGGCGCAGTTGGTGGATGAAAACGGACGCATTGCCAATTTGGAAATCCACGACTGGTCGGTTTATCCTTTTCGGGGTTTCATGCACGACACGGGGCGCAACTATCAGCCTGTCAGTATGTTGAAAGAGACCATCGACTTGATGAGTTTCTACAAGTTGAACTATTTCCATTGGCACCTGACGGATTATCCCGCATGGCGCATCGAGTGTAAGGTCTTCCCGCAACTCAATGATCCTCAATATCAAAGACCTGGTCGCGACAATGGCAAGTTCTATACTTATGATGAAATCCGTGAGGTGATTGCCTATGCCAAAGAGCGGGGCATTACGGTGGTGCCTGAAATTGACATGCCTGGGCATTCCACTTATTTCAAGGATGCCTTTGGCTTCACGATGGATTCTGAGGAAGGCCGAAAGGTGTTGGAAAAATGCCTTGAGGAATTCTTCGCAGAGATTCCGAAAAGCGAGTGTCCTTATTTCCATATTGGCTCCGACGAGGTTTGGGTTGAAGACCCCAAAGGTTTTATGCAATGGATTGAAAACCTGATGGATAAGTACGACCGACGACCTATCGCTTGGGATCCAGGCTTGCCCGCTTCCGATAAGGTGATTCGTCAGATTTGGAACGAGGCCGCAGGCTCTAATGCGGCGGCATCCCAAAAGTCGGGGAAGTACCTCGATTCCTTTGTCGGTTACTTGAATTATTACGACCCGATGTTGTTCACAAGCCGTTGCTTCCTCCATACCGCTGCGGCACAAACCGTACCCGACACGACTAAGGCTTTGGGCGGTGTGCTATGTCTTTGGAACGATGTCCGAGTCGACAAAAAGGAGAATATTGCACTGCATAACGGCATGATTAACGGCATGATGACTTTTGCGGAACGCTTCTGGAACGGAGGCAACGCTGGCGAAATAGAAAACGAGAACCTTCCGACAGGCCTGCTAACCACGGCAGGCTCGCGTTTGGCCAATTTCGAGGAAAAAATGACCATTCACCGCGACCGTTTCCACAAGAACAAGATGCGCTGGGTGGCCAACTCACAAATGGAATGGCAGGTGCGAATTGATGATAACGAGCCGTTGCCAGCCTATGGCGGCGCGGTCGATTTGGATGTTTTCTGTCAGGTGCATCACATTAATACAGGTGAAACTGCTTCCGCTGTTGCCCAATCCGTTATCGTTGCTGAGTATGACATGGACATTGAAGCTTGGATTGGCTTTTGCACGCCGGCGCGCTCTAATCGTAACGGCTATGGCATAGGTCAGCAAAACCATTGGGAGGGCGGCTGTCAGTGTTTTGTGAACGGCGTGGAGATTTTGCCGCCAAAGCCCTGGAAAGAGCCTGGAAAATACAATTACCATTTCAACACATGGGGCAAGCCCGAAGAGGAAGAGCCCTACACCGATGAACAGTTCTATTGGATGCGGCAACCTGCTCACATTCATTTGAATAAGGGAGAAAACCAAGTGGAAATTCGTGTGCCGAAAACTTATAATGGCTTGAGATGGAGTTTTGCTTTTATCCCGATAGGAACTCAGACTGACGGGAGTTCGTTATGATGACATCGCAGCCGTTGGCTTTGGCAAAATGAAAACGGTGCCCGAATCCTCAGGCACCGTTTCGTTTTGTCATATAAGGCAAAGATTATTTCCTTCCGTTGTAATTCCCGCACAAAGTTCCGATGAAACTATTGGCGGCGGTCTTCATGTTGGTGAAGTCGCTGCCCAATGAGCTGGAGCAGTCGAGGACGAGCATGATCATTGCGCTCTTGTACTCGTTGACGACCTCGGTGTTGCCCGAAGGCGTGAATTCGCTGTTGGCTTGCCATTGGCCGACTGATTCAATCCAATTCCATTGCTTCACATAGTCGGTACCCATCTGGTTGCCATCCAAGTCCATGAGGTTCTGGAAAGAAAACAGGTCGAAGATGCCTTCCGATGAAGCCGTGACAGCGATTCCTGATGTGCTTTCCAAGCCCACGTATTGGATCTCGGTCAACTGGCCTTTGTTGTTATTGTTGATATAGATGCCTTCAATGTAGCATTGCGATTCGTTGACGTTACTCACATTGTCAAAAGTGAAGCGGATTTTGGTGTTGGGCTCTTGTGCCGGCAGCTTCAGCGTGACATTGTAGAAGGTGCTTTGGTTGTAAAGCTGTTGAGCAATTTCGGCAAACTTCTCGGAAGCTTCGTTCATGTTGTTGACCTCAAAGACATTATGTTCGGGGTCGCTCGAAAGCTTGTTGAGGTTGTTGCGGAAGCTTTCCACATCGGCTACATCCGAGCCACGCACACCTATGGAATAAGCCGAGATGTTGGTGCCTCCGATAAGTTCATTGTTGATTCTTCCATTGACGGCGGACAAGTATTCACTGCCTGAGTTGTAAGTATCGGAAAGCTTGTACGAGCCTTGGTCGAGGCCGTCGGTGAAAGTCACGATGGAGACATTGATGAGGTTCTCCGGGATTTTGGCTTTGGCCAAGCTGTTGAGGCCTGTGTTGACGGCGTGATAGAGAATGGTGCCGTTCTGCATGTTTAATCCGTCGACGAAACTCGTGAATGAGTTTTTCGTGTCTTGGTTGAGCAGGCCAAGGGGCATGGTGTAGAGGTCGGAATTGAACCCGACGATGCCGAGATAGAGGCCTTCTTTGGCTGGGGTGTTGTCTTCAGCCTGGGGTTTTCTGCAACTGGTGAATGTGGTAAGCATGACAGCAAGGGTCAAGGTTGCCACGGTGATGAGGTGTTTCTTCATATTCAATTAATTTTAGTTGATTTCGAATCTGTATAACGAAAGTTTGTGTCTAAAATTGTGAAAGCAGAGAGAATTTACTACAATTCTTATGCCAAAAACAATGTTTTCAACGGATTATTCTCAACTCTCCAATGCTTTCCGTATGGCCTTGGCTAATTGGTCGGGACAGGAAGTGCCTTTGAATCCGCAGCGGATGCCTTCTAATTTTTGGATGACATCTTCGGCCTTCATGCCTTCCACTAATGTGGCAACGCCCTGAGTGTTGCCGTTGCAGCCGCCATAAAACTGCACATTCTTCAAAATGCCGTCCTCGATTTCAAACTCAATCGCCTGACTGCAAGTGCCTTGGGTTCGGTAGGTGTATCTCATATTTAAGATTTAAAATTCAAGATTTAAGATTTAAAATTTATGTCCCTGAGGTCCCTGAGCTTGTCGAAGGGCCGGTTTAGAATTTACTCATAAACTTGTTACTGTCAACGACAAAGCGTTCATGTATGCCTTCGCCAACCAATGTTTCGCCTTCGAAGCATTTCACCGAGAAGACCAAACGGCGGCGGTCCACTTCAATGATTTCGGCCTCGCAGCGGGTGGTGGCTCCCACAGGACTGGCTTTCAAGTGCTTGATATTGACCGCAATGCCCACGGTGGTGTTGCCTTCTCCGATTTTGTTGGCAACGCTTTCAAGGCAGGTTTTCTCCATCAGGGCAATCATGGCGGGGGTGGCAAACACTTCCAATGCGCCCGAACCATAGACAGCGGCGGTGTCCTTATGCTCCACCACAAGCGACTCGCTGTGGCGAAGTCCTTTCAGCATGTCGTATTCCATCACGCTTGGAAATTCATGGTGATGTTAACAATGACATCGGGATGCAGCGAGCGGCCCACTGGACAGCTTTCGGCAGCGGCCCAGAGCAAGGACTTCTGCTTCTCGGTGTATTCCTTGGCGGGGAAGTTGAACACAATGTCGATTTGTCCGATGCGGCGCGGGTCGGCGTTCATGGTCTTCTTCACCGTGTAGGTGGTGCCGTCGATGTCGAACTTGTGGCCTTGCGCGCTGATGCCCATGATGGTCATCATACAGCCAGCCAAGGCTGCGCAGGCGAGGTCGGTAGGCGAGAAGGCTTCGCCTTTGCCGTGGTTATCGGTGGGTGCATCGGTGAGAATGGTGTTGCCCGATTGCACATGGGTCATCTCATTGCGGAGATTGCCTTTGTAAGTTCCTTTGATTGTCATGTTTGTCTGTTTTTATCTCACAAAACCTGCAAAACCCTCAAAACCTTTTTAGTATGTTGTGGGAAGCACGCCAACCGGCTGCTTCCTGGTGGCGACACGGTTGTGGAGCCCATGCTTTCTTTGGAGTTTTGCCATGTTTTGTGGGTTTTGTGATTATTGAATTTGTTCCAAAATTAGTCCAGCCAGTCGGCTTGAGCCTACGCGGAAGAGGTTCGGGTTGAGCCACTGTTCGCCGAGGATGTTTTTCACTAAATAATAATAGGTGAGGGCATCATTCGGCACCTTCATGCCGCCGGCAGGCTTGAAGCCAACCTTCTTGCCTGTAGCTTCGTAATATTCCTTGATGGTGTCAATCATGACGATGGCGGCCAAAGGTGTGGCGGCTACTGGAACCTTGCCTGTCGAGGTTTTGATGAAGTCGGCACCCGCGAGGATGGCGAGTTCGCTGGCCTTGCGGATATTCTGCACGGTCTTCAGTTCGCCTGTCTCAAAGATGACTTTCAGTTTGGCCTTGTTGCCACAGGTTGCTTTGATGGTCTTGATTTCGTTGAAGACCTCATCGTAGCGCCCCGCAAGGAAAGTACCGCGTGAGATGACCATATCCACCTCGTCAGCACCTTCGTTGACACAGTATTCCACCTCCTTGACTTTCAGGTCAAAAGGCATCATACCCGAAGGGAAGGCGCAGGCCACTGTGGCCACGCGGATGCCACTGCCCTCCAACAATTGTTTGGCCTGACGGATGAAAGGACTGTAAATGCAGATGGCAGGCACGCTGAGATGTGGCTTCTGCTTCGGGAAAGCTAAAGCCTTCTCGCAGAAGTCCTTTATTTTCGCTTCGTTGTCGAAGGCCTCCAGGGTGGTGAAGTCAATGCTTTGGAAGATGGTTTTCAAGGCTTCCTTTTCGTGACCTTTTTTCTTTTCTTCACTGACAATCAGTCTGATGCGCTCATTGAGAGCAGCTTCGCTATGGTTGTAGGGTTTGAATTTCATGATGGTTTTGTTTGATTATGCTGCAAAATTAGACAAAATATGCGGAAATTTTACAGGAAGCAATAAAAACTATACTTTTGTCGTTGAATATGCAATTTTATTATTAACTCATCAATTAAAACCGATGCCCCAATGGTATATAACAGCGGTCAAATTGAAATGAAAAAGTATTTGATTGTCCTTTCAACCCTTGTCTTGTTTGCCTTTAGCAGTTGCACTAAAATCATGCTTTCAGGCAACAACGTCACGAAAGAATTCAGTATTGAAGGCTCCTACACAGAACTCTGTGTGGAGAATGCGTTTGATGTTACTGTCAGCGATGCGGTGAGTCAAATCACTGTCACGACAGACGAGAACGTTATGCCTAAAGTTAGGGTTGAGAAAAAAGGTGAAAAGGTGAGAATCTATCTTAAGCCTTTGACTGTCAATGCGGGAATGGATTTGAAAGTGATCCTGCCTGATAATGGCGAATTGAAGCGCGTCGAGCTTTCGGGAGCTTCAAAGTTTCATTCCAGCTATGGTCTTATGAATAAAAAGATTGAAGTCAATTTGTCTGGTGCTTCGGACTTTTATTGCGATGTTTTTGCTGACGAAATTGGCATTGAGATGTCTGGTGCTTCGAATTTCTTTGGAGAGATGAGTGCTGACGAAATCGACATGAATTTGTCGGGTGCTTCCAAGATTAAGAGCACTTTGGTCGCTTACGAACTTGACCTCGACATGTCTGGTGCTTCTGATGCCACGCTTGAAGGCGAAGTTGACAAACTTGACATTGATTTGAGCGGTGCCAGTAGTATCATCAAGCAGGTGGTTGGGGGATGTTATGCTTTTGCATGCGGCCAGTGCGAAGGCACAATGTCGGGCTCAAGCGAAGCTTACATCCATTGCGATGGCAACATTAAAGTCGAACTTTCAGGTGGCAGCGAACTGCACTTTACTGGTAATGGCAATCCTGCCGACAGCAGCACCTCTAGTGGCTCAGACATCATTCACGATGTGAATCCGTAAGTCATAATGTTTCCAACGGCATCCGCATCCGCCATTTCCACTGGTTTTTGGCATTTGCAGGCACATTGATTTGGTCGTCCATTGGATTGGGCGACCAATTTTTTTCGTCCCTGTCCAACAGGTCTTGCAGCGGATAGATGTTCCATTTCGATGGGCTGTCAAAGTGCTTGTCCATCACTTTTTTGATGGTCTTGGAAGTGATTTTTCGGTCGTCGAAGTCGAGGCTGTCCAAGAACTGGCGCGTACGAACGCGGTCTTCGGCCAACCAGCCGCGCAAGGTGGGCATGTCGTGGGTGCCGGTGGTGTAGACACAGTTTTCGGGCAGGTCTTCAGTCTGCACAAATTGGTGACCAAACACCTTAGGCATGCGCTGCACTTCAAGGCTCATGATACCCAACTCTTGCATCACCTCAGGCACACAGGCGGGAATCATACCCAAATCCTCTCCGCAAGCCACCATTTTTGTTGCATTGACCAAAGCGGGCAATTTCTCCAAAGCTTTCTGCTTCCAAAACTCGTTGTGGCGGTGGTAGTAGAAGTCCTCATAAATGCAATCGATGGCCTGTTTTTGGTCGTCAGGCAGGATTTGATAAACTTTGGTCTTTTGCAACTCGATGCGGGGGATGTATTTGTCTTTCTCGTTTGGGTCAGTGATGAAAAGCGTGTCCACGCCTTTTTTCACATGTTTGCTTTTGATGAAACGGAAACCTTTGTCTTCGATTTCTTCTGCACCCAATGGCAGAGTAGGGCTAAAATGCCCCAGCAAACCTGATTTAGCGGTCTTTGGGATTTCCCAGATGCGGAAGAAGCCCAAAATATGGTCGATGCGGTAGGCATCAAAGTAGCGGGCCATCACTTGCAGGCGGCGTTGCCACCAGGCGTAGTTGTCTTTGGCCATTGCTTCCCAGTTGTAGGAAGGGAAGCCCCAGTTTTGTCCTTCGGCGGAGAAGTCATCGGGCGGCGCACCTACTTGCACATCAAGGTTAAACAGGTCGGGATGGGATTTCACATCCACACCTGAAGGATTTACACCGATAGGAATGTCGCCTTTCAGCAGTATGCCCTTGTCGTGCAAGGCTTTGACCGCCTCGCGCAGCTGCTTGTCGCAGTGGTATTGCAGGAAAAGGTGGATTTCCGTGCCGTTGCCGTCGCGCTCGGCGCAATATTGGGCATAGTCGGGCAGCCAGTCTTCGTTTTCTTTGACAAATTGCTGAAAACCGTGGCTGTTTTTCAGCGTTTCCCATTGTTGCTCGAAGGCGATTTGGAAATATTTCCATTTGGCTTTCAGCACTTTGGGATAATCAACGAAAGTGTTTTTGTTGAGGCGCTTTTGCATCGCCCCTAATGCAGTTATGTCATTCCCTTGGGAATCTATAGATGCATTAGGGGTGATGCTTAATAAAGTATTGATATTCAGATAAACTGGATTCAACGCAAAAGCCGAAATAGCATTATAAGGATAAGAATCGCGCCAGTCATAATGTGCCGTCGTGTCGTTGATGGGCAGAATCTGGATGATTCTCAGTCCATTGGCCACACACCAATCGCCCAATTTGGGCAGGTCAGCAAACTCGCCAATGCCAAAATCATCCTCTGTGCGCAGGCTGAACAGCGGCACAGCCACGCCTTTCATGGTTTGCCGTTCGGTGAGGCCGAACCAATCCCACACGCGGTCTTTGCCCTCGGGCAGGATGCGGTTGGGGCCGTCCTCCCAACGGATTTGTTTGTTTTCGCGGATGAAATATTTGTATTCGGTCGGTTGCGGTAGAGACGCACGGCCGTGCGTCTCTACCACAGAGACCGACCAAATGCCAGGCCCATCATAATGCATCTTTACGGCCTTATTGGGATTCCAAAGGCCTAATTCTGAGGTATTTCCTGTGAGGAACAATTCCTCGCCCCAACGGCTGTTGTATCTTAATCGAAATAGTGTTTTCATGCCGCAAAGGTACGGCTTTTATTCTATCTTCATCCGATTAATCACCCCGCGATTGCTCCCCGAATCGAAAAACACGCTGTAAGCATAGCCGCCATGCACCTTGAAAACCTTGGGATAAATCTTTTTGCTGGATTTTTGTCCCATGCCAACTGTGCCCGTTTCGGGGTCGTAGAGGCCGATGTAACTTAATCCGTCGTCCACGAACAGACCGTATGTTTTGCCCGTGGCTTTATCGGTGAGGAATTCGTTTTGGAAAAACTGCTCTCCCGAAGTGATTTTCAGAGGTCGTCTTTTCGCCACTTTGAAGTCGGGACCGATTTCCACGATTTCACGATTGTCGAGGCCGACGAATTGAAGCATGCCGTTGACTTTCAAGGGGACAATCTGGTATTCCTTTTTGGCCAGCATGGAGCAATACCATTGTATCATCCCAAGCAAGGTTGGGGTTTCTGCCAAGCGTACTAAATTTCCGTCCCAAGTTCCCTCGTTAATGAGGTCGATGCCCGGGCTTCCTCGTTCCGCTTTTTTGATGCTCATGGAGGTTATGCTTTCTCCTTCCCTGTCGCCATTTTCCACATAGCTAGACTCGATGGTGTAGTTCTCTGCCATCGCTTGATGGTATTCGTTTTGTATCTTCATCCATTGCGACTGGCAGGCGCGGTAGCCTAGGGTGTCGATGAAACTACACAGGTACTGTGGCTTTTCCATCGAACCGTCTTTCATCACATACAAGAAGTCTTGGCTCTTGCCATGGTTGAATTTGAGCCAATAGAGACCACGGTCGTGCACAATTGTCCTGACGATGTAAGCCCCGTTATACTCGCATACGATTTTAAGCAGTTTATTACGATAGTCGTCGCGTGAGAAGGTGGAAACAGGTTGAATGCTTTGTTTTTCATCCAGATACACCTGCAAGCAACTATCCTGCCCAACGAGGATAAGGTCGTTGAAAGCGTCAATGTGCAGTTTCTCAAAGAGTTGGTCGAAGTCCTTGCGAGCTTGTTCTATGCCTTCGGTGTCGAGGACGACCATTGATGAAGTCTTGGGCTTGTTCTCCAAAAGGTAGATTTTCCCATCCAAAAATGAGATGTCTGCGATGTTGCGGTTGGAACCAGAGCGGTAAAAGTCTTTGCTTGCCGTAACGCCAACTTCCTGAAGGTCATAACTCATCTTGTGCATACGGAAACTGATGTTGATGGAATCGCGCTGCAACTGCTTCGGTGTGAGGCTCACAACCGTGTCTTGATAGCCGATGCAGGAATAATACAGGTTGACGGTCTTCGTGCGGTCATAGATGGGCAACTCGTAAAGGCCTTTCGTGTCGGTGCTGGTGCCGTAGGGCGTATTGACGATGCTGATGTTCACGTTCTCCACGCCAAGGTTACCGTAAATGGTAGTTTTGGTTTGGGCGAAGAGGGAGGAGGAAAACAAAGCGATAAGCAAGGCTAAAATAGAAATTTTCTTCATAGAGCAGATTTTTAAAGGTTAAAATGCATAAATCACATGTTGAACCATGCAAAAATCATACCGATTTATGCTTTATCGTATACCAATCTCATGCGCTTTGTGATTCTCTTTCATGTAAAAAATGCCGTTGAAAGCCTTCGCCCATTGGCCAGGCTTGCAGTCATAGCCCAATATGATGCTATTGAAAACCATATCAGCCCAATCTTTCTTTCGGCTCAAATCGCAAAAGCCATACTCCATCCCAAGCTGCCTCAATTGGAACTCCATCGATGTTGAGTCAGGTACAATCGCCGTGCTGTCATTCGTATAGAAATAGCCCTCGCTACCTCCTCCAGAAGTGAATGCCAAGGAATACACTTGCCCGGGGAAAGCCTTTTCGAGATGCTCACCACAAAGCACATATTTGTTGTACAAATCCGGGTCAGGCTCCTTGCCGTAATTGATTTGACTGATTTGCTTGGCTCCATGGAAGTTGGCCGTCCAGATGATGACCTTTCTTTCGGGGAAGTGGTTCAAATACCATATCACATTCTCGGCCATTTGTCTATCGCGGATGTTGATGCCTTCGTTTTGTGCATCCCATTCGGTGAATCCCAACCTAATCTGTCCTGAAAACGCCAAAGCGTTGTCAATGGCCATGTCAAGGATGGCTTTTTTCTCCAAGTCGGTTTCGTCTTCCAACGCTTCCCGAATCTGGTTCATCTTTGCATCAAAATAGTCTAATTCGTTGTCGGTCAAAGTGGTGCCCATCCCTATGATGCGGTCGTGAATAGTCATCAGGGAGTCAAAGGTGTTTCCTTTCAACACATTTGAAACACTTGGCGAAGAAGCCATCAAATAAGGAATAAGGAAATAGTCACTCAAAGACGGCTGGCAATCCATGCCCCAATACCTCACCTTGCCGCTGCGCATGGCATTCACCAGAGAGGAGGCCTCTTTCGTTTGGCTCCACAAGGCATACCAGCAATTGGCGACATCAAGATAGTTGCTGTCGATGCATAGTGGCGGCAGAACGTCCTGCAATACAGCACCATCAAGGAAACCCATGCCTTCCAACACCACATCATATTCATTATTCGCGTTGAGGTATTCAATCAGTTCCGATTTAATCTCAAAGGTTCTTCCGTCGGCGTGTCCAGCCTCGCCCAAAATCACGATGCGCTTGTCTTTGACAGCGTTTTTAATTGGCTCAAAGCTGGCCGGTTCGTCCGAAAAAGCCATGAATTCATTGGCGATTTGTTGCTCGGATGTTTTCGTTCCGCAAGAGGCAAGCACCCCAAGCAGCCATGCAACTGTAATGATAAGTGTTCTTTTCAAGATCATGTATTTATTGGTTTTATTTATTCAATCCACAAACAAGCTTCGTCAGTCCAATACGTGCCGCTGCTGTATGCATCATCACAACACAAATAAATCAATCTATCCTCACCTTATATAAAGCCTTCCGGTGGTTAATGCCCGTCGGATAAATGAAATACAATATGCCGTCGTGTATTCTCATGTTTTGGGCGAAAGGATACCTGTTTAGGTCCATTACGGCAGTGGCAGTGCCTGTCTTCAGGTCAATGCGCTTCAAAGTGTAGATGCCGTCATTTACGAAAAAAGTGTAAAACTCCTTTCGCGCCATGTCGTACATCATTTTTTGTTTCCAGCGTCGGTCTGGTTCCATCTTGCCGTTCCATTTACGATATTCGTGGAAGGTCAGGGGGTAGCGCTCCAGTTCGTTGCCCATGGCATCGAAAACAATCGTCTCGTGGTCAGTGTAGGCAAAGAGGTAAAACTTGTTGTCAATGGCATAAATGGGGTTGTAAATCGGGTCGGTGACCCAAAAATTGGCACCGATTCCTCCGGTATGCAACAGTAGCCAGATGTCGTCTCGCGCTTCCTCGTCCACGATGTAATGGAGTAATTCCCGCTCCCTGTCGCTGCCCAACCAGTTTCGATAGTAGCCCATTTCCTTGTTGTAATAGAAGTATTGCCCTGTGATGAAGATACTATCGGATGCGGCAACGATGGGTGAGTACTTATCGTAATAAGTCTTCCGCGACATGGAATTGCAAAAGTGCATCATCCCTGTTTTCCCATTTCCATAATCAATAAAACTTATCTGACTGGCTTGGAAGTCATTGATAGCATAAATGTTGCCAAAAGCATCCTTGTTGAGATATTTATAGCGTGATGATATTGGCATCTCATGCAGCGTGTCCATATCAAAGGAGAGGTGGAGCAAAGAACAGTGTCTGCGCCGATACACAATCATATAAATGCCGTCCTCGCGGATGGTGTAGTCAATGACGGTCATCACGGGGTTGTCGTAGGCAATGTGAGGTGCATTGGCCGTCACTTCCACCTCAAGCAACTCATGGCTCTTGGTTTTCATGCTGATGGTCAGGTTCTTGCCATTGATGTCCTTTTCTTTGATGGAGTAATAGACGGGCTCAAAGCCCATGTGGGCGAAACGGAGTTTCACACCAGCCTTGGCAAGGCTGTAAGTGAAGCGGCCTTGCTCGTCGGTCACTGAAACGAGCAAAGAATCATGCACATACACGCTCACATTCTCAATGGCTTTACCGTTCTCGTCTTTGCAGTAGCCTTGAACGACAGTTCGCTCTTGGGCAATGATTTGGATGCTCATCATCAGCATCGCAAGCAAGGTTAAAATTCTTGTCGTTTTCATAGTTCTATTGCTTTTATTAGTCTTATTTGTCCTATAAGTCTCATTCTTCGTGTCCGGCAGTTCCCCCTCTCAGAGGGGGTGCCCATCGGGCGGTGGAGTCATCCCCGTCTCCTTCGGGAGAGGGTCGGGGTGAGGGCCTCTTCGTTAGTACGTTAGCACGCATAACGATAGCACGAAATGGCAGGGGGAGTCACTTCACCATCACCCGCGCCGCATAGCTTCTCCCTTCTCCATCTCTAATCCTCACCAAATAAACCCCTTCCACCAATCCGCTCAAATCAATCTCATTCGCCCCCCGCACCGTCTTCACCATCTGCCCAAGAGCATTGTAAACCAACACTTCGGTAGCTTCAGTGCCTTCTATCTTCACGAAACCATTCGTGGGGTTGGGATATAGCGCAATATGTTTATCTTCAGAATTTTCTGCAATGCTCCATGTGTTGCAAATTTCCGCCCAGTCGATGGATGGGTTTTCGGCATTGGGTGCAGGTTGAGATTCGCAAATATGGCCATATTCATCGCGGAATGTTATGGTGACTTTGTAGTTGTAGCAGGAATAATCCGTTACGTCAATCGGGTCGAAATAACGCACATGACTCCAATAGCCAGGGAAAGGAAATTGGGCGATTTTCTCATAACTGCCATTGTCGTGAGAACGATACAAATTATAATGCAGTTCGCCCACCGTGGGCTCTTCAAGTTGTAGCAAGTCTTCACCTTCCGTTTGGTTGTCGATGTCGGCCCTGACCATGAATGAGCCATTCATTTCAGGCTTGTACCAATAGCCATCGAGACAAACCCAACGCCCATCGTCCGACGAACCATCATCTTGCGCGTAGGCGGCTGGATTCTCAATGCCTTGTTGGTGGATGATGATCCATAATGGCCATGCCATAATCTGGTACGGATTGTCGAAAGCCAGTGTGTGCCATTGGTTTTCGCCAGTGAGTTGCACAGTCTGTTGCCAAACCAGCGTGTTGGGTGAAGTATTGCCAGAGTAGATCATGATGTCATATTCCCCATCGGCAACGCTGTAAAGCGATACGCTTTTTACGAAAGAGCCCAACATGTCTGCCCCCGTTGCTTTAAAGCCCCAAGAAAGGTTTCCCTCATAGCCCACCGCCTCGATGTATTCCCCATTTTCATACTGGCAATGCGCTTTGAAAAGGTCTTCTCCCCAATGCAACTCCACGCCATCAGTGCCTTGGTCCCATTCGGCCTCGGCTGCTATGCTACCTATAATCGCACATTCGCCGTATTGTTCGGCAAAACCGCTTTGGCAAGAGCCTGTGGGGAAGACATTGTAGTCGTTCACCTTGTAATAATAGGTGCCTTGGGGAACGGTGTCAAGATATTCAAAGGAATCCGATGTGTTGTCCTTGGCCAAAGTGCCAATCAAAGCATATTGATCTTCCAAAATGCTTCTGCGGTAAATCTCATAGAAAGTCTTCACGTCGTCGCGCAAAGGGATGTCATCTTCCTTGTCCCAAGTCAGGCGGTTGAGTTCGTCCGTTCCGTTCAACGGCTCGGTGCTGACTTCGAGGTTCTTTGGCGAATAGCAAGGTCTGACCTCAACGCTTTGCAAGCAGGCTTTGGTAGGATAGTCGAAGAAAAGGTGGTCGTAATAGACATTTTGGATGCTGTAGGTGTGTATGCCGTGAGGAACATTCTCATCGATATAATAACATTGGTTCACACCGTGGGCGATGAGTTCTCCATCGCGGAAGATGTCGCTATAGGCCACGTGAAAAGAAAGAGGTATATAGCCAATGATGTCGAAAGCAATGCCTTGTTGGGTTTGTGTCCCTGGATCAATCATGGGCTGCCAACCCGTAGCCTCGGAATAGATACGAGCCTCGCCCGTAGTGGTTTCGCCCAATCGAGTGACGGGAATCACATGCACATCGTCGCGTAATGAGCCTTTGAACGATGCCACAAACCAATAGGTATGATTTGGCTCCAATTGCATTCCCATTCCAACATACTCCAAATTGGCAAGGGCATAACATACAGGCCGACTGACATCCGAGAAATCGTCCTCGCCAGTGCGATAGATGTGTGCCCATTCGTAGCAGTCCAACCAACCTTGATAAAGGCAGTTGATGGCCTCTGAACCGCCAATAAGGTTTCCTCCATTCAGCGGGTCGCCGTCATAAATGGTAAGGTAGGCAGCCGTAATAGTTGAAGTCGGTGTTGGGCCTTCGTAAACATAGAAGCGAAGGCCGGCAAAACTGGTGGGAGCTGCTTCAGGAATAGAGAACTTGTCCATTACCTTGAAACCGGCTTCTTTATCGGCGTTGAAACCGTAAGCTGTTAAGCCGTCATGCAATGCACTGACATCCCAACCATCGTTGTAGCCCGCGCCTGGATGGGTGACTACATCGGGCTCACCAATGAACCACTTCTGATTTTCTCCGTCTTTGGATTTGAAAATCTCATACGGCGTATCCCAAGTCAGTTCCACATGGGTCGAGTCGATGAACTTGCCGTGAAATTCGTAAACACCGTCGAAATTGGAGCAGGAAGAATAAGTGAAAGTTAACGATGTGGTATCGGAGATGCCGTCGGTGAGGATGCTTGCCACCGAAAGGGTATAGTCGTGGCCTTCCTGCAAGGTGTCCGTGTCGATTTGGTACTCGTTTTCAATAATATCGCCAATCAGAACATCATCCAGCCACAACCTGAAACCGAGGATGTTGTTGGAAACAGGTTCTTCCGTTTCACCAATAATGCACACATTGTCGATGGCAAAATGGTCTTGGGGGTAGCGACTCTTGAAGCGGAAACGCATCTCGAAATGATGTGAAATCATCTCGGTTATTTCGCCAAGGAACCTTCCTGATTGGGCGTTCCAAGGCAAGAAAAGACTTTCCCATGACCAAGACACGCCATCACTTCTCATTTGACACTCGCCCTCGGTATCGCTCCAATCCTCCATATAATCATAGTCGAACATGACGAAAGCCCTTTTGTAGCCACGCAAATCGATAGCGGGTGAATGGAAACACTCTTCCATGTAATCTGTGCTGTTCAATTGGTTGGATTGGGCATAGAGGTATGTAGAACCGTCAGGCGGAAAGTTGAGTTGCGGATTGGTGGCAGGCGACTCAAAACGCCATGGCTCCACAATATTGCCTTCGCTGTAAATGGTCCAGCCTTCAGGCAGTTGGCCATCATTAAAGTCGAAAACGGTTTGTTCAAAAAAATCAGGACTCACCCAGGTGGCATACCCCGTAGCACCCACTTCCATTTTGAACGGTTTCTGCGCCTGAATATGCATCATCCCTCCTGCCATCAGCAGGAGCGCAAGCAGGGTGTAAAGTCTCGTTGCTTTCATCATATTATTGTTTTATCCATTTCCCAGATTCAACTTCTTTGCCGTTGGTGATGACTTTCCAAACATAAGTCCCCGAAGGCCACCCTTCAGCATCTATCGAAGTGACATTTCCCGTTATCTCCTGTCTATAAACCATCCTCCCATTCATATCATACACCTCCACCCGCGCATCCTTCAATCCCGTCCTGATATTCAGCACATCCTTCCCCGGATTGGGATAGGCAACAGCCACTTTCAGGCCGTTGTCGTGGGCTTCGCCGACATTCCAAGACGAATCGGCGGAGATACGATAGATGTGATAGGCGCTGGTGGTGACAACGCAATCGCCATTAGGCATGGTACAAATATCATAAGGGTCGT
>JAEEQP010000051.1 GCA_016285355.1 Bacteroidales bacterium
CCCGAGATGAGGCCTCCTTGGAGGGCCGTCGGAGACGACGACGTCGATAGGCCGCAGGTGTGAGCGTGGCGACACGTTGAGCCGAGCGGCACTAATGGCCCGAACGCTTCCGTTCGGCGTGTGGTACAGATGTTGTCCGTGTGTCTGTTTTCACCCATCCGGTTGAGGCCGAGGAGAGAAAGAAAGTGGCGGCCATTGCGCGGGGGCGCACCTCTTCCCATTCCGAACAGAGAAGTTAAGCCCCGCCGCGACGATGATACTGCGGTGACACGTGGGAAAGTAGTTCGCCGCCCACCCATACGAGAGCCCTCACCATGACGGTGAGGGCTTTTCGTGTATTTATGCTCGTCCTATTGCTCTTTTTCCTATTTTTGCACATCTTATTTGAACGTTATGAAAGAACTGTTAATTCGTTCGGTTTCGGGCTTGGTCTTGGCTGCCTTGTTATTGGGATGTATTTTCGTCTCGCCTTGGGCATACGCCGCCTTGCTGTTGTTCATCGTTGTTGTCGGCACGTTTGAGATGTCGCGGTTGCAGCAGATGAATCAGCCTCTCTATATTTTGCTTGGCGAAGCCTGCACCGTCGGAGCTTTCATTTGTGCGGCATTGGTGGCTTTGCAGGCTATTCCACAACGATGGCTTGTGTTGGAAATCCTGTTAGTGATGCTGCCTTTTCTCATCGCACTGTTTTCCAAGTCAAAGGATGCCAAGCAGGTGTTTGCCTATAGCTATGGTGCGCTGTTTTTCCTTTCCTTGCCTGCCGCGTTGATGCTTTGTTTCTATCGTGAAGATTTGTTTGGAGGCTTGGCTGGCTCTGGTTTGATTATCTTGGTGTTCTGCCTCTTGTGGGCGAATGACATTTTTGCCTACTTGACTGGAAAGCTGTTGGGCAAACATAAACTCTTTCCGAGAATTTCGCCAGGAAAGACCATCGAAGGCAGCTTTGGCGGTTTGGTGTTTACCATTATTGCGGTGGCCATTTTCGGTCATTATGCGGACTGGCTTCCGATTCCAGCTGCCGTTGGGATGGCGGCCATCGCCGTGGTGTTTGGCACTTTGGGCGATTTGTGCGAGTCCATGCTGAAACGTCAGGCAGGGGTGAAGGATTCTGGCAAATTAATCCCCGGTCACGGCGGAATTTTGGATCGTTTTGATTCCGTGATGTTCAGCGTACCGTTTATTTTCGTTTATTTGCTGCTGCTATGAAGATTCATAAAAGATTACACGAGGAGGGAACGAAAGCCATACTGATTACCCTTGCCATTGTAGCGACGACGGTCATCCTCGTCAATTGGCTTTGGCCTTCGCAAACGGTCTGGCATTACCTTTTGTATGCTTTTGAGTTTGTGGTGCTTATATTGACCATCCGCTTTTTCCGCGTCCCGATTTGGCGCAAGACCACCATGGAGGATGATGCCGTGGTCTCGCCAGCCGATGGCGTGGTGGCCGCCAACGAGGTGGTGCTTGAGGACGAGTATTTCCACGACCAACGCCGACAGATTTCCATTTTCATGTCGATTTATGACGTGCATATCAACTTTTTCCCCTTCGATGGCGAGGTGACTTATTACAAATACCATCCTGGGAAATTCTTGTTGGCTTTCAATCCCAAGTCATCCACTGATAATGAGCACAATACCATTATCTTAAAGGACAAGAAAGGTCGTGAAATCTTGGTACGGCAGATTGCGGGTTTTGTGGCGCGACGCATCGTTTGTGATTTGCAGCCTGGCGACGAGGCTGTATTGGGGGAGGAGCTTGGTATGATTCGTTTCGGCTCGCGTGTTGATGTGTTTCTGCCTTTGGATGCCGAGGTCAAGGTGAAAATCAATCAAAAGACGGTAGGCAAAGAGACGGTTTTGGCGAAACTGAAATGAATCTGATAGGTCATTATCAACTGAAAACTAAGCGTTTTTATTTAGCCACAATGCAAAAAATGGGTCGTAAACTGAATAAGTAGCATTGTTCTGGGTAATGAAATCCTTGTCAAGCAGAGCGCGGACTGCAGCGATAACGGCACTGGGAGACTGAAGGTGATATTTCCTGATGAAAACCTGTCCGGTGATGCCTTTTGCCTTTCCCTCTTTGGCAATGGCGATGAGGACTTCGCGTTGTTTTTCAGGGAGCCTGTCGAGCAAATCCGTATAGCTTTCTGAGAATAAATCCAAAATGTAATTGACAGCATCGTCCACCATTTCCAAACTGCATGTAGTGTTCGGTAAAGTTTTGAGGAAAAGCACGTTGAGCGTGCGTTGAATACAAGAAGTGACGGCATCGAAACGCTGATAGACCTCTGCAACGACATTGTCATCAATGGCTTTGTCGTATTTTTCAAATTGCATGTGGGCAAACTCAATATACTTGTCCACCGCGATAGGTTTCAGATTCATTACAATCACCGATTGATAGAAAGGTCGGGATGGGGAAGTGAATATCTCGCCCATCAGATGACGCTTGCTTCCCGAAAAAAGGAAAGTGGCATTGATGCACCGTTGGATGTGGGTGCGTAACGAGGCTTCTACATGGGATGCATCTGGGTAGTATGTGATTTGCTGAAATTCATCGATGGCGACCAGACAAGGTTTGTCGGCATGGTTAAGATATTGGAAGATTTCATCCAATGTAATGGTTGGATTTTCAATATCGCCCAATCCAAGGCTCCATGTAGGTGTATTGTTGATGTCAAATGAGATTTCAGAGTGAAGTGACTTGATGGCGGTCAGGAATTTCTCCCAAACTGCTTTCCCTTTGGGTTTCAGTTCATCCAAAACGGCTTTCCCAAAAACATTTACAAAATCACGAAGGCTGTTGGTGGCATAGATGTCAATATGGAAAGTGTAATATCGATCTTTGATTTCATTTTGCTGGAAATAGTGCTGAATCAAACCGGTCTTTCCCATTCGTCGTGGAGATATCAACGCCATATTGTTTCCGTTGGTGGTGAGCTCTACAATTTGTTGGGTCTCTTTTATTCGGTCACAGAAGTAATCGGGACCGGCATAGCCTTTTGTTACAAATGGATTGTCCATATCTATCAGATTTTCAGTGCAAAAATACGAATATTTTTCAAATTATCCTATTTAGGATTATCCTATTTAGGATAATTTTTCAAAAAATCATATTATTGATTTGATTTCCAAAAGATTGCGTACCTCGTAAGTTCGTTCCCCTTCAACACTTTCCCCGCTTGGATTAAAGAAAATCTGGTCAATGCTGGCGGCTCTGGCACCATCAATATCGACGGCCATCTCATCACCGATGACAAGGCTTTCTTCGGCGGTGGCGTGGGCTTTGCGCAGGGCATAATAGAAGATTTCAGGGTTGGGCTTCTTCACGCCGACTTCCTCCGATACGGTCAAAGTCTCGAAATAAGGCTCCAAGCCTGAACCGCTCAGCTTGGTGTGTTGTACTTCTTGGAAACCGTTGGTAATCAGGTGTAAATGATATTTGGGTTTCAGGTAATCCAATAATTCCATCGTGCCAGGAACCAATCGGACAATGCGCGGTGACCAATAGACATAATCCTTGCTCAAATGGTCTGCCAGTTCGATGTCGTGGATGCCGTAATGTTCCAAAGGTTTCATGAAACGGGTGCGGTTCAAATCGTCCTTGGTGATTTGGTCGGCGCGGTAAAGCACCCAAAGTTGTTCATTCAGTGGATGATACACTTCGTGAAACTCATGCGCACTGGGAATGCCAAGACTTTTCAAATCATACTTGTCGTAAATGCGCTCAAAGGCCACTTCAGCGGCGGCATCAAAGTCCCAAAGGGTGCGGTCGAGGTCGAAGAAAAGGTGCTTGTATTTCTTTAATGATGAATGTTGAATGCTGAATGCTGAATGGCGCGATGCGTTTCTCATTTGTCGTTGCCACTCGAACAGGGCTACGGCGGCGGCGTGACTGACATTTAGTGAACGTGTCGGGCCTGGGACAGGAATGTAAACCACCATGTCGCATTGCGCCAATAATTCATTGCTTAGACCATGACTTTCGCTGCCCACAATGAACGCCACATTCTCAGGTAGTTGCGTGTCATAAATGCAAGTCGCGTTGTCAGCGGTCTCGATGGCGACGATGGTCTTGCCTTCGGGCACAATCTTCCGCAAATCGGTTGCCTCGCTGAAATACCACTTGATGTTGTCGCGACTCGAAGCGGCTGCCCGACGTACCCTGCCCATGCGGTGCTCGTCTTCCTTACCCAAAAAGCACATCTCAGAGGCTCCTATGTTGTCGGCCAACCGAATCATGGCACCCAGATTGTCAGGGGTCATCAGGTGGTCGGCGATGACGATGGGGCGTGGAATGCGTTGGAAAAGGTTCTCTGGGGCACTTAGCTTGAATAAGTCATTCGATTTCAGGTAAGTCATGGTGAGTGCGCTTGCAAATATTGGTGTGGAGATTACAGAATGAGTATCTTTTTTTGCATGATTTGGTCCTTCACGATGATTTGGATGTAATACAATCCTTGGGTCAAATGGCTGCAATTGATTTGTGTGGCTCCCGAACAGCTTCCCTGCGACACCTGTTGCCCTAAACTGTTAAAAATGACATAGTTGAACGGCTTTCCGAGGCTGACGTTCAAAGTGGTGTGGGTAGGATTGGGGAAAAGTTGCACTTCATTGTTGATTTCAGGAAGACCAATCGTGTCGATTTCCACCTTGACGAAGGCAGGAATCGAGAATTGGCTTTCGTCGCGATAGGCTGTCACGCTGTAAATGTAGGTGCCGAGTTTGCAAATGTCCGTGAAGGAGGTCTCATGTTGTATCGACACTTGTTCGCCGTTGCGGCGGATGATGTAATTGTCTGAATAATCGAGGCTTTCCCAGCTGAGTGTGACCTTGTTCAGGTCGGTGTGGACATCGACATCGAGTGCAGGCAAGAAAGCAACTGTGTTGGATGAGGGGAACAGCACGTCGTCAATCCAGCAACAATCGTCGCCATAGCTGCTATTGCCGTTTTTCATGTAAATCCATTTGAACTTGTGTGTACCTGCATTCACGGAGAAGGTTTCACGACTCCAATCGACTTCGCCCGACCATTCGGCTTTCGCGGTGTTGTCGATGTAGAAAGTGAGCTTGTCTTTGTTGGCTTCGGAAGAAATCTTCTTGTAGAAACTGATTTGACCGTCTTGGGGAACGTTCATCTGTACTTGCAGAGTACTGAGATTGGCATCAGTGATGGCTCCCGAACGCGCACTGTAAGTGCCTGTGTTTGAAGTGTTGTTGTCGATGCTCCAAAGTGTTTCGCCAAGGCTCTGCCAAGCAAAAGCACTGAAATCACCAGTCTCAAAGGTCTCTTTGATGGGCCCGATATTGATGAGTTCGATGCCGCTTGTCGAAAAGGGCAGGGCTTCCAAGAGATAATACACTTCAAAGCTTGAACCGACAGGAATCTGGGAAGAGGTTGAGAATCCAGGAGTGATGGTGACCGTGCTTCCTGCTGGAATCTCTCCGATTTGGTATGTTATTTGGCTGAAATTCAAATCTGTAGAGCTGCTGTACAATTGAATTTGCACATCATGGGCATCAGAAGAGCTGGCGTTTTTGACACTGATGATCAGTTCGCCTGTTTCTCCAGGGTAGACGGTGTTGTTGGGACGGAAATCGACGATGCTGAAATCAGGTGCATGAAGCGTCATTCGGAAATGGCTGGTCCAAGTATGATTACCGTCGGAGCAAGTGATGGTGAAATTGGCTTGGATGCCGTCGGAAATATTTTCGCTGACTTTGATTTCAAATCCGTTGGGTATGGTGTACTGGCTATGGGCATCAATGTTGGGAATAGTGGCCGAATCATCGTTAATTTGTACGTAAGGCGAATCAGTGGTCAAATTGACCTGGACATTGGAAGCGGATTCGTTACCTATGTTTTTGATAGTCAAGTCTAAAGTGAAGGTTTCACCATAATCGGCCTGACCGTTGTCATCGTTGATGTGGAAACTGTCGTAGGACAGGAAAGCACCATTGGCGGGGATAACTTCGATGTCTCTGACCTCCGTGACTTTGTTGTAGCTTGTCACCACAAGTTTCGCAGTGCCAACGGTTTCAGGGCTCGTGAAGGTGAGCGTTGCTTCTCCGTTGATAAGGGTTTCGCAGGCCAAGATGTTGCCGTCAATGGATAAGGTGGCAATGGCATAATCGGCATCGGCAGTGACTTCAAGGTCGGTCTGTCCGATGAAAATGGCCTCGGGCTGGCAGGTCACATTCAAATAGGTCGGATTGTCGGTGCGCAGCATAAGACTTGGGTCGCCGAAAAGAATCCATGTGTTGTGGGTGTTGCCTTGGTCGTAGGGATGTAAATCGAGGATTTTCATGTTTCCGTTCAGCGAAGCTCCGCCCAAAGAATGATGGAATTGGTCTGCACTGCGCCATTCGCAAAGGATGTCGACCATCTCGTCTTGTCCGGTCATAGGGGGCTGCCAAGGCTGCGAAATCCACGAGAACATACCGCCGATGGCACCTGTCGGGGCTCCAGTGGTGTTGTTTGTGGCACGCATCCATGCCTCGGCAAAGCAATTGACGTTGAATTGACCGTTGTAGCAGGCCGTTGACCAGATGAAAGGCCATTTGTAGTCGTTGGTCAGAGCATTCACGTGGTTGTTGTTGAAACTTCCTACATACCAACCAGTTGTGGTGCCATGGTTGCAGTAATTGCAGATGCCGACACCGTTGTTGAAATCTGCGCTCAACATAGTGGCGTTAGTGCCGGCTCCTACGCCTTGGTAGTGTTGCGAAACGGCATCGTAGGTGTAATGCAGAAGCGTGTCGCGAATGTAATCGATGTGTTGATAGTCGGATTCGCCGCCGTTGTGGCCACTGCCTGCGCCTTCGGTGGAGCCAATGCCTATGCCCTTGTCAAGCCAGGTGACATCAGCATTCATGTCGCGCTCATAATACAACACCTTGGCGACTTGATTCTGCACATCGGTGACGCTTCCGACCGAGAAACGACCGACAAAAACCTCAGGATAATAGTCGGTGCCTTCCAGTTGGCCAAACCAAATGTCTGAGCGACCACCTCCTAAAGATTGAGGCGTGAGGTCGTTGTAATCGCCGACGAGAAGCACGTAGCACAAGTTTTCTTCTGGGTTTTCGTAATGGCTGAGAATGAACGACTTGATTTGGTCGCAGTTGTTGCCGCCAATGTCGGAGAGGTTGACCAAGGTGGTCGGGCGGCCCGACTCGTTTTTCCAGTCCACAAGGGGTTGCATGGCATCGAGATAGGTGGGCGGGCAGATAACCAGCATCTCGCCTTCATCGGTGACGAAGGGGTATTTGCTCGTGTTTCCTTCAAAATTAATGAAACGGTGACCGTACATGGCTTTGACCTCAGGTGCCATCTTCATCGTGCTTGATTTCCGCGCCATCTTTTGATTGCTTCCGTTGTCGTTTTTCTTCACCATCGTCAAGGTCATTTGGGTGTAGGCTCGCAGGGTCTTGGTGATGGGATTGTAGGCGAAAGGATACACCAGAATGTTTTGTCCTCGGAAATCGCGGAGGATGTAAGGTTTGTCTAACTGCGCTTGAAAATCAGGGAAGAACTGGTCTTTTGAGTATGCCTCTCCATAACGATAAGGGACGTTCTCAGGGTCGATTTCGCGGCTGAAGTTGCCTTTCGAAGGCGCAATCTCTATGCCTTCAAAGTCCTGATATTGAATATCTTTGACTTGAATCTCCATTTCAGCGCGGTCATCGATGAGTAAAGGAATGGCAAAAAGCGGCAGGTCGGGGGAACCTTCTTCGAGCATGGAAGCCATTTTGGGCACCTTGATAATATATTGCAACCCCTTTGATGTATTGACTTCTTCCTTATAGAAGCCTTCCAAAGCGAATTTGACAGAAATCTCCTCTTGGGAATTGGAGAGCAGTTTGACATTTGGGGCAACAGGATTCAAGCTGCCGCAATTCACCCATTCTTGCGAAAACAGGTTGATGGATAATAAGCTGATTATGAGAAAAAACAGTCCTTTTTTCATTTCTTTTGTGGATTTGGCGCAAAAATAAAGAATTTTTCCGAAATGAAATTAAAGGAGAGGATTTATCTCTGATATAGCATCCTCTATACTCAAAATGTTCCATCTTCAACTTATCCTATCATTTTGACAACAGTTTTTGCAATATGCTCCCATCCAAACCTTATTGAACTGTTAACGGCGGCATTTTTTTGTACTTTTGCGGCATAGAACTATACAACGTTTATTGTGATGGCGGTTTCCTATAGGTCAGGAGATATTTATGTGCATAGAGGAATACCGTGAGTTCGCCTCTCGCTAAAGGAACTTACTCGCAACTCATACGAAATAGTAAAAGCAAAATACAGCAAAACAAAAAGAAACATTAATAGTTTTCACTTGTTTCGCTTCCGACTTCCTCCTGAAAGACGCGGACGAATGGCGACCCGAATGCTGGAGGATGATGAAGCAACGGAGCGACCTCTGGTTCTTTTTCTTCACCAAACGCATTGACCGTTTTATGGAATGTGTGCCCGACGACTGGGGCGAGGGCTATGACAATGTCATCGTGGGATGCACAGTGGAAAATCAGGAAATGGTCGATTATCGTTTACCCATTTTTCTGTCACTCCCCATCAAGCATAAGAGTATCATCGTTTCACCCATACTCACTGCCGTTGATCTTACCCCTTATCTAAATGAAATGATTGAGGAAGTGTCGGTTGGCGGAGAGTCGGGAGTTGATGCAAGGCCATGCGATTATGACTGGATACTTGACATCAGGAAGCAATGCGTTTCAAAAGACATTCCTTTTCGCTTTCACCAGACAGGTGCCCATTTCATCAAGGACGGAAGGATGTTCCGCGTTCCACGATGCTACCAGCTCAGTCAAGCCCACAAGGCCAACATCGACTATAAAATTGGCAATTACCTTGTCCCGGAGAAAGTAAAATTCGAATGGAAAGACAGTGATTATCACGATTGATTGTAGAGACGGTGCATGCACCGTCTCTACAGTAAAGGTCAACGCATTTTGTCTAAACTGCCACCTACGTTAGCCTCCAAGTCGACGGTGCCATTGTAGATGAACATCAGGTTGATGACGCCGTTGCCCGAGCATGTACCATCAAGCATAAGTTTGCCATTAGACAGTGTGCCATGGATGCTGTAGGTCACGTTCATTTGTGGTGATACCTGAATGCCACCCAAGTCGTAATCGAAAGTGACGACATCGTCGATAGCTCCGAAAGTGACCACATCGCCATCAACGATGCCAGCGCATGGTAAGGTTCTGCCATCAATGATGCAGTGGCCATAAATTTCGTTTCTGCCTTGGGTTTCTTCAAGGTCGAGGATGACAGGCACTTCACTATCGGTGAACTCCTGATTTATAGGCTCCATATTAGTTATATTGGCTATCAAGGTACCTGTTCCCAAAGCGTTGCCCTCGTAATGACCGAGAAACTTCATATTGGGTGTCTCGACGCAGGTTACATTGAAACTCTTGCTGGCGGTCTGTTCCTTAGCATCGGTGACGGTACAGGTGACGGTCACCGGGCCGACTATATCGATGGAAACTGTTATAGAATCAGTGTAAGTGTCCACTTCGTTGATGGCTAAAGGATAAGAACTGACGATTTCTCCGTTTTGAGTGATGGTGACATCGAAATGGGTCAACTTCTGGCCTGTGGCCGTAAAGCCTAATTTAGTTTGTTCGTGGATATAAACTTCGGAGTTTTCGGTCAAATAACCTTCGCCTTGCATTAAGGTAAGGGTGGGAGCCACTTGTTTCTTGCAGCTTGCGAAAAGCATCAGGCCGATGCAGCAAGCCAGGAATAGAATGTTTCTTTTCATGATAAATTGATTTTTAAGTTATTGTTGTTTCACGAGTTTTCCATTGATATTGCCTGACACTTCATCCAATTGTATCACATCTCCTGTGGGAGCGGTGAAGTTGCCATCACCTGAGAACGTTCCTACGATGTTCAGGGTGTCGCTCTCGGCTTTCGTGCCTTCCATCAGCAAGTCTAAATTGAATTTGTAGGGACTGCTGATTTGATGTGTCTCGTCAATGATGAGATGGACGGTTCCAAAGTCGACCTTGTCGGCTGTGGCGGTGCCTGTGGCTTGGTATGTTTCGTTGTCAATAAGCATGGTGGCCGTGATGGCGTTGGTTTCAGTACCTTTGGTAATGTTCATCCTGATGCTGTCGATGGGGAAACTCATACCAGTTTGGGCCTGGTTGTTCATGGAATTGACGGTGAGCGTGAACTGGCCGAGGTAACTGCCTACATAATTGGCGGTGTAGTCGACAGGCGTGGGGTCGACAGGGGTAGGTTCGACAGGTTTCTTGCAGGCTGCGAACATGATTGCGATGCAGCTTAATGCGATGATGAGGGTTTTCTTCATGATGTTTATGTTTTGATATTTGTACTTTGTTTACGAAAACAATTTAGTTTGCAAAAATAAGGCCAAATCGGTTAAGATAACGCAAATTCATCAAAAAATTGTATTTTTGGGCTTCAATTTGCGCATAATGAAAAGGAAATGGATTGGCTTGACAGTGGCATTTGTCCTCATTTTGGGAATGGTGTTGCTGTATGTTTTCGGATCGGTCACGGCTCCGATGCCGCTGTGGATGTCGATTTTGCCACCTTTGGTGGCTATCGTGATGGCTCTATTAATAAAAGAGGTGATTTCCTCGCTCTTTGTCGGCATTTTGACAGGCACCTTCCTGATGGCTTATTATGACGGGGCAAGTTCTGCCAATGCCTTGGGCGGCGGATTATTGCGGGTTGTGGATACATACGTTGTGGGTTCCCTGTTTGACGCTGACCATGTGATGATTATTGTTTTCACCCTGATTATCGGCGGTATGGTGCGTATCATTACCGTTAACGGCGGCATGTTGGGCGTGGTCAAGTGGCTGTCGCGACGGGCGAAAGGGCCGCGCTCTGGTCAGCTGATGACTTTTTTGATGGACCTCTGCATCTTCTTCGACGACTATTCCAACACCCTCGTCGTGGGCAACACCATGCGTCCCATTGCCGACAAGCTGAAGGTGTCACGTGAGAAATTGGCTTATATCGTTGACTCCACTTCCGCGCCCGTGGTGGCAGTGGCTTTCATCACCACTTGGATTGGGGCTGAGTTGAGCTACATTGAGGACGGCATCGATGCCATCGGGATGGAAACCTCGGCCTATTCGGTGTTCTTTCATTCCTTGGCGTATAGTTTTTATCCTTTCCTCACCCTTGGTTTTGTGTTGATGATTATCCTTAGTGGTCGCGACTTCGGTCCGATGCTGACGGCGGAACGCAAGGCCCGAATGACTTCGCCGATGGAAACCGAAATGCCGAACATCGTGGCTAAACCTACCCATATCATCGATGCCTTGATTCCGTTGGCGGTGCTGATTTTCGGAACGGTTATCGGACTGATAGCTACAGGTTATGATACCTCGGTGTGGCAATCGGGGACGGGCTTCTTCTCCAAACTTTCCGCGACCATCGGGGCATCCAATTCTTATAAGGCTTTGCTTTGGGCTTCGGTGCTGTCGCTGCTGACTTCCATCGTCATGACCTTGTTACGTGGTACTTTGGAGTTTAGCAGGGTGATGGAGGAGATGGTGGAAGGCTTCAAAGCGATGTTCAATGCCGTGCTGATTCTGACGATGGCTTGGTCTATCGCCTTGGTGACCAAAGACATGCATACGGCGGAGTTCGTCTCACAATTGTTGGTGAAATGGTCGCTTTCGCCTGCCGTGGTACCCGTGTTGACTTTCCTTCTGGCTGCTTTGATTGGCTTCTCCACAGGCACATCCTGGGGCACCATGGCTATCCTTTATCCCTTGATCCTGCCCGCTTCGTGGATGCTCTGCCAAGAGCAAGGTTTGTCTGTTGATGCCACCATGCCTTTGTTCTACAATGTGGTGGCTTCGGTGCTGGCAGGTTCCGTCATGGGCGACCATTGTTCTCCTATTTCCGACACTACGATAATGAGTTCCTTGGCCTCCAGTTGCAATCACATACAGCATGTCAGGACGCAGATGCCTTACGCCCTCATCGTGGGTGGTGTGGCCGTGCTGATTGGGGTGTTGCCTACGGCCTTGGGTTTGCCTTCGTGGTTGACTTTTTTGATTGCTTTCGGCTTGTTGTGGCTGATTGTCAGGTCAGTGGGGAAAAAGGTTTAATTGCAGCGTTGCCCCTCATATTGCTGCACCTCGTCGTATTTGTATTCTAGCTTGATGCCTACTTGTTTGAACATCTCCTCGGTCTCGGCACCGTCGTGGTAGCGGCGTTCGCACACCACGCGCACAATGCCGCAGTTGATGATGAGCATGGCGCAGGTGCGACAAGGGGTCATGCGACAATAGAGGGTGCTGCCGTCCAAGGCGATACCTCTTCTGGCCGCCTGACAAATAGCATTTTGCTCGGCATGGACAGTGCGCACGCAATGTTGGGTGACGGAGCCGTCTTCATGGATGGTTTTGCGGAAGAGATGGCCCACATCGTCGCAGTGCGGCAGTCCACGCGGGGAGCCGACATAGCCTGTCACTAAAATCTGCTTGTCCTTCACGATGACACAGCCGCTGCGGCCACGGTTGCAGGTGGCGCGTTCCGAAACGGTGTCGGCGAGGTTGAGGAAATAGTCGTCCCACGAGGGGCGCACATGGAGCTGGGTCAGCACCTTTTCCACCTGCTGGTGCAGCTGGGGAACGGTGCCGTCGTTCATAAATACGAAATCCGCCTCCTTGATGCAGGCACCGAGGTTTTGCTTGTTGGGGTCGGTGGCGGTCATCTCACGTTCCTCGTTGGCCACAAAGGTCTCAAAGTCGATGTGGTCGGTCTCGGAGCCGCGCAGGTAGATGCGGTCGTAGCGGATTTTCCTATCGGCGTCGACGGCGAAGAGGTAGAACTCACCTTTCTCGCGTAGCGAGTGGATTTCGCCTGGGGTGCGCACGCTCTCGATGACGGCGTTTTTGCCTTCGGCCTTGGCACGCTCGAAGAGCTGATCGGTGATGTAGCTGGGTGAGTGCGCGGCACGCAGGTCGTTGCCCACGAAGGTCAGCGTGTCGCGGTTCACTTCAAGGCCGCGGCGTTGGCATTCTTCGGTGATGTAGGCCCGCACCGAGTAGTGCACGAAGCCCTTTTCCTTGACGAGATAGTCGACGATGGTGCCTTTGCCGGCGCCGAGGGTTCCTGTTATTCCTATGATTATCATGGTCTTGTTGTTTTGTGAGGCAGGGAATGAATTCCCTGCTTAATATCCGCCGTCCCTATGGGACTGGCTCTAACTATTAACTTTTAACTTGTTCCTTGATTTCCACCACCCATTTCGTCACGTCGGCAGGTTGGAATTGTTCCATTTTCTCCAATAATTCCTTCGGGTCGCTGCTGACAATCAGGTTGTTGGCGTGTTCTTTGCGCATGAAGCCCTCTTCGGCGATATGGTTGATGAAGCTGACGAGACCGTCGTAGTAGCCGTTCACGTTGAACAGTGCGACGGGTTTGTCAAAGACGCGCAATTGGCTGAGCACGTAAGCCTCGAAAAACTCGTCCATCGTGCCGATGCCGCCGGGTAGTGCAATGAAGCCGTCGGCCATGTCCTCGAGGATTTTCTTGCGCTCGGCCATGGTCTCCACCACAATCAGTTCGTCGATGTCGGGGCGGCCCACCCGCATGTCCAACAGGTGTTGCGTGATTGTGCCTACGATTTTGCAATGGCGTTGTTTCATCTCTTCAGCGATGACATTCATCAGGCCGACATTGCCGCCACCATAGAGCAGTTCGCAGCCGTTGTCAGCCAAGACATGGCCCAGTTCTGCCGCTTTTTCCCTATAAATCGGGTCAAAGCCCATGCTGCTGCCACAAAAGATGCAGATTTTCTTCATTCGATAATTTTTTGCAAAGGTAGTATTTTTTATTTTTGCCGTGCAAATTTCTAAAATCTTGAATCTTTAAATTTTTGAATCTATGATCCGAAATATAGGCATCCTTGGCGCCATGGCGCAAGAAATCGACGAAGTGAAAGCCCTGCTTACTGAAAAGACCGTCGTAAAAATCGCGAACCGTGAGTTCGTGGTGGGCAAAATCGGTAATGTACGTTGCGTGGTGGCTTTCTCCAAATGGGGCAAGGTGGCCGCCTCCATTACCGCCACTTTATTGATACAGGAGTTCGCTGTGACGGATTTGATTTTCATCGGCACGGCCGGTGCCTTGGCCGACGGCCTCAAGGTGGGCGATATCGTGATTTCCAAGCGCCTTGTGCAGCACGACTTGGATGCCCGCCCCATCATCTCCCGTTTCGAGTTGCCGCTGCTGAACCGCGTTTATATCGACAGCGATTCCGCCATGACCGAATTGGCAGGTCGCGCCGTCAGCAACCTTATTGATAAAGGTGTGGTGAACATGGTGGGCGAGGAGACCGTCAAGGAGTTTAACCTCAATCCGAAACTTTATTACGGTGACGT
The DNA here is from genome assembly GCA_016285355.1 of Bacteroidales bacterium. The sequence continues at coordinate 14,424 of JAEEQP010000051.1, forward strand.
TGCCAGCGGCGACCAGTTCATCAACAGCGACGAGAAACGTGAGGAAATTTTGGGTTTGTTGCCTGAAGTGATGTGCGTCGAGATGGAAGGCGCGGCTGTGGCGCAAGTCTGTTTGGAGTTCAAGGTGCCTTTCACCGTCATCCGCACCATCAGCGACACCGCCGACCACAATGCCCGCGTGGATTTCGGGAAATTCATTGTGGAGGTAGCTAATGCTTATTCTCGGGCGATTGTGGGGGAGATTATGCGGTTGGTGTAAGGCTTTAAATCATCATTCGTTCCAATTTGTTCTTCCACTTTTCCCAATGCGGCATTTCTTTGCTCAATAGAGCGTAGAACTCTTTGGTGTGGTTGCGATGCACCAAATGGCACAATTCATGGGTGATGACATATTCGATGCAGCATCTGGGCGCGCAGATGAGTCTGGGATTCAAGAAGATGTCACCGTCTGTTGTGCAATATCCCCATCGTTTTTCCATTTTTCTTACGGAAAGGCTTTTCGGTTGCACTCCGTATGCAGCGAATTGCTCAATAATGGGTTTGGCGTATTCGGGGAACTTGATTTGTGCCCGTTCCAAATACCATAGTTGCAACACTCTACCAGCCTCTTTTTTGTTTCGGCATTCAATCTCAAGGATGTTGTTCTGGTAATGCACAGCATTGGCCTTGCCTTCCTTGATTCTCAACATGTATTGCCGGCCCAAATAGAGATGCGACTCTCCGCTGATATATTGTCGTTCAGTGGTTGGGGTGCCGAATGATTCAAAATAGCGTTTCTGACGGAGAATCCAGGCGGCACGATGGCGCACTTTCTTTTGGATGTCTTCAGGCGTTGCGTCAATGGGCGCTTTCAAGGTGACGGTGCCATCGGGATGGACGGTGATACCTAGCGTTTTCCGTTGCACGTATTCGATTTCGTACTCGATGAGGCTTGAACCGTAAAGGATGCTGTCTTTTGTCATCGGATCCAGATTTTTGCTACGTCAACGCAACCGTCGATGATGATGTCCATGTCGCTGAAAGCGAAGTCCACTTGGTATTTCCGCTTGATGTTGTCAATCAACTCGTCTTCCAACTCGATTTTCATTCGTCCGATGGTGTCGCTTTTCGATTGCCAGTCCACCAGGATGGAGCCATCCACAATAACGGTTCGACGGATGATTTCGTCAAAGGCTTTGGCCGTGGCTAATGCCATTTCACCCACAGGCATGTCGGGGAAGAGTCGTTTGTAGTTCTCCAAGGCAATGCCGAAATAGGCTTTGGCGGCATTGTTGTGCTCCAACTCGGCTGGTAGTTCGCTGTCGGTATGGTTCAGCACATCTTCCTTGTACTGCATCATCTTCTCCAAATACTCATTGTCGGTCAAACGCCCTTGTTCGTAGAGTTCGATAGCTTCCTTGATGAGTTGGGAGAATTTCTTATAGAACGCCGGGTCAGAATCCATGTTTTCGCGGATGTACTTGGCTGTGCGTGTGGCGATGGTGTCAGCTTTGGCGGCAGTGCCTACCACGCTATCCACTTCCTTTCTAAAGTCTTCCTTGTCGAAGATGTTGACGAGATTGGTGATGACTCTCACAGCGTCGCTTTCCACATGATGATTGATGAGTTTCTCGATGCGCGCCTCGTATTTTTTGTAGTCGATGGTATCGGAATAGCGAAGTTGTACAGCTGTGCGCAACTTGGCGAACATGTTCAAGTCGTCTTTGTAGCGTTGGATGGTCTTTTCATCGGTTTGTTTATGGAATTCTATGGTGGAGAGTGCCAGTTGCAGCACCGATGAATAGGCGGACAGACGGTCGTAGAACTCGTGTCGACGGTCTTCCAAACGCAACGATTGCGCGTAGGCTTCCAAATCGCGCTTGTTAGGGATGGTTTTGAACAGCTCCCAAAGATCGGAATGCCGTTGCGGCAACTCCGCAATCTTGTCGCTGACGGGCACGAGGGTGTCGAGAAACACCTGTCGGTCGTCCTCATCGTATTCGGAGTAGATGCTCAAGGCGTCGTCCAATTCCCGCAAAACGCCATAATAGTCAATGATGTAACCGAAGTCTTTTCCTTCGCAGGTGCGGTTGACACGAGCTACAGCTTGCAGCAGGGTGTGACCCTTTAAGGGTCGGTCAAGGTACATTACGGCTACTTTCGGCTCGTCGAAACCAGTCAGCAGTTTGTCCACCACAATCATGATTTCGGGATCGTCTTGGTTTTTGAAGCGCGCGATGAGGTTGTCCTGATATTTGGTGGGCGTTCCGTGCTCGTCCATCATGCGTTTCCAGAAGTCTTTCACTTCTTCCGGAGTGCCGCCGTAGGCGATTTCCTCGCCTTCGCGGTCGTCGGGAGCGGTGATGAGCACTTCTGACGACACTTTGCCAATCTCGTCCAGGTATTTCTTGTAAAGTATAGCCACCTTTTTGATGGGTGTCACCAGCATGGCCTTGAATCCTGTGCCTTGCCAGTTTTCGGCAAAGTGCTTCGAAATGTCGGTGGCAATGGAATAGATGCGCTGCTCGGTTTGGTTCAGGATGTCGGTGCGCGAGAATTTCTTTTTCAGGTCGGTGGACTGCTCGTATGTCAAATCTTCGGACACTATGTTGAAAAAGTTGTCGATGGGTTTTTCGTTCACCGATTGGGGCACAAAACGGCCTTCGTAGAGCAAAGGTACAACGGCATGGTCTTCAACAGCTTGTCTCACCGTATAGACGGGTTTGATGATGCCGCCAAAGGTTCGGGCAGTGTTTTTGTCTTTTTTCATCAAAGGCGTTCCCGTGAAGGCGATTTTGCAGGCGTTGGGCAGGACGCGGTTCATCTGGATGGCCAGTTCCTTGTATTGGCTGCGGTGGGCTTCGTCGATGAGGATGAAGATGTTGGGGTCGGTGAGGGGCTGTTTGATTTTCTTGATGGCGGTGGCGAATTTGTTGATGACTGTGGTGACGACGGCATCGGTGTCGCTTTCGAGCAACTCAACGAGCCGTTTGCCTGTGGTGGCGTTCTCCACCATCTTGCCGCATTTGCGGAAGGTCTTGGTGATTTGGCTATCCAAGTCGGTGCGGTCGGTGACGAGTACGATGCGTGGGTTGCGGATGCTGGGTTCCAACGCGATTTTCTGCGCCAGCATCACCATGGTCAGCGACTTGCCGCTGCCTTGGGTGTGCCACACCACGCCGCCGTTGCGCCGTCCCGCTTCGATGGTCTTCACGCGCTCTACGGTCTCCTTGACGGTGAAGTACTGCTGGTAGCGAGCCAGTTTCTTGATGCCGGCATCGAAGATGGTGAAGTGGAAGATGAGTTCCAGCAGGCGCTCGGGACGGCAGAGGTTGTAGAGGTATTCATCTTGCGGGGTAGGGGTGCGCATTTCGTCGCGACCTTCGTTTACGAGCTCCAACAGCTGTTTTTGATAGTCCATCTCCGCCTCTTTGTTGATGAACATCTCGTGCCACTTGCTCCAGAATTGCGCTGCCGAGCCTGTGGTGCCGTAACTGCCGAAGCTGTTGCCGATAGCAAGCAACAAGGCGCTATAGACATAGAGGCTGCGGATGCCATCGTCCTGCTGGTTACGGAGGTGCTGCGAAATGGCCTGCTCCTCTGCGCCTTTGATGTCGGGACGCTTGCACTCGATGATGACCAGCGGGATGCCGTTGACAAACAGCACGATATCGGGGCGGTAGGTGTCGGCACTACCAGTGCGGGTGACGGCGAATTCCTCGGTTACTTGGAAGATGTTGTTCGTTGGGTGCTCCCAGTCGATATAGCGCATGGTGTAGCTTTTCTTGTCGCCGTCGATGCTTTGTTCGAAGGCCTTGCCGAGGGTGAGCATGTTATACACCGCCTCGTTGCCGTTGAGGTAGCCGCCTTCCATAGGCACGTTGCGCAGGGCGGTGATGCCGTTCTCGATGTTTTGTTCCGAGAAGCGTGCTTCTTTATGGTTGCCGATGCGGATGGAGTTCAGCTCGCGCAGTTGTCGCCGCAGCACCTCTTCGAGCAGCACATTGGAGGTCTTTCCCCCGCGCAGCTCCAGCGCCTCTTCAGGCGAGAGGTATTGGTAGCCCATCTTTTGCAACAGCTCCAACGCCGGGGCTTGACTGATATCGTTTTCTTTGAAGGAGATTTGGCTCATGATTTTGACTTGTTTTTGACCACCTTTTTTGACCACCTTTTAATTTTTGAACGTTTAATTTAAATTGCTTATAGTCAATACGATGTTATTTATTTGACCACCTTTTTGACCACCTTTTTGACCACCTTTTTGACCACCTTTTTGACCACCTATTCATCAAGGTCTTTTAATACGACATAATAACTGCCGCGTTTTATGCCATGCTTCTCTAAATTGCCATTTTTGACCAGCGTTTCAAGATGTTTTTGAATGGCAGATTGGTTAATTCCAATAATATCAGAGATTTCTTTCCTCGAGATATGATTGTTTTCAGTGATTAATGCAATTATCTGTTTCCTTACTTCATTGCCAGATTGTGAACTTTTCCACAAGATTTGTCCGTCTTTATCTACAACAATTTCATCACACACAAAATCAGGATGGCACGGAATCCTAACATAAAAATAGGTTCGATGTTCGTCGCTTTCGTAATAGGCTTCATCAGAACCGTTCTTTTTCAGTTCAGCCTTGATGGTGGGAATGCCTGTGCCACGACCTTCGGTCATGTCCAATTCTTTCAAAAAGTCACCCAACCGACGGTTGCGATATCTGCGAGAATAAATGCGCTTACCAGCCCGCAAGTCCTCCAATTTGATGCTCCAATCGGCACCACCATAGTTAATGATTTCGATGCAGTTGGGCATGACAGATATTTCCACTGGTTCTCTTTCCTGATAGGAACGATGATACAGCGCATTTACTACCGCCTCCTCGATGGCTCGATAGGGATAATTGTAAGTGCGGTTAGCTTCGGCTTTGCCTGCAACTTTTGCCACCTTTTGGCGGATAATCATGGTTCGCAGATAGTCGAGTGTCTTGTTGATTATCTGATTTATGGGACCTTTTATCGGGTCGATTTCGATGAAATTGTCGGGATCGGCTTCCTTGCCATGTGGATAAATCACAATATCAACCTGCGTATAAGGGAAAAACTTTTCTGGGTGATAGGAAAACAGCATCAAGGCGATGTTTTTAATCCGATAAGCCTCTGACGGGCCTTCCAACAAATCCATTTGTTGCAGAATCTGCATAGGAGTCATGGTTTCAATTTGTTCGGCAAGTCGGCTGCCAGTTTGCACCAAATAATCCCTGATGAGCAGCATTGACACATCTTCAGGCCGGGCACTCATGTTTCCCCTGTCGTCAAACGGAACACGGTTGGCCAAATTCATCAGTTCCATCTCGTATTCACCCTTGGCTACGATTGAGCTGGAGTTGTAGCGGATATAGTAGTTGTATTCTTTGTGCTTGGCGGTTACATAGTCAGGCACCTTGTAAGGTCGTCGGTCGCCGGCAGTAACCCAAATGATGAACACTTTCTTCCCGTCTACATCCTCAATGACGGTTCGTGGCTGATAATAGGGTTGGATGAGGTTGTTGAACCCGATCATTGATTTCTGAATCTCGTCCAATTCGTTAAGACTCACGCCACAGACGGGTCGTTTGGCTCTGCCTTTTTCTTCTTCGACGCCGACAACGATATAGCCGCCGCTGGTGTCTTCGAAATCATTGGCAAAGGCGCAAATGGTGCGGTAGATGGCATCGGGATTCCATCCTTTCTTGAATTCTATTCTGTCGCTTTCGACCACGCGGCCGTCAATCAGCGATTCTATGTTTACGGGGAGGGTCATATTATGTGGTTTTGTTGTTTTTAATCGTTATTTTGGTTGTAATATCTGTCTTCGGACATTTGTAGATCGTGAATAAACTCTTCTCGTGTCTGCGGAATGTAAACATGAAAGTCTTTGCTAATGAAGTTAATCTTTCTCAAGTTCAACTTGCAGGTTTTTATTACTTGGCGTTTTCTAAATCTATAAACATCTTTATCTTTTTTTGATGCAAAGAATATTCGTACAAACCAAGTTTCATAGGCGCAAATTGTTGCAAATACATAAAGAAATGGCCAATAGGCAATTGTAGCAATGATGGGGAATAGGAGGGAAGCCACGGTTTGACTTGAAAAGTTGTTTTCCCAGTGCTTTATTGCCGTATAAATGCTATAAACAAGCAGAAAGACTGTTAGGCAATAAAAAATAGATTGTGTAACGGTGTAAGTTCTTTCATAATCCTTTGTTTCTCTTTTGTTATAGACACCCATTAAATAGAAAAACGCTAATAGGAATTGTATAAGCAATTCAATGGGATAAGAAAACGTGTAAATCTGAAGATAGAACTCGATGATAATTGATGCAGTGACAGTATCTTCTATGATTCCTTTTAATGATGAAATACGATCATTGTTGCCCGAATATTTGAAAATAAGAGATATGCTTGTAAATAGAGAAAAAAACATAACTTCTCGTAAGATGCTATCATTCCAAATATTAAGTTTATAGAGAATGTAATAGAATAAAAACAGGTATAATTGTGCACAAATAATTGGAATGATGATTTTCCAATGAAAAAAAGTCTTGATAAAGCGTAAAATGCTATTTCTTACGTCTTTGCTCTTTGTAGAAAAAAGAATTAACGCACCAATAAGGGTAAAGGTTGCCCATTCTCTTGGTGTGAAAAAATCTAATATGAAATTCTTAATTTCCAAAATCAAAACAAATTTGAAAGCAATTCTATGCCGTTATCGATTAAAGGGGTTAATTCATTTGCCGTGATACCAATAGCAACTCCTTTCATCGCGTTGAATGCTCTTTTGATAAAACGAGGGTTTTGGCTTGTTTTTTCTAGGTCCTTTCTTATTTCAGAAACTTCATAGACTATGTCTTCTTCGTTATATTTCTTGTTTATTTCCTCGATTTTGTTTAAGATGTCCCTCAATTCTTCTTTTTTGGTTGAAGATATCGATACGTTTTCGTTTCCGCCAATTATTTCGCTTTGGCTTATTGAGATATTTCCGCTTCCGGTATTAACTACGCCAGCTTTAATAGTTTGATTCATGATTGTTTGTATTTTCTCTTTATTTGCCATAACATCGAAGTTTACATTTAAGTCAATTTGTTCTTCTATTTTTAGGAAGAAGTCAAGGAGTTTTGATTTAACACTGTCAATTATTGCTTTTGCAGACGATGTATTGGTTATTTTACGAACTCCTTCAATGTTTCCATTGTAATGATCCCCAATAATACTGTAAAGGAATGCAGAGGCATTTACTTTAAGAATGTCATTCTTTTGATTATCCCCCAGTTTTTCAAGTACGGTTATTGGGTCGCAAAAATAGATATGAGACAAGTCATCTCTAATGTTTGCATCATCAATGGCATCTATTGGGAAATCCATATTGTTGTAAATTCCTTGGAAAGGAATGGACACATCTACTTTTATGGCACATTTGATTTTGCGATATTCGGGTAATTCATTGATATTTGGATAGCCATTTTGCTCTGCTTTTATCCAATTACTAAAGGTATCGTCTTTTAGATAAAAGGCGATGGCTTGAGCTTTTAATAAAATACTGGATATTGAAGCGTTATTAACTAAATCTTCAATAATGCTTTCGATTTGTTTCTTTAAGTCAATCATTTTATCCTCCTTTTTCCAGTTAATAGCACCTGCATCAGCCCCTTCTTCTGCTCCTGCATGGCCGCCAGTTTTTGTTTTTGTATCTCGATTTCTTTGTCTGATTCCATTAAAATGGTTGCGATGGCATCTTGTTCGGCTCTCGAAGGAAGCTTTATCAGAAGCTTTTCTAATTGATATGGGTATATGTGTACGACGGAATGACCTTGTCCCATATTACTTTTTTGTCTGATAACATCACTTGAGTTAAGGATGTATGAAAGAGTGATTGGGTTGCAGTCATTTGCTCTGAAAACAATAATGTCGCCTCCTGCATATCCATATTCGTTATCAATAAAAGCTGCACACTTGCCGATGTCCTCTTTTGTCTCACCTGAACCTGCAAAACAAATGTCTCCGTACTGAATCTTGACACTTTCATTTGCAGTGTTATCATCAATATATGATTTTACGTCGGATATTACAAAGTCATATTTTGTGTAAAGGTCTCCGTATGTGAGGCATTTGTTGCCAGTATTGGTGATTTTGTCTTTTGGAACGCCTCCTCCTTTGAAAAAGACACCCATCTTTTCCAGCCTCACTTCCTTCCACTTCCCCTCAAACCCTTTCAGCCGTTTCTTTCCCGTGAGCAGTTGCTGCATGAGGCCGCGCTTGCGCAGGGTGAGTTTTTCTATCAGGGCGGTCTGCTTGGCTATGGCGGTGTCCCAAAGCTCTAAAATCGACACAATTCGTGTTTGCTGTTCGATAGGGGGCGTTGGTATTTGGATTGCTTTTAATGCTCCATTATACAATCTTGGAATAGTGCCAGTATCTGTAATCCAATTAATGGTAGAGTAGTAGTAATATAAGTATTTGTTCAATACTTGTTTATTGTCATTGTCAATCCAAACTATATTTGAGTCTTGGTAATATGATGGTGTTCCGTCGAAAATAACGCTTCGTCCAATTGTTCCCGCAGCGGAAATCAGCACATCACCAACTTTTGGATAAGAATACTTTGTCTTATACTCATCAAATACTTCTCTTGAAATGTAAGCGTCGGCTTTCCCGCCAAAAGTGCCAATTTTGAAAAAAGGAATATCACCGCAAGAATCTGTCTGATATTTCATGATCCTTTTGCACATTAGGACTTCGCCTATTTCCCCCAGCCTCTTCACTTCCCAGTCTTCGGGAATGATGCCGAGGGGCGAGGGCTTGTAGCCGGAGGGAATATGTTGGTTGTCGTTCGTCATTATGCTTGTCGTTTTGTTTTATCTACCACCTATTTTTTTATCTACCACCTTTTTGGGTGGTATATAACGTCCTTTTCATAACCAAATCTTTATTCATAACCTTTTTTTGGTTGGGAAAAAGTGTACCACCAAATTAAAAGTGTACCATCTTTTGGGGTGGTACAGAATAAAAGTGTACCACTTTTTTTCCACTGTACCACCTTTTAGGGTGATACACTTTTGATAGATACGGACCAGCCACTTGTGTTATTATTGGTTGTTTTCAATATATATCCTTTCTCTTGTAATAGTTTTAGTTGTTTTTGAACAGCAGATTTACTTATGTCCAAGGCTTGCGCGAGGGAACGTACAGACATTTTTGGGTTGTCGGTTAAAAGTTTCAGCAATTGTATCGTCGATTCATTCTTGAATGTCACGAACTCGCCATCGAACCACCAAACAGCATCCTTCTTTTCTTGCAGGAAATTCATATCATCTTCCAAAGTTTGCTCCACCTGTTTGGTGATGTAGTTGACAAAGTCTTGGGCCTGTTCCAAAGTGGCATTGGCGCCATCGGAAGGAACTGGTCCGACGTTTTTGTCCGCCTTGCCCAAAGCTTCCAAATAGGTTTTCTTGTTTTTGCTGCGGATGACAATCATCGGATAACCGTGGCGCAGAAGGATGAAGTTCATCAGCAGTCGCGCGATGCGTCCGTTGCCGTCTTCAAAGGGGTGGATGCGGATATAACGGTAATGGAACAATGCGGCAAGTTCAACGGGGGTGAGTTTTCCGTCTGCTTCGGCTTGGTTGTACCATTGTATGAGGTCGGCCATCAAAGCAGGTGTCTCCTCGGGAGAGGCATATTCAAACCGTTCGCCTGTTGGCGTGATGACAGAGTTGGGACGTGTCTTATAGCATCCCGCATGAACCACATAACTGGTGTTCACCCCGCCAGGTAACTGGCGATAGACGGTGTAGTCTTCGCGCAGCATGGTCTGGTGCAATATGCGAATGAACGATTCGGTAAGCGGCCTGTCTTTCTCTCCGGCTTCGGCTATGGTCATTTTCAAGCATACGTTGTGGGCTTTCATCTCCTCCAAATCCTTCATCTTGGCTTCGCCTACCACGCGACCGAACAACAACAGCAACTCGGTCTGCCCATAAGTGAGGGTGTTGCCTTCAATATGGTTGGAGTTGTAGTTGAATTCCAGCATGAACTTCTGGTCAAGTCTTTGTTGATACTCCTCCTTTACAGGCTGAAGCGACTGCCATTCTTTGAATAGTGTTTCTATTGTATTCATAATTTTATGTTGTTTCAATACCCTAATTCCTTCAAATATTCCTTCATTTTCCCCTGTACCTCGGCCAATTCGCCTTCCAATTGCTCGATTTCTTTCTGCACGGCGGGGATGTCAATTTCGGCTTCTTCCTCGTAGGTGTCCACATAGCGCGGGATGTTGAGGTTGAAGTCGTTCTCGCGGATGTCGTCGGGCGTGGCCACGAAGGCGTATTTGTCTTCCACCACACCAGGTTGCAACTCGCCAGCGGCAAATCTGCGGTAGGTGCTGACAATATGCTCGATGTCCTGCGAGCGTAGCTTGTTTTGATTCTTGCCGTTCTCAAACTCGCGGCTGGCATCGATGAACAGCACGTTCTCGGAGCCACGACCTTTACGGAAGATGGCGATGGCGGCAGGGATGCCTGTGCCATAGAACAGGTTGGCAGGCAATCCAATCACTGCCTCCAAAATATGCTCGTTTTCAAGGATGTACTGGCGGATTTTGCCTTCGCTGCCGCCACGGAACAACACACCGTGGGGGATGATGACGCCAACCTTTCCTGCGTTGTCGTCGGCCACTTCCAGCATGTGGCTGATGAAGGCCCAGTCACCCTTGCTCTTGGGCGGGATACCGCGCCAAAAGCGATTGTAAGGGTCGCTGGCGGCTTCCTCGGCACCCCATTTGTCGAGACTGAAAGGAGGATTGGCAACCACCGTGTCGAACTTCATCAGTTTATCGTTGGCTTTCAGCTTGGGGTTACGCAGGGTGTCGCCCCAACGGATGACGGCGTTGTCGAAGCCGTGCAAGAACATATTCATCATAGCCAAGGCCCATGTGCTGCCGTTCACCTCTTGCCCGTAGAGCGAGAAGTTATTGTTGCCCACTTCCTTGCCCGCCTTGATCAGCAACGAGCCAGAGCCACAAGTCACATCGCAGATGCGTGCGCCAGGTTTGCTCTTGGTCAGTTGGGCCAACAGCGTGGAGACCTCGGCTGGTGTGAAGAAGTCGCCCGCTTTCTTGCCAGCCTCGCCAGCGAAAGTGGAGACAAGGTACATGTAAGCATCACCGATGATGTCGTTGTTCTCCAAATGCGACTCGTCCAGATCCACCCCATTGAAATCTTGCAAAAGGTTTTTCAGACGTGCATTCTTCTCTTTGGTCTCACCCAAGTTGGCGCTGTTGAAGCTGATGTTGCGGAAGATGCTGCTGCCGTCTTCGCTGCTCATCTTCTCACGGTTGGCATCTTCAAGGTCGGCTAATGCTTCGTCAATCAGTTCGCCGATGTTGGTGGCGTTCCGATGCTCGTAGAGGTAGTCGAACGAACTTTTTTCGGGCACCACGAAGCGCTCATGACGCATGGCACGCTCGGCACGCTCCAGGTCGCCATCGTATTTTTTAAGGTAGTCGTTCAGCTTGGACTTATACACATCGCTGACATATTTCAGAAACAGCATCGTGAGGATGTAGTCCTTGTATTGGCTCGGGTCGATGACGCCGCGAAATGTATCGCAGGCCTTCCAAACCGTTCGGTTGATGTCGTCTTGGGTGATCTTCTTGGTTTCCATATTTATTTGTTTAATTTATTCATTATGAGTTGGTTGGTAATCAGTTGTTGTTTTTCGGCAATGGCTTGGTAGAGCTCTTTTTCCCTAATTTGAAGTTTTGCCAATTCCACGATGCACTGTTGCGTGTCTAAATCTGGAACAGGGATTTCAAAGTCTTCAACGACTTGTTTGTGGATAAGCGGCGTGCCTGTACCCACTTGTTGTGTTTTCATCACCGCCATCATGCTGGGCTGATTCAAATACCAGCAAAGATAGTCAGGAAGGATGTCTTTTGAGGTGAGGCGAATTATATATAAGGTGGTGGAGGCGATGGCTGGAATGTCGAGGTCAAACACCTTGCAAAGGTAGGTTGTCCCTTTTCCGGCAAACAACAGGTCTCCTTTTGCTAACAAATAACGTACGTTTTTGGGCGAAAGAGTGACTTTTGAAGCTGTTTTCTCGGGTGATTCGGAAAGTAGGTCTTTTATCTGCAAATAAGCAACTTCCCCATAGGGTGCAGTCAGCAGATAGACCCCAGAAACCACTTCTGCTATTTCAGAAATCTTCTTCCTAATATTAGTATTTACTTTACTAAATGCATTCATGCTGCAAAAATACAAATAGTTTTCAAAATAGCAAGGGAAATTGAATAAAAAATATTTAGTATCTAATTTACTAATCAGTTATTCAACGAAATTGTATTGTTTTTACTTCGGGACTACGA
>JAEEQP010000052.1 GCA_016285355.1 Bacteroidales bacterium
GCTCTATTGTGGTTCCTATTATTTCTGTGGAGGTTACTATAGAGCCCTTTGCTTCCATCAAGACGGGGAACTCATTTGGCAAAATCCGGAATACGACGCATGTGTTATCACTTCAGTCGAAGAAATCGATGACAAAGTGATTTCCGTTTATCCTAATCCTGCTATGGAAAAAGTGACGATAGACGGCGTTGAAGCCGCCGAGGTGCAGGTCTACAACGCCCTTGGGCAGATGGTGAAATGTGTGCGGGGGACGAATGAGATTGATTTGAGTGGATTGGTGGAAGGGGTTTATTTGCTGCGCATCACGGATGCGGAAGGAAAAGTTTACACGAACAAAATCACGATACGATGAAAAACGCAAAGTTTTACACCCTGGTTGTGATTATACTGATTTTGGGGGCCAAGGCTTGGGGGCAGGAGTGGGTGTACTCCCAGGAATTTGATTATTCCGTTGATGCGCTCTATTTTCTTGAGCCATTCGAATTGTCAGACGGAAGGATTTTGGTATCATGCACCAATAATCATATAAATGATTGTGGCGTCTACGTGTATCCCATTCCCGCCCTGATGGCATTGGATTCGGAGGGGACGAGAATAGCCTATTCCGAGTATTATAAGGAAGGCTTTTTTGGCAGCCATCCGTTAGTGCTTGAAAACGAGTCGGGAGAAACTTTCATCTTGATGAATTACAGCCCCGACCACGACACCTGTTCGCTCAACTATTTCCAGAACTTTGACCCACCTATTGATTATTGTATTCTTGGTCTATACAAGCTTAACGACGACCTGAACATTGCGGAAAGCTATGAACTGGAAATCCCTATCGACACTTTTGAATACCAAGGAAGACCATGGAATTGCGGGCAAATAGACGTGACTTCTGCGTTTGTGGATGACGACGGTACCATAGTGGGGGCTTATTGCAAAACCACCAGCTTCGATTATCCAGATCCACGCGGCTATGACAGCACGGTGTTCTTCAGGATGGACTTTGAAGGGCGGATTATCAATGAGGCACGATATTGCGGAGAGTACCGATGGGGCGAGGACCCTACCCTCGATTACCGAAACCATCATATTGTTAAAGCCGACAGCCTTTACATTTATTATGGATTCGTGCGCGATGTCGTTGCTGAGGACGGAAAAAACCTTGTCTATTTAGATTATGACTTCAACATTGTGCGGTCTCGTGCTTTCCGGCATTCCAATGCGTTGCATCCTTTTGACAACGTTTATTTTCAAAACATGAATGTCAAGCGCAGCCCTCATGGCATAACATACCTAACCAGTGTGATTAGTGAGATGGACGACCATTATTGTAGTGTTTTATATGAATATGATGACGATGTCAACGCTTCGGGCAACAGTGTACCGATAAAGCGTTATGCGGAAAGGAAGACACAGGATTATGACTCGCCAACACAAAGTACTGGTGTCGCATTATGGGAGGATGGCACTATTTGTTATGCATACACATTAAACAATGGCCTTGGTTTATCCAATGATTCTTGGATTGTATTGGAACATTTGACTCCTGAATTTGATACTATCAGGACATTGTTCTATGGTTCAAATGATGACGGAGTTTTTAGTAGGGCAAAAGGCATTAGTGCATTAAGTGATGGAGGATTGTTGCTTACCTCATGGGAAAGGAAACTGTACGCTTGGGATCAAGGTTGTGTAAATGTGGTTAAGTTCCCTGCCGAGGCTTTTGTAGGCATCGTTGAAGCCCATGCCAGCGGTCTGAAGGTGGCCATCGCTTATCCCAATCCTGGGAAGGATGTGCTGAATATCAGGACGGGATTGAAGGATGCGCGGGTGGAGGTGTATGATATGAGTGGGAGGATGATTTATGGGCAAGAGATTACGGAGGATGTCACTTCGATAAATGCTGAAGGGTGGCCAGCGGGGACATATATATGGAAAGTTTATACAAACCAAGTCGGCCCTTCGACGCTTCGACCAAACTCAGCGACCGCAGGCTCAGTGACCGAAACGGAAAGTGGGAAGTGGATTAAGAAGTAAGGATTATTTCGTTATTTTTGCGGCATGAAACGGATTTTCAAAATATTAGGACTTATTTTTGCGCTGTTGTCGGGTCTTTCTTGTTGCCGTCAGCCTGCCGTTACGCCTCCGCCCCAAGAAGACTTGCTCTATCAAGTGGAGTGTTTCAGCCTAACCTATCCCGATAGTGCCGCCCGCATCCTCGACACCCTTGACATGACCGTTCTTTCTGAAAAAGAGAAAGCACATTGCTGTTTGCTGAAAATCAAGACCTTACGATTGCTCGACCATTATGACGCATCGGTTGATTCAATGATGCAAATTATTGAGAAACAGTTTGTTGGTAGTGATGATAAGTATTACGAGGCCAAGACGTATTGGCTGCTTGCAGGCAAGGCTTTGGCTGACGGTTCGGGCAAACATGTCATGCTCGAAGAAATGCTGAATGCTTTGCAGAGCGTTGAACAGTGCCACCATGTGGATGAACGCTTGGTGCACTTTTCTCCCATCCCGACCGATGAACAAACCATAATCGACCGACTCAAATACGACATTCACAATCAGTTGGGAACGGTTTACGGCATGTGCGGCTATTGGAGAAACGCCTACGACCACCTCAAACTTGCCGATGATTATTATGCTGAGCATCATGATTATAAATCAAGAATCAAGACAGCATATCAATTGGGTTTTATCTATCTCGGCCTTCAGGAATACGACAGCTGTCTCCTCTGCTATCAAAACGGATTGAAGGCCGCCGAAGCCCTCAACGACACAGCCAAATGCGCCGAATACCATCACAATTTTGCTTACCATTACTTGTACTTATTTGATAATCAGACAGAAAAATCAGAAGAAGAAAAGCAGCAATGGCTTAGGATGTCCGTTTCGGAAAACTTGAAAAGCCTGTCACTTGGGGGAAACAGATTGTCGGATGTTTATGAAAGTCTGGCCAGCGGTTACTATTGGCTTCAACAGTATGATTCCACCATCTATTATGCCCTGAAAGTGATAGAGATAGATGACCCGAACGACCCTTACAACAACTTGGACCGCGCCTATCTGCACCTGCAAAGGTCGTATCAGTTTTTGGGCGATTACTCTAACGCCGCCCATTACGCCGATTTATACATTAAAACCCTCGACCGAGACAAAGGCAAGGAACAGAAAGCTATCGCTGAGGTGAACGATGAATACGAGAAACAACTTGAAATCCAGCAACTTCAAAACGCGCAGCAACTGAAACGGATGCGGCTCTACCTGTTGATTGCGGCCCTCGTCATCGTGCTTTTGGTAGTCGTCCTGTTGTTTTACCGCCACCAAAAGGAAAGTGAGGTGAAAAACCTGCGCCTGAACCAAGAAAAACAGCAGCTGCAAAAGGACTATGACGACAAGGAACGCCATTCGATCGAGGCCTTGAGGATGCGAATGCAAACCATCTACAAGGAACGCAACGACGACCTCTACGACCGCCTCGTAACGGAGTTCAATGCGGTGTATCCCGATGCTTTAAGCAATTTTTCATCCACCCATCCCGAACTGACCGAGACCGAGTGCGCCATCTGCCTGTTGTCGTGTTTCTCTTTCCGCGTGAAGGAAATCGCCTACATCCTCGACCTGCGCGAAAACACGGTCAGCAAGGCACGGTTAGCCATCAAGAAAAAGACTGGCGTTGAAGACCTTGCGGAACTTATGAAGTCTTTTATTGGCTGATGACATACATCAAACAATTCCGGCAGTCGAATTCAAGGCGGAAGGTATTTGTGCCATTACGAATATATAAAGGTGTGGCCTTTTGCCCTGTTTCACGGCTGCACATGCCGTTGGCATAACGGATGCAATGGTGGCAGGTCATCAGGCAGGTGGGGATGGCGTCAGGGTCTGTAGGAACGCACCGCGTGCGTCCGTTTTCGGCCGTGTTGGCGGACACATTCGATGTATCCCTACATGGTCGGTTATTCCGATGGTTCTCAATCAATTCCTCGGTCAATTTCGCCACCAAATCCCGTTTCATCTCGCCGAGGATGGAGGCTGGGATGAGACGCGGTTCATTGAATTTCAATTCCAAATTGATGGGATTGAAAGGTGTGTCGCCCCATTGCAGGGCCTTTTTGCGGATGTTTTCGGTGGCCTTCTCGGGGTTGTTGGCGATGATTTTATCAATATCAATCCTTGTAGAGACGTGATTCATCGCGTCTTTATATTCATTCGTCATTTTGGAGACGCGATGAATCGCGTCTCTACAGGCGGCAATCATTTCATAACCTGATTCCGTTTCGGCCAATGTTAAATCAATGTCAATCTTGCAGTTGCCTGTCGAGACATCCACCTGTTTTTGCCATTCTAAATCATAATTGCGGTAGATTTTTGCGCCACGGTAAGCACCATGCGGTCTGTTTGTAGAGACTGTAACATTGTCGGCAACTGCGTCCCCGCAGTTGCTGGTCAAGTTGTGTTTTCCGACTGCGGGGACGCAGTCGGCGACAGTGCGTACCACATCCGCACGCAACCCCACCAATTCGTTCTCCTGATTCAAAAAACACAGCCCATCACCGTTATGTAAAACCTTGTCCGTTTCAATCTCCATACGCAAGGGATTGCACCAGACGACCTCACCAACGTATTCACCCATTGATTTCGGGGTGAAAGGCGAACCAATGCCCTTTTGCCTCCCATTGATGAAAAAATCGGTAAAACCTCGATTGAAAGATTTCTCTGGATTGACTTCAAACGTGTAACTGCAATGTCCGCGAGAGGCCTGCTCCAAATCGCTGCGACGGCTAATGATTTCATCCAATTTCTGGCGGTAATAGGCAGTTACATTCTTCACATAATCAGCGTCTTTCATCCGTCCTTCAATCTTGAAACTTGTGATGCCCGCATCAATGAGTTCCTCCAAATGGGCACTGTTGTTCAAGTCTTTCAAAGAAAGCAAATGTCGATTCTTTATCAGTACTTTTCCATTCTCATCCAACAAATCCCATGGCAGACGGCAGGGCTGGGCGCAGGCACCACGATTGGCACTGCGGTTGCCGATGTATTGGCTCAGATAGCATTGTCCGCTGTGGCTGACACAAAGCGCACCATGCACGAAAAACTCCAACGGCACCGTGGTCTTTTCGCGGATTTCCCGAATCTGTTTCAGGCTCAACTCGCGACCCAAAACGACTTGACTGAAGCCCAACTGCTCCAAAAGCTGCACCTTCTCCACAGTCAGGTTATCACATTGCGTGCTGGCATGAAGCGGGATGGGCGGCAGATCCAATTGCAGCAACGCCATGTCCTGCACAATCAGCGCATCAACACCAGCGTTCCAACAATCGTAAGCCATCTTTCGGGCACGTTCCCATTCGTTGTCATACAGCAAGGTATTCAATGTGACATACACCTTCGCGTCATACAAAGCCGCATGTCGGCAGAGGCGTTCAATGTCTTCAATGCTATTAGATGCTTTTTCGCGGGCACCAAAATCGGGTCCGCCGATATAAACAGCGTCGGCACCATGGTTGATGGCGGCCATGCCCACCTCAGCATCTTTGGCGGGTGAAAGCAGTTCTATTTGAGTGGTTTTCATGGGTGCAAAGGTACGGTTTTTCGGAACGATAAGGAATAATTTGACTACATCGAATGAATATTTCCTATTTTTGCAAGTTATTTCGTCTGCATGAAAACCCGCGTCAAGGTCATATTGTTTTCTCTTACCGCCATCCTGTTGGTCATCTCCCCGATACAGCAGGCCACAGGGCTTTTCAAATTCAAGAAACTGTACGGCGCGATAGAAGAGAAGCCAAAGCCCAAATTGACGATACAGTATTGGATAGGCCACAGCTTTCAGGACGATGCCGAGACTTATCTGCAACAGCATTATGGTTTTCGGGAGCCCTTGACGCGCCTTTACAACCAATACATCTGGGATTTTTATGGGGAGACTTTCGCCAAGGAAAGGAACTGGGTCTTCGCCAGCGACGATGGATGGTATTACGAATCGGATTACGTGAAGGAATACTACGAAGGCAATTCATGGAATTACGCCAATGACTCCTCGCAGATGGCGAAAATACTTGGAAGAGAGGCTCTTATGCTCTCACAAATCCAACAAATCCTCGATAGTTTAGGCACTCATCTTTTTGTGGTGTTGGAGCCAGGAAAGGAGCTGATTTATCCCGAACATGTCCCCGAAAACAAGCTGTACCATCACGACAAAGTATTCTCTGCCCATGAATTCCTCCACCAACGTTTCGAAGATTTGGGTATCAACTTCGTCGATGCGGGAGAATGGTTCCTGCAGATGAAGGACACCGTTGACTTCCCGCTGTTTCCGCAAACTGGAACCCATTGGAGCAACTTGGCCGCCATGTATGTGGCCGACAGCCTCATCCGCTATATGGAAGTCTTGGGCGATGTCAACATTCAGAACTTCACGATTGGGGAAAAATACGTCAAGACCAAAGAACCCGACAACGATTTGGAAGAATGGCTGAACCTGATGCGACCCTTAAAAGGAACATTGAACTATTACGCCAAGACACAAGTCATGGAAGACCCCACCGCCGTGAAGCCCAAACTCATCACCATCGGTGACTCTTTCTATTGGAACATCCTCAACCATACCCCATTCAAGAGAGTTTTCGACGGCATTACTTACTGGTATTATTTCAGCACCAACTATTTTGACGGCCCTGACTCCAATGTTGCCAACATTGACTTGCTTGAAAAAGTCACAGAGGCCGACTTCATCATGCTGGCCTATAGTACGCCACAGCAATACGAGCTGGGCAACGGCTTCCCAGAACGCTTTTTGACGGAATGGTGCTACGACGACGAGGAAATAGAGCCATTGAAGCTGAAAACGAAGGAACGTATCCGTAATGATAAAGCCTGGATGGCCAGCATCACAGAAAGGGCTGAAAACAAGAGTCTTCCTGTAGACTCAGTCCTAAATATGGAAACTTCCTACTTCATCAAAAAGCGTCCAGATGCCTGCTTCCCTGCTTTGGGTGACAGCGTTCCCCTCAAACAATCGAATAGAGCTAAACATATTATAAACCAAATAAAATCAACTAATTATGGTATTCAGTAGCAATGTCTTCCTGTTATACTTCATGCCAGCCTTCTTTCTGGTTTACTTCCTGATGCCGAAGAAGACACGCAACTACGTATTATTGCTGGCCTCGCTCATCTTCTATGCATGGGGCGCACCTGAGTTTATCATCCAATTGGTCGTTTCCACAATTGCCAACTATTTCATTGTCAAGCAGATGTGTAAGACCCAAAAACCATCGGCAAAGAAATGGCTCTGTGCATTGTCCATCTTCATCAGTTTGGGATTGCTGCTGTTCTACAAATACGGCAACTTCACCATGGAGAACCTCAATGCCCTCATCGGTTTAACCGGACATGCTCCTTTGACATGGAAGCGCATCCTGTTGCCCATCGGTATCTCGTTCTTCTCATTCCAAAGCGTCACCTACACTTTGGACACCTACCGTGGCGTCAACAAACCCTTGGAGAAACTGAGCGACTACATGCTGTATATCACCATGTTCCCGCAACTCATTGCAGGTCCCATCGTGCGTTACTGCGATGTTGCCCTACAAATCCGCCAGCGCGAATCCAGCATGGCCGACCGCTTACAAGGTTTCTACCGTTTTGTCATCGGCTTGAGTAAGAAAATCCTCATCGCTGATGTCATCGGTCTTTGCGTTGACAAGATGCTCGGTCCCGCTGCCCTCGACGCTTCACAGGTAGGCGACATTATGACTCGCATCGCCACTTTGGACACAGGCACGGCTTGGCTCGTGGCCTTAGCCTATACTTTCCAAATCTACTTCGACTTTGCCGGCTACAGCGACATGGCCATAGGTTTGGGTCGCATCATGGGCTTCAAGTTCCCCGAAAACTTCGACAATCCTTACACTTCACGTTCCATCACTGAATTTTGGAGACGTTGGCACAAAACCCTCGGTGCCTTCATCATGAACTACCTTTACATCCCGCTTGGTGGCAACCGTAAAGGCCAAGGCCGCATGTACCTCAACCTTTGGCTCTGCTTCCTGCTCTCGGGATTGTGGCACGGTGCTTCGTGGAATTTTGTCGTTTGGGGTGCCTTGCATGGCCTGTTCATCTGCGCCGACAAACTCTTCCTTGGCAAAGTGATGAAGAAAATCGGTACGGTGCCATCCGTCATCCTCACTTTCATCACCGTGACCGTCATTTGGGTGTTCTTCCGAATAGAGAACCTCGGTTTGGCCTGGACCTTCGTCATGCGCATGTTCGCCTTCGATTTCAGCGGTTTCGCTTTCGACGGCAACGCCCACGTCTACACCATCATGGTAATCGCCGCCCTCTTCTCCTTCCTCACGCTTACAGGATGGGGCAAACGCTTGGAACAAAAGGTTTACTACACCGACTTCACCGACCGTCAGCACATCTGGGTGTGGATTGTGGCCGCTTTCATGTTCATCTTCTGCGTGGCTGCCCTCAATGCCACCAGTTTCAGTCCTTTCATCTACTTCCGCTTCTAAGTGATGAGAAGGAAGACAACATACGACAAGGTCTTGTTCGGCATCCTCATGATGTTGCTCTTCCTGCCCTTGCTACAAGCCCATGTTTTGCACATCCCTTTGAAGCCCTTGAACGGCGTGACTATCGAAACGGAAAAACCGGTATTCGACCTTGAAGCTTATCGTTCTGGCAATTACGCTAAACAAGAAGAGGCATACATTGGCGAGAATTTTGGCTTTCGTGAGCCCATCATCCGGCTTTACAACCAATATCTCTGGAGCTGTTACAGAAAAACCTATGCCTATGATGTGATTGCAGGCAAAAAAGGCTGGCTCTATACTCCCGAAAGCGTGCGTGACTACTACGGCACCGAAATGCATCGTTGGCAACCCTCGCCCGAAGCCGCCCGATGCAATTTCGACCGCGAAATCAGGTACATGAACCGCGTGAGGGAAATCCTTAAAGAAAACGATGTGGAACTTTTGGCTTTCATCGCGCCCGAAAAGAGTTTCCTCTATCCTGAATATCTCCCTGAGCACGAGCATGATACTACCACTTTCAACGCTTGTACCTATTTTTTACAGCAGTTTGAGGAAACCGGTTTCCCATGCATCGACATGAACCGTTGGTTTCAGCAAATGAAAGATACGGTAAGCTATCCGTTGATTCCGCAAACAGGTGGACATTGGGTCTTCCCTGCCGTGTATGCCGCTGATTCTTTGTTCCGTTTCATGGGTGATTTGAAAGGCATCGAACTGCCCAAACTTCATATCGGCACATTGCATGAAAGCGACAATCACGGTGCCGACAACGATTTGGAACGACTGCTCAACCTGTCGCTGCCTATTAGGAAACGCTACGGCTATAGCCCCACGGCTGAGGTCACGGTGGAAAGCAATGCCTCAAGCTTGAAGCCCAAGGTATTATTTATCGGCAACTCGTTCATGTGGGGCATCAGCAATCAAATACCGATGCAGGAACTGTTCAGCGATGTGGAGTTCTGGTATTATTTTTCTACTGCCTATTTTGGGAAAGACCTGAAACAAACTGTATCCGTTGTCGATTTCAACCTTTTGGAGAAATTGCTGGATTTCGATTACATCGTTTGGTTCACCACTGGCAACCAGCTCAACAAAGGCACCAATGGCTTCGCCAATTCGGCCATCCTCACTCTTGGCGTTGATGACAGCATCAGGCGGGCCTATGTGAGGCGTATTGCCGACACGTTATGTAGAGACGATGTGCACACCGTCTCTACAGACAGCATCCTCCGAAAAGAGGCCTTCTCCATCCTACAAAACCATCCCGAAATCATCCCTGAATTGAACGCCGACACACTGACCACCAAAAACAGCGAGATCCCATACGCCAAGGTCATCAAGGACATCCGAAAAGATAGCGCATGGATGGCCGCCTTGGAGGCACAACGTTTCCTGCGCACAGCCACGATGCAGCAAATGCTCCACGCCGAAGTGGACCACATTAAAGCGGGCAAGCTGCTATATAAGGACCAAACCGATGAAATACAATTCTCACTGCATTGCCAAAACGAAGTCAAACAACTTATGCAAAAGATTCCTGACAATGAGAAACTAATGGAAAGCATCGGCGAAAAAGCCATAAAATACAACAAAGCCCTTGAAAAAGCCATCGAAGACGATGCCATCTGGCTCATTCGGCGCAAATACAAGCTCGACCAATGCCGCCTCGTCGACGACCCCGATGTCGAAATTCCCTTGCCCTTTGATTTTCAATCGAAATAATTAAAATAATTACTAATTTTGCCACCCAAATAAACGAAAGATATGGTATTCAGCAGCAACATATTCCTACTCTACTTCATGCCGGTTTTCTTCTTGGTATATTTCATCCTGCCAAGAAAAACCCGCAACTATTTCCTGCTGTTGGCGTCGCTTGTGTTTTATGCCTACGGCGCGCCTGAGTTCATCATACAGCTCATTGTCAGCACTATAGCCAACTTCTATTTGGTGCGATGGATGAACAAAGTGGAAAAGCCCGGGCTGAAGAAACTGCTTTGCGGCATCTCCATTGCCATCAGCATCGGTCTGTTGTTCTATTTCAAGTACGGCAACTTCACGATGAACAACATCAATGCCGTGTTGGGTTGGGTTGGCGGCAGACCTTTACAATGGACCAAAATCCTGCTGCCTATTGGCATCTCGTTCTTCTCCTTCCAAAGCGTCACCTACACCTTGGACACTTACCGAGGCATCAACCAACCAATGAAACGGTTGAGCGATTACATGCTCTATATCGTCATGTTCCCGCAACTCATCGCCGGTCCTATCGTGCGCTACTGCGACATTGCTGACCAGATTCGTAACCGTGAGTCGCTCTACACCGACCGTTTGCAAGGCTTCTATCGTTTCGTCATCGGTTTGGCCAAAAAGGTGCTGATTGCCGATGTCATCGGATTCCAAGTCGACCAGATTTTGGGTCCCTCGAACTACGACGTGCTGACCTCGGCACAGCTCGCTGACATCGCCAATAAGATTGCCACCATCGACAGCACCACAGCTTGGATTGCCATCTTCGCCTTCACTTTCCAAATCTACTTCGACTTCGCAGGCTATTCCGACATGGCCATCGGTCTCGGTCGCATGATGGGCTTCAAGTTCCCCGAGAACTTCGACAATCCATACGTATCCACCACGATTTCAGAGTTTTGGAGACGTTGGCACCAAACCTTCAGCGTATTCATCAAGAATTACCTCTACTTCCCCTTGGGCGGTAGCCGCGTGAAGACCGAAGCTCGCAAATACTTCAACCTGTGGTTTTGCTTCCTTGTGAGCGGTTTGTGGCATGGCGCGGCATGGAACTTCGTGGTCTACGGTGCCTTACAAGGTATTTTCATCTGCGCGGACAAGCTGTTTTTGAAAAAGTTCAACGAGCGTTTAGGCAGGATTCCAAGCGTATTTTTCACCTTCCTCATCATCGTCCTGACGCGCTGCTTCTTCCGCATTGAGCGCATCGACTTGTCATGGATGTTCATCAAGCGGCTCTTCGCTTTCGAGTTCACGCCTTTCCATTTCAGCGAAAACCCACACCTTTATGTCACCATGCTCGTGGCGGCTTTCTTCTCGTTCTTCACCCTGTCGAAGTTTGGTCTGAAGGTTCAGGACAAGGTCTACTTCACCGAATACAACAAGCGGCAGCACATCATCGCTTTCGTCGTCAGCATCCTTGCCTTCATCTTCTGCCTCGGTGCCTTGAATGCCAGCGGTTTCAGTCCGTTTATCTACTTTAGGTTCTGATGAAAAGATGTATCTGTACCATATTATGCATCCTCACGCTGCTGGGCTTTTCCATAATGTTTATCCAAGAGCATTGGAAGCCTTTCAAGATGAAGCCGTTGAATGGGTATACCACCACCACGGATAAGCCCGAATTAGCTTTAGCCTCTTTTGCTTCGGGCGATTACCAGAGAAACATAGAACAGTACATCAGCGAAAACTTCGGTTTCCGTGAGTTCTTCATCAGGCTTTACAACCAATCCTCCTACTCCTGCTTCCACCAAATCAGCAACGACAATGTCATAGAAGGAGCCGCCCATGAACTTTACCTGAAGATGTATCTTGAGGAAGTCACCGGAAAACGGCTCTATTGGTTCTATCCCAGCGTGGAGGCAGCCAAAGCCGATGCCAGAAAGAACGTGGAAGCCACCAAGACGCTCATCGATAACCTGCATCAGCATGGAACGAAGTTTCTCTTTGTCTTCGCTCCTTCGAAAACAGCAGTCTATCCTGAACTCATGCCCAAGAAATACCAGGATGCCGTATCCGACTTCTCATTGCAAGCCTATTACCTCCAGCTGTTCAAGGAGAATGGCATCCCTCATATCGACTTCCTTTCCTATTTCCAATCCATAAAAGAGGACTTCCCTTATCCGCTATACACGCGTACCGGCACCCACTGGGCCGAATCGACCATCCCGATGGTGGCCGACTCCATCTTTAGAAAACTAGAAGAAATGACTGGGTACCGTCTGCCTTCCATCGATTATCTCGATGAAAACCTCACCACTGACTATTCCACCCAAGACGGAGAATTGGAGGCTTCGATGAACCTTCTTTTCCCATTGAGGAAACCAGCCTTGCCGCGTCCTATATTTTCTTTGAAAGACACCATCGGTGCCGACCGTCCCAACTTGTTGGTCATCGGCGACAGTTATTTCGTCCAATTACGCCAATCCTGCTTCGTTGATGCCTTCAACCATTGGGATTATTGGAAATACAACCGCGACATCGCTTCGTCTACGAAAGCATTCAGCGGCAAAGAAGTCAATTACTTGCCTGAAGCTGCACAAGTGCTGAAAGACGCCGACATCGTTATCGCCATTTTTACTGCACCTTGTTATTATAAATTCATGTACGGGTTCCCTACGACAGCCATGAACCTTTACGAGAAAGGCTTCGCCGACAAGGAAACCTTCATCCAGCTGAAAATACAGCAAATCAAAAACGACCCGCAATGGTACAACGTCGTGGTGAAACAAGCCGAAGAACGCGGGCTGACAGTTGAAGAGAACCTCCGCAGAAATGCCATCTACGTCATCGAGCAAGAAATCAAAGGACAATGACAAGATTAAAATGAAAAAGCCAAACGTCATATATGCACTTCTCTTCGGCCTTCTGATGGTCTTCCTGTTCTCATTCATGGTGCAGGAGCATTTCCATCCATTCAAGACGAAAGCGTTGAAAGGCAATTTCGGCAAAGTGGAGATGCCGCCTTTGACGGTTGAATTCTACAAAAACGGCTATTTCCAAAAAGCTTCGGAGAAATACGTATCGACTCATTTCGGCTTCCGCGAACCCATCATCAGGCTTTACAACCAATACTGCTGGGACTTTTTCAGGAAAGAATACGTTAGCTTTACCTATGTCGGAAAGGAAAACTGGCTGTTCTACGGTCACAACGTCAACGATTATTACGGCACAGAGATGTATGAATGGTTTGTCGACAAGGAAGAAGCCCGAAATGCCTTTGACAAGGAGGTGCGCCTACTCAACAAGGTACGCAACATCCTCGAACAATACGATGTGACGCTGCTGACGATGATGGCTCCAAGCAAATCGTCCATCTATCCCGAATACCTACCGCGGCGCAACTTCGACACCACCTCGCTCAATGCCCGCAAGTATTATCTCGACCACTTTGCAGAAACGGAAATGCCATGCCTTGACATGACCGAATATTTCCTACAGTTGAAGGACACCTGCTCGTTCTGTCTTTTCCCTCCCACTGGCGACCACTGGAACTTCTCGACCGTGTATGCCACCGACACCTTGATGCGTTTCATGGAGCAACTGCGTGGCATCCACATGCCCCGAGTTGAATACGGCAACGAGTGGCGTAACACCTGCTGCATCGGCGACGACAAGAATGTAGACATGGAACCCGACCTCAACCTCATGCGTCCCATCCGCTACAATCCAAAATTCAACTACAAAGAACGCGACTACGAAGTGGTCTGCGACACAGCTTGCACCAAACCCATTGTGCTGGCCATAGGCAATTCGTTCTTTTTCAGGATAAAGAACTACATACCGCCACGGCAAGCCTGTTCACACTTCGACTTCTGGTATTACAACCGCGTGGCCTATCAAGGTGTGGAGGAACTCATCGACACCGTGGCTCTTATCGACCGATTGGGTGTGTTGCTCGATGCCGAATACATCATTTGGAGTTCGAGTGCCAGCCAGATGTATCGTGCCACCGAAAATTTCGCCGAAGATGCCATCATCGAACTTTGCATCGGCGAACAACGCTTCAAAGAAAGGCTTGACGAGCTGAACGACAGCCTTTATGAAGGCAAAGGCGACCTTGCCAAACTCGAAGCCATGGTGCGTAAAGACCCAGAAACTTACTTCCCTGAAATCAGTGGCGATAGCATCCCCAAAGCACGCAACCCGCGACTCTTGGAAGAAGACTTTTGGACCCAACGCGACATCCGCCGCCAAATCAAGCACAACCCACAATGGATGGCCGCCATCACCACCAAAATGCCCATCCTCGACCTTAAATTACAAGATGCCGTCAACTTGGAAGCCACCAATGTCATGGAAAGACAGCCGCTCATGCGCGACATGAAAACCAGCCGCAACGACTATAAGGAGATGTTCATCATGAAGACCATACAACAAATCAAAAATGACCCACAATGGTATAAAACCGTGGTGAAAGATGCGGAGAAAAAAGGTGTCAGCATTGAACAAAGCCTGCGCGGCCACGCCGAATACACAGTAAACACCCAAATCGGAAACGGAACAATAGTCTTACCCAAAAACTGATATGCAGAAGAAAAAAGTCATAATATACCCTATCTTGTTCGGCATCTTGATGGTGCTATTGTTTCTTCCCCTGCTGCAGGAGCATCTCAATCTCTTCAAGATGAAGCCCTTGAATGGCGTCTATGAGCCAGCCAAAAAGCCCGAATTCACTATGAAAGACTATGCCTCGGGCAAATGGCAAGCCCAGGTGGAACCCTACGTCAGCGAAAACTTTGGCTTCCGCGAGCCCATCATCCGCTTTTACAACCAATACGTTTACGACTTCTACCACAAAACCTACAGCGATGAGATTACCGTGGGCAAAGACGGCTGGCTTTATCAGAAAGATGGAGTGGTGCAATACTTCGGACTGAAAGGACAACGCCATGGCCTGACCAACGAGCAGTTCAAGGAAAATCTTGATATTGAAACGCGCTCATTAGTGAAAATCAGGGCGATACTGAAAGAATACGGCGTGGAGCTGATGACCTTCACTTTGCCTGTGAAGAGCTACATCTATCCCGAGCACCTGTGGCCCCAATGCTATGTGGACACCACCTTCGACGCAGGCGAGTACTACGAACAAAGACTCAAAGAAGCCGGCTTCCCCCACATCAACATGACCCCCTGGTTCTTGGACATCCGCGACGACTATCCCTTCACGCTCTTTTATGAAAAAGGCAGCCATTGGGCTTCAGGAGCGGTCATCGGCACCGACAGCGTAGTCCGATTCATGGAAACACTGAAGGGCGAGCATTTCCCGCGCATCGTCATGGGTGAGCCCTACGAAGTGCCTGAAGCTGAGGTCAGCCCCAGGGACAAAGACCTTGCGGAATTGCTCAACATCTGCCGCGAACCCAAGCAGCGCACCCCGCTCTACGAGATTCCCGTCACTATCGAAACCGACTCAGCCACCGTCTATCCCAACGTATTGTTCGTCGGCAGCAGCTACTATTGGTACATGACAGCCCGCATCCCTTTCGCCAAACTGTTCAGCAACCGCGACTTCATGTTCTACAACTATACCTACTTCACCGATGAGGAACAGAAATGGCAGAAGATGGAACAGGTCAACACCCTCACCGAACTATTGACGCACGACTATGTGGTGTATTTCCAAAACGCGCCCCAACTCTATTCCGACGGATTCCAGTTTTTCGGAAAAGCCCTTATTGCCTTGTGCATCAGCGATGAGAGGCTGAAGGAAAAGACCAACGAGGTGGCTGACAGTCTCGCGGTGGCTTGGGCTGACGAACATCCCGACTGGCAGCAGAGCCACTTCCTCTATCACGCCAAAACGATGCTTTTCAAGCACCCCGAAATGTTTGAGGAGCTACGTGGCGAAGAGGTGCCTACCCCACGCAACCCGAAAATCGAAAACGTGTTGGCACAACGCAACATCCGCGCCAACCATGAATGGCGCTTCCTCATCAACGCGAAAGCCCAGAACGACTCGATAGACGCCAATGCTTTGTATGCCACCGAGGCCTACAACCTGCTCAACGGCAGACCACTGTTGCGCAACAACGCCTACTTCACCACCTACGACTATTTCAACTACCTCATCGACGAGACCTTCAAGACCTTGGGACATCGTCCAGAGACCCCCTCCAACCGCGATGAACTTCTCCGGCTGGCATTCGATGAAGTGGAGGCACGGATAGAACACCACGATTTCGACACCGACTCACTGATGATGGCAGCCTGCGTGATGAACACTATCATCAAGAACTTGGGAAGCGACGCAGCATCGGCCAGTTTGAAAGATAAAGCCGCAGAGAGAGGTTTCTCCATCGACAAGATGTTTCGCGAAGATGTCGCCTGGTGTTTCAACAACATCAAGGACTGGACCCCCTACATCAACGAAAACACCATTCAAACAGCTTGGGAATTGTATAAAATCGAACGCCAGATGAGGAAAGACCCCAAAACGATGAGTCTCATCAACCAGAAACGCCAGGATGAGAACCTGCCTTTCCGCATTGCCATCAACCGAGAGTTACTATGGCTCTACAACCAAAGAAACTGATTCGGGATTATTGTCTTTCCTTCCGGAGCATCCAGTCGACGTCCTGCTCAATGGCAATATCCAACGGAATACCTTTGTTTTTGGCTTTCTCACGAATGGCATCCAACCATTCCCGGTTACCGTAAATCTGCATGCAACGGGCTTGGCGAATGCTATCCTGAAGGTCGGATTGTACCTTGGAGACACGACTGCTTCGACAAGCCGGCACTTTTGCCTCCTTCAGCTCGTCGAAATATAGCGACGGTGAATTTCTCAACATATACCGCGCATTCCCTTCAAGCGCCGACTCCACATCCTTACCCTCAGCAAGTGCCTGTTGCTCAATACTGGCCAACCATTTCGGCGAGTTCCTAATCTCCTGCTTGATTTGCTCCACCTTTGCATCCACAACCCCTTGTTCATAATAAAAGGCAAGAAGCGCATTGGTCAGAAAGCCACGGTTCAGGTCATAGAGATTAGAAGGTGAATACAGTAGCATCACAACATCTGTCGTAAGCAACTCCCTTAGGATATCCACCTCGTCGACATGGGAATGCAAGGAATCGTTGAAAACGGTATTGTTGTAATACCAGTAATGATGGGTGTCGAACATCTGGTCCAAAGGAAGCCCGTATTGCCACAACCAATAATAGGAGTCACCCACCACCAACCATCTCGGCCTGACGGCTGTCGTGTCATCGTCGACGGTAACGTCAACATAGTAGTTTTCGTTGTTTCCAATGGGCCAAAGCAGGTTCATCAACTCCTCCAAGTCGGCATCAGGCTGACGCGTCTCTGCTAAATACGGTTCGCTATAATTCAAGTTGTGCATGTTGAGTCCGCTTAAAGCCTCCATATAACGCACCAATGTATCGGCGGCATAACAAGCTGACTGCTGGCTCCAATGAAACGAGGACTTGAGGTAAAGCGGATAGGAAACCGTGTCTTTGATCTGCATATAATATGCTGAGAAATCCAAACAATTAATGCCCAACGAATCAAACAAGGGCGGAAAAAAATCGATGGCGACCACCCCAGAAGGACGGTCATACCTCCTTTCCCGCTTATCCATATACGCTTCGCAAACCCTATCCTTGCTCGGCGGAAGGCAGACAAAAAACGAAACGCCCTGCTCCCTCAGCACCTCCTGAAGCTGATACAACATTATGGCAGAAGCTTTCATCCGCCTGACAACCTCTTCGTTGCTATTCCCGTAGTCATAGACCAACTGCCCATCGTGATGCCGGGTCAGAATATCGCTGAAGAGCCACCTGTCGCTACCCATAACAACCCTTTTGTTTTGGGGCAGGCCAAACAGGGACCACGAAAACTGATTGTAGCAGCGGACCAGCAACTCCCGAAAGCCGAGATTTTCAGCCAAATACTGTTCTTCTTGTCGCTGGTATTCTCCCGACATGAAAGAACTGACACTCAATTCAGGCTGCGCTGTGGCAACCGTCACCCCATGGAGCGGTTTAAGCCGAAACCATCGGGTATGTTGCTGAACGACAGGTAAAACAAGAATAACCATCGTCAGTGCGAGAAGTGTGCCGTATAATCCCTTGCGTTTCATAAATTGCAAAAATACACTTTTTCGTCACACCTTGAAACCGATTTTTCGCTATTTTTGCATCACTTATATGAAAAACCGACTCTGCACCATATTATGCCTATTGACGTTGCTGGGGTTTATACTTGTCTTCGTTCAGGAGAAGTGGCATCCCATCAAGCCGAAGCCTTTGGCGGGTGTCACCTTTGCCACCGAGAAACCTGAACTGACGCTTCAGTCCTTCGCCTCGGGACAATACCAAAGCCAGACCGAACAATACAGCCGCGAGAACTTCGGTTTCCGCGAGTGGAATATTCGACTTTATAACCAGTTCAACTACAGCCTCTTCAACCAAACTACCTGTCATTTCATCACCCCTGGCAAGGACGGCTTCCTGTTCTATGCCGAGGCTTTCCGCGACTACTACGGCATCGAACCCATCAACCAGTACAAGACCTACGACCGCGCCCGCGAATGGGCTGAGAAAAACGTCAGGATGATGAACAAGCTCAGGTATGTGCTGAAAGACTACGGCATTGAATTCCTGTGCTTTATGGCACCCAACAAGGCGGAAATCTACCCCGAATATCTGCCCTACCACACACCTGCACCCGACGATGCCATCCACACGGCAGCCTATTATGACTCTCTGATGACCGCCATCGATTTTCCCCATGTGGAAATGACGAAATGGTACCAAAGCATGAAAGACACGGCTTCGTTCCTGCTCTTTCCGAAACGTGACACCCACTGGCGCTATTCTGCCGTCTACGGCTACGATAGCCTATTCAGCTACATGAACAGCCTCAACGACTTCGGCATCCCCGACATCCACATTGACAGGTTGGTCAAGCTTGACACCATGTATCCCGAAAACGATGAGCTGACCCTCAACCTCATCTTCCCCATCGGCAATGACTCACCGAAATACCGCGCCGACATCACCGTCGACCCGGGCCACAAGCCCAAAGTGCTTTTCGTTG
Organism: Bacteroidales bacterium; assembly: GCA_016285355.1. Next base: position 19,339 of record JAEEQP010000052.1, read on the forward strand.
GCGACTCGTTCATCTGGGATTTGGAGACTTATATGCCCTGGAAGGAAATCCTTGAGGATGTGGAGATTTGGTTCTACAACAAATCGGCCTTCATGGGTTTTGAGAAAGAGAAGCGCCCTATCACCGAAATCGACCGCCTGCAATCTATCCTAAAGGCTGATTATGTGGTCTGGTATTCCTCTGGCTATCAATGGGGACTGGCCTCCTACGATTTTGTGGAAGATGCCCTGTTGCGCCTTTGCGTGACCGACAGCTTGTTTGATGCGCAAATCCCTTGGGTGATGGACAGTCTGAGGCAAGACAGTAATTTCCTGAAGAATCACTACCAATGGCGCTATTCGGAACACTGCGAAGACAGCCTCAGAAAATACGCCGTCAAAGCCCTAAGAGACGACCCCGAGCTTATCCCAGGCTTAGGTGGCGAAGCCATGCCCACCATCCGCAACACCAAAGCCATTCAAATCGCTCAACAAGCCAATGCCATTGACAGTGATAAGCGATGGAAGACAGCTTTGCGTGTCGCGGCTTCGCGAAGCGGCCAATCCTACGAGGAAGTGCTTCAGCAGGAGGTTGACAACATTTTGAACGGCCGTCCATTGCTGCGACAAGAAATCACCATTGACACGGCGGCCATTATTCAAATTGAAGTCGAAAAGCTGATGAACCAATGGCGCAACAACCATGAAAGCATCAAGTTCTTGGAAGGCAAAGCCCAAGAGAATGGAAAAACATTTGAGACCGTCTTACAAGAAGATGCCATCTGGGTAGTCAATGAACGTTTGAGGAACGGGGAACTGTTTTGAATTGGTCCTTGAGCCGTTAAGGTTCCGATGGATTTGCAATCCATCGGAATGGAAATGGGGATTTGAAATCCCCCATTCAACCCAGTCGAATTACAAATCCGACTGAACTTCTGCCTATTCCACGACTATCTCGTAAACCCTTCCTTCTATATCCGTCTTATTATAAGGAATAAGCCCCTGCTCCCAAACGATGGGCGGCCACCATTCCGAATAATGATATTCCTGCGTGACGATGGCTTTCATCTGATTGTTAGGAATTGAGGTGTACTCATTGTTCATGTAACCCATCACCTTCATCTTGTCGGGAGTAGGACCAAGACGCCATATAATTTCGGTCGGGTGCCATTCAATTTCGTAGTAATAATACGGCTCCTTGAAGGCTTTGTTGCTCATTGGCGCACGTTCAGTCAAGGCTTTGTAGAGTTTGTACCAGCGCAAAGTTTCATACTTATGCTCTTTGTCGTAAGGGATGCTGTCGATGCCCCAAGAGAAATACTTAGGTGAAGGCACAGCCAAATCCCAATTGGTGCAGCAGTACATCACATCGTCGTTCAAGGTCTCGTCTTGCACAACGCAGATGCTGTCGGCGCGTTTGCCATAATAGTCCTTCGGCCAAAAACGCGAGGCCTTCACGATTTCAATATCGATTTCCGAATAATGGTAGTCAGGATGACGAATCGGGTTCTCCGAATCGTCATTTTTATCGACATAGCCACCTTCAACCTCATCGTGACGGCGGTTATTCCAAGCGTGGTTATCGCTGTAAATCAACCAGAAAGCGTAGGTCAAGCCGTTCCAAATGTTCTCGTCGTTGAGCATCACTGGGAACTTAATCTTGCCACGGAACTTGCCGTAGGTAAAACCGATTCTCGTCCTGATGCCTGTCGACTCCTTGTGCAAGTTGTTCAAGTCGTTGTTGCCAGGATTGATGAGGCTGATGTAGCTGCCGTCGTCAGCAAGGCGTACAGTTTGGCAAGGCGTTTCGCTCACCACAGGCCAATTCATCTGCAACTCAGTGCTGTCGAAACGACCACGGTTGGCTTCGTAATCGGCTCTGGTATAAGGATTTTCACCCACAACATCCTGAATGACAGGAATGTTACGCAAAGTGTATTGTCGACTCACCGCGCTGAAAAACTGCTCATAGAGCGCGCTGCGATACAACGCATCATCGGTACCACAATGACAATTGGTTGTGTCTAAATGGTAGCCGACATGGTTCACCTTCGACTCGTCGATAAACACACCCTTGTCGACGGCAATCACCGCGCGTGTCTTTAGCTTGCGCTTCGAACGAATGACCTTGATGTTTTTCGATGGATGCGTCTCAAACCAGCCGTAAGGGTTCACAAATTGGCCGTTTTCATCGGTCTGGCCAATATACTGCACATAGTCAGGGATTTCCTTCAGGCCTTCTTCCTTGCAAAGCACCAAAACAAAGCTGTACTCGCCCACACGTGGGTTGCGTTTCCAGCGGTGGTTCACCTCGCCGCTGTTCCTTTTGTCATTGATGACCCACAAGGCATCCATGTAGAGCTGTTCGTCCACGCTGCATCCATTCTTCTCCGCCTTCTCGACGATGGAATTGTACCATTCCGGCACGTTATGAATCGAATTGATGACCGACTGGATATGCTCAGTGCTAAAACTGTTTTCCGAGAGGTCGGCGCCATAATATTTCCTTTCGTCTCGCGGGTTGCCCACGATGCGGAAAGCATCGCGTGTACGATGGTGCTCGATGGGCTTGAAGCCAATGCTCACATCTTCCCAGCTGCCATAGAAATTCTCGCCCGCCATAGCCGAGGTGTCAGCGAACTTGTAGCTTTCGTTCTGATAGTAAATCTTGTAGTACTGGTACTTCTTCGACAAATTGAAAAAGCGGAAATTGAACATGCCCGAGCCGTCCTTCGTCTGCTTGACAGAAGGCAAGGTAATGCCTTCCAGAACGGCATTGTCCATGTCCATATCGAGGGTAACGGTCCTACTGCAACCGAAGTTTGACATCGGTTTGAAATAATTGGTCTTCAGCAAAATAAACCCCAGTAGGAGCAAAATCCACCAATACTTTCTTCTACTTCTTTCTTCCATGCGATTGTACAAGTACTACAAGTCGAGTCTTTATTCCACCGTAACCGATTTGGCCAAATTACGAGGCTGGTCCACATTGCAGCCACGCATCACCGCGATATGGTAAGCCAGAATCTGCAACGGCACCGTTGCCAGCAAAGGCGAATAGAGGCATTCCGTTTCTGGAATCTCGATGACATAATCCGCCATCTTGCGTGCCAGAACATCCTTTTCGCTTACCACTGCGATAATCTTGCCGTCACGTGCTTTCACCTCTTGGATATTGCTGAGCACCTTTTCGTAAGTACTATGGTTGGTAGCCACAAAAACAACAGGCATATCCTTGTCAATCAAAGCGATAGGACCGTGTTTCATTTCGGCAGCAGGATAGCCTTCGGCGTGGATGTAAGAGATTTCCTTCAGCTTCAAGGCACCTTCAAGGGCGACAGGATAGTTCTGCAAACGGCCAAGATACAGCATGTTGCGCACATCCTTGTATTTCGCCGCGATGTCCTTCACGTGGCCGCTATGGTCAAGGGTCCATTGAATCTTTTCGGGAATGCGATCAAGCTCTTGGATAAACGCAAGGCGTTCCTCGTCTTTCATCGAGCCTTTCAACTCGGCCAAACGCAAAGCCAACATGGTCATCACCGTGACTTGCGAAGTGAAAGCCTTGGTAGAAGCCACACCGATTTCCGGACCAGCGTGCGTGTAGACACCTGCATCCGTAGCTCTCGAAATGGAGGAGCCGATGACATTACAAATGCCCAACACCACAGCACCTTTTTCTTTTGCCAACTGGATGGCGGCCAAGGTATCGGCGGTCTCGCCCGACTGCGACACGGCAATCACCACATCGTGAGGCGTAATCACAGGGTTGCGGTAACGGAACTCCGAAGCATATTCCACTTTAACCGGAATCTTGGCCAAGTTCTCAATGAGATAGCTGCCCACCAAACTGGCATGCCACGACGTGCCGCAAGCGACGAACACAATATTATCGGCATACAAAAGTTGCTTCTCGTATTTCATAATGCCACCCAAATGCACGGTATTGTGTTCCGGGAGCAAACGTCCACGCATGGTGTCGCGCACAATGGCGGGCTGTTCGTAAATTTCCTTCATCATGAAATGGTCGAAGCCAGCCTTTTCGATGCTATCGAGGTTCATCTTCAGCTCTTGAACGTAGGGAATAGCCTCCACATCCTGTATCGTCTTGATATGCAGTTCCTCGCCCAACTTGATTCTTACCACTTGTTCATCCTCAAGGTAAACCACCTTCTGGGTACGGCCCACGATAGGCGTGGCATCAGAGGCAATGAAATACTCGCCCTCGCCAATGCCGATAACCATAGGACTTCCCTTTCGGGCGGCAATTAGCTCGTCAGGATGACCTTTTTCCACAATGGCGATGGCGTAGGCACCTACCACGTGGTTCAAGGCAATGCGCACAGCCTCAAACAAGTCCACATGCTCGCTCTGCTGCACATCCTCGATGAGGTTGGTCAGCACCTCGGTATCGGTGGAAGATTTGAAACTAAAGCCACGCTTTTCCAATTCCTTACGTAGGCTCAAATAGTTTTCGATGATGCCGTTGTGAATCAGGGCGATGTTGCCTGATTGCGAACGATGCGGGTGCGCATTCACCTCATTGGGTTCACCGTGAGTAGCCCAACGTGTGTGTGCGATGCCAATGTGTCCACTGACATCCTTAGGAGCAGCAAAGGCCACCAAATCGGAGACCTTGCCTTTGGTTTTATAGACATTCAGTTCGTTTTTCTCGTTGAGCAAGGCGACACCAGCACTGTCGTATCCACGATATTCGAGGCGCTTTAAGCCTTCAATGAGAATCGGATAGGCCTCTTGATGGCCTACATAAGCTACTATTCCACACATAATTGCGATGTTTTAAAAGGCGCAAAAATATGTGTTTAGGAAAAACGATGCAAGAATTTTTTGATTTTTTTCAAGTCGGCGTTTCGACAGGCTCAACGACCTTAGGCCCCTGAGCCTGTCGAAGGGCCATTTAATTAAAGAGATCCTTCACATCGGGAGCTTTGTCAGCACCTTCCGAAGCCTCAAAATAAGGTTTCTTGTCGAAGCCGAACATACCCGCAATGATGTTGGCCGGGAAACGACGCACAGCAGTATTATATTGACGAGCCGTTTCGTTAAACTCTCTACGTGCATTGGCAATGGCATTTTCGCAACCCTCCAACTGCGACTGCAAGTCAAGATAATTCTGGTTCGCCTTCAAATCGGGATACTGCTCGACAGTGACCAACAAGCGCGACAATGCACTAGACATTTGGTCTTGGGCGGCTTGGAAAGCCTTCAAACTCTCCTCGGTCAGGTTGTTGGCATCAAGCGTAACAGAAGTGGCTTTGGCACGCGCCTCAACCACAGCCGTCAAGGTGCCAGCTTCGTACTCGGCATAGTTTTTCACCGTGGCAACAAGATTAGGAATCAGGTCGGCACGTTTTTGATAGGCCGTTTGAACATTACCTACAGCTTTTTCGACATTTTCCTGCTTGGTAACCAATCCGTTGTAAACGCCCACGCCCCAAATGACGCCCAATACAACAAGTGCGATAATTACGATAAGTCCTTTTTTCATAGCTGATTATTTTTTATTGGTTTAACATATTTGACTCACAATTGGGCTACAAAAATAGGCAGAAACATTGAAGTCGGGCACATTTTTCGGAAAAAACTTGTATATTGATTTTTTTCTTACTTTTGCAGTTTATATTCATTACTATTTTATTTTTGCACAAATGACTGAAAATCAAAATAAAAACAATAATCCTGACTACGAAGCCCAGTTGATGAACCGTGGCTGTCAGCTTTCAACAGAGTATACCACTGGACAAAAAGTGCTTTCATGCGGCCGTTGCAAACTCAACCAATTCGATTGGCTGAAAGACTACGAAAACCAGGAAGTGAAGGGAAAAGTGTGCTTGGCCGAAGTGCGTTTCAAGAATGACCGCAAGGACTATTTCACCTATCCCGAAGACCTTGAACTGGAGGTTGGAGAGATGGTCGCGGTAGAAGCCGCCATCGGGCACGACATCGGAATCGTGACGATGTTGGGCGAAATCGTGAAGCACCAATTGAAACGGAAAAAATACCGCACCCCGATCGCTGAAATGAAGAAAATCTACCGCAGAGCCCGCCCGAATGACGTGGAAAAATGGCTCGCAGCTATCAAATTGGAGAGCGGCACCTTGTCGCGCACCCGCACCATCGCTGAAAACCTCGGATTGGAAATGAAGCTGAACGATGTGGAGTATCAAGGCGACAAGACCAAAGCCATTTTCTATTACACCGCTGATGGTCGCGTCGACTTCCGTGAGCTCATCAAAAAGTTAGCCGAAGAATTCCACATCAGGATTGAGATGCGCCAGATTGGTGTGCGTCAGGAGTCGGCCAAATTAGGCGGTATCGGCTCATGTGGCCGTGAATTGTGCTGTGCCTCTTGGATTTGTGACTTCCAATCCGTGACCACCAACGTGGCTCGCGTTCAACAACTCTCGCCCAATCCGCAAAAGTTGGCCGGACAATGTGGCAAACTGAAATGCTGCCTCAACTTCGAATATGAAGCCTACGTTGATGCCCTAAAGGCCTTCTCCGACCCCAACATTGTGCTGCATTTCGAAAGCGGCGATGCTGTTCACCAGAAAAACGATGTCTTCAAAGGTATTATGTGGTATTCCTACACCAACGACAAGGGCAACATCATGGCCATCCCCGTTGACAAGGTGAAGGAAATCATCGCCATGAACAAAAAAGGACAAAAGCCCAATAAATTGGAGGATTACGCCGTTACCAAGGAAGCCCAAACCAACACCAACGAAGGCTACCGCGAAGCCGACCTCAAGAAAATGAGCGACTAACAACCTCAAGCGATGAAGAGAGCAATCAAATATATATTAGCGACTTGCATGATACTCTCGATGGTCTCATGCACCAATGATTCATTCAACCAGCGAACGGTGATTCCCGAGGCCGAATGGCATCAGGAAAACCGAATCGCTTTTGATGCCGACATCAATGACACCATCAATGGTTATGTCTTTGGTATTGGTTTGAGACACCTTGAAAACTACCGTTACAGCAACCTCTTTGTATTCCTCCATACCCGGATGCCCAACGGCAACATCACCCACGACACGATTGAATGTACTTTGGCCACGCCCGAAGGCCGTTGGATTGGCAAAAGCAGTGGCAGCATGCGCGACTTGACCCTTCCTTTGAACGAAAACCTGCGCTTCCCACTGACGGGTACCTACCATTTCGAGATTGAACAAGCCATGCGCGAACCTGTGCTGAAAGGCATTTCCGACATCGGATTATTCATTGAAAAACAATAGTTTATGAGCGATACT
>JAEEQP010000053.1 GCA_016285355.1 Bacteroidales bacterium
TGTTGTTCGTGGGATTGGGATAGATTTCCGCCAAAGCCTCTTGCTGTATTGGCATTTCAGGAACGCTTATCGTACTATAGTCCACGGTATCCGTAATGTGGAACAACCAATAATCCTTCAAATGGTGTGGAAACTCGGGATTGCTCAATTGTGCGCAGTTTGTGCAGTTCACGTCACCACTTGAACCGCTCGGAGGGCAGATCAAATTCCCAAGAACAGTGTATTCCCTGTCGTTATGCTTGATGACATCCGTGATATTGGTTGAGCCAGCACCTCCGGCCGAGCCCAAGCAGCGTTCCCACAACAGATTGCCGTTGGCATCAATTCGGAATATCCAGCCTACGCCCTCGTTCCATTCGTCCAAATTGATTTGACTGGCACTTGCCACGTCGCCGTTTCTGGAATGGGTGTTTCCGAAAACGATAAATCCGCCATCTTCTGTCCGAAACATTTTCAGCAAGGACTCCTCATCTGAGCCTCCGTAACACTTACTCCAAATGATATTGCGGTTATTGTCCACTTTCCAAAGCCAAATGTCAGAAGTATAACGACCATTGGGGCTATTGTACAATGTGCCATAGTGCCATCCGCTGCCTTCCAAGTCACCGCTGTTGCAACTGGCCTCTCCTCCAAACAGATACCCGTCATTCAATTCGACGACATCGATAAAGGCACTATTCTCATCTCTTTCAGGGGCCGTGTTCGCGCATCCGTAGCACTCATGCCACTCTATTTCACCCGCCTGGCTCAACTTGACCAAGGTGGCATTGGATACTATTTCAGGACAAGGTATGTTACCCACCCCATAGGATTCGTTTTGCATACACACATAATATCCCCCGTCAGAAGCCTGCTGGACAGTGCAAACACCTTCATAGGCTTGCGAGCCTAAGGTCAGTTCCCATTCCAAGTTGCCGTTTCGGTCATGCTTGATGAGCCAGCCATCGTAGCCGCCAAAGATATGGCTGACATCGCCGCCTGCGTCGGTGTAGTCGCCGGAATTGATAATGCCGCCGTCGCTAGTGTACAAGCGGCCTGTTCCATACATGTGTCCATACTCGTTGCCGAAGCAAACGCGCCACAACTCATTACCATCTGAATCAATCTTGAGGGTTGTAAGATTCCTTGCCCCATAGCAATTCCATTGGCCTACCAAAAAATACTCGCCATCTGTGTTTTCATCCTTGACAATCTTCACAAACTGACCCATAATGTCGAAGCACCAACCGTCCTGGAATTCATAATTGTCCTTTCCGACTTTTGCCACCCAAGTCCGTGGCGTGTTTGAGGCGCATTGCACTTGTCCTGTCCCAATGGTAGAAGGCTCTATGTTACCGGCAATCAATAAGAAGTCTTCTTCCTCAACTATTGAAAATGCATTGTCTCCTCCATATCCCCCAAAGCATTGTTGCTTGTCGATACGGATTTGCGCTTGCATTCTCACCCCTCCCGCCATCAGCAGGAGCGCAAGCAGGGTGTAAAATCTTGTTGTTTTCATTGTGTTTCGGTTTTGAAATTTTCGCAAAGTTAATGATAAAGATTACTTGTCAAGAGCTTTTCGGGGGCAACTCCTGCCTTGTCCATACTTTTTTTTGTTGCCAACTTTTCAAAATATTGTTTTTCAATGATTTGAAAAATAGCAGCAAAACGGCTTGTCCCTATTTTTTTGACAATATGCAATCTGTTTTCATCCCTTAAAAGGTGTTTTATTCCTTAATCCACTTCCCAACTTCCGCTTCCTTCCCCTCTACTATTACCTTCCAAACATAAACGCCCGAAGGCCAACTTTCAGCTTTTATGGAAGTGACATTCTCCGTAATTTCTTTCTTGCAAACCAGTTTCCCAATCAAGTCATAGATTTCCACATAGGCATTTTGCAAAGCCGTGCGAATGTTCAGCACATCCTTTCCCGGATTGGGATAAGCCACCGCCACCTTCAGGCCGTTGTCATGCGCCTCGTCGACACCTTCAAAAGCCTCAGCGGGGAATTTGGTTATCGTCGTCCAGCGTTGGTCGGTGTTGTTGAGGTTTTTGGATTGATAGACAAGCAACAAGCCGCCGTCCCTTGTAGCCAAAATGCTCGTGGCGGTACTATGGATGCGCTCCCCTTCATGGTCATAATACAACGTTGATATTGTGTCGAAACCGGGAGTTAAATGTTCTATCATCATCCATGAATCGAGATTGCTCCAAAAGCCTATGTTCAACGTGTAGGCAAAGCAAAGACTGTTGTCGTCCAACAACTCAATACCACAAGGCCAATCCAAATCATCGGAAGTGCGAGTGATGTATTGCAACGAAGGAATGTAAGGCTCCGTTCCGTCAATATTATCGTCCAACTCGTAAAGCCTGACATCATAATCTGTGGCTTTCCAAGGATTGTTTGACGCTAATTCAACGGTAAAATAGGTTGTGTTGTGCCGACTTCTTTTTACCTTAATCCCTTGCATTAGGTCATCAAATTGTGAAAGCGGATCGATTTTCTTGCAAGGCCTCACCTTTAGCAGATTGAGGTTATTGTCAAGATAAACAACATGGTAATAGTATCCATCATCGACAAAACGGAACGGACAATACAACATATAACCCGTTTCCGATTTGAACAGCAATTCCCTTCCTAAAAAATGAAGACAACTGCCACCGCTACCCATATAGGGAAGCTCAAATCCTTGTTGGTCAAGGATATTCCCTTCAAAATCCATACGAAAAACGAACAGGGAATCAGGACCGTGCGGATTGGTCGGACACCTGCTATAAGTCTTCATATAGGCACCAACGATTTTGTCATCACCAACAATGGGAGGAATCAGCACCAGTGCGCCACATTGTTCAAGTGGTACGTCTTCCCATTGTTGGTCACGATATTCCGAGGTGTCAATTTTGACATGGTGTTCGTAAGCCTCCACGATGTTCAGTTGGTCGTCAAGTTTGTACAATCCATAGATGCCTTCATCTGGTGGATTGTCATAGTTTAGAAAGTAATTGAAAGAGGTGTAGTCATGGTCTGGAGTGTAAGCGGCCATCATATACAATTCACCTTTTTTGTTTTCAATGATGTGCGGACCTACGCCATAGTATGCAGGCTTGAAGTAAAGGTTTTCCGCCAATTCCGTACCGTCTGCCGCAAACATTCTCAAAGCGGGATGCGGTGCGTAGAAATCGCCCCAGCCACACTTATAGTATTGATTTGTCGAAACAACGATGTTGCCCGAGGAAGTTTCGTATGGTTTGACCAAATCAAATTCCTCCTCATCGGAAAAATGCCATTCGTATGACTGTTCCCATTCCTGGGCAAAAACTTTGGCTCCGAAAACTAAGGCGAGAGCCAATAAAAGAAAGTAGTGTTTTTTCATAGGACTGATTTTTTTCATTATTCTTTAATCCATTTTCCTGATTCCGCTTCCAAGCCATTGGCAATCACCTTCCATATATATGTCCCCGAAGGCCACCCATCAGCATTTATCGAAGTGACATTCTCCGTAATCTCTTGCTTGCAAATCAGTTTTCCATTTAAATCATAGACTTCCACGCGGGCATTTTGCAAGGCTGTGCGGATGTTGAGGGTGCTTTGACCTGGGTTGGGATAGGCCGTGGCAACCGCAAACCCATGCGAATGCGCTTCCTCAACATTCAGGAAATCCTCAGGCGTGATTCTGAAGATGCAATAATCGGCTTGGTCAGTCGATATTTCCAAACGATTGGCACACACGATACAGCCTCCAGTTGGGCAGGCGGCAATATCCAAAGGGCCAACAAAGTAATCTTGTGGAATATAATAGATTTCACTCAATTTGTTTAAGTCCTCGTCTACCAATCCCACATACATATTCTCGGGTTTGGTGTTTGTCCTAATGTCCATCCAACCGAGCATGTATATCTCGCCATTGGCTCCGAAACACATGCCGAAACCTTCATCATTGCCCCTTGGGTTGGTGAGGCCCCATGACCAACCCAATTGGTTGAAATCCTCGTCATACACGCCCATGACGACATCCATTTCACTTTTGTCCTCCGCCAAGCTTTCACTACCAATTGAATAGCTGCGTCCATTGTAAGGGTTGAGGTTTACAAGACAAGGTGCCTCGCTAATGCAATAACAGGGATAATTGAGAATATGGGGAGTGGAGTAATAGACCAATCCTGCATCCTGAACTATGGACAGTGTATTTAGGTCAGCATCCAAAGTGTGGCAGTCGAATGCATAATGATTGGGATTTGCCAAGATGATACGATACCCCAAGGAATCGGGTGTCGAGAAGAAAAAGTTGGTCGAAGTGGTATTATAATCTTGAAACACCCTTTCTTTTACCAAATTGCCTTCGTTGTCAAACTTTACCAAATGCATGGATTCCTTTTGGTCAATCATCCAAAGGCTGTCAACGGGATATGATATTGTTAAGCTTCCGTCTTTTGAGAAAACGGAGTATATCATATTTGTGTAAAGGAACGTCTGTGAAGGGTGGTTGAAGTCAAGGCCTTCCCAATCGTAGCCTGTGTAAGTCAACGAAAGGTCTTCAAGGTCTACATCCACTACGCATAGCAACGGCAAGGTGTCGTTTTCTTCCAGCCCGAACGATGCATAACGGAATTTGCCATTGATGAAATTGCCATGTCGCCATCCTTCCATTCGGGTGACAGGCAATCCGATGGAATCAAGGATTTCGCCATCGTAGGTCATTTTCATGATGGTGCGGCTCCCTGCATGAGTTCCGCCGAAGGCAAGAAAAGTGTTTTCGTCGATGCTTCTAACGGTAACGACATAAACGCTGTCCGAACGGTAGATGACATCAAGGTCTTGTGGATACTCTTGCGCTTGCATCGTCACCCCTCCCGCCATCAGTAGGAGCGCAAGCAGGGTGTAAAATTTCGCGTTTTTCATTTTGTGTACATTTATAATAATTCATGCGTACAAAACTATATTAAAAGCGAACTTGCAAAACAAGCCTTCTGGTAAAGTTCAACTTTTTTTACCTTGAAAAAACATCAGAAAATTGATTTACAATGATTTGAAAAACAGGAAAGTTCAAGTTTTTCCTATCAAATCACCTCCGAAATCGGGTCATTCCCCGCCTTTTTACGGATGTTGGAACGGTATTTTTGCACCGTGCCTTCGGTCAAACCAAGCAGCTCCGCCATCTCTTTCGCACGGAAGCGCAGGAACGACAGCACAACCACATTGCGCTCCTGCTCAGTGAGTTCAGGATGGTTGGCTTCCAGTTTTTCAACGGCGTTGGGATACACCGATTCAAAATCCTCGAAAATGCGTTGCAGTCGGTCGTCGCCTCCTGATAGATAGATGCCTATGACGTGTTTTTCAAGCACATCCTTGGTGTGCTGTGCAGCCTGTTCTACTTTCGTTTGCAGTTGGCGTTTCGCCTCATCGTGCCGTTGCGAGGCCTCATTCAACCGCCGCTGCGCTTCGGCTTCCTGCGATGCCATGCGTATTCTATGCTTGCGCCGCATCAGTATGACAACCACAGCTGACACACTGAAAAGCAACAGCAACCCAAGCAACCATTCCCTGCCTTTTTGCGGTTCCTTCTCCTTCAGATAGGCATTCAGCATCGGCATCACCTCAGCGTTGTGGTTGCTGGCCACCACATTCTTTTCCTCATGGGTTTTCACGAGGGCATAATAAGGCATGGCCTTCAAAGTGTCGCCCAATTTCTCGTAACAGTCCGCAAGGCCGTATGCTACTTGCGTTTTGAGGTTTTCGTCCTTCGACTGGTAAGCAATTTCCAAATCGGCCAAAGCCGTCGCATAGTCCTGAGCCATAAAATGGACGAAGGCCTTTTCCAAGGCATTTTTATGATACAATGGGCAAGAACTGTCAATCAAGGCAAAACTCCGCTCAAAATATAAAATGGCGGAATCGTATTGATGGCTGTGCCGCAAACAATTGGCGAGAGAGTTTTCCAGCAATGCCGTTTCGTAGGGAAAACGGTCGGCATCGGTGATGTGAAGGCCTTCGTTGCAATAGAAATAGGCCGTGTCGCCTTCGCCAGCCTTGCCGAAACGCTCATAGAGCAACCCAAGATTAGCCATCGAGCGGAGCATCCAAGCCGTGTCGCCAACGGCTGAAGCACCGTCTAGGCCATATCGGGCAAATCGTGTGCTGCAAGTCTCGTCAGAGAAATTGTATGCGATGCGCGACAAGACAAAGCAAATCTTGCTGTAGAGCCTCCCGACGGAAGCCTGCTTTGCATCGAAATGTGAATCCAGTATTTTCAAGGCTTCCATGAAATGCGCCGTTGCCTTTTCGGAGCGATGGCTTTTTTCAAAAACGAGACAGCCGGTCAGATAATGGCAATGGGCCTGCATCCAAAGACAGCGGGGAGTGTCGCTCTTTTCGTAGAAAGCCAAGGCAGGACTTACAAGGGAGTCCGTGAAGTCATGGTATTTAGCACCGTCAAACACCGTTTCCATCGAGTCGATTAGCATAGCGTATTTCGCATCTTGACTGTCAGCAGGCAACAAAAAGCCGTTTCCCCGATGGGTACAAGCTGCCACCAAGACAAGCATCAGAAAACCTATGGAGGTGAAACGCATCATGGCTGCAAAGGTAGGGAAAATTTGGGAAAGTCGATATAGAATCTCAATCCCTTTTCCCCTCCATCTTGTCTATCAACTTGTCATACACCAACTGATAAGCCTCCTCAGGATTGAAAGTAACATCCGGCCTCAACAGCGGATTGACATCCGTCACGAACTCATCGTCTGACATTTTCTCCTGCATGTTTCGCACGTATTCCTTATACGATGGTATACGCTCCACCACAAACTCCATATACTTCCGATAACACTCCATAACCTTCTCCGTGTCACATTCGCGGGCAGTGAGCCCTTTGTGCATGTCAAAAAGGTCACGCCCTTTCTTGCGCTGATATAAGGCACGCAACTTCGTGCCCATCAACTCCTCAAAATGATAGGTGGTTAGCGCCGCCTCGCCAGTAAACCAGCTGTTCTTTACAGCAAACGGCACTTTCACCAGTCCCATTACATTGAAGTGCTCAAAACAGTTGATCTCGATTTTCAGACGTAGCTGTTGCACAGGTGGTATCTCCGAATCAAAGCGGAAATACAACTTGTTGCTATGCTTCTTTTGCGCCGTGCTTCGGTTGGGTAGCCAATCCAGCACCTCGCCCAATCGGTACATGATTGGTTTGATGGGCCCGGGCACTATCTGCACCAAGTCAATGTCTTCGCTGTATCTGGGCTGAGGCTGCAAATAGAGCTTATGCAAAGCTGTGCCGCCACGGAAAGCCAGCTGTGAAGCCAGAAACTCATCACCGAAAATGCTGACCAGCGCACGACAAATGATCAGGTCTTGTTCGACCATGGTGTCCGTGTTCCATGGCACCTGCTCATACCATTCTTGTATGGAGTATTGCGGTATCATATCTCGTCTATTTCAAGCTTATAGTTCTCGATAATCTTCCAACGCTTGTCGACGGTCATCCCTTCATCGATGGGAACCTCCTGCTTCAAAGGCGTTTTACGCAGCGTCTTTTTCGTTTTCTTAATCAAAGCAAACAAGTCGTCGGCTTGTTGCTCGGCCTCTATCAACTCGAGCAGATAGCCCAGGCGTTGAAGGGTGCTGTTGCTGTAATGGCTCAGCAAAGGTAGCTTGCTCTCGTCCCATGATGTGGTTTCGCTCAATTCCACCAATACCTCGGCAGCTCGGCTTAGGCCGCCTATTTTCTTCTCTTCGGCCACAATATCGAGTGCTGTCAGTTCTGGCCCCGACACGGTCATATATCCCACCTGTGTCTTCAGCTGTTGGGTAAACTCGAGCGGCAAGTCTTGCCTGAGCGTAAACACCAACTGTGTTCCATTCTTCACACCCGAACGGATAGGCTTGCCATTCACCGTCACCTGAAACACCATGGGACGTTGATGCGCAGCGCCGTTCATTGCTGCCGCCGTCAGCAGCGAAACGTAATAGTCGCGTCCAAGGAATTTCATCAGCCTGTCGATATAGAAAGTGGGTGGGACAACGCCTTTAAGCTTGTATTCGGTAGGGATGGCCACGTAGAAGTTCTGCCAAGGCGACATGATGATGCCCCGCTCGGTCAATCGGTTAAGACTGTTCTGCATGGCCTGTTCTGAGATGGGCAACTGCAAAGCCAGCACATCCTCCTTCGTGAAGATATACCGCCCTCTTATCATCTCGCTGTTGACCCAATCCTGTAAGTTTGTAGCCTTTGACATTGGAGCTTATTTTGTTGTTTCAAAAGCAAAACTAATCATTTATTGATTATTTATGCAAATCTGCTGCAAAAATAAACAACTTTTCTAATATCGCAGCCATAAAAGCTAAAACTTATCAAAGATTGACAATGTTTTCCTGTCAAATCACCTCTGAAACTGGGTCGTTCCCCTGGTGGGTACAAGCTGCCACCAAGACAAGCATCAGAAAACCTATGGACAAAAAACGTTTCATGCCCGCAAAGATAGAAAAAATTCAAATGAAAAACGTAGGGCTGTCGTATCACGGCAGCCGCTGTTTGGTTTTTACAGCGGCTGCCACGATGCGACAGCCCTACAAAAAGAATCGTTAAATCCTTGTATTATTTGATGTTAGGCTCCTCCAAACCAAAGCCTTTCTTCTTGTCGACGGCCTTGAGATAGACCGAGATAAGCAGAGCGGCGATGCCGAGGGCGGCCAACATGACGAGTGCCCAGGTGTAATTCAACTCGTGGGCGGCTGTGCCTTCGGGATTGGTGTTTTGCAACACATTGCCGATGAGGGTCGGGAAGAGGCCAAGACCGATGTTCTGAATCCAGAAGATGGCAGCATAGGCCGATCCGATAATCTTTTCGTCCACCAACTTCGGGACACTCGGCCACAAGGCGGCGGGCACCAACGAGAACGAGGCACCGAGCACGAGGATAGTGACGTAGGCTATTATTGTTCCACCCACAGCGTTACCCTTGAAGGCCGGCAGGATGAAAGCGAAAGTCAGGTGGCAGACAACGAGCAAGATGGAGCCGAGCATGAGCATCGTGGCAGCCTTGCCCTTGTGGTCCACATAGTTGCCGAGGATAGGCGTGATGGCCACAGCCAACAGCGGGAACACGGCGAAGATGGTCTCAGCGGTGCCACGCATGTAACCCATGTAGCAATAAACGACCAAGGCGACAACGGCCACAGCCATCAAGCCGAACTTCATGCCCTTATTCTTCGAGAAGTTGCTGGCGAAGGAGCAGATAGCCACGAGGAGCATGATGATATACTGTACGATGGTGACGGAAATCGGGAAACTCTCCGTGCTGCCGCCCCAGTAGGTGTTGAGGTCGGCGGGGTTGAGTGTCAGGTTGCATTGCAGCATGTTCACGGCATACTTCTGGAATGGGAAGATGGCCGAATAATAGAGCACGCAGAGCAAGGCCACAAGCCAGAAGCCGAGGCTGGAGAAAATCTTGCCAAGGTCGCTGAGTTTGAAGGGGTCGTCTTTCTCTTCGGCTTCGCCAGTCTGTGCATCAAGTTTCTTGTCCATAAAGAAATAGACGATAAACATGATGAGGGCGATGCAGAGCAACACCACGCCGAACTTGACGGAGTTTTCAACATGGATTTCACCGCCCAACTTGGCGAAGAAGGGCGAGAAAATCATGCAGGTAGCCACGCCTAAACGGGCCAAAGCCATCTCTGAACCCATGGCCAAGGCGGTCTCGCGGCCCTTGAACCATTTCACGATACCACGGCTCACGGTGATACCAGCCATTTCGCAACCGCTACCGAAAATCATAAATCCGATGGCGGCCAACTTGGCTGAACTGGGCATTCCGTCAGCAAAGGGCAGAATGTCGCCGATGAACGGAATGTTGACATTCCAGTTGAGGTGAGTGTTGAACCAGTTCTCCATGCCTGTACCGATAAAGCTTTCGCTGACGGCGTAGAACTTGATCAGTCCGCCAACGAGCATCACGGCACCCGAGAGCACGGCGGTGAAACGTACACCCATCTTGTCCAAAATGATACCGGCGAAGATGAGGAAAAACACATAGACGTTGAGGAATACCTCTGCGCCCTGCATACGGCCGAATGAGGCACTATCCCAACCGCGGGTGTCCTGCATCAGGTCTTTGATGGGGGACAAAATGTCCATGAAGATGTAACTGCAAAACATGGCCAAAGCCAAGAGCAACAAGGCAATCCACCTCATGGTGGGATTGTCTCTCAATGTGAGTTTTTCTGTCATAATTATTTGATTTAAAGATTTAAAGATTCAAGATTTAAGATTCTGTTGGGGTCGGCGTTTCGACAGGCTCAACGACCTTAGCTTTTGCAGGTCCCTGAGCCTGTCGAAGGGCCGTAACCGTTATTCGGGGATTTGCACGACTTCCTTCATGTAGCCCTTCAGCACGGTCTTCGCCATGTTGGCTACATCGTCGGAAGTGATGCCGTTGATGATGTCGTTGTAGTCCTGCATCGGGTTGTAGCCATATTGTTCCTTGGTCACGATGCTGTTCATCCAGTAACGGTTGTTCTCCAAGTCCTCAGCGTGTTTCTTGACGAGGAACTCCTTCACCTTCTTCAGGTCTTCGGGACGCGGGCCTTCGTTGGCCACATTCTGTAGCTCGGCGATGGCGATGCCCATCAGCTTTTCATACATCTCCTTGTTGGTCTCAAAACCGATGAGGAACATGAAGGTCTCTTTCGGACGGAAGGTCACGTTGCCATTGACGCCGACGCCGTATGTGCCGCCTTCGTCCTCGCGAATCTTCTCGGTGTAGACGATGTCCATCACATCGCTCAGGGCCTGCATGGTCAGTTGGTTCTTGCGGGAGAATTCCATGTCGCCGTTATAGACCACATAGCAGGTGACTTTCGGATTCTCCATGGCCTTGGTGTAATGGTTGGTGATGTCCTTGTTGGTGAGGAGCGGCACTTTGTCGGTCCACTTCTCGTTGTTTTTCTTGGTCTTCAGGGCACCAATATATTGCTCAATCATAGGCTCGAAGGCCTCGGGGTCGATGTTACCTACGAAGGTGAAGACGAAGTTGTTGGCATCTTTGAAGCGGTCAGCATAGAGTTTCATGGCCTTGGCGTAGTCTACCTTGTCGTAATCCTCAGCCTTCATGCGCTTGATTAACGGATGGTTGTCGTAGAGGGCTGCCATGAGGTTGTCGCGGAAGGCAGTGTTCGGGTCGGATTCGATGTTGGCAACCATCGACTTGGTGCGGGTGATGTAGGACTGGAAGGCTTCCTCATCGCTGCGGGGCGAGGTGAAATATAAATAGGTGAGCTGCAGCATGGTCTCTATGTCGCGGGCGGAGCAGTTGCCGCTCATGCCTTCGGTGATGCTGCTGATGTAGGGGTTGACTGAGGCTTTCTTGCCGGCCAAGACTTTCGGCAGGTCGATGGCACTGAAGTTGCCCACGCCGCCAAGGGTAGCCAAACTATTGATTTCCTGCAAGGTGTAGGGGTCGCTCTGGTCCATGGCGGAATAGCCGCCGAAGCTGTAGACCGACATCATCACCTCGTCGTCCTTGAAAGTGGTGGGCTTGTAGATGACCTTCACGCCGTTCTTCAGGGTGAGGATGGTGGCATCGAAGGTGTCGTCGTGTTTTTTCGAGACGATGGCACCTTTCACAGGCATGGTGGCAATCAAAGGCTCGTTGCTGACGGTCTCCTTGTAGGGCTCCACTTCGACCTTGTTGGCCTTCTCGAACATGGCCAGCAGCTCGGCTTTGGTAGGCAGCACTTCACCTTCCTTCTCGGGAGCGGTCAGGGTGATGACGATGTTGTCTTCACGAATCAGTTCCTTGGCGTATTCGTTGATGGCTTCCACAGGCAGGGCGGGCAGGATTTGGCCAAGCAGCATATACTCGTTCTCGATGCCCATCAGCGGCTCGTTGGTGAGGAAGTGGCTGAGGATGGGGTAGAAGAGGCGGCCGGTTTCCTGCTTGTCGCGCTCGTCATATTGGTTCTCGATGCGCTTCATCAGGTCGGCCTTGGCACGCTCAAACTCTGAGGCGGTGAAGCCAAATTGTTGCATGCGTTTGTTTTCAGCGACTATGGCGGTCAAAGCCTCGTCGATGCCGTCCTTGTCCTTGGCATAAGCCAGACCTGTCCAGGCATCCTTGGTGTCGCTGACGAAGAAGGTGCCATAATAGCCGTAGCCGAAGATGAAGGGCGGGTTGGCCTTCTGGGTGAGCTCTTCCATGCGGTTGTTGTACATGGTGGAAACGAGTTCGTCAATGTAGCCTTTCACCCAATATTGTATGTCGCCTCTTTCCTCAAAAGGCACGATGTCGTGCTTGTAATACACTGAGATGTTGTAGTTGGTCTCTTCGGGGTCGGTGCAGATGCTCACGATGGGCTCGGCATTATCGGCCACTTGGAAGCGGGTGCGCTCGGCAGGGTCGATGGGCGCGGGGATATCCTCGAAGATGGTCTTCAGGTGGTTCTCCACTTCGTTGACATCGATGTCGCCGATGATGATGATGCCTTGTAAATCAGGGCGATACCACTTGTGGTAGTAGGCACGCAAAGCATCATGCTTGAAGCCGCTGACGACTTCCTCAGTGCCGATGGGCAGACGATGACCGTAAGGGCTGTTAGGATAGATTTCGGGCAGCATCTTCTGGTAGATACGCATCTGGGCACCTTGGCCTTGACGCATTTCCTCAAGAATGACACCGCGTTCCTTGTCGATTTCCTCACTCTCAAGGGCGATGAAGCTCGACCAGTCGTGGAGGATGAGGATGCACGAGTCGACGAGGTTCATGTTGGTGGTCGGGACGTTGGTGAGCATGTAGACGGTCTGCTCGATGCTTGTCCAGGCGTTGACGTTTTCGCCAAACTTCACGCCGTTGTGCTCCATGTAGTTAAGGAGGGCCTTGCCGGGGAAATTGACGGTGCCGTTGAAGGCCATGTGCTCAAGGAAGTGGGCCAGACCTTGCTGGTCGTCCTCTTCAAGGATAGAACCGACCTTCTGCGCGATGTAGAAGTTGGCGCGCTGGGCGGGTTTCTCGTTGTGACGGATGTAGTAGGTCAATCCGTTTTCCAATTTGCCTCTTCTGACGTTCTGGTCGAAGGGCACTGGCATGGTTTGCTGGGCGAGCATGGTCGCGCTCAGGGCAAACATTGCCAAAAGGGTTAGTGTTAGCTTTTTCATTTTGATTTGTATTTGTTGTTAAACTGTTTATGTCTGTATTTTTTGTCACAAAACATTCAAAACTTACAAAACCATTTTTACAGCATGGAAAGTCGCCAACCGGCTCCTTTCCTGCGGCGACACGGTTGTGGAGCCGCATTTGATGTTTCTTGGGTTTTGCATGTTTTGTGGGTTTTGTGATTAAAATAAATGTACTACATATTTCTCTATAAAATACTCTTCTTTAAACCATTTGCTAATAATGGCTTTCTTGTATCTCCAATAACGATTCAGTGCCTTGAACTCTTCCGTGAGATCGCCGCCTTTCAGGTAAAGGATGCCGCCAGCTTCTGCGTCACCTCTGATTCTCAGTTTGTTTCCCACAAGATTAGCAATCTCAGGCAAGGTCATCACTGCGCGGCCGGTAATCACATCAAACTTGTCCTTGACTTCTTCGGCACGTTTCTGTTCAGCCACTACGTTTTCCAACCCAATGGCCTCCTTCACGGCGTTCACCACCTTGATTTTCTTGCCTGTTCCGTCGATGAGGTAAAACTCGGTTTGAGGAAACATAATAGCCAATGGAATGCCAGGGAAGCCGCCACCTGTGCCCAAGTCCATGACCTTCATGCCGGGCAGCAGCTCGAAATATTTGGCGATGGCCAACGAATGCAGCACATGGTGCTCGTAGAAGTGCTCCATGTCCTTGCGGGAGATGACATTGATTTTGCTGTTCCAGTCCAAATATAAGTCTTTCAGTTGGTTATACTGTTCCTTCTGCTTGTCTCTTAGCTCAGGGAAGTATTTGAAAAGGCTGGTTGTGTCCATAGATTTGCAAAAATTGGCTTCAAAGATAGTGCTTTTTTCGGAGTTGAAGCGATTTTATTTTAGTTTTATACGATTTTAGTTGCTTTTTCGTTCTTTGGATATGAGGAAATTGTATTTGTTTTTGTTTTTAGCGTTGCCGATAACTTTGACGGCCCAACGCATCACACCCGAAGAATACATCCAGACCTATAAGGACATCGCTATCCGCGAGATGAAGACCCACAAGATTCCTGCTTCCATCACTTTGGCGCAAGGCCTTTTGGAGTCGGGAGCAGGCAACAGTTCCTTGGCGCGGAATGCGAAGAACCACTTCGGCATCAAGTGTCACAAGGGCTGGGAAGGCGACACTTATTATATGGACGACGATGCGAAGAACGAATGTTTCCGTAAATATGACGATGTGGAGGACTCGTTCCGCGATCATTCCGAGTTTCTCGCCACGAGAAGCCGTTATTCTGCCCTTTTCGACCTCGACATCACCGACTACGAGGGCTGGGCCAAGGGTTTGAAAGCGGCAGGCTATGCCACTAATCCGAAATATGCCCAATTGCTCATTGACCGTATCAACCTCTACGACTTGACCCAATACGACCAAATCGCCCTCGGCCTGTTAGCAGAAAACGAGGTGGAACCCATCGACCCGAAAGCCGACGAATATTTTGAATTGGCCTATTCACCAGTTGACAAATCGGTGTTTCCCTTAGTCGACATGACTCCTGAAAAGCGTTTCATCTATGAAAACAACAAGGTGCGTTTTGTTTTCGCCAAAGAAGGTGAGACCCCCGAAAGCATGGCGAAGGCTCTCGGTATCAAGTTCAAGCGTTTCTGCGAATACAACTGCCTGAAGCATCCCGAAGAGATGGTCTTCCACAGTGGTGATGTGGTGTATCTATCGAAGTTGAGAAACAGCAACTGGAAGGCGAAGAAATACACTGTCCAGGAAGGCGAAACCCTTCGTGATGTGGCCTTACGCTTCGCTGTGAAGCCTGAAAAGATCTTGAAAAAGAATGGCTTGAAGGAAGGTGACCGCATCAGCAAAGGGCAGGTGCTTTGGCTGAGGTAAGAGAATCTCTAAAGTTCCTCCTTCAAATATTTCCCTGTATAACTTTCATTGCATTCCGCTACCTCCTCTGGCGTGCCTTGGCACACAATGCGCCCGCCACGGTCGCCGCCCTCGGGACCCATGTCAATGACGTAATCCGCCATCTTGATAACATCCATGTTGTGCTCGATGATGAGGACGGTGTTGCCTTTGTCGACGAGCTTGTTCAGCACGTTCATCAGCACCTTGATGTCCTCGAAATGCAAGCCGGTAGTGGGCTCGTCCAAAACATAAAGCGTCTTGCCTGTGTCTCGCTTGGCGAGTTCGGTGGCCAGTTTTACGCGCTGCGCCTCGCCGCCTGAGATGGTGGTGGAGGCCTGGCCGAGGGTCAGATAACCTAAGCCGACATCTTTCAAGGTCTTGATTTTCTGGATGATGTTCGGAATGTTCTCGAAGAACTCAACTGCCTCGTTGATGGTCATGTTCAGCACGTCGTTGATGGACTTGCCTTTGTAGCGTACCTCCAAGGTTTCGCGGTTGTAACGTTTGCCTTGGCATTCCTCGCACATCACTGACACATCGGGCAGGAAATTCATCTCGATGACGCGCAGACCTGCACCTTTGCAGGCCTCGCAGCGACCGCCTTTCACATTGAAGGAGAAACGCCCCGCCTTGTAGTTGCGGATTTTCGACTCGGGCAACTCGCCGTAGAGTTTGCGGATGTCGTCGAAGACCTTGGTGTAAGTGGCTGGATTCGAGCGCGGTGTGCGTCCAATCGGTGCCTGGTCGATTTGGATGATTTTGTCGATTTTTTCCAAGCCCTCGATGCTGTCATAAGGTAGCGGTTCTTTCACCGAACGGTAAAACTTTTGGCTGAGGATGGGGGAGAGGGTCTCATTGATTAAGGTGGACTTGCCTGATCCGCTGACACCAGTCACACAGACCATCACGCCGAGGGGCAGCTTCAAGTCCACATTCTTCAGATTGTGGCCTTTCGCGCCTTTGATGGTGAGGAAATCGCCTTCCAAAGGTTTGCGTCGCGTCTTCGGCACCTCGATTTGGCGTAGGCCGTTGAGGTAGTCGCAGGTAATGGAGTGGCCGTCTTTCACCTTGTCGGGTGTGCCTGCAAAGACCACTTCTCCACCGTGACGACCTGCTCCAGGGCCGATGTCTACAAGATAATCTGCGCTGAGCATGGTCTCTTTGTCGTGTTCCACAACAATAACCGAATTTCCGATGTCGCGCAGTTCTTTCAATGACTCGATAAGCCGCTGGTTATCACGCTGGTGCAGTCCGATACTAGGTTCGTCCAAAATATACAAAACCCCTGTCAATTGCGACCCGATTTGGGTGGCCAAACGGATGCGTTGCGCTTCGCCACCAGAAAGTGAGGATGCCGGGCGGTTCATGTTCAAATAGTCGATGCCGATGTCCAAAAGGAAATGTACGCGCTTGTGGATTTCGCGCAGGATTTCCTTGGCGATGTCGTTTTGTCTTTCAGTGAGTTTTGTAGGTAGCTCGTCAATCCATTTGCCGAGGCTGAGCGTGTCCATGTTGGCCACTTCGGCGATGTTTTTCCCGTCAATGCGGAACCACTGCGCTTCTTTTTTGAGTCTGGTGCCTCCACAAATAGGGCAGGCCACATGGTTCATGAACGAGCCCGCCCAGCGCGCTATAGCAGCGGAGGCTTCCTCGTTGTTCTGGTCTTCGATGAAGTTGATGATGCCCTCGAAGTTGATTTTGTAGGTCGAGGTGATGCCGAGGGTCTCGCGTTTCACCTCGAAGGTCTCGTTGGTGCCGTAAAGGATGACGTCCAAGGCCTCGTCGGAAAAATCTTTCAGCGGCGTGTCGAGGGTGTAACCATATTTCAGGCCGATGGCTTCCAACTGCTTGAAAATCCAGCTGCCAGCCTTGTATTCGCCCGCTGGAGCCAGACCACCTTTGCGAAGGCTCAGGTTGGGGTTGGGGATGAGTTTTTCCTTGTCGACCACGGCAATTTCGCCCAAGCCGTTGCACTTGGGGCAGGCACCGTAGGGCGAGTTGAACGAGAAGGTGTTGGGCTCGGGGTCTTCGTAAGAAAGACCTGTGGAGGGACACATCAGTAGGCGGCTGTAGTAGCGTAATTGCTCGGTGTCGTTGTCTAAAACCATCAGCAAGCCTTTTCCGTAGCGGAAGGCGGTCTGTACCGATTTCTTGATGCGGCTGAGGCTGTCCTCGTGCACCTCAATGCGGTCGATGACGATTTCGATGTCGTGCGTCTTGTAGCGGTCCACCATCATCCCGAACTCGATTTCGCGCATCACGCCATCCACACGAACCCTTGTGAATCCCGCCTGTCGGATATGCTCAAACAGTTCCCTATAGTGGCCTTTACGACCTCTGACCGAAGGTGCCAAGATGTTGATACGCTTACCTTGGAATTCTTTAAGTATCAAGTCGGTGATTTGCTCCTCGGTATAACGCACCATCTTCTCTCCAGTGTTGTAGGAGTAGGCCTCGCCGATGCGGGCGTAAAGCAGGCGCAGGAAATCGTATATCTCGGTGATGGTTCCCACCGTAGAGCGTGGGTTTTTGTTCACGGATTTCTGCTCGATCGAAATGACAGGGCTCAGACCGGTGATTTTGTCTACATCGGGGCGTTCCATGTTGCCGATGAACTGCCGCGCGTAGGCCGAGAAGCTTTCCATGTAACGGCGTTGCCCCTCAGCATAAATCGTGTCAAACGCCAACGACGACTTACCGCTTCCGCTGATGCCTGTGACAACCACCAAGGCGTTGCGTGGAATGGAAAGGTCGATGTTCTTCAGGTTGTTCTCCCGCGCACCGAGGATTTCTAGGGTTTTATCTTCGCTGAATTCGTTCATTTTTCAGGTTGTATGATTTCCCAAAAACCGCCTTTGTCAGGGCCAACGCGACGGAGATATTTGCCTCGCATGGCTTCGATGTTCCGTGATACGGCTGACGGATGAATTCCTAAAACATCTGATAATTCGGTCTTTGTAATATATGGGTCGTCCATCATCAATCGAAGAATTGATATTTTGTTTTCTGTCAACTTTTCACCTCTTGAAAGGGCTTTTTCTATCACCTTTTCTATCAACTTCTGCTGTTTTTCTGTCACCTTTTCTATCACCTTTTCTGGCAACCTAATGTTTCTTTCTGTTCGGTTTTCTGTTCGGTTTTCTCTTGTTCTTTCTTTCACATTATCAGTTACTTTATCATTGTTTTCTCGTAACCAAATGCTGTTTTCTGTTCGGTTTTCTGTTCGGTTTCTAGTCGCTTTTTCTGCTACTTTTTCAGTTACTTTTTCTGCTACCTCAACAAACTTCGGTACCGTCACTTTTAGGATAAAGTCGTCAGTACGGTACGATAAAGCTGAAGTGCTGTTGGCTTCCAATTCGCGATACATTCTATCCACACCTTCGCCGTATTCCTTGACATAATGATAGGTTTTCAGGAAGGCCGCTATTTTTGGGTTGCGTGAAAAATGTGTGTTGCGGATGTTGCTCGGTTTTACCATTCCCGGAAGTTTTCCTGGGCTCTCGAACACAATACGGTCGTCGAACATTTTGATTTGAATCTCTGTCCCCTTGATGTTGTAAGCCCTGTGGCAACAAGCATTCACTATCATTTCTTGAATCACGAATTTCGGGTAATCGCGCCGTGTCACGAATTTGCCCGCCTGACCGAGATAGGTATGTTCAGCCACTTGAGTTTCAAGGTATTCAATAGTTTTTTCTACTTGATTGAGGATAATTCCCTCGAAAATGACATCTTTGATAACATTCATTTCCGTTCCCACTCTCTCATCGACTCCGTTGTAACGGATAAACCGAGTTCGAGCACGAGGGAAGAAAAGTTGAGGATTCTTTCCGAACAGTAGCATACAGGCCGTGCTGACTTCTTCTTCTCCTTTCTTGTTGGTGGTGAGGAAATGATTGTTCTCCCGCAAATACTGAAGTGGTGATTTGCTGTAATCCAATAATTTGGCATATCTGGCAACGGCATCTAAATCAATGTCGTCGATGGTGGCTCCATACACGGCTGTGTCTTCAAAATAGCGTTCGCCTTTGTCATACATCAGTTGTACACGCTCGTCAAAGGTCAGTTTGCGGCTTTTATCGCCCACACGCATATAAGCCTCATCTGCTTGGTTGGTGTGTAAGCTGGGGCTGGCGGGAATGTCCATCAATAGGATGCGGTTTTCGTTTCCTTCGTTGTCCGTGCAAGTTATATAGTTACAAGTGACTGACACGGAAGGATTACAGAAATCGAACGGCACCCTCAGTAACTCATTCAGTTTTCTGGCATATTGATCAACGCCTTCAATTTTCCGAGTCTTGTCTGATACTCCAATGGCAATCGTACCGCCGTCTGCATTGGCGAAGGCCACAATGGGCACAGCCAAAGCCTTCGGATCAACCTGAATGCTCTTGCAGTCAAAAGTTTGGTCTTCCTTTCGAGTGGTTATTTCTTGTAGGGTCAGCATCGTCCTTGTTTAATCAAGCTGCAAAGTTACGTAATTTTCGTGAGGTGATGTTAAGAATGAATTTTTGATTTGCCGAATGGAAGAAACTATAGAGTATGAAAAAGAGAATGCAACACCCATTTTTTTCAAAAGAAGAGCTGTCTTTACTCAAAACTCAAATCGGATATTCTTCAAGTACGCCCGCTGTTGCTTCAGCAATGTATTCAGCAAGAAGCCGTTTCAAATCGTTGTTGGAAATGTCCAATTGCTGCATAGGGCCTCTTTTGGGATAGATGTCGAGAAAGACCACCTTTTCGGAAATCCTCGAAACCAAATAGATGAGGCGATAGCCATCAGCACGCGAAAGGCAGTTTTTATGGTCGGGAAGACGCAATTTTATAAGCAATGCGTCATTCTGCATCAGTATCATGTCGCGATTGTTCCTGATTTGGCTGATACTGACATTGGTAAATGCGCTTTTGATTTCATCCGAAACACCGCTATAGACACCTTTTTTGTATTCGACGAGTGCTTTCAGTCTCCCTCGGAATGATGTTATGGTTTGGTATCGGATCATGCCTGAAGCAATAAAGAGGCTTGTGCCATCAGGTCTTGCATTTCACGGTCATGTGGAAGTGCTACCCGAAAGGCGGCAAGGTCGTGGTTGATTTCCGAAAGCAGCATGTAGTTCCGCTTGAGAGAAGCCGTTTCTTCGCTTATTTCCATGGATTTTGGCAGATGCTGACAGGAACTGACCAAACCCTTCAATGTTTCGGTGAGTAGTGAAAGCTGGCCACCAAAGACCTCATAATCTGCTTCGGTAACTGTTGGATATTGCTCATATAGTGAAACATACAGCTTGTGCAAATCTGCATTGAGCCTTGCAAGTTGGGTGGCATGATAGTTTGTCTTGTCAACTGCATCAAGTCTGTGGTTGTAAGCTCTGCGACTCAAACGAGTGACATTCTGATGTATCGCTGTTGTCTGACACATGGTGTTGTCTCCTTTCAAAAAGCAAAATTACACAATTTCCGTTGATTCGCCGAAGTTTTGAGAATTATTAATTGAATAGAGAAAAATGGTCATCCCTACTCACTTCTCATAGGTTGATGTGTCTTAGCATAGTCTCCCGTCGGAATCTTAATCTCATAACTGTTGCCCGCCGAAATTGTCAGTGAATTGCTGCGCAACCAAGGGTTGAAATACTTCAGCATCTTGTAGTTCGTGCCTTGCTCGTAAGCAAACTGAACCAAGTCGGGAATACTTTCGGTGACAGTGACGGTTTTGGTCTCGTATGGACGATACCAACCATTGTCACCAATCTGGAAACCGTATTTTTCGGGATTCTCAGTGATGAGTTTCAAAGCCAAAATACGATAAACGTAACGTTGCGTCTCCTCAGGCAGCAGCATATCGAAATAAGAATCCACACGCTGTTCTTCCATCGTCCTCGATATGCGTCCGTTGCCACAATTGTAGGCCGCCGCCGCCGAAATCCAGTTGCCAAATTTGCGGTAAGACTCTTTCAGGTACTTGCAAGCCGCCACGGTTTCTTTCTCCACATTGTAGCGCATGTCGACTTGCTTGTTGATTTCCAAACCATATTCCTTGCCTGTGCTTTCAAGAAATTGCCAAAAACCAGTCGCTTTTGATGATGAGACCGCATTGGTCAGTTCGCTCTCAATCATGGCCAAATACTTGAAATCTTCTGGCAATCCGTATTGTTCCATGATGGACTCCATGACAGGGAACCATCGGGTGGTACGCTTCAGCTGCATGATGGTGGTGGAATGCCGATACGTGTTGATGATCAATTCCCTTTCTAACCTCTCGCGGACATAGAACAAGTCCAAAGGCACCTCTTCGCCGCAGAAGTACATGATATCTGGCAACTCGATGTCGTGCGTGATGTGGTCGATTTGGTCGAAAGAAAGGAACTCTCTTTCAGTGCCTTCGTATTCTTCCAACTGCTCGTCATTGGATTGTGCCGGCAAAAGAGTGATGGCTGCGGTCACACCTATTAATATAATAGCCAAGCCGCATGCCAAGAGGAGGTTTCTTGTTCTCATTTCAATATGTAAAGATTTAAGATTCAAAATCTAAGATTCAAAATTCGAGTCGGGCCTTCGACAGGCTCAGGCACCTTCACTTAGTTGAAAAAGCAGAGGCCCCTGAGCTTGTCGAAGGACCGTATTAAAACGGTGTGACAAAATCTTTGAATAAAGGCGAGACCTTGTCCTTTTCCGAGAGAATCGGGTTCTCGATGTCCCAATTGATGTTCAGATCGGGGTCGTTCCAGCGGATGCTGCCTTCCGAAGCCTTGTTGTAGACGTTGGTGCATTTGTAGGTGAACACCGAATGGTCTTCGAGGCACACAAAGCCATGCGCGAAGCCTTCCGGAATCCAGTACATGAACTTGTTGCCTTCAGTCAAGACGACCGACTCCCACTGTCCGTAAGTAGGTGAGCCTTTCCTTATGTCCACGGCCACATCCATGACTGCACCTTTCACAACGCGCACCAATTTGCCTTGCGCAAAAGGCGGCTTCTGGAAATGCAACCCGCGCAACACGCCTTTCATCGATTGAGACTCGTTGTCTTGCACGAAAGTCATGTCAAGGCCATGTTCCAGGAAACGCTCCTTGTTGTAGCTCTCAAAGAAATAGCCGCGCTCATCTATGAACACGTCCGGCTTGATGACCAAAAGGTCTTTTATTTTGGTTTCGATGATTTCCATGGTAATTCAAATTCGGAATTAGGAATGCGGAATGCTGAATGAGGCGAAGCCCAGCGACGCATTGCGACATTCATCATTCCACATTCATCATTCAGTATTAATTATCAAAGATGCACGCACTCATTATACGCCGCCGCCGCCGCCTCCATAATGCCTTCCGACATAGTGGGGTGGGGGAATACGGCATGGATAATGTCTTCGCCCTTGGCACCCAGCTCACGGCAGAGCACAGCAGCGGCCACCATTTCGGTCACATTGTCGCCAACCATGTGGCAACCCAGCCAGTCACCGGTCTTGGCATCGAAGACTACTTTGATGAAACCGTCACGGTTGCCGGCAGCAGTGGCCTTGCCCGAAGCGGTGAAGGGGAATTTGCCGATCTTCACCTCGTAGCCTGCTGCGATGGCCTTGGCCTCGCTCAGGCCAACCGAGGCGATTTCGGGTGTGGTATAGGTGCAGCCAGGGATGTTGGCATAGTTGAGCGGCTTGGGATTCAGGCCGCAAAGCTTCTCCACGCAAATGGTAGCTTCGTGGTCGGCTTTGTGAGCCAGGGCGGGACCGTGTACGATGTCACCGATGGCATAGATGCCCGGCACGTTGGTACGATAATATTCGTCTACATTAATCTTACCGCGCTCAGTGCTGATGCCGAGTTCTTCAAGGCCAAGGTTGTCGATGTTGGTCTGCACGCCCACGGCGGACAAAACGATGTCGGCCTCTACAGTCTTCTCGCCCTTCTTGGTACTGATGGTGCAGACGCACTTTTCACCAGAAGTGTCAACATGGGTCACCGAGGCATCGGTCATTACGGTCATCTTCAGTTTTTTGAAAGCGCGCTCGACTTGCTTGGAGACTTCCTCGTCTTCGTTCGGGACCACGTTGGGTAGGAACTCGACTAAGGTCACTTTCACACCCATAGAGGTGAAGAAAAAGGCAAACTCAGAACCGATGGCACCGGAACCAACCACAACCATGCTCTCAGGCAGTTTGTCCAAGACCAATGCCTGGCGGTAGCCGATGATTTTCTTGCCGTCGATGGGCAGGGCGGGCAGCTCGCGCACGCGAGAACCTGTAGCCAAAATGATGTGTTCAGCTTCGTGAAGGGTGACATTGCCTTCGGCATTGGTCACTTCCACTTGCTTGTCGGCAGTCAGTTTGCCGTAGCCAGCGATGACTTCCACGTTGTTCTTTTTGAGCAGGTATTGCACGCCCTTGCTCATGGTGTCGGCCACGCCGCGACTGCGGGCCACCACGGCCTCCATGTCAGGTTTCACTTCGCCTTCCACCTTGATGCCGTAGTTTTCGGCATGATTAATATAGGTGTAGACCTGCGCACTCTTCAGCAGGGCTTTGGTGGGGATGCAGCCCCAGTTGAGGCAGATGCCGCCCACTTCGGCCTTCTCGACCACGGCAGTCTTCTTACCCAATTGTGATGCTCTGATGGCAGCCACATAGCCTCCCGGGCCGCTGCCGATTACGATGACGTCGTATTTCATATTCAAGGATTTAATGATTTAATATTCAAAAATTTAAGATTCTATTATCATCACTTTGCTTCATTGCGAGGAACGAAGCAATCCAGATTCATAATTTTGCGCGAAAATACGAAAAATTCCGCATAGACAACGAATCGGAAATGTCGAATAGTTCAAAAATAAATTCTTTTCCAATACAATACTATTGTTTTTCTTTCGTTTCAAGAAATGAACTTAACAATAAAAACACAGAGGTATGAAGCACAAATTCTTGATTTTTACGGTTCTTTCTTTGCCGTTGCTTTTTATGAGTTGTAATAAGGATAATTCGGACACCACCATTAGCGAAGGAAAGTACAAAGGAACATTTACAGTAACATACAATTCTGGTAAACAATCAGATCGAACAACGTTAGTTTTGGAAAACGGAAAGTATTCTTGTACTGGTAATTCAGATAGGATTCCCGCTGGTGGTTCAGGGACTTATTCCTTTGACAATGGAAAAATTACTTTTACAGATGAGAATATGTGGACTTGCGACTTTGATGGGAATCTTATTCTGGAGGGGCAGTATGATTACCAATGTAATGGCAGGAATCTGAAAATCTCTGCTGATAAAAATGGTGTCGGGCATTACGAATATAATCTTGTAAAGCAATAAACGGCATTTGTGCTTTATCAGTAAATCAAACTTTGTTTCGGGCGAAATCTAACAAAAATCAGGTGGATTTCGCCCGATTTATTTTTCCTGTCGCCCCGCTGGGGCTTTGGATGGAATGGTTTTCGTTTTTCGGCAGGGGTTACGCAGTGTTGAACGTCCAGCAAGCTGTCCGTCCAACGTGCTTCACCGCCTGCCTGTTCATCCGCCGTCACTACAGGACTTTACGGCACACCGGAACCCCGTAGGGGTGACGGGATGAATAGGCAGGCGGTTTCAACCCCTGCCGAAAAAAACGACATAAATCGATGGGAACCCCAGAGGGGTGACAGGAAATCAACTGCGTTGTTCAGGCATGGTTTCCAATGGGTCGGCATCCTTACGAGCCGTATCATCCTTATGCTTCCGCTCGCTAACGCGCTTGATCACCTTGAGCAAAATCGCCCAAAGCGCAAAGAATGTCACTACGCCAACAATCCAAACGACCAATAATTCAGTAACCATTTTGCTCAATTTTCGGGTGCAAAAGTACGAAATCGGAGGGACATATTAATATAAGGTGTAAAAAAGTGTCCGTCGCCTCGTCGAAATGTTGCATGATTCAAAATAATCCCTATATTTGCACCATCATTCAAATAAAAAACGCTATGAACTACGACGCAAATCCCGTTCATCTCCTCTACACCCCAGAGGAAATGAGAGACAGAATCAACATGATTATGGATAGCCGCGACCACACCACCGGCATTACCTTCGTCAACCTGTGCTACCAGCTTATCCAGATTGCTTTTCAGGAAAACAAGGTGAAGAAACCCGAGGGCGTGATTGTCACGAGCGAGGAATTGGCCCCTGAGGAACAAGTGCGTGTGAGCCGCATCCTGTGGGAACTCATCTGGAACCACAAGATTTTCCTCCTCTTCGGCCGCAGCGAACTGCTCGGTTTGAGCAACGGCGAGGACCGTTTCGTCAAGTATTGATCTGAATAATAATAAAGGTTGGTTGCGGGCAATTATGTTATTGTTTACTTTTGCCGCGTAAAAAAGAATAGCATCATGACCAAGAATCCGACATTGAATTTGCAGCTTTCCTATTCGCAACTGCTGGCTTTGGCACTCCAACTTGCCAAAGAAGATCGCTATAGACTTTGTCGAGAACTGATTTGTGACGAGCGTGCGGAAAGTTTAAGAGCTTTACGAAAAGCTTTTCGTACAGATGGGGTCGACGAAGAAACTATTAAGGCTGAGTGTGAGGCAGTAAGACAGGAGATGTATGAAGAACGAATGGCTGCCAGACAATGATGAATCATTGATTAGGGTGGTTGTCGACACCAATCTTTGGATAAGTTTCTTGATTGGGAAGAGACTTGATGGACTTCTTGATTTTCTTGGCGCTCCTTGGTTTGAGCCTGTCTCAACCCAAATTTTGAATGATGAGATTGTTCGTGTGGCTCGTCGTCCCAAGTTTAGCAAATATTTCCATGAAGAAGATGTATCAAGATTAGAGGAATGGATGAATGACCATTTCACAATGGTTGAAATTGGTGAAATTCCGCAAAGATGTCGGGACCCCAAAGACGATTATCTTCTTGAGTTGGCCATTCAAGCCAATGCCATTTATCTCGTATCGGGTGATGATGATTTGTTAGAAATAGGGCAAATTGGTGGTTGTAGAATCATGACATTTGCTCAATTTGAGGCCGAATGGAGTTGATTTTTTGATTTGTTTGAGTAAAATAATGATTATAATTTATTGTAAATCAATGCTATATAACAAATCATCGCTTTTTTTCTTGAAAATTTTCAAAAAACTGCGCGGCGTATTGAAAAATGTTGTACTTTTGCACCCGCTGAATTGAATGAGGGCTTGCCCTTGAAAATGATATAGTTAAGGAACCTGATAAGTTAAACGTAATAGGTTTCTACACGGTGTGACACCAAAATCAAGCGTTCTTATCGTCACAACGTGGGTTTATAGACTTCTAAGCCGTCCATGGCTTATTATGTTTCCCTGACTACATCTTGCAGAGAGTTGCCCTCGGCCAGTTTGGTATGAGTTTGTAAATAATTCCTAATCAACGGATTAAATAACTAACAAATTAACCTAACAAATTAAAAATGCCGACTATTCAACAATTAGTGCGCAAAGGGCGCC
>JAEEQP010000088.1 GCA_016285355.1 Bacteroidales bacterium
GTGTGGATGCGGCTTTTTCTGATAGCCTGAAAACCGCGAAATCCCATTTTCCACCTATGCAGGTCAGCCAAGAAGGTTATTTGCAGGAATGGTTGAAAGACTACAAGGAAGTGGAGCCGCAGCACCGCCATGTGTCGCATCTCTTTGGGCTTTATCCTGGCACGATGCTCACAAAAACCAAGACACCTTTATTAATGGATGCCTGCCGCGAGACCTTGCGCCGCCGCGGTGACGAGGGCACAGGCTGGTCGCGGGCTTGGAAAATCTGTTTCTGGGCGCGCCTTCATGATGGCGACCATGCCTATCATCTTTTGAGGAACCTACTCGAGCCCGCCATTCGACTTGACGGAAGCCATCGTGCAGGCACCTATCCCAACCTCTTCTGCGCCCATCCGCCTTTCCAAATTGACGGCAACTTCGGTGGCACGGCTGGCATCGCCGAGATGCTCCTGCAAAGCCATGATGGGGAAATCGAGTTACTCCCCGCCTTACCTTCAGTATGGAAAGACGGCCATTTCAAAGGGCTAT
The DNA here is from genome assembly GCA_016285355.1 of Bacteroidales bacterium. Next base: position 529 of record JAEEQP010000088.1, read on the forward strand.
GCGCCCGTGACGGCAAAGTGGTGGAATGCGATTGGAAAGATGGAAAGGTCAGGCGTTATAAAGTGACTTTGCGGGGAGTTAAAAGACTGAAGACATAACCTTGGTGGCTATGTCCTCGTATGGGGGTCAGAAAGGTCCAGCTTGAATATTGCTGTGAAAGCAAATTGTTCGCGCCCTCTGACGACAATCTGACACTGCAAAATTACAAACATTTTCTCATCCTGCAAGTGTTTTATGAAATAAACTGCTTTTTTCCTTCGTAATACTTTCCAACAGAATTCAAATTTGATGGTACGACGATGCATCAAAGTTGAGACATCGCATTGAGTTTTCTGATAATCCAAATAGCAAACGGCAACGAAGTCAAGAAAGTGCAAGCGTCGGCGACGGCTTGGGCGGCTTCGAGGCCTGTGATTCCCCAAAGCCAAGGCATGATAAAGACCGCCGGTAGGAAATACAAGCCTTGTCGGCACATGGAAAGCAAGGTGGCTTGCCAAGTGTAACCGATGTTCTGGAACAGCATATTGGTAGCAGTGCAAAGCCCCATCACTGGAAATGCGATACATTGCCATCTCAACGCCTGACTGCCCACACGGATGAGTTCGGGATCCTCGCCACGGAACCAAGAGATGATGTCGGGCGCGAAGGCATAGACGATAGCTGCCAAGAACAGCAAAAAGACGGTGGATAGCTTCATGCAGAACAAATAACTCTCCTTGACCCGCCCATAAAGTTTGGCACCATAATTATAGCCGCACACAGGCTGGAACCCTTGCCCGAACCCGATGACGATGGCGAAACAGAACAGGGTGATGCGCGAAACTATGGTGAAAGCTGCCACGGTAGAGGCCTCATTGCCAGGCAAGGCATAATGCACCGCCATACGATTGAGGCTGATGGTAGCCACCACTGACAAAGCCTGTCGTGCCAAAGAAGGCAATCCGCCCCGCGTGATTTCTTTATAATAGTATAGGGTAGGGGTGAAGTTCTTGAACTTGATGTGAACATTCTCAGGCCGCGAGGTGCCCCAAAACAATACACACCAACCAAAGCACTGGCTTGCCGCTGTCGCCAACGAAGCCCCGCTGACACCCAGGTCAAGCCCAAAGATGAAAATCGGGTCGAGGATGATGTTGAGGATGGCACCCGAGGCGATGCCGATCATGCCGAAACGGGCGTTGCCTTGCAGTCGCAGTTGGTTGTTGAGGGTCAGCGACGACATCATGAAAGGCGTGGCAATCAGGATGAAACGCAGATAATTGTTGGCGTATGGCAAAATGGTGTCAGTAGCACCCATGGCTCGTGACAAAGGCGAGATAAATAGCAGACAACTCCAGCCCACGATGGCACCCACAATCAATGGTGTGAAGAATCCTGTGGCGGCCATACGCCCTGCATTTTGTCCCTGTTTGGCACCCAAGGCACGCGAGATGTAATTACCCGAACCATGCCCGAAAAAGAACCCGCAAGCATTGATGAAGGCCATGTAGGCAAACGAAACGCCCACACCTGCCACGGCTTCTGTGCTCAGATGACCCACATAAAACGAGTCCACCATATTATAAATGGTAGTCACCAGCATACTGATGATGGTCGGCACAGCCATCTTGAGAATCAGCCTCTTGACAGGTTGTTCCGTCATCATTTTATACCGTTCGTTGATTTTCCGTTCGTCGTTGATGTTGGACATGGTCGTTCAATTCGACCGCAAAGATAGCCATTCTTCGTGTCACTTTGTCACCCTGACTGACAAAACCCTGCCATTTTCCACTTTGGCACGAAATGTGACTAATGCCCGCCGTCGTCTTTTTGACGCGCTTTGCGTCACTGCGAGGTACGAAGCAGTCCAGACGAGCAGCCTTAACTATAGATTGCTTCGTCGTTCCTCCTCGCAATGACGCGAAGAAACAACAATTAAACAAATAAACAAATCGAAGATTCAACGAAGTTAATCAACAATTAAACATCAAATAAAATGGCAAAATTAGCAATCAAACCTTTGGCCGACCGCGTGGTCATCGAGCCCGCTGCCGCCGAACAGAAAACCGCAAGCGGTATCATCATCCCTGACACCGCCAAAGAAAAACCCCAACAAGGCATCGTCGTGGCCGTGGGTCCTGGCACAAAAGACAACCAAATGACCCTGAAAGAGGGTGATAAAGTCATCTACGGCAAATACGCCGGCACCGAGTTCCACCTCGACGGCAAAGATTACATGATCATGCGCGAATCTGACGTGATCGCAATTATCTAAATATAACGGCCCTTCGACAAGCTCAGGGACCTGCAAAAGCTAAGGCCGTTGAGCCTGTCGAAACGCCGACATAATTTTAAATCTTTAAATCTTGAATCTTTAAATCCGAAATAACTATGGCAAAAGACATTCTTTTCAATATCGAATCGCGTGACGGCCTGAAGAAAGGCGTCGATGCATTGTCAAACGCAGTGAAGGTGACCCTCGGTCCTAAAGGCCGTAACGTAGTCATCGAAAAGTCGTATGGCGCTCCCCAAATCACCAAGGACGGTGTGACGGTCGCCAAGGAAATCGAACTCAAGGATCCTGTCGAGAACATGGGTGCTCAGTTGGTGAAGGAAGTCGCTTCCAAGACCAACGACCTCGCCGGTGATGGTACCACCACCGCCACCGTTTTGGCCCAAAGCATCGTGGCTACAGGTCTGAAAAATGTCACCGCTGGTGCTAACCCGCTCGACCTGAAGCGCGGTATCGACAAGGCCGTTGCTGCTGTGGTCGCTTCGCTGAAGAAGATGTCAGTGAAAGTCGATGGCGATAATGAGAAAATCAAGCAAGTGGCTACGATTTCTGCCAACAACGACAGCGAAATCGGCGGCCTCATCGCCGAAGCAATGGGCAAGGTGAAGCAGGAAGGCGTCATCACCGTTGAAGATGCCAAGGGCATCAACACCTACGTCGACGTCGTTGAAGGTATGCAGTTCGACCGTGGCTACATCTCGCCTTACTTCGTCACCAACACCGAGAAGATGGAAGCCGTCTACGAGAATCCTTACATCCTCATCTACGACAAGAAGATTTCCGTGATGAAGGATTTGCTGCCTGTGCTCGAACAAGCTCTGCAAAGCGGCCGTGCCCTCATCATCATCGCTGAGGACATCGACGGTGAGGCTCTGGCTACCTTGGTCGTCAACCGTCTGCGTGGCGCATTGAAAGTCGCTGCCGTCAAGGCTCCTGGCTTCGGTGACCGTCGTAAGGAAATGCTGGAAGACATCGCCATCCTGACTGGTGGCACCGTCATCAGCGAAGAGAAGGGCTACAAGCTCGAAGATGCCAACCTGCAAATGCTTGGCCAGGCCGACAAGGTGAGCATCAACAAAGACAACACCACCATCGTGAACGGTCACGGTGCCAAGGAGGCCATCAACGCCCGCACCGCACAAATCAAGGCTCAGATCAAGACCACCACGAGCGACTACGACCGTGAGAAACTGCAAGAACGTCTGGCTAAGTTGGCTGGTGGCGTGGCAGTCATCTACGTGGGTGCCGCTTCCGAAGTGGAGATGAAGGAAAAGAAAGACCGTGTGGAGGATGCTTTGAACGCTACCCGCGCTGCCATCGAAGAGGGTATCATCCCTGGCGGTGGTGTCGGCTTCATCCGTGCCATCAAGGCCATCGAGAAGATGAAGGGCGAGAACGAGGACGAGACCACAGGTATCGCCATCATCAAGCGCGCCTTGGAAGAGCCGCTGCGCCAGATTGTTGAGAACGCTGGCCTCGAAGGTTCGGTCGTCGTCAACAAGGTGAAGGAAGGCAAGAACGACTTTGGCTTCAACGCCCGCACCGAGGTCTACGAGAACCTCCTTGAGACCGGTGTCATCGACCCAGTCAAGGTGTCGAGAGTTGCCTTGGAGAACGCCGCTTCCATCGCTGGCATGTTGCTGACCACCGAATGCGTCATCAGCAACCACAAGGAGCCTACGCCTCCTACACCTCCGATGCCCATGGGCGGCGGAATGGACGGCATGATGTAATCCTATGACGCGCTTCGCGTCATTGCGAGGAACGAAGCAATCCAGACCAATAGTTTTGGAAACGAGCAAAAGGCTGACCGCGAATGCGGTTGGCCTTTTTTGGTGCATCTTCACAAATTATCGTCAAGTTCTTCATGTTTTGCCAATTTTTTGTATTTTTGCCTCGATAATTAACGTCAAACCAAATCCTATTGAATGACAGAATAAACACATTGACAACACGTTGATATAATAGCGTTTTCGCTTTTCTTGTAAATCGAAACTTAGACAATTTCAATTGTGACAAGAAAAAAAGCGGGAATGTTTACGGTTGTACCGTGAACTTCTTGTTTGTCACATAGGTAGTCTAAGACCTCGATTTACGCAAGTAGTTCGCGGTCTTTTTTTATATCATTGTCTGTTATCTATGCACAAAAAACAAATATTAAACGTTTAAATCACCTTAATCACCATGAAAAAAAGATTTTATCTACTGGCCATCCTGATTTTGCCCTGCATGGCCTTCGCACAACAACCAGAAACAAAGCAAGAATTCTGATTTTTTTATCCGTTGTATGTAACTTTTTTCGAGTTTTTCCGTATTAATAGAGATTTCCGCTAAAAAGAAAAAAGAATAATTAAAACGTAAACAAGTATTATCATGAGAACGAGGTTTTATCTTTTGACATTCTTACTGTTGCCTTGCATGGCCTTTGCACAAAGCAATCTGCCTTTCACTTCCCTCAAACCTTTCAACAAAGGTAATTTCAAAATCGATGTGAGTTATTCGCGCATGATGCAGAAAGTCCCTATTTCTGACTATCCCGACTTCCGGGTTGGTGTTGGCTATGGCATTACCAATTGGTGCGTGGTAGGAGTCTTCGGCAGTTTCGGCACTCATGAAGGATTTGTACAAATAGGTTCTACCGTTCAAGACGCAGATACCACATACAATCAAGTGCTCTTTGAGGGGACACAAATCGAACGCTACTATCATTATGGCATTGATGCAGAACTGCATCCTC
>JAEEQP010000054.1 GCA_016285355.1 Bacteroidales bacterium
TAGAAGGAATTCCAAACGATATTGTTGGTTTTGTTAGAAAAAATCCGACTATAACAAAGATAGCCATAAATGGTTATGGAAAATACAAAGAGTTTGGAGAAAAACTACAAAACCAGCTCGGACAATCCATCAAAGTGTTTCGTTTGCCAGAAACAAGCGGTCTCAACGCTTCTTGGACTTTAGAAAAACTGTGTGAGGAATGGAGCGTTGTGTTTGAACTATGACCTTTTTCGTTGTTGTTTGATTTCAATTCCATAGGCGTAAAATTACAAAAAACACTTTGCAATGCTTGCCCAGCCAAAAAAGTAGTACCTTTGCTGCCATGAAACTGATTTTTTGATAATTAAAAGTTGCTCCCGTCACGGATTTAGGGATAAGAAAATGAGAAAAATGACTTTAGCATTTATGGCCACAATGATGCTCACGACCATATCCGCTTGTAAACAAGATGTTTATGGAGAGTTGTTCGTCAAAAGAGCTCCTGTGACTTTTCGTGTGACGAATGAAAACGGCCAAGCGTTGTCCAATGTGAGCGTGAAAGCCGAGGAACGTGACGGTTTCGATGGAGACCTCATTATGAATGGGGAGCGTTATACCTATACGGATGCCGAAGGTATGGCTACTATTTCGGATGCTGCCTGTTATGATCCATCCCAATTTGGAGGCCGCACTAATGGGTTCGTCTTTACGACCACAGGGTATGCCGTTTTCGACACCATCTTCAACACCTGGGAAGGCACTGTTGATATTGTTCTACGCAGAGAATGATGCGAGACAAAGAAAAGATGAAAAGTGGGCGCGGCTAACCAGCTGCGCCCACTTTCATCTTATTATTCCTCATTATTTCTCAATCTCATGGCCTAAATACTTTTGATTGTTTTTGTTTCTATTCTCCGAATTCCAACTGTCTTTGATGCCGCCTAAAACGTTGGTAATCTTTTTTTTGCCATAATATCGAATGGTTTCTTTGATTTCGTTTTCATTACCATATTCAAAAACCCTTTGGATAATCCATTCTGCATTGCGTTGCCAATCAAGCGACTCAAAATCTGTGTCCCAAAACAAGGCTTTCCTGAATCTTGATTTGTCGGGTTGTGATTGTTCAGAAATATGACTCGTCGCGAGGAAAATCTCATAATTGGTTTGAATCTGATAGAAAAAACATTGATAATCAATTCCTAATGCTTTTTCCAACCTAAGGGAATTGTCTGGTGAAATCCTTCTGCGATTGGCAATGAAGTCGTTGATTCTCTGGTAGGGTATTTCAGAACGAGAGGCCAATTCGCGTTGGGTAAGATGCTCTTCCGTCCTGATTCTGTCGAGCACTGCACCGCAGGGTATGTGATGATATGCCAGATAGTTTTCGTACATGAAATTGTTTTTCGGCTGCAAAAATAATAAAAAATAACCAAAAATGGTTACAAATGAAATAAAAAATGTAGAGACGTAGCGCGCTACGTCTCTACAAATGTCCAATTCAATTAGAACAATCCTTCAAGGATGTTGTCTTCCACCAAATTCGGCAAGGTAACCTTCAATTTAGGCTCGGCCTCCACGGCGCGTTTGATGGCAAAGGTGGCGTCTTTTCATTCCAAACCCAGTTGAGGCGGGCGATGACGTTGTTGACATTCCTAAGGTATTTAAAGGATAAAAAACTCGACTTGCTATAGAAAAAAACGGAAAAATTCTCTTCTTTTTATTTGTTTAAATAAAAAAATTGTATATTTGCATCGTTATTTAGTCGTTTCAAGGCTAAATTTTCCGAAGTGTAAATCTACTGTCTCACTTCGTTAACAAGTCTGATTTGCTTTTGGACAGTAGAGCAAACAAAAAGTTGCGCACGACACGAAACAGTGTACAGAAACATGAAAAAAGAGATTTTACTACTTATGGCTCTGATGGTGAGCTTCACGGCTTTGGCACAGCGTTTCCAGGTCACACTCGAATCGGGACAAAACATTCTTTGTTTCGTGAAAGCGGGAACGAACGATGTTTCCATTGAAAAAGTAGGTGGTGATTCTCCCTCGGGCGACATGGTGATCCCTGAAACCGTTTCCGATGGCACGAACACCTACACAGTAAAGAAGATCCGCAATTATGGATTTAACACTTGCTCGGGGCTTCACTCTGTTGTTTTGCCCAACACCGTAACCGACATTGACTATGGGGCTTTTTACAATTGTGTAAATCTGGTTGATGCCAACATTGGCAATTCGGTCGTAAACATTGGCACATACGCGTTTCGTAGCTGTCGAAACTTGAATTCAATGGTATTGCCTGAATCCGTTGATAGTATCGGAGAGTGGGCTTTCTATGATTGTGGCTTGTCTGAGCCGCTTTACAACTCGCACATCTTCGCGTATTTCCCCGATGGCTACGCTTCGGAATATGTGGTTCCCGATGGCATCGAAAAAATCGCTCCTGATGCTTTTGCTGAATGCAATAGTTTGGTTTCCATCATTATGCCCAATTCTGTGACCTCAATAGGTTATGCTGCATTTTTATCTTGTAGGAATCTTGAAATCGTAAATATGGGCAATTCCGTAACCTATATCGGAGATGCGACGTTTCATTCGTGTGAAAGTCTGGCTACTATCAACTTCCCCAATTCAGTCACTTTTGTTGGAGATGACGCGTTCTATGGGACAAATTGGTCGGAACCGATTTACAACGAACGAGTCTTTGCTTATTATCCTCCAAGCGACACAGCTTCAAACTATATCATACCTGAAGGTATCGAACAAATCGCTGGCGGCGCGTTTTTGGGTTGTTATAATTTGACTTCGGTGGTTATCCCCAATTCCGTGACCTATGTCGGAGAGTTTGCTTTTGGCATGTGTTATGGCATTGAAGAACCCCTCTTCAATGCTCATTGCTTTGCGTTAATGCCCATGGACTATCCTGTCACAGAGTATGTCATTCCTGAAGGCATCGAACAAATTGCAGGTGGGGCATTTGAGTCGTGTGAACGCTTGCTTTCAATTACCCTTCCAAAATCGGTGACAAGCATTGGAAAATACGCCTTTGAATTATGCACAAACTTGACTACGTTCGAATTGCCAAACTCTGTGACCGAAGTAGGAGACTTCGCTTTCATGGATTGTGAAAGTCTGGCTGAACCCGTTTACAACGACCATATCTTTGCCTATTTCCCTAAACGTTATGCACAAATAAACAACGTTACCCATTATGAAATTCCCGAAGGGATAGAGACAATTGCGTATTGTGCATTTTGGCCTGGATGGTATAATAACAATGTATTGCTGACCTCTGTCACCTTGCCTGCTTCGCTCACCTACCTCTCTGAGAATTCATTCTATAACTGCTCGAATCTGCGGAGCATCTGCATCAAAGCTATGACTCCTCCCGATAGCTTTGATGGGTTGTATTCTTTAGATTTGGAAGAAATCATCGTGCCCTGTGGTACCGAGACCGAATACAAGGGTTCGGACTTCTGGAGCGAATACTATGACCTTATCCATGAAGGTAACGTTTTCATGCTGGAGGTGACCTCATCAGATGAGACGCAAGGGACGATAGCCTTCATACAAGAACCTGGCTGCGACAATGGCAACACGGCCGTCTTTGAGGCTGTTCCGAATGAAGGCGGCCATTACTTTACGCAGTGGAGCGATGGCAATATTGACAATCCGCGCACCCTTGTAGTTGAGGACGATACTTACATTGTCGCCTATTTTGAGTATGACGGCGTTTGCGAAAATAAAGGCGAAATTAACCTCTTTCCCAATCCCACTAATGGTCTGCTCAATGTTTCGGGAGAGGGCATACTGGAAATCCTTGTGTTCAATGCAATGGGACAAATGGTGAAACAGGTCGCCGCCAATACAGGAGGTGTCTTCCAAATCGATATGAGCGACCAATCGGCTGGTGTTTACATGTTAAAAACCGTGGGCGAAGGCAAAGCATTCACCACACGGTTTGTGAAGGAATAAACATCCGTAAATATAGGATTTGTTTTGTAGAGACGGTGTATGCACCGTCTCTATGTGTATTAGAACAGATTCTCCAAAATCTTGTCTTCCACCAAATTCGGCAAAGTGACCTTCAGTCTGGGCTCAGCCTCCATGGCACGCTTGATGGCAAAGGTGGCGCCTTCGTTGCGGGCCCAGTTGCGGCGAGCGATGCCGTTATTGACATCCCAGTGCAACATGCAGTGGAGTCTGCGGTCAGCCTCAGGAGTGCCGTCGAGGACCATTCCGAAGCCGCCGTTGATGACTTCGCCCCAGCCTACGCCGCCGCCGTTGTGGATGCTCACCCAAGTGGCACCACGGAAACCGTCGCCGATGACGTTCTGCACGGCCATGTCGGCGGTGAACGACGAACCGTCATAGATGTTGGAGGTCTCACGGAATGGGCTGTCGGTGCCGGAAACATCGTGATGGTCGCGGCCAAGGACGACGGGACCGCTCAGGCGACCGTCAGCGATGGCCTTGTTGAACTCGGCAGCAATCTTGGTGCGGCCTTCGCAGTCGGCGTAGAGGATACGGGCCTGCGAGCCGACCACGAGGTGGTTTTCTTGTGCGCCACGGATCCACTGGATGTTGTCGCGCATCTGTTGCTGGATTTCAGCGGGAGCGGTGCGGGCGATGTTTTCAAGCACTTCGCAGGCGATGTCGTCGGTGACGGCGAGGTCTTCAGGCTTGCCCGAAGCACACACCCAGCGGAAGGGACCGAAGCCGTAGTCGAAGCACATGGGACCCATGATGTCCTGCACGTAGGAAGGATAGCGGAAGGTGCCATCTTCTTTCATGATGTCGGCACCGGCGCGGCTGCTTTGCAGCAGGAAAGCGTTGCCGTAGTCGAAGAAGTACATGCCCTTGGCGGTCAGCTTGTTGATGGCGGCTACATGGCGGCGCAACGAAGCCTGCACCTTCTCCTTAAACAGCTCGGGGTTCTCGGCCATCATGGTCTTCGACGCCTCAAACGACTGTCCGACAGGATAGTAACCGCCTGCCCACGGGTTGTGGAGTGAGGTCTGGTCGGAGCCGAGATCGACGTGGATGTCGTGCTCTGCGGCATATTCCCAAAGGTCCACCACATTGCCTTGGTAGGCATAGCTGCGGGCTTCCTTCTTGGCGAGGCTGGCATTGACATGCTTGAAGAGTTCCTCGATGTTGTCATATACTTCATCGACCCAGCCTTGCTGATAGCGTTTCTGCGTGGCGGCCGGGTTGATTTCGGCGGTGATGCTCACCACACCGGCGATGTTACCGGCCTTGGGCTGGGCTCCACTCATGCCACCCAAACCAGCGGTGACGAACAGTTTGCCCGCTGTGCTGCCACCCTGTTTGCGCGCTGCGTTGAGCACGGTGATGGTAGTACCGTGGACAATACCTTGGGGCCCAATATACATATAGGAGCCGGCGGTCATCTGGCCGTATTGCGTCACGCCGAGGGCGTTGTAGCGCTCCCAGTCGTCGGGTTTGCTGTAGTTCGGGATCATCATGCCGTTAGTGACCACCACACGCGGGGCGTCCTTATGCGAGGGGAAGAGTCCCATCGGGTGACCGCTGTACATGGCGAGGGTCTGGTCTTCGTCCATGTTGGCAAGGTACTGCATCACGAGGCGGTACTGCGCCCAATTCTGGAAGATGGCGCCATTGCCACCGTAGATGATGAGTTCGTGCGGGTGCTGCGCCACGGCGGGGTCGAGGTTGTTCTGGATCATCAGCATGATGGCCGCGGCCTGCTTGCACTTGGCGGGATATTCCTCAATCGGACGGGCGTACATCTTGTAAGAGGGACGGAAACGGTACATATAGATGCGGCCGTATTTCTCCAACTCCTCAGCAAATTCGGGGGCCAAAGTGGCGTGGAACTTGGCGGGGAAGTAACGCAAAGCGTTGCGGATGGCCAGTTTCTTCTCGGCCTTGGTCAAAATGTCCTTGCGCTTGGGCGCATGGTTGATGGTGGTGTCGTAAGGCTTCACTTCCGGCAGTTCATCGGGAATGCCAGCGAGAATTTCTTTCTGAAAATCGTTGAGCGTGTTCATTTTATGATGTTTTATTGTTGTTTACTGTAACAGTTCGTTAGAATTTGCAAAGGTAGTGATTTTGTACGATGATGGCGCGTTTTTTTGATTTTGGGTGGAAAATTATTAAATGTGATGGATTTTGAATCGTAATAATTATGTTTTAAAAACATTATGTTGTAACAATATAATTATATAACTGGTTTGAAATCGTCAATAATGGCTTGTGGGAGAAACACATGGTCGGTGATGCCGTCCGTTGCTGGTCGTTTTAGGAACAGTGCATATACGATTTCCTTGTCTTTTGCGAAGGGCAAGCCATGTGCCTTTGTTTCAAGGTCGTGGAAGAGTTTTCCAGCTTGCTCGCCTTCTGTCCATTTGCATTCGCCGACGAGGATTTTCTTTTTGTCCAAGGATTCAGCCACCACATCCAACTCTATGTTTTTCTTTTCCTTATTAATAATGACCGTTCCCCACCAACGTGATGCCATGCCCCAAGTTGTGCCGAGCAGTTGGTTGCCGCTGACGGCGTTTCGGCAAATGCGTTCCCATTGTGCAGCCACAAAATCGGAGAAGGTGTCGCTGATGGTCTTGGCCACAATGTCTTTTCGGTTCAGGTTGATTAGCGAGCGGTTGGGAATCACATAACGGTAGTAGGTGCGCATGAACGGATCGGAAATCTGGTAATAGCTTCGTTTGCTGTTGCGTGGGCTTTCGCCGAAAGGGGTCTCGCGCTCGAGGTAGCCCAAGTTGATGAGTTTGGCGAGCGGACCGCTAAGGTCGGTGGCGTTTTTCTGCATTCGTCCGGCGATTTCGGAGAGTCGGTTGGCTCCATTGCCGATGAGGGAAAGCAAGGTAGAAGATTGCGTAGTGTGTTGGAAATCATCAAGAAACAGCCTTGACGGCTCATCGTATAGAGTGCCATTAGGGTCAATGATACTGTAGGCGACGGCTTCCATCAGCGAGGCTGCTTGCTCACGGATTTCCCAGTAGCGGGGAACGCCGCCCCAAACCGCTGATTCCTCTACAGTTTGCACGGCATCGGTATGCAGGATTTCTTGCAAATACCTGATGGGAATAGGCTCAAGTTTCAGAATGGCATCGCTGCGACCGTAGAGTGGCGAAGCAGCATCGAGCACCAAGCCTTGCATCATTTGTTGCGACGAGCCGCAGATGATGAGGTTGAATGGTAGTTGCTTACTGTCGATATGTCGTTGCAGAATGGAAGGCAGGCTTGGGCTGGTTTTGACCAAATAAGGAAATTCGTCCAAGCACAGCGTGAACCGTTGGGTGGTTCGGTGTGCCAAGGTAACGATGAGCGTTTCCCAATCGGGATAAACGACCTTGTCGAAGTCGGGGATTTTCGTGCCGATGGTCTTGGCCAGTAAGGCAAGTTGCTGACTTTCTTCGGTTTGGTCTGCCATGAAATAGAGGTCGTTGTCTGCCAAAACATGGCGAATAAGCGTGGATTTCCCCAAGCGTCTTCGTCCATAAATGATGACGAATTGCGACGCATTCTCTTGATTTAAAACATGCCGAAGCCGCATGATTTCGTTTTCTCTGTCTATAAATTCCATCTGTTCAAAAACTATTTGCGGCAAAAATAATGTTTTTATTCCATAATTCATTTGTTTAACACAAAAAATGAAGAAAAATCCATTATTTTCTGTGTTTTCACAGCCGACAAAAACGAATACCACCGACAGAACCCCATCGGGGGTGACAGGGTGGATATGCAGGTGGTTTCAATCCCTGTCGTTTGTGGGTTCGTGAATATGGATTTTGGTGTTTTTTTAATATTTTTCAAAAATTCTCTATGGATTTTTGCAGAATTTCTCAAAAAACTGTACTTTTGCATCGAATTTGTCATTGATACGATATGATACGACGTGAAAAATACGAGAAGAAAATCACGGAGGCTTTCAAGTTGCTGCCCATAGCAGTATTGATAGGTGCGCGGCAGGTGGGGAAGACCTCTATCATGAAAATGTATCCTGTCGAGGGCTTCCGCAACACCTTGTTCCTCAATGGTCAGGATGCGGAAGTGGCCGAAAGATTCCAGAAATTGAGCACCATCGAACAATATCTGCGAGTCTATTTGAATGAAAATTTGGAAGGCCTGCTGATGATCGACGAGTTTCAATTTATCAACGGCATATCCACCATGCTGAAACTCCTGACTGACAAACACGAACGGCTGAAAATCCTCTGCTCGGGCAGTTCAAGTCTCGACATCTTGAAAAATGTGGAAGAGTCGCTGGCGGGCAGGGTACGCATTATTGAGGTGCTATCGCTTTCGTTTTCAGAGTATCTGCTGTTTAGGGACGAGAACCTGTTTCGCTTGCAGCAAACCCTTGACGATGCTTCGGATGAGGCGTTGACAGCCGAACTGCAAGCCGCTTATCAGGACTATCTCATTTATGGTGGATTGCCCCGCACGGCCTTGACCGCTCATCCCGAAGAGAAAGTGGAACTGCTCAACGACATTTACCAGACCTATTTGCTCAATGATGTGAGGCGATATGTGGCCAACGAACATTTTGTGGGTTTTAACAAACTGCTGCGATTGTTGGCGGCAAAAATTGGCAATTTGGTCAATGTCAATGAATTGAGCCGTGAGAGTGGCTTGCCTTATAATGATTGTGAAACTTATATTGGCCTGCTGCAAAAGATGTATGTCATCAAACTTATAGATCCGTTTTTCACCAACCGTCGAAAGGTCATCGGAAAGATGAAGAAGGTGTATTTTTGTGACTTGGGCTTGCGCAACATCATATACGGTAGTTTCAGCGAGATGCCTTTCAGGACGGACAACGGAGCCATCTTTGAGAATGAGATTCTGTTGGAATTATGGCGCAATCGCAAGGCCGATGATAGCATCAGTTTCTATCGAACGCAAAACGGCACGGAAGTCGATTTCGTCGTGGAAGGGTCGCAACGGAAGATGGCCGTGGAATGCAAATACAAGCGTTTCGAGAAGCCTGTCAGTATAGCCGCGCTGAATGGCTTTTGTGACGAGGAGGGCATATTGCAGCGTTATGTGGCCAACCTCAATGCCGCTTTTGGACACAAAGGTGTACAATTTATTCCTGGCATAATTGCCGATAGGGTATGATTTATTTCTATTTTTGCATATCGAAATCTCAATCTCATCACCCAATGAAACAAATCACCACACTATTGCTTTTCTTGTTAGCAAGGCCTATTGTGGCATTCTCTCAAACCGCAGAAAACCAGGAGTATAAATCCGCATTCCAATCTGCTTATGAGGCTTGCCCCAACATCCCCAAAGGCCTATTAGAAGCCATCTCCTTCACCAACACCCATTGCCATCACCTCACCGATGCCAACTATTTCCACGACGGCCCCGATGCCATGCCGCGTGCCTACGGCTTGATGGGTCTGGTGAAAGACGGCAAAGGCTATTTCCGTGAAAACCTGCATCTTGTGTCGGAACTTTCGGGTATTTCGGAAGCGGAAATCTTGGAAAGTCCCGAAAAGAATGTGTTGGCATACGCGAAGGCTTTTGACCATCTGGCAAAGGAAAGCAAAGCTGCCGAAACAAAGGACTATCTTTCAGTCATCCAACAACTTTCGGAGTTGCCGATAGGAGAGGAGAAGGATATTTATCCCATGCAGTCGATGTTGTATTCGGTGTGTACTTTCCTGAATGACGCTAAAAAGGCTGAGCGATTCGGCTTCCCGAAATACGACATTGACCTGAAATCGGTTTTTGCTGAGCATTACGAAATGCTCACCTCACCTGAGTTGGGCATTACGCGCAGTCCCGACTATCCACCGGCCATTTGGGACCCAGCACCAGAATGCAATTGGGAACCACGTACCAAAGAAGTGAGTGCAGTGGTAATTCATTATACAGAAGGAAGTTATGCAGGCTGCATCAGTTGGTTCAAGAACTGTGAGGCGCAGGTTTCGGCGCATTATGTCATCCGCTCTGCTGACGGTCAGATAACCCAAATGGTACTTGAAAAGGACAAGGCTTGGCACGCCCGCAGCGCCAACGGCTATACCATCGGCATCGAGCATGAGGCTTACGGTAACGTCTGGGAGTTTTTCACCGAAGAGATGTACCAGTCGTCAGCCAATTTGGTGCGAAGCATTTGCTCGCGTTATGATACCATCGACGGATGGCGTACCCACGACCGCGACACCTTAGACAATGGTTTCTGCGTCAACAATGGCTTGTATAACCTCGGCGGCGAAGGGTCGTGCGTCCAAATCAAGGGGCACCAGCATTATCCCGACCAGTCGCACACCGACCCAGGACCGTATTGGAATTGGGATTACTACTACAAACTCATCAATGAGGGCACGCCTGTCACGGTGATAGAAGGCGAGGAAGGTCGTCTCGACCATCAGAATTACGACAACGACGAGCGTAAGATTTGGGTGATTCGTGGCCCTGAAGAATCAAGGATTTCCATCGATTTTGAAAGCTTCAGCTTGGAGACGGACTTCGATTTCCTTCGGATTTACGACGGCGACAATGTTTTTGCCCCAAAAATCGGTCGTTGGAACACGGAGAGTCCAGGCATGGTGCAGGCCTCGGGCAACGTGATGTGCATTGAGTTCCGTTCTGACTGTCTCACCACCGATGCGGGTTGGGAGGCCTCGTGGAAGGCTTTGATACCCAGCGTGCCGATACCTGAAATTGAGATTTCCGAAGGACTATACCCCAATCCGACCAACGGCAAGTTTGTCATCAAGTCGGAAAGGGAGGGCTTCACGGATGTGACCGTTTTCGATGTTTACGGCACGGAGATGGTCAAGGCTCGTTTCATGGATGCGATTGAGATTGACGCAAGCGGTTGGGCCTCAGGTGTCTATGTGGTCAATTACGGTGCGCCTGTGCAGATGGGCAAAGTGGTCAAGTTGGTGAAGTTGTAAGGCTCCGTTTGATACAATAATTGGCGACTTGTTGCGTTTGTCAATGGAAAATTCCTATTTTTGCAAATTATTTGTTTTGGAATGAGAAGCAATACCATCATAAGAAAGGTCTGGCTGCTGTTGGTCGCGTTGGTTGTGACGGCTTTTGCAAAAGCCCAGGATCCGGATCCATGCGAAATCTCCTGCAATGTGGAAATGCCCATTTGTAGCGAATCTCCCGTGACGCTCAGCGTGCCGCCCTATTATCAATACTCGTTTTTGTGGAGTCCAGGCGGAAAGACCACCAACAGCATTACGGTGCGGCCTTTTTCCACGACGACCTACACGGTAGAAATCCGAGAGACTGCCACCGATAGTTTGATTTGCAGTCCGCAATTCACAGTGGAAGTGATGCCGCGTTTTTCTGTCAAATTCAGGCAGTTGAAATTGACATGCAGCAATTATGAGGAGGAAAACGGCAGGGATGCGCAAGCGATAGCCGCAGTCGACAGTCTGGGAAACGTCTACGAACCGCCTTTCAACTATCAGTGGGATGTGAGCCCCTTGCATATTGCGCCTAACGATCCTTCATGGGCGATTGGGCTTCAGGCCTACAAGTATTATTATATAAAGGTGACCGATGGTAGGGGTTGTTTGCAGCGCGACAGTGTCAAGCTGAAGGCTTATCCCAATCCTTTGGTGGAAATCGACACCGACCCAGGCGACACGGTTTACCTTCAGAATCCGCATGAGACCTATTCTTTCGAGAATCTTTCGGCTGACACATTGGATATCAGCAATTTCTACTGGATTCTGAACCAACAGTACAACATCACTTCAACTGAACTTGAACCGCGTTTCACGTATGTTGAGACAGGTGATTTCACCACGGAATTGAAAGTGTATAACCCTCAGGGTTGTGACACCACTTATTATCATACCATCAGAGTGGAACCTGTGAAACTGAAGATTCCGAATGTGTTCACGCCCAATGGCGACGGTATCAACGATTACTTCATCATCTCTTTGGACGGCGGCAGCGATATGCCTAAGTCGAGAGGCGGCGATGAGGGTGGATCGTCTTTGGAATATGAGAGCTACGAGCCTTTGAGCCGCTATTATGAGTCGACGGAACTGACCATTTTCAACCGTTGGGGTAGGATTGTGTACCATTCCAAGGACTATCAGAACAATTGGGATGGAGACAACCTGCCTGATGCCACCTATTTTTATGTGCTGAAATGCAAAGGCTTGAAAAACGATGCCACTTATCAAGGTTCTGTGATGATATTGAAAACGCAAAGATAATGAAAACCACGATGAAATATTTTTGTTCAGTTTTGGTTTTGGCCTTGTTCCTTCTTTCGTCATGCGGCGAGAAGAAAGACGAAGGCCAACTTTCGACGGATTTGGTGACCAGCCCTCAATCGGCCACGAAACCCTCCGACAAGCGGCCTATCATCAGTTTTGAGAAGACGGAACACGACTTTGGTACCCTGCTGCAAGGCGAGGTGGTGACCTATTCTTTCCATTTCACGAACACAGGCGAACTACCTTTGCTCATCAGCAATGTAAACTCAAGTTGTGGCTGCACGGTGGGCGATTATCCGCATGCACCCATTGAACCTGGAAAGAGCGGTGCCATCAAGGTTACATATAACAGTAGTGGTCATCATGGTTTCCAAAGCCGCACCTTGACCGTGATGTCGAATGCCATCCCTTCGAAGACCGTGTTACGCATCAAAGGCAAAGTACAAACCCCAGATCAATACTAAGTTAAGGCCCCTGAGCCCTGAGCCTGTCGAAGGGTCGAAGGGCCGCCCAAATTTTAAATCTTGAATTTTAAATCTTAAATAACACATTATGAATAACTTATTTATCTTACTGCAAGCCGAAGGGCAAGCCCAACCAGGCGGCTCCCCATGGTCGAGCCTCATTTTCATCGTCCTTTTGATAGTCGTTTTCTGGCTGTTTTTCATTCGTCCGCAGTCGAAGAAGGCTAAGGAAGAACAGAAATTCCGCGAGGGTCTGAAGAAAGGCGACAAAGTGGTCACCATCGGTGGCTTCCATGGCAAGGTGGTCGACGTGAAGGAATCTACTGTGGTCATCTCGCTTGCTCCCAACGTCGAAGTGGAGGTTGAGAAGACGGCTCTCGTCCAGAATGGCGCTCGCGTTGGTCAGGCTTAACTTTTGAAGTGATGGAGCGAATCAACGAAAAGGCAGAACCCAAGAACAAGCGTTCTGTTCTTACTTTTCTTGTCTTCCTCGCTATCTCAACGGCATTGTGGCTGCTGATTAAGCTGTCGAATGACTATTCGACACAGACGGTTTTTTCCCTTCAGCTTGAGGAAGTACCTGCCGACAAATGGATTTCATCACCCGAACTTGTGGTGAAAATGTCGTTGAATACCGACGGTTTCCATACGTTGAGATGCAAGATGATCAGGGAACCGAAGCGTGTCGTTACCATCCCTTTGAACGAAGTGCCTTATCGTCAGGAAACAGGCAACACGTATTCGTTCAGCAGTCAGTATGTGGCTGAGCGAATCGCCAACTTTTTGGGCATTGGCACTTCCGATGTGGTTATGAACGACGACAAAGTCTATTTCAACATGGATGTGTTGAAGTCGAAGGTCGTGCCTATCGCTTTTCAATCGGATATCAAACCTCAAAGGCAGTACGATGTGTACGGAATTCCCACAATTGATCCGTCTACGATAACCATTTTTGGTCCACAAGAGGTCATCGATACGGTGAAGTCGGTGAAAACGCTCAAAGTGTCGAAAACCAATGTGAGTCAGGGCTTCCGTGAGACGGTGGGTCTTGATTTGTTAGGTGGAAAGATTCGTTCCAACGTGAAAGAAGTGACGGTAGAGGTCAATGTGGAGAAGTTCACCGAGAAAGATATTGAGGTGCCTATCAAAGTGTCTGGCAGCCTGAAAGTGCGCTTTTTCCCTGAGACGATAAAGGTGAAGTGTCTCGTGGCCATCAAGGATTACGCTTCCATCGTGCCTGAGGATTTCAGTGTGGCGGTCGATAGGCAACAACTTGAGGCCTTGCAGCCTTTGTTGGATGTGCGCCTTGCCTCATGGCCTCAATACGTTCAGGTGTTAAGTGCCTCCCCTGATAAAGTCGAGTATCTGATTGTGCAATGAAAAAAGTCGCTATCACTGGCAACATCGGCAGCGGCAAGTCGTGGGTTTGTGAGCTGTTTAGGCAACATTTGGGCGTTCCTGTTTACAACAGTGATGATGCCGCCAAGCAAATGTATTTCCATCCCGATGTGCGCGAAAAATTAGTCATTCGCTTTGGTGATGCAATCTACCTTTCTGATACTGAAATTGATAGAAAGTATTTGGCCGACCTGATTTTCCACGACGAAACCGCCCAACGCGATTTGGAAGGCATCCTTTATCCAGCTTTGTTCGTCGACTTCGAGCAATGGACGGAAAAGCAAAACGTCCCATACGTCTTGTTTGAATCCGCCTTGATTTTCGAGAAACGTTTGGAAAAGCAATTTGATGCCATTATCATGGTTTCGGCATCGGAACAAACACGTCTGCGCCGTGCCATGCTCCGTGACCATTGTGATGAAGCGACCGTCCGCGCCAGAATGGCCAAACAATGGCCCGAAGAAGGCAAGCGCTTGTTGGCCGATTATATTATTTGGCATGAAAAAGACAATGAGGATGAAGCCTTGATGACACAAATCATGGGCATCCATAAGTTATTATAACTTTTTTCTTGCGCGTATCAAAATAATCCGTATCTTTGCCCAAATCTGAAAATTGGATTGCTTCGTGCCTCGCAATGACGCGAAGCGACCCTAAAATATTTGAATTTTAAATCTTAAATTTGAAATTTAGAATATAGATATGGAGAAATTATTGCTTTTAGGCGATGAGGCCATTGCACAGGGCTTCATCGATGCTGGCGGCTCGGCCATCAACAGTTATCCGGGCACGCCTTCAACCCAAATCACAGAGTATGTCATCAACTCGAAGCAAGCCAAGGAACTCGGCGTGATTGCCAACTGGTGCGCCAACGAGAAGACGGCCCTTGAGGCTTCCATCGGCGTGGCCTACGCCGGCAAACGCGCCATGACCTGCATGAAACACGTGGGTCTCAACGTGTGCGGCGACCCTTTCATGAACGCTGCTATCATCGGCACCAAGGGCGTTCTCGTCGTGGTGGCCGACGATCCGAGCATGTTCTCGTCGCAAGACGAACAGGACAGCCGCTTCTATGGTCACTGGGCCATGATTCCCATGCTGGAGCCTTCCAATCAACAGGAAGCTTACGACATGGTACACTACGGCTACGACCTGAGTGAGAAGCTCGGCACACCAGTGCTTTACCGCATCCCGACCCGTCTGGCCCACAGCCGCGCTGGCGTGGTGCGCAAGCCCGTCCGTCCGCAAAACGAGCTTACCGAACCCGCTGACGCCAAGTCGTTCGTGCTGCTGCCGGCCAATGCCAAACGTTTGTATCGCGACCTCATCGACAAGCAGCCCGCTTTTGAAGAGGCTTCTGCAACATCAGGCTTCAACAAGTATTTCGACGGCCCGAAGAAGAACATTGGTATCATCACTACGGGTATCGCCTACAACTACCTGATGGAGAACTTCCCCGATGGTAAATGCCCCTACCCTGTCGTCAAGGTGACGCAATATCCGCTGCCTTACGATATGATCAACAAACTGTACGACGAGTGCGACGAAATCCTCGTCCTCGAAGACGGTCAACCCTTCGTTGAGGAGCTCATCAAGGGCTTCCTCGGCAAGGGCAAGAATGTCATGGGTCGTCTCGACGAAACCATTCGTCGTGATGGTGAGTTGAACGCCGAAAAGGTGGCCAAGGCTCTCGGCATGGATGTGCCTACATTATATAAGGTGCCGGAGGTGGTCACCAACCGTCCACCCGCGCTCTGCCAGGGTTGTCCGCATGTCGACAGCTACAATGCTTTGAACGCTGTGTTGGCCAACCATAAAGGCGGCAAGGTGTTCGGCGACATCGGCTGCTATACTTTGGGCTTCAACATGGGTGCCATCAATACCTGCGTGTGCATGGGCGCCTCCATTACCATGGCTAAGGGTGCCAGCGAGGTGGGTATCTTCCCGAGCGTGGCGGTCATCGGCGACGGTACTTTCGGTCACAGCGGCCTGACCGGTCTCATGGACTGCGTCAATGAGAAGGCCAACGTCGTGGTCATGATTCTTGACAACGACATCACTGCCATGACAGGTGGTCAACCTTCGTCGGCACACAACAAGATCCGCCGTATTTGCGAAGGTCTTGGTGTGGAACCTGAGCACATCCGTGACATCATCCCGCTGCCGAAGAACCACGAGGAGAATGTTAAGGTCATTGAGGAAGAGGTGAATTACAACGGCGTGTCGGTCATCATCCCGCACCGCACCTGCATCGTCGAACTCAAAAAGCACATGAAGAAATAATGTTTCGTTGGTAGAGACGCGAAATTTTGCGTCTCTACAATCGGAATTTTGAATCTTAAATTTTAAATCTTAAATCACAGAATAATGAAAAAAGATATAGTATTATGCGGCGTGGGTGGCGACGGCATCGTTTCGGTGGCCAAGATTATCTCTGATGCCGCTCTGAATATGGGCATGAACCTGAAACAGTCCGAAATCCACGGCATGTCGCAGCGCGGCGGCTCGGTGTTTTCGCACCTCCGCATCTCCGATGACGAGATTTTCGCCGATGTCATCCCCGAAGGTCAGGCCGACATCATCCTTTCTTCCGAACCTATGGAAGCCCTGCGCTATCTGCCTTGGCTGAGCAAGGAAGGCTGGGTCATTACCAACAACGACCCCTTCGTCAACATCAGCAATTATCCTGATATGGAGAAGATTAACGCTGAGTTGGACAAGTTAGAGCATGTCGTTTCCTTCAATGCTAACGAGATTGCCAAGCAGTTGAAGGCTCGTTCCAACATGGTGCTTTTGGGTGCCACGGTGCCTTATCTCGGCATCTCCATGGAGAAGATTGAGGAGGCCATCGCTCACATTTTTGGCAAGAAAGGCCAAGAGGTCGTTGACCTCAACATTCAGGCCGTGCGTGCTGGGTACGAACAGGCGAAAAAGTAAAATGTTAGAAATCAAACGATTGCTGGATATTGACGAAATTTTTTCAAAAAAATGAAAAAAAAAGCTTGTCAGTATTGAAAAAGGTTGTATTTTTGCACCCGCAAAGCAAAGCAATAGAGTTCTTTTTCAGGCTGGTCCGGTAGTTCAGTTTGGTTAGAATGCCTGCCTGTCACGCAGGAGGTCGCGAGTTCGAGCCTCGTCCGGACCGCAAGAGCAACCCGAGGGTTGCTCTTTTTTTGTGCCCATTCTTACTTGATGATGACTATTTTTTCTGTAATTGAATGTGTTCCGTTGTGGACGCGAACAGAATAGATACCTTCAGAAATGCCTGAAGCATCGAGACGGAGGGTTTCGTCGTTGGTGGAATTGCATCGTATCCAGCGTTTGACAATGACTCCCTTACTATCGTATAGTTCAATGACGGTTTCTCCTGATAAACCTTTCATATTCAAGTCAAACAACCCTGGATTTGGATTCGGGAAAACAGTTAAGGCGAGGGGCACAGCATCTGTTTCTTCAATGCCGTAATAAGTGGTATGAATCCAAAAAGTTTGTTCGGCAACGCCACAACGGTTATAGACTTGTACGTGCAGGGCTACAGAGTCGGAAGGAAACAGATACGAATGAATATGCAATTCGCAACTTAGTCCGTCTTCACTTGGGATGGCTCGCCAATTTGGACAGTCAACTATCCAGGTTACGCTATCCGTGTGACATCTCGGGTTGCTCAAGTTGATTTGATAGTTCTCCATGGTCCATTGGATTTCTGTGCCTCCAATGACCCAATGGTTACCCTCAATGGTAAAGTCGGGATAGTATTCCATGTCCAAATTCATTAAAACCAGGCTGTCGCAGTCTTGCGCGATTGAAAAAACTTGCATGAAGGAGCCACTTACTGTGTAAGAGGAATCGTTCCACAAATGCGAATCGCAATCTACTATGTCAAGGGTCGTGTCAGCTTCGGCATGAAGGAAGTAATAGGCCGTGTCGATGCAGTGAAATCCATACAGGCCGGTTATCATTGCGATAGTATAGTCTCCAGGGAAAAATGTGTGAGTGGGTGAGGTTTCAGTTGAGGTTTGTCCATCGCCGAAATCCCATAGTACCTCAGGGCAAAGTTGTTCGCTCCCATCAGGATGGATGCCGTCATGAGAAATGAAACTTTGGTTGATGAAAGTGTAATGGTTGTTGCATTCGTTCTGTTGCACTTCAAATTGGGAAACAGGGATAGTCCGCTCAACTTCCATATATAGGTCAAAACCACAATCGGGATTTTCGATGAAAGACAAATCGCATTGCAGGATTCGAACGGTGTTGCCAACGCTCACTGATGCGATTTGTTGGGTAGATAGGGTGTGCCCAGGATCATCTTCCCAAAACCAACGGTAATTGAAACCAGTAGGGGCGGAAAAGACATATTCGTCCTCCTTTTCGCATAAGGAGGTTTCTATTCGTTTCTTGTCGCAAGCCAGGGTAAAATATGCGTATCCATAATGAGCGTGTTTTTTGCAGTCGTATGTGGTTAGTCTAATACGGATGGTTTCGCCGTGGAAACCCGATACGTCAACACCAATGTTTGTCCAGTCTTTCCATAAGGTGTGTTCATAATCATTCCAACCCAATGAAGTGCTGGCAACAAAATCAGCAGAAAGACATAATGTGTCGATGGGTTCGTTTTGCATGTCAACAATGTCGAAAGTGAACCGAGGCATCGAGTCAGGCGTATGATTGGGAACTTGCAATAGCGCTGCATATTTTAGGATCAGGATGTCAAACTCTGTAGTGTCAACCATTATGTCGCATGAAAGGCTTTCTGCTTGTGCACCTCCTAAATCATCGCCTAATCTGATGGAATATGTTTCGCCTTCTGGGATCATCTTGAGACTGTCTCCCGTATTGCTGTCAGTGCCTTGTTGCGTAATGACCGTGTGTCGGCCTTCTTTGATTCCTGAGTGAAGATAAGGATTGTCGCAATTACCCCAAGTGCAATGGATGTAAGGCGCATGGAGATTGCTCAGATCGATGCAATTGGCTTGCTGTGCCGTTAGGTTGAGGCTGATGGCCAGAATACATGTTACCATAAAGACCCTAAAAGGAAATGGTAAAGACATTGATAACGATTTGGCAACTTTTTCTCTATATGCGACGAATGGCCTCATGCTGAAAAGAGAGTAACCTCATTTTGAGTGATTAGAAATATTTTGCAAATATACTTTTTTTCCTAATTTTGCACACTTTTTTGAAAACAATTTACCTATGGCTTTTTTAGATGAAATCAACAGGCGGAGGACTTTCGCCATCGTCAGCCACCCCGACGCGGGTAAGACCACTTTGACCGAGAAATTGCTGCTTTACGGCGGTGCCATTCAGGTGGCTGGTGCCGTGAAGTCGAACAAAATCCGCAAGACCGCCACTTCCGACTGGATGGAAATCGAGCGGCAGCGTGGTATCTCGGTCGCGACTTCTGTTATGGGCTTTGACTATAAAGGTATCAAGATCAACATCTTGGATACTCCTGGCCACAAGGACTTTGCAGAAGATACTTTCCGCACTTTGACTGCTGTGGATAGTGTCATCGTGGTCATTGATGCTGCTAAAGGTGTTGAGTCACAAACGGAGAAATTAGTTGAGGTGTGCCGCATGAGGAATACGCCCATCATCGTCTTTATCAACAAGATGGACCGTCCTGGCAAGGATGCTTTTGAATTGTTGGACGAAATAGAGCAGAAGCTGAACATCCGCCTCACGCCGCTGAGCTGGCCTATCAACATGGGACCGAAATTCAAGGGCGTTTACAGCATCTATGACAAGAGCCTCTATCTGTTCAACTCTGACAAACAACACATTACGGAAGGCATCGCTTTCGACGACTTGAACAATCCCGAGCTGGACAAGATGCTTGGTGAGGACGCTGAAACTTTGAGAAACGAGACGGAGCTCGTGCAAGGTGTTTACGACGATTTCTCCCGAGAGGCCTATTTGAAGGGTGACATTTGCCCAGTGTTTTTTGGTTCTGCCTTGAACAACTTTGGTGTGAAGGAGTTGTTAGATTGTTTCATTCAGATTGCGCCTACGCCAATTGGCCGCGATACGGTGGAACGCCGCATCGAGCCGACCGAAGAGAAATTTACGGGCTTTGTTTTCAAGATTCACGCCAACATGGACCCCAACCACCGTGACCGCATTGCTTTTGTACGAGTGGTTTCGGGCCGCTTTGAGCGCAACAAGAACTACTTCCATGTGCGCCAACGCCGCGAATTGAAATTCTCCAACCCAACGGCTTTCATGGCGCAGAAGAAGTCCGTTTTGGACGAGGCCTATCCAGGCGACATTGTGGGTCTCTACGATGCCGGCAACTTCAAAATCGGCGACACATTGACCGAGGGAGAGGTGCTTAATTATAAAGGTATCCCCAGCTTCTCGCCCGAGCAGTTCCGCTATGTAGAAAACGCTGACCCAATGAAGTCGAAGCAGTTGGCCAAAGGCTTGGAGCAACTCACTGATGAGGGTGTGGCTCAGCTATTTACAGGTAAGATGACAGGCCGCAAGATTATCGGCACGGTGGGTGAGTTACAGTTTGAGGTGATTCAATACCGCCTGCTGCATGAGTACAACGCCTCTTGCCGTTACGAACCCATTTCGCTTTATAAGACCGCTTGGATTACCAGCACCAACGAAGCCCAACTCGCTGATTTCAAGATGCGCAAAGGCTTGAACCTCGCCGAGGACAAAGAGGGTAGGGACGTGTTCCTGGCAGAATCTCCCTACGCCCTGCAAATGGCCATGGAGAAATACCCAGACATTGAGTTCCACTTCACTTCTGAGTTTTAGCGACCAAGTCTCCCATGTCATTCCTGTTAGCCTCCTATGTCATTCCTACGGAGGTATGCGCGTCGGCTTGGAATCTATAGGAGGCGGTTCAAAGATGCAGAACCTAAAAGGACGGCCTCATCAGGTATAGATCCCATGCCTTTGCCCACGTGCTTCCGTAGGGATGACATACCTGCTGAGGCCTGCTGGTATGATGTGTATCCAATTAGTTTTTCAACTTTTTTCTTGCATCAATTTGTTTTCTTTCTACCTTTGCAGTTGAAAAAACCAATTGTCTAATTAAAAATACATAGCTATGGGTAAATTTATGCAAGAATTCAAGGAGTTTGCCATGAAGGGCAACGTAATGGACATGGCTGTCGGTGTGGTCATCGGCGGCGCGTTCGGAAAAATCGTGTCTTCATTGGTGTCCGACATCATCATGCCACTCATCGGTGCCATCACGGGTGGCCTCAACTTCACCGACTGGAAGTGGGTGATTCGCGAAGCCGTCATGGACGGAGAGACCGTGGTCAAACCTGCGCTTTGCCTGACTTGGGGTAACTTCCTGCAGGTCGTCTTCGACTTCCTCATCATCGCCTTCTCCATCTTCTTGGTTATCAAGGGTATCAACCAACTGAAGAGAAAAGAAGAACCGAAACCTGAAGCTCCTGCCGCTCCCGCCGGCCCGACGCAAGAGGAACTCCTTGCAGAAATCCGCGATTTACTGAAGAACAAGTAATTGTTTAAGCAGATTAAAATGATAGGGTGTGTGATTTTGCATTGCACACCCTATTTCATATCATATTTTTTCGTAGTTTTGCACAATAATACAAGTAAAGTCGTTATGATACCTAGAATTAAGTCATTTAAAGTGAGTGATGATTGGAAGTTGTTGGTGACTTTCGATGACGGCTTTCGTGTGTGTTACGATGTGAAAGAAGACATTGACACCATAGACGATTTCAAGAGTCTAACCACTGAAATTGGTTTGTGGCCGTTGGCACAGTTGGATAGCAGTCGTACTTGTATTTCTTGGAATGAACGAATCGACTTGCCAAGTGATACACTATATGAATATGGTGTGCCGATTTAGGAATTATGAAGCGTAAACTATTGCTTTTCATCGGATTGCTGCTTTGTTTCGCCTTCACTGCAAAGGCGACCCACCAGCGTGCGGCTGAGATTACCTACACCTGGCTCGGCGGCAATGCCTACGAGTTTACGCTCACTTGCTATACTTACACGCCCAGTCCAGCTGGCTTGCAGCGCGATTCCTTGCTCGTGCAATGGGGCGATGGCACAGAGGAATACATTCCCCGCGTGGTGTTGCATGACTTAGGCGATGACTACACACTTAATGTCTACAAGAGAGTCCATAACTATTCATCTTCAGGGACTTACACCATTAGTATGGAGGACGCTAACCGCAACTATGGCGTGATTAACGTACCCAATTCGGTGATGGTGCCTATGCACATCGAGACGGAGTTGGTCATCAATCCGTTCCTTGGCTACAACAATTCGGCACAATTGCTTAATGCGCCTGTCGACAAGGGCTGTGTGGGCAAACTTTACCTGCATAATCCCTCGGCATACGATCCTGACGGCGATAGTTTGAGCTATAAGTTGGTCACCTGTCTTGGACAGGATGGAATGGAGATAGCGGGTTATTCTTTGCCTCAAGCCTCTCAATCATTTGAAATCGATGCTGTTACGGGCGAATTGCGTTGGGATGCTCCTGTGTTGCAAGGCGAATACAATGTGGCCATCATGGTGGAGGAATGGCGGCATGGGGTGAAAATCGGCTCCGTCATCCGTGACATGCAGATTTTGATTTCTCGTTGCAACAACGACTTGCCACAAATCCAATGCGATGACCAATATTGCCTTGTGGCGGGCGAACAACTCGACTTCATCATTTCAGCCTCTGACCCCAACGGCAACAATGTCACTTTGACGGCTTCGGGCGCACCACTTGAGCTTCCCATCAGTCCGGCCATACTCAATCCAGAGACGGCTTTCGGGATGCAACCCCAGATGGAGTTCCTTTGGAATACCAATTATGCCCACATTCGCAACACACCCTATCAACTGGTGATTCACGCCAAAGATAATGGCACGCCAGTTAGTTTGACGAATATCAAGACGGTGACCATCAATGTAATGGCTCCTAAAGTGCAAAATTTGGCCGTTGATGTGCATGGCCATGACGCAACACTGTCGTGGACGGCTTATTCTTGTCCCAATGCCGTGGCTTTGTTGGTCTATCGCAAAGCTGGCTGTGATGGCTACCAACCCGACGAATGCGAGACAGGTATCCGAGACGGCTATCAACTTATCGTTACTTTGAATGATGTTTCGACAACTTCATACACCGATGCCAACCTCCCTCAAGGCATTGCATACGAATACCGAATCTTGGCGCAGTTCCCCGATGGTGCTCTGAGCATTGTCAGTGATGCCGCCTGCGTGATATTGAAAAACGACAGTCCATTGATAACTCATGTCAGCAACGATAGTATTGACCTCGTTTCGGGTCAGGTGATGACTTGTTGGACAAAGCCGAAAGAGATTGACGACCAATATGTTGCACCCTTCAGTTATACTTTGACTCGTATCCTTGATGGCGCAACTTCCATTGTTTACGAAGGTGCCGACACAACCTTCCTCGATTCAAATGTCGATTTGGCGGTGGCGAATACCTTATTATATAAGGTGCAAATGCGCGACGCCAACCAGCAACTGATGGGCGAGAGTACAACGGCCTCGTCAGTGATGCTTTCGGCCAATGGCTCTTACGATGCAGCCAACCTTTCATGGACTGAAACTGTACCTTGGCTCGTCGATAGCACCCAAGTTTTCAAGGAAATAAACAACAGTTTTGTGCGGATTGCCACTGTGACTGGAATGGTATACACTGACACTGATGTAGACAGCGACGAAACCTATCATTACTATGTTCGAACCTTTGGACATTACACAATGGGAGGCATCATGCGGCCTTTGGTCAACTATTCCGCTATCAAGTCGGTGCGCATCGGCCATGAGGAACCGATAGAAGAATTTTCGTATCAACTGCCCAATGTATTCACACCTAATGGCGATGGCTACAATGATATTTTTGAACCTAAAGTGACAGGTGCCGATTTGATAATCAGTGCAAAAACCGTCATTTTTAATCGTTGGGGCAATATCCTTTGCGACACTGACGACCCGCTTATCCAATGGGACGGCAAAAGCAAATTGACGAAATTGGATTGCCCGCCAGGGACCTATTTCTATATCACCGATATCACTTATCTTGGCACGACAGGGGAGGAGAAACTGCACCTGCAAGGTTCCATTACCATCGTCAAATAAAAAAAGTAGAGACGTGCCAAGGCGCGTCTCTACAAAAATTCGTTTAATTCGCTTAATTCGCCGTTGAAAAACAGCAAATTCGCCGATTAGTATTTCATCATCTCGATAAGGTCCACCATGCGGTTCGAATAACCCCATTCGTTGTCGTACCACGACATGATCTTCACCATCTTGCCCATCACCATCGTGCTTTGTGCATCGAAGATGCTGCTGTGTGGGTTATGGATCACGTCGACGCTCACGATCGGGTCTTCGGTGTATTCCAAAACGCCCTTCATCGGGCCTTCAGCGGCTTCCTTCATGGCGGCGTTGATTTCTTCCTTCGTGGCTTCGGTCTTCAGCGTGCAGACGAGGTCAACCAACGAACCCGTTGGCGTAGGAACGCGGACGGCGATGCCGTCGAGTTTGCCATTCAGTTCGGGGATGACGATACCCACGGCCTTGGCGGCGCCAGTGGTGGTCGGGATTTGCGACATGGCAGCCGAACGTGCGCGGCGCAAATCGCTGTGCGGACCGTCGAGGATGACTTGGTCGTTGGTGTAGCTGTGGATGGTGGTGATGTAGCCCTGCTCGATGCCGAAGCGGTCGTTCAACACCTTGGCGACAGGAGCTAAACAGTTGGTGGTGCAGGAAGCGTTGCTGACGCATTCCACCTCGTCGGTCAGGTCGTTGTTGTTCACGCCGACCACGACGGTAGCGTCGATGGCGTCCTTCGAGGGAGCCGAGAGGATGACCTTCTTGGCACCGGCCTTCAGGTGGTCGCCGTAGCCGCCCTTGCTGCTTTCCTTCGAACGGAACACGCCGGTCGATTCAACCACCACATCGGGGGTCTTGCTCCACTTGATGTTCAGAGGGGCGCGCTCAGCAGTGACAGGGATACGCACGCCGTTGACAATCAGTGCGGTCTCGTCATATTCCACCGTGCCGGGGAACTTGCCCTGGGTGGAGTCGTATTTCAACAGGTGGGCCAGCACCTTGGTGCTTGTCAGGTCGTTGACGCCCACGATTTCTAAGTTCGGACGTTCGCAAATGATGCGGAACACGTTGCGGCCAATGCGGCCGAAACCATTGATACCTACTTTAATTTTTTCCATCTTTGTAAATTTATGATTTTTAATCAATTACATTCAAATTAGGCTATAAAAAACCGTGCAAAGTTAGTCATTTTTGAGTTGTCCGCGTATTTCTTCCATAAAAAAGGTATAAATGTAGGCCGGACTTTGCAAATACAAACCTGTTTTTATGTATCTGATGACTTCCATTGGATTTTTTTGCAAAATTACGATTTCTTTGCGAAATAGGTTGCTTTATTGCCAAATTTCCTGTTTTTCATTTCGATTTTTTTTCGTAATTTTGCAGCCACAAAATAGAGGAAAAGGAATGAAAAACCTTTCTAATATATTGAATATCAATAAATTAAGCAAAAATTCGGGTGGGGTAAATCTCCTTGCCGAGTCGCCCTACGCCCTCCAGATGGCCATGGAGAAATACCCCGACATCGAGTTCCATTTCACCTCGGAGTTCTGATTTTTTTGGAAAAACACGATTTTTCATTGAATTAGGCCACGTATTGCCCCATGAATTTTGTATCTTTGCACCTTTGAAAAGGTACAAAACCGCAAACCAATGTTCATCCAAGACATACCTTCAGGCCAACTGCTTTATATCATGCTCTATGGCGGAGCGGCCATGGCTGCCCTCATCGCCTTCGTCTATCTGCTGCTGCGCAGGGGCAACGCCTTTGCGCCCGACGTGACGCCG
>JAEEQP010000012.1 GCA_016285355.1 Bacteroidales bacterium
GCGTAATCAGCCAGTTGTCGGGAGAGATGTTGTGAACATCGTTGTCGTAAACGTAACTTGCAGAAGCAGCTATGTGTGTGCCACCATGGGCTATTTCGATATTATTGTCAACATACCAGTCGTAACCGTCACTATTGTTGTCAATGGTGGTCCAAGTATCAGGCAGGCCATTTTCGAAGTCTTCGTAGAAGAGCACTTTACGGTATTTTACATTGTAGCTTTCCTGGTTACTTGTCCAGCGAAGTTTGGCAGTGCTACCTGTGGTGACTTCGGCTTGTAGCTCAGACGGTGCTATGCAATCATGAGGGCAGTTCACGGTGTAAGAGGCGACAAGGCCGTCAGCAGGTGCTGAACAATCAAACGGGTCCTCGCAGCCCTCATGCTGAGCGATAACTTCACCCGAGGGGTCGGTAATGACATAACCGTTTTGGTATCCGTAATAGCCTTGGGCATAGTAGTAGAAATCAAGTTCGGTGCCGTCGCAAACATTAATTTGGATCGTCTCGGAGTTGTTATTGAGGGTGATCTCAGCCAAAATATTGTTCGTGTTGGCATCTGCCACATACATATATCCAGCGGCTTCACCCCAATAGTCGGTTAGGGTAACGTTGACGGCGCATTTGTCTTCCTCCAGACAGTCTATTGTGATGCTTTTAGGGTTGCTCCAATCGCTGGTTTCATTACCCTCGCAGTTGGCTTGGAGCATGATGTTGTAGGTGGTTGATAATTCACCCGTGAAGCTATATGGGCTGGTGACGTTGTTGGTCACGGTACCATTGATATTGATATTATAGGAGGAGGCATAGCCGCTCCATGTGACGGTTACTATGTCGTCTGAAGCAGATAGTTGGACGTTGCTGGGCTTGGGGCAGGACGAAGCCTCAAGCACTATAAGCTGGTAGTCTTCCGCTTCCCCATTATGTCCATTGACACATGGGTCTAAATCAACGTCTCCGGAGTACATTCCCTCAATACGTATGCGGTAACTACCTGGGATCGTGGTGATGGGAATGGAGATGATTCCAGTCCAATTGGTATGGATGCCGCTGTTCTGGATAGCCACATTCTCACCAGCATCATCGAAGTCGTAGTCCTGATTCCAGTCAATCCATAATCCGTATTTCATGGAAGGGACGAAGCTTCCAGGGGTGACGGTGAATCCGATGGTTTGTCCAGCCTCTGCTGATGCGGAATGGGAGTTGAAGTAGTCGAAGTAACCGCCAGAGGATAACGAAGTGCCAGTATTGCTGATATTGGTCTCGCCATCCTCAGTGCTGAAACCAGCGATATAGATGTAACCGGCGTCGGAATTAGAATAATAAGGTGTGCAATAGCTTGGTTCTGTTACGATGATGGTGCAAGTGGCGGTGTAATCACTTTCGTCAATTGTCATGGTGGCGGTAATGGTGGCAGTGCCAGGGGCAACGCCTGTCACGGTGGCCGTGGTGCCGCTGCCGCTCACTGTGGCCACGCTGGTATTGCTTGAACTGTATGTGATGGTGGGTTCGCCGCTTACATTTTCGTATGTAGCGGTAAGGGTTTGCGTGAATCCATAGCTTATCGTTGCGGTAGCAGGTTCGAGTACGATATAGGGTCCAGTTGTTATCGTTTCCGTGACGGTAATGTCGTCAATGTAGAGAGCATACTTGTTAGCAGGAGAAGTGCAGTGAACAACTACTCTAACGCTTTGGCCGGCAAGCTCGGCATTCATGACGGAACCAGATCTCTCGACAAAGGTGTTGTTGGTATAGGAAGCAGATGCAATAGCGCTATAACGCGTTGCGGAAGCAACAGCAGCTGCTGTGGGTACATCACTTGCCTTTACGAAGAACACACTAAACGTTTCTGCATTATTCGAATTACGAACCCTTTGCCACAGGCTTACGCTGAGTTCAGTCGTATATGCATTTACGCTAAACGGAGCAGATACCAGATAGCAGTTTGCAGCATTGCTTTGAGTATAAAAATACTCCGCGCTTTTTGATCCACTGTGCACATAATCGGAATATGTGTTAAGCCTCCAGTTGTTGCTGTTACCAGCCTTGTAAGCAAACCAGTCATCGGCAGAATAGCTTTCGCTGAAGCCCCACGTCATGTTGTCGAAGTTCTCAGACAACAGCACTGTTTGAGCGTTTAATGCCAAAGGCGAGCACATCGCCATTAGCATCAAGAAAAGGAATGTTTTTCTTTTCATTTTTTTCATTGTTCAAAGATTAAAATATTGTAGCCTAATTTTTTAGCGGGCAAAAATACAACACGCGCATGACATTTGGCCGTTTTATCTTGGCCTTATTGCGCAGAAAAACTCGTTTTGCGCAAAAACGCGGATTTTTACCAAGCGTTATCTAAACCGGGGTTATCATCATACCTTGGTAATATGTAATTTTGCTGTCATGGAAACAAATAAAGAAAAACAACCTATCATTGAAAAAGCGGTAAGTATCGAGGACCAGTGTGTTGTGAATCATGTGGAGAGTAGTATGCCGCGCTGGCTCATCGAGGCGGCTTTTGTGTGCTATCTCTTGCAAGCCGCCATCAATTGGTCTCCATTGATGCATTGGATGGAGGCTCATGCGTCATGGGCAGTTGCTATCATCAATACCTTCGGGGCAGTAGTTTTGTATGTCGGCCTGATGCGAGGCATGAAGCCACTCTATCGTCCGCTTATGGTTTGGTGGTGGATAGTTATTGCGCTCAATCTCGCGGGATTTGTGACGGAGTTGGTGCCGTCCATCATGTACAGCATTGGTCTGCCTGTGGCCATTTCGCTGATGCTTGTCTATCTACCTTTGGGATGTGCCATTTTTTTTGGTTATCGTGGCCGACTCCGTCAGGTGGGCCTTTGGATGGTGCTATACATTCTCATTTCCAGTATTATACCTGTTGCCTCCTACCTGTTGGTCGGCCCCGAGTCAGGCTTGGCCAACCTGCTAATGGAAATACCCACGATTACTGTCATTGTGATTTATGCATGGATGCAGCGTCGGGTGCTGATTCCATACCCTGCCGATACTGCAAGGGCGTGATGCCTAAGCGGCGTTTCACTTCCATCTGGAAGGTGCGGCGACCACCGAACCCCGCTTCTTTTCCAACAGCCTCGATGGTCCAGTTGGGCTTCTCGCGCAGCAGGCGGCAGGCGTAGAGGAAACGCTTCTCGTTCAGGTAATCGCCCAAGCTGTTGTATTTCTCGTTGTTTTTGAAGAGTTCGCCAAGGCGTTTTTGTGTCAGGCCGAGGGTTTGGGCCATCGTCTTCAGTGTCAGTTCGCTATCGGTATAGAGAAGCCGCTCGTCCATTTCATAGTCCATCCAGGCCATCAGCTCCTCGTTGCTCATGTCGGCAGTCAGCTCGATGCGCTCACGGTGGGGGCGGGTTTGTTCCTGCAGCAGGGTTACTTCAATGTGTTGCTTCAGTTGCTCCTCTAAATCGTCAATTCGTTTTACCAATTCGCTTTCGCGTTGCTCGTTTTGTTCCAGCAAGGTGTTCTGGTTTTCCACCAACTTTGTGTTGGTCGAAACCATCCTTTTCCCTTGGACGTTCAGCACGAGCATCGTGACGACGAAGGCAACCACGAACACGATGATGACGGCAACGATGAGCAATTGAGGTCCGGCCATAGGCTTGTTTCTAAACTAAAACGTGCAAAAATACCCTTTCTCTTAGTGATACCCTAAAAGTGCTTGCGCAGAAATGGCTATTTTGCGCAGAAATGCGTTTTTGGACAGGATTTATTTCGGCAATTCAATCACAAATTCAGCCCCCTCCCCTTCTTGGCTATTGAAGGAAATCGTTCCTCCAGCAGCCTGCACGATATTATAAGACAACGACAGTCCCACGCCCGAACCACCTGACTTGGTGGTGAAATTGGGTAGGAAAATGCGCTCTTTGTCCTCGTCCTTGATGCCTTTTCCGTTGTCTTTTACACTGATAACAAACGATGTTTCAATGGATTGCAACGTAACTCCAATCTTTCCGTTAGGTTTTGAGCCAATGGCCTGCACAGCATTCTTAATCAGGTTGCCAAAGACGCTGTTCAGGTTAGTCTTGTCGCCGTTATAGGTATAGTTGAGCGAGGGGTCGTATTTGAAGTCAAATCGGATGTTTTCCGCATTGTTGTACAGATTCACCACATTGCCAATAAGTTCTGCCAAATCCAAAGGCTGAGGATGATTTTCAGGCAGCTTGGCATAGCGGGAGAAGGATGAGGCGATGTCCGATAAGGCATCAATTTGTTCAATGAGCGTGTTGGTGGTGCGTTGCACTTGTTCGGGAGTGGCTTTTCCGTTTTCGATGTTACGTTGCAATAGTTGTACGCTGAGGCGCATAGGTGTCAGCGAGTTTTTGATTTCGTGCGCCACTTGCCTTGCCACACCACGCCAAGCCGTTTCCGTTGTGGTGCGTTTCAACTCGGCGGCACTCTTCTCCAATTCCACGATGAGTTGGTTGTATTGCTTGACCAACGCCCCAATTTCATCGTCTCTTTTCCATTCGATAGGCTCGTTCTTTTGGTCGATTTTAATATCACCTAATTTGTTCTGAATCAATGCTAAAGGCTCTGTCAAACGTTTGGTGAGTTGGAGAATGAATATTAGCGCGATACCCAACAGGACCAGGATGATATTAATATAGGTGAGCACAAAGTCCTTGATTTCCTTCTGCAAGTCGGTGGCACTCGAGAAATAGGGGGTGTTCAAATAAGCTAAAGTGTTACCGCTTTCGTCGGCAATGGGAATGTAAGAGGATTCATATTTGCCTTTGCCGAGATGCTCTACATGGGTGAAAAACAGAGCTTTGTTACGGTGCATTTGTTGGTAGGCTTCGGCATTCATCAGAGGGGCTTGCAGGTTCAAATCATAGATTTCCGGACGTGTAGTGGCCAAAAGTTGTCCGTTGAGTTGATAAAGATTTAAGTCCGTGAAGAAAGTAGTGGCATAGTGTTGTAATATTTCCGTCCAAGTGTCTTTCGACGCGGTTCTCATCAAAGTGGTGAAATCGAGGTCGTTACGCATCTCGATAGAAAGGGTTCGGGTGGTTTCAAATTGTGATGCTGCGGTTTTTTGGTTGTATAGGGTCTGCATGTAGAAGACAGACACGGGGCCAACGGCGAGAAGTGAAATACCAAGCGTCGAGAATATGACGTTTTGGAGCCTTCTGCGCAGACTTCTGTCTCGCCATTTGGTATGTTCTTTCGGTCTTATCAGCCAAACAATCAGCAAAAAGGGTAACGTTAAACCTAAAAAGAACAAGGCAAATGGTGCGGTGATTTCTGAAAAAGCCTTTGTTGGTGTGCTAATGACAATGGCATTAAATTCGCCGTCGATGATTGCATAATGTTTATAATGTCGGCTGTAGGCAAAGTCATGGTCTTTGAGTTTCAGACTGTTCAAGAAATTGGGATAGACATAGCGTCCGTATTTGTAAACGAGGAGGTTGTCGCGATAATTGGCCACCGAATAATCGTATGGTTTCTGACTGTTGGATTCTTGCAAAAGTTGGGGGAATCCGAAGCCTTCGGGAGCAATAGGTTTGTAGAACTCGAAATAGAGGTTTTTCTGTTGCAAAGAGTCTTTGGACACAATCTTGATTTTACCTAAGTAATTGGGATCCAAAGTATAATAGTCCATGAAATAAAGGCCATCCCCTACCCTTTTCTGCTTGTTGTTGGCTAACTTTTCGAGGAAGTAATCGTCGCAATTGGTGACATATCCTTCGGGTTGTATACTGATTTCCTCTTCTGGCGCACAAAGGGTAAGTGAAGAAATATAACTTTGCATCTTTTCATCGAAAAGCAAATCCTTGGAGTAACCTAAGATAACTTCTGACAACACGTTACTTTCGGCAAACACCATCTCTCGGATGTTGGTATCGCCTTTCAATTGTTCGGCAAAATGGGCATAACTGGTTTCAAACGACTCGTCACGTTTTTCCATCAGGTTTTGTGCTTGCCGTTTCATCTGCTCGTTTTCCCGACTTTCGCTGATTCTATAATAGATGTATGTCCCAATGATGGATACCAATATGATAATGGCTAGACCTATTTCGATAACTCGTGATT
The DNA here is from genome assembly GCA_016285355.1 of Bacteroidales bacterium. The sequence continues at coordinate 6,054 of JAEEQP010000012.1, forward strand.
TGTTTTTACCTGGTGTTGCTTCTCGACGTTTTCCGTATGCCGTGTATAACCCTATGACTAACAATACAATAAACGGCAGATGCCATAAATACCTATAGGGTTCTTTAAGCTTAGGTTGGTCAGCAAATTGATAGAATGCCAACACTTTACCATCGTTGTTTAATAAAGCTGTTCCATTGTCGGTATTGGAAAATGAAACTTTGGCGTCTATGAATCTTGGAAGGGTTTGGAAGCGGTTTTCAAAATAGTGGTTTTCGATTTGATAGTTTGTATTGACCAATTGATACACAAAATAAGTCATATTCCCTCTTTCGTACGACTTCACGTAAAAATCACCGGAAGGCAAAAGACAAATGGTATCATGCCCAATCCTGACTTTTCGCTTCATCAATTTTGGATTGATGTCGTTACGGTTCCAGAAAACCAAGGTATCATTCATGAAAACGGTTAGACCTGTTTTCATTTTTTCGAGCTCTTCATGGTTGAGGCCTTTATCTATCAACATGCGCATTTCCTTATCCCTCTTGAGCACGGATTTTTGTATATCGCGTTGCACGAAGTTCTCGTTTAAGATGAGATAAAAGAACGAGGCGAGCAAAAGCCACAAGGCGATGCTTAACCAACACAGGTTTATCCCTATTTTTCGTGTTCTTTTGCCTTTCATGCGTTCGTTTTTCTTAAAACTGCGGTTTTATGTTGATATTGTGTTAATTATAAAACATTCTCTATTTTCGCTTTTCTTTCATGGATTTGATCGTGTTTCAAAAACCCTTCAAAACGCCTTAAATCGCCCAAAAACGGCCAAATTTTCGATTTTCTTATTTTTTCTCAAAAACGTACACCATACTTGACCACTCTCCAGACCTTCTCGCCTTACAATTTGAGATTAATCCTCTGAATGCACCTTTTATTAATGGTAGTGAATGATGCTTGTATTGTTCGCTCATATAAGAGATGTAATAGGCATCCCAAATCAGCTTTTCTGTCTTTTTCAATTCCACCCCTTTTGATTTGAAAATTTTTGTAAGGGTAGTTTTGCTGAAATGATTCAAATGTCTGGGTACATCGTAGGCCGCCCAAAGTTCTTTGTAGAATTGAGCATCATACGATTTGTAGTTGGGTACGGCAATCACTATCCTTCCTTGGGGCTTGACGAGTCGTTGCAACTGTTCGACCTGCCATTTCAAATCGTCTACGTGTTCTAATACGTGCCACATCGTAATTAAATCGAAGCTTGCATCAGGAATCTGTACCAAATCTTCGCTTGCAATGATATTGGCTTTGATTCTTTTCCTTGCTATGGCTTTGGCCTCTTCTGAAGGCTCAACTCCTGTGCATTCCCAACCATGTTCCTCTGCGGTATGCAAAAAGTCACCTACTCCACAACCAATATCTAACAGTTTTCCTTTGTTTATTCCATTTGTTGCAAGCTTGTATTTGTGTTTCAGATTCACTTTTTTGACCGCTTCATAAATCTTCGGAATGAATCCTTTTTTGTTTTCCTGATGGCTATAATATTCTTCTGATTTATAATAGTCGCCTATTTTGTCTTTACTCGGTCGGGGCATGGTATAAAGCAGCCCGCAACTCAGGCATTCGCAAATATGGAAATCTTCTTTGGTCAGAAATTCATCCTTCAACCAAAGATTGATTTGTGCCTTTTCGGAGCCGCACCATGGACATTTGTTGTTCATTTTTTCAGTGTTTCATGTGAAACAATCTCGTTATCTTCCTAAAAATATCGCCAACACGTTGATGTCGGCAGGCGAAATCCCGCTAATTCTTGATGCTTGTCCCAGCGTTTCGGGTTTGTAGCGATTCAGTTTTTCGCGGCATTCGTATGACAGGGATTGGATGGTATGATAGTCGAAGTCCTTTGGAAGTTTGATGTACTCCAATCGGTCGAGTTTTTCAGCCAGTTCCTTTTCCTTTTGGATGTAGCTGTCGTATTTGATTTGTATCTCTGCCTCTTCCAAACATTCTTTGATAAATCTGTCCCCTCCTCTATACTGCTCGAGAGATGATAAAGTATCTATCATATCGGAAAGGCCGATTTGTGGACGCAATAGCAGATACGACAACTTGGTTTTTTGTTCTATCCTTGAGCTTCCTTTTTGCTCCAGAAGTCCGTTAATTTCGTCTGGATAGGTGTAAGTCTCCTCCAAATGGGATTTGATTTCTTCTACTTTGTAGTACTTCGTTTGGAACTTTTTGTACCGTTCTTCATTGACCAATCCGAGTCGATAGGATAATTCTGTGAGGCGTGTATCGGCATTGTCTTGTCGCAGCAAGATGCGATATTCCGCCCTGCTGGTGAACATTCGATAAGGTTCATCGACACCCTTGGTGATGAGGTCGTCAATGAGCACACCAATGTAAGCTTCAGTCCTTGTCAAAACCAAAGGTTGTTTGTCTTTCAATGCCAAACTCGCATTGATGCCAGCCATCATTCCTTGACAAGCGGCTTCCTCGTACCCCGTCGTTCCATTGATCTGTCCAGCGAAATAGAGTCCATGAACAAGCCTTGTTTCCAACGAATGATGTAACTGTTCAGGAGGGAAATAATCGTACTCGATGGCATAGCCAGGACGGTAGATTTTGGCGTTTTCGAAGCCTTCGATTTGTCTCAAAGCTTCGTATTGGATGTAATCGGGCAAGGACGAACTGAAGCCGTTGAGATAATATTCTTCTGTAGTCCATCCTTCGGGCTCTACAAAAAGTTGGTGGCTGTCTTTGCCCGAAAAACGCTCGATTTTATCCTCAATGCTGGGGCAATATCTTGGTCCCACACCTTGGATTCGACCGTTGAACATGGGTGAGTATTTGAAGCCTTTGCGCAACGTTTCATGTACCTTTAGCGAGGTATGGGCTATCCAGCAACTCCTTTGCTTAGAAATTTTGAAGGGCTCCGTGTACGAGAAGCCGACCACTTCATCATCCCCTTTTTGTTCGATAAGTTTACTGAAATCTATCGTTCGGCCATCAATTCTGACAGGTGTTCCTGTTTTCAGTCGTTTGACCTCAAATCCGAGTTCTTTGAGTTGTTCGCTGATGCCGTGACTGGCCACCTCGCCCATCCTGCCACCTGGGAAATGTTGTTCACCAATATGTATCAAACCGTTCAGAAAAGTGCCGTTGGTCAAGATGACGGCCTTGCTTTCAATGTCGCCGCCCATCATGGTCTTCACTCCTTTCACTTGGTCGCCTTTCACGAGAAGTCCAATCACTGTGTCTTGCCAGAAGTCTACATTAGTCGTCTTCTCCAACATGCTGCGCCATTCGGCAGAGAACATCATCTTGTCACTTTGGCATCTTGGACTCCACATGGCAGGACCTTTCGACTTATTGAGCATCCTGAATTGGATCATGGTGCGGTCGCTGACGATACCAGAATAACCGCCCATGGCGTCGATTTCGCGGACGATTTGTCCTTTGGCAATGCCGCCCATGGCGGGGTTGCACGACATGGAAGCCATCAGCCGCAAGTCCATGGTGATGAGCAAGACCTTGCTGCCCATATTGGCTGCTGCCGCTGCTGCCTCGCATCCTGCGTGACCGGCACCTGCAACGATGATATCATACGGTTCAAAAAGCATTTTCAATTAGTGTTTCACGGGAAACAATGTATATAACAATTTGATAACGAATTAACTAAACAATATTTTCAACACTTCTTCCTCTTTTTCACGCATTTCTTTTTCTTCTTCATCGGTAAGGTCGTCAAAACCAATAAGGTGCAACACGCCGTGGATAATAACCCGATGTAATTCACTCTCATAGCTACGGTCAAAGGTCTCAGAATTTTCCTTGATGCGGTCAACGCTGATGCAAAACTCGCTCGAAAGCACGGTCTCACAATCGGTCAGCGGGAAGGTGACAATATCGGTGTAGAAATCGTGTCCAAGGCGTTCGCGGTTAATCTCCAGTAACTTTTCATCGCTGCAAAAATAGTAGTACAACTCCCCTATCGTCTTTCCGTATTTCTCGACCACTTCACCAATCCAAGTTTTAACGCGCTGTGGGTTGATGGGCGGAATTTCCACATCCAATGTGCTGAATCTGATCATCTCAATGCGTGTTTTTCTTCAAGTAATACTCGTTGATTTTATCCTTATAATAAGGTGCGTATTCAATCGGATTGCTGCGCAGGAACTCTTGGTTTTTCTTGAGCGACTGCTCATAGAGATACTCGTCAATCTTGCGGTCAAAATGTGAGCCTTTGTATTCGTTGGACTTGCGTTTCTCTTCCTGCTCACGCTTCTCCTGCGCCTTCTGCGATTCCAACATCCTGGACTCAATCCTTTGGCTGCGTTCAATCATCTGGCGGTTGATTTTCTTGTTTACCAATTCCTCTTCCAACTTCTCCATGTCCTTGATAATCTCGTTTAAACCGTCATCGCCGATTTGGCCGTTTTCCTTCATGTCGTTGAGCATCTGTTGCATTCCTTGGCGCAACATTTCCTGTTCAGCAGCCATGCGGGCAAATTCTTCGCTCATCGAATTGGGCATCTGTTGACCTGCTTTTTCCATTTGTTGTTGCATCTGCTTCAACTGTTCGCTAAGTTGTTGTTGCAACTGCTGCATGTTTTTCATGCTTTGCTGCCCCTGACCAGGTTTGGGGTTGGGACACGACATCGGCATACCCATGGATTCCATGCTATTTTCCATGTTTTCCAACGACTCGGCCAACATCAAAGCCAGATTGTTCATCGACATCATAGCGGTTTGTTGGTGTCGCACGGCCTGCGAGAGTTTCAGGTCGTTGAGGTATTTCATCGCGTTTTCCGTTTGATTCTCGATGGTATGCAACTCATCAAAGACGAAATTCTGAATCATGGGCTGACGCATGGCCATGCTACGCAACGAGTCGCGAACCATATTGAAATTATCAGCCACATCTTTTTGATGGATGATTTTCTCGACCAAAGATGGGTCGTCAGAGCGCATCCTACCGATGTTAGTCATCAAGGCTTCCTGCTCATGCGAGGCGTGGACTACGTTTTCAAGTAAAATACGCAACAAATGCGCATCCTCAGCCATCTGTTCCATGCCGCCCATTTGCATCATCTGCATCATCTGGTTAGCCATTTGTTGCATCTTTTGACCTGCATTCTGCTTCTTCTTCTGCGACTGTTGTTGCTCGTTGTTTTGCTCGTTCTGCATGGCGTCTTGCAGGTCCTGGTCGATGCTTTCCTGCATTTCCTCATCCTTTTCCATGTTGAAAGGCTGTTGCAGGTCTTGGTTTTTCTCTAAAAGCTGGTCAAGTTCGTCCATCATCTTGTCGAATTCCTCCTTGGCTTCCTCAGCAGATTTCTGGTCACCCTCCTCCCCTGCTTCTTTGCTCTGATTTTCAGATTCTTGCTTCTGTAACTCCTCCCCTAATTTATCCAATTTATTAGCCAAATCATTGAGGTCTTTTTCCATCTTGAGCTGTTCCAAAAGTGCCAGATTACGGTCAAGCAGTTCCTGCATCGACTGGTTGTTTTTCTTGATGTCCTGCATCATCTTTTGCATCTGCTCGCGCGGCATGTCCTCAAGCAACTTGTCAATCTGCTCCATCATCTTTCTCAACTCTTCGGGAATCACCTCGTCAAAGAGTTTATTGATTTGTTCCTGCTTTTTGATGAGGTCTTCGTTGGCGATGTCGTGCTCCTTCATGAAGTCGGCCAATTTTTCCTGCTCCTCCTGCAACTTATTCCATTCCTCCTGAATTTGTTGCTGTTTCTCCAACAAGTCTTTCATCTTCTCCTTGTCCGACCAGTCCAAATCCTTCTTTTGAATGAGGTCTTGCAGCATCTTTTCTATTTCGTCCTGCAGTTTATCAGCTTCTTGCGACTTCTCGGAAAGCCGTTCCATAATGTCTTCCGACTGTTGGTTGGCGATGCTGTCCAAGGCGGATTCCGAAGGCTTATAGTAGGTAAATGTTTCAGAACGCTTCGACTTAGGCCCATGGAAGCCGTCGTTATCCCACACCTCGAAATAGACCTCCATATTCTGTCCAGGCATGATGCCGAGGCTGTCCATGTTGAAGCTGTAGAAGAACGAGGTACGAGTTTGCTTCAAATCCAAAGCTACAGGCTTGACAAATTTCTTTTCGATGGGTTCCTTCACGATGCAGTTAAAGGTCAATTTACTGAAGCCATAATCGTCGGTGACGAGGCCTGAAAAATACACATCAGTGGAAAGTTGTTCATCGAATGACTCCACGCGGATGTCGGGATAAGCATCGGGGAGCACGTCGATAGAGAAGGGTAGGGGATCGATGGTTTGGTTCCAAGTATTTTGAACTTGCACCTCAAACTTCGTGGATTGTGCCGCTATGAATTGGTATTCAAAAATGTTGTCGTTTGCCGTTAAATCGGTGGTCAATGAGTCGCGAGTGACGGTCATCTGCTCGGTGTCGCGAGTGGTGAAACCGAAAATGAGCTGGGTGCCTTGTGGGACGATAAGTCTTGTTTTGGCATCAAAAGTCTCGTTGCTGCGGTGGATGTAAGCGGGATAACGCAACTCACAGCGGTAGGAGAGTAGGGTAGGGTTGGAGTGCACCGTGATATGCAAGGGACGGCTGGTGTATTCGCCACCAATCACATTAAAGTCCAAATCGTTAAAGAGGTTCTTAAAAGTATAGCTGAAATCGTTGGTTGACCCCTTGATCATCAGTTGTTGTCCTAATTCGCTTTTCACATAAAAGGCATCAGGGATGCGGTCGCCCGTGACATGGATGTTGAACTTCACCTCCTTGCCTTGGGTGGTCTCTATGTCGTCCTGCTCGATTTCAACCTGATAGGGGAGGGGCTTCTCAAAATGTTGCTCATAATTGACGATGCGCTGCGTAGGCTGCACAGCAAACGAAGGGAGAAACACCATCAGTGCTATTAATAATAGGAGTGAACCGAAAAAGATGCCGAGATACTTCAAATTGCCGCGCAAGTCAACAGCATCCGAGAAGCGGATAGGGGAGAGGCGAGCACTACGTTGCTCGATGGTAGCAGCTAATAGGGCATTATCAGCAGAGGACCCTGAGCCTGTCGAAGGGCCGACCATGGCTTCCATTTGATTGCTCAATTGAATGGTATTCAGCAGTTTGTCCTTGATTTCAGGGAAGAACTTGCCAATGAGCACAGAAGCTTGTTCCACCGACATCTTCTTTCGGAAACGGATGAGATTGAAAAGCGGGATGAGGAAATGGTACACCAAGACAAAACCGCTACCCGCCAGCAAAAACAAGAAAAGCACAAAACGGCCTTTGGGCGGGAACCAAGAGAAATACTCTAACCCATTAATGAGCAGATAAAAGACAATCCACAGCACAGCACCCACCAACACGCCTTGTATCAAGCGGTTAAGGTAGTACTTCCGCGTGAAGCCCTCGATTTTCCCTATCAATTGGTTGGGTGCAGACATATCCAAATTAGAATAGCCTGCAAAAATAAATAATTTCAACGAAAGGGAAGGTTATTTTTTCAGCGCATCGACGATTCTGCTGCAAGCCAAGCCGTCGCCGTATGGATTCACAGCCTGACTCATCTGTTCGTAATAGGCAGGGTCTTCAATCAGTCGGGTGACTTCGCTGAAGATAAGGTCGTGGTTGGTGCCGACGAGTTTTACGGTGCCTGCCTCGAGAGCTTCAGGGCGTTCGGTGGTGTTGCGCATGACAAGAACGGGTTTACCCAAACCAGGGGCCTCCTCTTGAATGCCGCCACTGTCGGTCAGTACTAAATAGCTTTTTTTCATCAGATAGACAAACTCCAAGTATTGCAAAGGCTCAATAAAGAAAAAGTTCTTGTAAACTGTTAGGTCATCTCCAAACACCTCGTGGATGGGCTTCCGCACATTGGGGTTGAGGTGCATGGGATACACAAAGTCGACATCAGGATATTTCTCTGAAAGGTCCTTCATGGCCGTGACCATGTTGATGAAACCTTCGCCGAAATTTTCCCTTCTGTGACCTGTGATAAGTACGAGCTTTTTACCATTGTCCAAACGCTTGACATCGTAGCCAGCAGTGAATAGTACTTGTTCCTGTTCCTTGACAAGAGTAGGGTCTGCGTTAAGCTTCTCCACTATCATATATAGAGCATCAATGACCGTGTTGCCTGTGACGGTGATTTTTTCTTCGTCGACATGTTCGTCCAGGAGGTTCTGTCGGCTGAGTGGGGTAGGGGAGAAGTGGTATTCGGCAATACGTCCTGTCACCTGACGGTTCATCTCTTCAGGCCAAGGGCTGTAGAGGTTGTAGGTACGCAATCCGGCTTCCACATGGCCCACAGGAATCTTTTGATAGAACGCTGCTATCGCTGTTGCCATACTTGTGGTCGTGTCGCCGTGCACCAGCACCACATCGGGTTGCACCTCTTTCAACACATCGCGCATCCCAACAAGTACGCGAGCCGTGACATCATACAAATCCTGCTCTTGTTGCATGATGTTAAGGTCATAGTCAGGAGTCACTTCAAAGATTTTCAGCACTTGGTCAAGCATCTCGCGGTGCTGTCCAGTGACGCAGACAATAGTTTCAAAGTCGTCGGGGTGTTTTTCCAACTCTTTGACTAACGGACACATTTTTATTGCCTCTGGGCGGGTACCGAACACTAACATTATTTTTTTCATACTTTTTTTCTATAGTTTAGTGTTGAGAGTTTAGAGTTTAGAGTTGTTTTTAGTTTAGAGTTTAGAGTTGTTAGTGTTTGGTTTAGGGGGTTGAGTCGTTGGGCTTGTAGGAATTAAGTAGACCTGAAAGAAGACGTGCGTCTTCTTCTATCAACTGGTCCATATTCTGACGGTCGGATGTTGTAATGAAGCCAAGTTCTTCGGCTATTTCGAGCTGCGAAGAAACTTCCATTAGCGAGCCGTATGCAATCTCAATGAATCGAGCTTTGTCTTTCAACGAAAAGCGGTTTACGCCTTCTGCAATATTTGAAGTAACAGATACTGAAGCTCGTCTAAGTTGGTCACACATCGCGAAACGTTCTTCCTCAGGAAACTTCTTCAAAAGTTTATAGGTTCTTTTGACCACTTCTTTAGCTTTCTGATAAGCAATTAGTTTTCGATACCCAAATACTTCCATACTTTTATATATACTTTTATACTTTTAACTCTCCACTTTTTAAACAACTCTAAACTCTAAACACTACACTCTAAACTAAATATGATAAACGCCTTCAAGTGGACAAACATTATGACAATCCAACACAACCTTCCCCTTGAGCTTATCCCAATTCTGCTTGATATGGTCATGCTTCACCATAATGACCACCATGTCTACCTCATTCAAAAACCGGTCGAAATCGAGGATTTGGTTGGGGACAATCTCCTTCTCGGTAAAGAACGGGTCGAAGCTCTTCAGTGGACGCGCAAGGTGGTGCTTTTGGATATCGATCAACTGCAAAGTCGGGCTTTCACGAATATCGTCCACATTCTCTTTGTATGTAATACCATAGAGCCCCACACGGCGATTGTCGGTAATGTGATTCTCCTTCATGATTTCGTATATGCGTTCCAACACGAAAACAGGTTGCGAATCATTGGTTTTCATCGATTCGTCAATAACCTTGGCTAATTGAGGGTAATCGCCTACAAGGAACCAAGGGTCAACGCTGATGCAATGCCCACCCACACCTGGACCAGGTTGCAGGATGTTCACTCTCGGATGCATATTGCAAATGCGGATAATTTCGTACACATCCATGTTGTCGTGACGGCAGATACGGCTCAGTTCGTTGGCAAAAGCAATATTCACGGCTCGATAAGTGTTTTCCACCACTTTAGTCATTTCAGCCGTTCGGATGTCGGTTACCACAATTTCGCCTTGGCAGAAAGAAGCATAGTATTTCTTTACCTTCTCTCCAATTTCGCGGCTGTCGGCACCAATGGTTCGGTTGTTATGGAGCAACTCATAGATCATGTTACCTGGAATGATACGTTCAGGTGCATGAACGAGATGGATGTCTTCACCAATCTTGAAGCCGTTGGCTTCCACCATGGGACGCACGAACTTGTCCATAGTGCCAGGACTAATCGTAGATTCCACAACAACAGTAGTGCCTTTCGGACACACTTTCATCACCTCTTTCACGGCAGCCACCACATAGCTGGCATCCACTTTTTTGCTGAACTTGTCGTATGGCGTAGGTACGGAGACGATGTACATGTCCGTTTTCTGGTATTCTGTGGTGAATTTGATGCCACCTTTCAGAGCCTCCTGGAATAATTGGTACAATCCGTCTTCCTTGAAAGTAGTCTTGCCCGCATTAAGGGTTGCGACCAATTCCTTGTTATAGTCCGTTCCAACCACTTCCACGCCATGTGAGGCCATCATCAAAGCCGTTGGTAATCCGATATATCCGAGTCCAATTACATTAATCATGCGATGTCGAAAAAAACACCGCAAAAATAGAAAAAAATTTCAATAATTAACGTTCTGCACGCATGGGATTATTCAAAAAGTCGTCGTAAGCCAAACGGATGCCGTCTTCCAACTCGGTTTTGTAACGCCAACCTAACTTTTCTGCCTTGCTGACATCCAATAATTTTCTTGGTGTGCCATTCGGACGCGAGGTGTCCCACTTGATTTCGCCTTGATACCCTACCACTTTGGCAACTAATTCTGTCAATTCCTTGATGGTCAATTCTTTGCCTGTTCCTGCGTTGACGGTTTCGTTGCCAGAATAGTTGTTCATCAGAAAGACACAAAGGTTGGCCAAATCATCCACATAGAGAAACTCACGTAGTGGTGAACCATCGCCCCAGCAGGTCACTTCCTTCAGTCCGTTGACTTTGGCTTCATGGAAACGACGAATCAAAGCGGGAAGCACGTGGCTGTGCTCAGGATGGTAGTTGTCATTGGGACCATAGAGGTTGGTCGGCATCACAGAGATATAATCTGTACCATATTGACGGTTGAGGAATTCACAATATTTTAAACCTGAGATTTTAGCCAAAGCGTAGGCTTCATTGGTCTTTTCCAGTTCGCCTGTGAGCAAACATCTTTCCGTCATGGGTTGTGGTGCCATGCGAGGATAGATGCACGAAGAGCCGAGGAACTCCAGCTTCTTACAGCCATTTTTCCAAGCCGAGTGGATGACATTCATCTCAAGAATCATGTTGTCGTACATAAAGTCAGCAAGAGCATTTTGGTTGGCTACGATACCGCCTACTTTGGCTGCGGCGAGGAAAACATATTCGGGTTTTTCAGCCTCAAAGAACGCCTCCACTTGGTCTTGACGACAGAGGTCAAGTTCTTTATGGGTACGTGTGATGATATTATTGTAGCCTTGACGCTGCAACTCCCTGACTATGGCCGAGCCCACCATCCCACGATGGCCAGCTACATAAATCTTACTGTCTTTATTCATTTCTCACTGATTATTTCTTTTTTCTTTTTGCCTTCGGCGTTTTTTGTTTCACACAGATTTCACGGATTTCACAGATTTTTGCTCATCTTTCGATAAGCAGCTAACGCACGCAAAATATATCTGTGTAATCTGTGCTATCTGTGTGACAGAATTAATTATATGTGAATTAATTGACTATGCGTTTGATACTCTCTATTATGTTACTTGAATTAAAGTTTACCAAAAGACCTACTCGTTTATCCATCAGTCTTAAATAAGTGAGCAGCTGTTTTGCAAACACTGGTTTCATCTCTTCGACAGACTTCAATTCAACGATTACTTGATTATTAACGAGCAAATCTAATCGAAGAGGAGTCTTGAGCTCATTGCCTTTGTAAATGATGGGAACCTCAACCTGTCTTGCCACATCTAATCCTCGATTCTTAAGTTCAAAGGCCAAAGCTTCTTCATACACAGACTCCAACAAACCTGGTCCAAGCTCGTTGTAAACGTCAAATATGGCACCTCGTATCTCGTATGTCAATTCGTTGTCTGTCATTTTTACCTCTTTTACACACTTTTTTTACACACTTTATTTTTGTCCTTTTTTCACACAGATTACACGGATTTCACAGATTTGATTTTTTCGTGCGGCAGCCGCTCGCCAATGGCGAGCCATATCTGTGTAATCTGTGATATCTGTGTGACTTTAAATTATTTTCCATGTGACCTATTCCTCCAAATGTGCTTTCAAGTATAGTTTCTTCACAAAACGCATGTCGTGATCGACCATAATTTTGACTAACTCTTCAAAGCTTGTTTTACGAGGATTCCAGCCCAAGAGTGTTTTGGCCTTGGTGGGGTCACCCAAAAGTTGGTCTACTTCAGCGGGACGGAAGAAACGCGGGTCAATTTCAACGAGGCTCTTGCCTGTGGCTACATCGATGCCTTTTTCATTGACACCTTCACCTTCCCAATGCAACTCAATGCCGACATGCTTGAAAGCCAAAGTACAAAAATCGCGCACCGTGTGATACTCACCCGTGGCAATGACAAAGTCCTCTGGTTTTTCCTGTTGCAGGATGAGCCACATACATTCCACATAGTCTTTGGCATAGCCCCAATCGCGAAGGGAGTTAAGGTTGCCAAGATATAACTTGTCCTGATAGCCCTGCTTGATGCGAGCGGCAGCCAAAGTGATTTTTCTCGTCACAAAGGTCTCGCCACGTCTTTCGCTCTCATGGTTGAAAAGGATACCATTGACGGCAAACATACCATAGCTCTCGCGGTAGTTTTTCACAATCCAGAAGCCATATTGTTTGGCTACACCGTATGGCGAACGTGGATAGAAAGGCGTCGTCTCTTTCTGCGGCACTTCCTGTACGAGGCCAAACAATTCCGAGGTGGAGGCTTGGTAAATCTTGCATTTCTTTTCCAAACCGAGGATGCGCACGGCTTCAAGAAGACGCAACGTACCTACAGCATCAGCTTCGGCGGTATATTCCGGGCAGTCGAACGACACTTTCACGTGACTTTGTGCTGCCAAGTTGTAAATCTCGTCAGGCTGTATCTTCTGGATGATGCGCACAAGCGATGATGAGTCTGTCATGTCGCCATAATGCAAGGTAAGCAGACGTTTGTTCTTCATGTCGCGTACCCATTCGTCCAAATAGAGGTGTTCGATGCGACCTGTGTTGAACGACGATGAACGGCGGATGATGCCATGCACGTCATAGCCTTTTTCCAATAAAAACTCCGCCAGAAACGAGCCGTCCTGGCCTGTGATTCCAGTAATTAATGCAGTTTTTGACATTGTCAATCCAATTGAATATTTGGTGCAAAAATAGAAAATAATTAAAAACAAAAAGACGAATCCAAGAAAACCTTGAATTCGTCCTTTATGAAACACGAAATATTATTCTATCGTTTATAAAATCGCCTCTTTGATGCAATCCACAATATACTTCACATCTTCATCGCTAACATACGGCCCACTAGGCAAGCACATGCCTACCTTGAACAAGGCTTCTGAAACACCATTCACATACGCTGGTGTATCCTTGTAAACAGGTTGCTTGTGCATAGGTTTCCAAAGAGGCCTTGCCTCGATGCCTGCTTGGTCGAGAAAGACGCGCAAGGCTTCTACATTATCATTAGGTTCGCAGTCCGTGTGGGCACTGTCCGAGGCATGAACCACGCCACCAGCACCACCTACAGCACCTTGGACAACTGTCTTATAGGCGTTTTCTTGTCCCTTGATGCGGATGCTTGGGTCAATCGTGAGGGTGTTGAGCCAGAAATTGCAGTCGTATCTTTCATCGGGGTTGCCGTGGACTTCGATGCCTTTCACATCCTTCAGCAGTTCCTTGTAAAGTTCAAAGACATGCTTGTGGTGGACAATATGGTCATTGGCTACGGTCATTTGGCCACGACCTATACCTGCACAGATGTTAGACATGCGGTAGTTGTAGCCAATAGCTTCGTGTTGGTAATAAGGATAAGCCTCTCGTGCTTGGGTGGCATACCACATGATCTTATTCTTCGCCTCGGCATCCGCGCAGACCAAAGCGCCGCCACCCGAGGTGGTAATCATCTTGTTGCCGTTGAACGACAGCACACCATACTTGCCAAATGTGCCAAGGACTTGACCTTTCCAACGACTGCCAAAGCCTTCCGCTGCGTCTTCAATCACAGGGATGTCATAGCGGTTGGCTATCTCCATGATGCGGTCAACGTTGTAGGGCATGCCATAGAGCGCCACGGGCACAATGGCTTTTGGCTTCTTGCCCGTCTTGGCAATCCTATCCTTGATGGCTTTTTCAAGAAGCTCAGGATCCATGTTCCAGGTATCCTTTTCGCTGTCGATGAACACAGGAATGCCTCCCAAATACGTAATCGGGTGCGATGAGGCACAGAAGGTGAACGACTGCACGCACACCTCGTCGCCAGGCTGCACGCCGCAGGCAATCAAAGCCAAATGTACGGCCGCCGTACCAGCGGAGAGGGCCACCACCCTTTTGTTCTGACCCACGAAAGCCTCGAGGTCTTTTTCAAATCCGTTGACGTTAGGTCCAAGTGGCACCACCCAATTGGTGTCGAAAGCTTCTTGGATATACTTTTGTTCAAGTCCTGCTTCGCTCATGTGGGCTAGGCAGAGGTAAATGCGATTGTTTGACATAATAATAAAGAATCTTTCCATCGCTATTAAAGCGACAAATAATCATGTTTTTATTGAATGTTACTGGTTGCTTATATATTCTGTAGCAAGAATTCTCTCGCTGGATTGACAATAATACCAGAATCGTGAATCAGTGCGGCATTGCTTTGCCTAATTGACCAACGATTTTATTAATGTAATCTTTCCGCTCAATTATCTCCATAAATAGATTTTTTTGTAAAAATACAAAAAGTTCTCAATATAAATAGAAGTTTTTTGTTATAGGAGGTTTTTTTATCGGCACCATACTAGTTAGTGTCGAAGGCTTTCTATATGTACTTTTGTTTATTTTATTGCCTACTTCATTGAACTGATGTTTATTGTTCAGGTTTGCCAAAGTCTTTTTGGAGCCCTTCAGCAATCATTTCTGCGTATTTCTGATGCTCTTTATGGTAGATAACATGGAAATAGAAAATTTCCGCCACGCCTTCAACCTTCACCACATTATTGCAAAAGTCATCAATATGGTGATGGTTCATATACCTTTCAAACATAGCTGTGAACAATCTGCTACGATATTCCTGAACAGGCATTTTCTTTTTTGTAGCAGGTAAGAAACTGATAAAATCGCAGAA
This sequence comes from Bacteroidales bacterium, assembly GCA_016285355.1. The sequence goes on from JAEEQP010000012.1 coordinate 21,179, forward strand.
AAAAGTTAATATGACATTCTGATACCTGTTCATCAAGTCCGCAATACACTCCTCAATTTGAGCTAACACTTTTCCACTTGTAACATTGACTCCCTTTACACGAGCCAAAGCTATCTCCGCCACTTCAATTCCAACGCTATTCATCTCTTCTAACAACGCGTCAGCGATAATCCCGTTACAGTCTGTCGTAAATTTCAGTTTGTATTCGTCGCCACTCTCTGAATAAATGGTGTATATTTCCGTCATCAAACACAGATTACTTTAGTTGGTTCTGTATCATCGGAACACAATTCTCTCAACGACAGATACTTCTGGACACCTATCCAACGGATATACTCTTCAAGTTTCCTTGAAGGGTTTTTGATAGTTATTGTCTTTGTATTACACATGATGAAAATTGTTTTATGCCGCAAAAATACATCTTTTTTCTAAAACAGCAAGTTTTTCTAAAACAATTTTAATCCATTTTAGTATCCCCCCAGTTGGTGTCGAAAGCTTCTTGGATATACTTTTGTTCAAGTCCTGCTTCGCTCATGTGAGCTAGGCATAAATAGATTCTTTTATTCATATTTCAAATAGTTTATTTCGTTATTTAAATTGTTTCTCCTGCGTATTCAATATTATTGCCCAATACGGTGGCAAATATCATTTTGATGTCCATCCAAAAAGAGTAATGCCTATAATAATAGCAATTTAACCGCACCTTATCTGGATAAATAACCTTGTCGTTATATTCCACGGCTATCTCCTGCATCTCTCTGGTATCACCTTCCTTTTGTTTCTTCGCCACATATTCTGAAATCATCTCATCCTCCAAGCGATACTTCAAAGTTGCGGGACCAGTAATACCTGGGCGCAGTTTCAACACATCACGGTCATCGCCTTCCAACTTGTCGGCATAGCCCGGAACATCAGGGCGAGGTCCAACAAAGCTCATGTTGCCAATGAGTACATCCCACAGACCGGGGAGCTCATCTAGCTTATAGTGACGCAATTTTGCTCCCAATGGAGTAATCCTGCTATCACCAGCCACACTTACCGTGCTGCCATTATGTTTAACAGTCATTGTGCGAAACTTGTGGCATTTGAACAGCTTGCCGCCTTTGCCGACTCTCTTTTGTACAAAGAATGCCGGACCACCCGGCATTTTGACTTTCACTAAAATGGCCACGATGATCAAGACAGGCCACAAAAACAAAAGGCCGATGAAGGAAACTACTCGGTCGAAGAGAAATTTAAGGAGCATGATATATTATCGTTTCTTAAAAGGCAAAGAAAGAATACCCATCAGCGAGCCCCAGCCGTAGCTGCAATGCAGGGTGATGAAGCTCCAAAGAAGATAGAAAAAGTTTAATCTCTTCGTGACGGCAAGTTTGGCGCTGACAGCACCCAAGGCCAAGAGATAGACCAACAGCACAAAGGCAGAGAGCAATAAAGCAGGATGCCAGAATATACCCACTATAGCAGGAAGGATGACTCCCAATACAAACAACAACGGAATGAAATGGCGCAGCGACAGCGACTTCATCTGACGGGTGTAATACACGGTAAGGATGTTCCACTTACCGTTGCCGAAGTTGTTTTTGGCCAGACCGCTGAAGGTCTCACGGGCGAGGTAGGTGCAGAAGGTGTCGGGGATGATATAGATCTTGCCGCCGCCGTTGATGATGCGCTTGCTCAGCTCGATGTCCTGATTACGCACCAGACGCACATCGTACAAGCCATATTTCTCAAACACCCGCTTGGGCCAGCAGCCGAAAGGCACGGTATCCACTTCTTTCACACCGTCGATTCCGGTGCGGAAGGCAGAGTTGCCCACACCGAACTTGTTGCTCAGCACCTCGCGGATGGCGAGTGTCTTGGGGGTCTTGTTGAGCACATCCGTCTTGCACACGCAGCCCACATTCTCGGCATCCAGTTCCTTCAGCCGCTTGACGATGGCCGAGCAATAGTTGGGTTCATAGAATGTATGGGCATCGATGCGCATGATGATGTCGCCCTTGGCCTCGCTGATGCCTTTGTTCATGGCGTAGGGCACAATCTTGTGCGGATTGTCGAGCACTCGCAAGTATGGGCATTGTGGCAGATAAGAGGCAATGATTTCCCTTGTACGGTCGGTGCTCATGCCATCCACAAAGAGGACCTCCAGATCGTCTTTGGGATAGTCTTGAGCCATGATGGACTCAATGCAACGGGCGATGTATTTCTCCTCGTTGTATATGGGGCAGATGATGGTAAGCATATTCAGTGATGCAATATTTTAGCCTTAAGTTTATCATACGACTCCCCCAGCACCCCCTTCACCACATTCAGCATCTGCCACTTCAAGGCCATTTTCAGCCTACAACCTTTGCTGTCCACAATTCTCAGAACATCCTCGGTGGTCATGTTTTCATGCACCACATAGCGGCCAATGACGTTGTGATTTTGAAATAACTTGGTTTTTGTGGTGGGCTGGGAAGTGTAAATATCGGTGAAGCCACACTTGATGGCTTCCTCCACAATGGTCTTTGAAGTATAGCCGTTAGGGATGGACATGGGCAAGTCTTTCTTTCCCAATATGTCTTCCAGGATGTCATACGATTTCTGCCACTCTTCGCGAATTTCTTCCTTTGATAGCTTGGTGAAGATTTCAGGATGGGTATGCGAATGGGATCCTACCACATGCCCTCTTTCGGCTAACGCTTTTACCTGTTCTTTTGTAAGAAATCCTGACGTGCCGATATATTTAGTGCTGATAAAAAACACCCCTTTGAAGCCATACTTCTCCAATAGGGGTGCCGCTTTGGTAAGAAACGATTCACCGCCATCATCGAAGGTAAAGACCACGTCCTTGCCTTGAAGAGTTTTCACTTGCTCCTCAAAGGCACATTCCTCTACCTTGTATTGGAAAGCATTTTTATTTTGGAAACCACTTGACTTGTCGTTTTTGGTGACAATGTCGTGGTACATTAAGACTACGCTCATATCTGATTTTCTTTTATTCTAAATATGTCAAGCCTCACTCATCGTCATTGACCGTAACCAAGGCACCAACACTAACGTCAATCATCTCATTGCCGTAGAAAATCCAATTAATAGTTTTTCCTATATTTTTCCACTATTACTTTGAGTCATCAATTGTTCGCTTTTTAAGAACTATTTAATTGAGACAACCATCCGACTTTCTATTATATTTTAGATAGATTTTGTTTAAAAAATTATAGATATATTTATTGTAAAACCAAACAACAGGTATTAGACATATAACGACAACAATATCAGCCATCAACGCATAAAAAATATTAGATTCTACCGGAAAAAAACGCAAATACTTAACACCAACAAAACGCACAATTCTCAAAATGGGTTGATGAAATGCATAGATTGCAAGAGTATTACGACCTAACCAACTCAGAATCCCAATTTTTCGATCAACCAAAAAATAAAAGAAAGTTATTAATGCCAATATTCCTAAAAAAGACAATAACTCAAAAATGAAAATATTACCAAATCTATTTGCTCCCATATTCACTTTGTTGTTTAAAACAATAGACAAGGCAATGTATAAGGCGATGAGAATGAGACTGACAAAACAAAACAATAATTTATATTGTCTTGAAGTTTTACCATGCTCCTCCAACACCCTATAGACCATATTACCGACCCAAAAAAATTGTAATGCTACAAAAGCAATGTTAAAGCCCCATGGAAAATTTGTTTTAAAGCAGAAACCGCAACATGCCAATAAAATAACGACAATAAATTGCCCTCCCCTTTTTTCAATCCGACTAATCAGGAAGAACAACACTTCTGTTACAAATAAACAAGGCAAAAACCATAGAATTACGTTGTGTTCCATTAAACCATTCCACTGTGCGCCATAAACCATACCTACCAGAGGTTGCCACCAATTAAGATCAACTGGTCGGAAACGCCTTTCAACTAACAACCAATATAACCACGTTACAAGATAAAAGAAAACATAGGGGATTACCAATGTGTTAAACCGACTTTTAAGAAATGTCTCCCAAGTGTATTTCTTCTCATTGCAAACCAAACCCGAAAGGAAGAAAAACAAAGGCATATGGAAACTATAAATAATTAACCAAGAATTATTGGTAAGCAAAGTATGCCCTAAAATGACAAGGCAAATTGCTACACCCTTGCAATTATCTATCCACTGTACCCTTTCTTTATACGTTGTATCTATCATACATTTTCATTTAGTCCAAATCAAAAAAAGACAGATTCCATTTCTTATCCGAAAAAGCCTCGGTGTTCTGCTTGATTATAAATGGATTGGGATGTGAAGATTTTAAGAAAAGCAATCCTTTCAGAGCTGAAGCAAATTCTGTTTCGGGCATAGCCCATACGCGGATAAATGCTATGTGTGGATATTTCTGTGCAAAATATTTGGCTAACAAAGCTACTGCTTTTTTAAGAGAAATGGATGACCCTTCTGGGAGAACACATTTTTCTATCTTAATAATCTGGGAACCCTCATACTCTCCAAAGCTGTATATACAAGAGGCTATGGGGTTATTATCACTCTTTATGGAAAGTGTTTTTATGCCTTTATATGACTCTTTCCATTTGAACAATTCATAAGAATGTGTTACCGATAAAACATCCCTGTCATCATCCCAAAACAAATTATCAAATCCACATTCCTCAATCTTAAATCTCTGATAGCCTCGACCATAAAACCAAATGCCCACTTTTTGGATGAAAATACACCTTCCTAATAATTGAAGCAATTTTTTGCTTTTAAACAGGCCTTTTGCAAACTCCTTAGCGTTATTCACCATGACATAGTTGTTCATGCCGAAAAGAGTATCCCAGCCCATTTTCTTAAACCCTGGATACGAATTGATGTAGTTTGGGAAACCAATTACTGCTTGGTACTTGGTGTTTTTGAAAATATAATCAACAGCGAACCTCACCACTTTTGACCAAATGCCTTTCCCTTGATACTCCGGAAGCACACCACTTTCGCAAGACTGCAACATTGGAATAGCCTTCCCTTTGTACTGGTATTCAACAGGCATATATGAATTCATTCCAACAAGTTTTCCATCATGATATGCGCCAAAAACCAACGAATCCCCTAATGGGTTTTCGTAATGCTTTTTTACCCAAATAGCATTATTTTCTTCATAGTCCTTGGTTGCATTAAATGCGGCACGGTAAACAACCAATTGGTCGGGAAGGGTGGTTTTATCTAAAGCTTTAATCTCAAAATCCATCACAGTATCTCTTAGGTTGTTATTTTTTTACCTCCACACCACTCAAATCAATCAAGCTTCCTGCGATTTGCTGGAACTCCTTTGTATAGAAATCCATAATACCGCCATACGACGTAAAAGTCATCTCACCGAAATAAACCTTACCATCAAGATTGTATAAATCACAACGAACTACTGGAAATGGTTTAGACAATTTCTCAGCAACCTCCAACATGTGTTCGTATCCATTGGGTTTCGGAATGGGTTTAGCCAAAGTGAAATCAGGAGTTACCGCACAATACTCTGGTTTTGGATTCCAGTCGCGGTCATACAACAACACTTCCGCGCCATCCTTATTTGTAACAAATCTGTTCATACAAACCCAGATGTAATGTACTTTTCCATTGAAACACCAGATTTTATAGTCAATCAGGGTTTGGGAATACTGTTCCGAAATTGGATCGTTAATCAAAACCTCGTCTGCTATAACACGATGTGGAACACGTAAATAATGCATCTCAGCGGAAGATGTAATCATGAAATTCTTGTCCAAGTCGTAGTACATCTGCCTGATTTCATTTATATCGTATTGGCCCTTGTCCCTAATCATTTTTACGCCAGAGCCGTATGTGGTTTTCAATATGAAAGATTGTGGTAAATCAGTAAAATCAATCTGCTGGCCATCGTCCCACACTTTATACTGTTTGACGAGTATTTCTTCCAAACCGCAATCTTTGATGTAATCCCTCACGGCACACTTGTCTGACAGCCTACTCCATTCTGTAGTGTCAGTATTAAGTGCCAGCCATAAGATTTTCTCGTTTAAGGTTTGTGGATCTTTAAGGTTTGGAAAACGTTTTTCCCTCATCCAAAATCTAATATTGATAATCAGTTTGGGGAATCTAGGGCACATCCAATTAACCAAGACAAACAATGGTTTAAAGATGGTTCTACCTGTTTTTGATGTAATAATATGCATATTATAATCTCCTTTTGATAAAATCTTTAATTGTTCCGCCAACAATTATTGTATACGTTACCGTCTTTCGTATTCTTTAGAAAGGTGGCATAGAATGCTTTTGAAAAAAAATTAGAAGCGTAAATTAGCCCATAAAAATGTATGCGTTTCCAAATAATTCCAGTTCTTTTTCGAGTTGGCCATTAATGTCAAACGTGGCTTTTACGCAACCAAAATTGTTATCGCCATTTCCCGTGCAACACACATTTTTTCCGAATGCTTGATATGCTTTTAGTATCTCTGGCTTAGGGTCACTCTTGGGGGCAAAAACAGTACTAACAGAAATCACATTCTCCAAATTATTCTGATTAAGCAATTCAACAAATTTGCCTGAACTATCAGAACCATGGTGTGGAATTTTTATATAGTTTACGCTCAATAGGTCGTCCGCATCAATGAACTGGACGGACTGGTCGACCAAATCGCCTGTAAAAAGATAATTGAATCCATTAATGTCCATTACATAAACAAGACTTAAGTCATTCAAAACAAAGTCTTTATCATTCCCATCTCGTCTTTCCACCAATGCACTATTTGGCAACAAGAATTTCAGCGAAATCTCGACTTCATTACCCGAAACAGATTCAACAATTTTTATCCTATACAGACTTCGTGGTGTTTCTCCCTTATTTAAACTCACAAAGTTGAGATTATATTTTCTATTACTATCATACTCTTTCATCAGAAAAGCAATAGTCTTGGCCGATTCTTCACAAACCTCATAATTCTGACCTCCATTGAAAGAACTGGGCACATAGATTTTGGATTTCTTTTCGGAATCAAATGCCGTAAGCAAGTCTATAATACCTAATGAATGATCGCAATCGGGATGTGTCCAAACAAAAGCGTCAATTTGACTTATACAATTGTTTTCCAACAATTTACTTGTATGATTATAACCATTGCTTACATAACAATCCGTAACAATGGTAACTTGGGGAGTTCCCTTGTCGCGCACAAAAAGGACTATTGACTCTCCTTCGCTCGGATACCCCACAACGAAAATCTGAATGTCAATATCATTGTAATGCTCAACCTTGATTGTTTTGTCGAATAGTCTCAAAGTCGCTAATGATTATGACGTTAGGCTTTGTTCCAATGAGTGCAGACCTGCGTGGGGACAAAGAAATAAGGGAACTTCTTCTCAATCCTGTGATTGCCGGTCCCATGGGTTTTACTGGTTTTCTAACACAATTACTTCTTGTTTCAATATGTATTCTGTCTTGTCTCATATAAAACAACGCGATGTTTCTTGTTCGGAAATAGTTATCATCCTATTGATTATACCTTGGTCGTACTTGTTGATATCGTCATGTAGGGAAATACTTAATATTGTTTTAACCAAGATATCATATTTATTGTCTTCATATAGCTGAAGATACCTAATTAATGCTGTATCTATGCTTTCTACTCCATCTACTTTGTATTCGTCAGAATAGCGCCCGTTGATAGGTGTATCAATACTAACAAAAGCAGACTTGTCGATAATAGAGTCTAAGTCATCTTTATCAACAAAATTGTAGTGGTCAACTTGGCAAGTAAGAAACTTTGATGTAGTTATAGGTTCCATTATTGGGTCAAACAATAATGTTTTTATTTTCTCAATGGACTGTTTAGAAATGCTTCCATCATTACTACATTGCACTTCGATATAAAGATAATATGGACTTACGACAACCTTGCCCTTAGTATTGTCATCAAAAACAACGTCTGAAAAGCAAAAGACCTTCTTTTCGGCGATGGTTTCTAAAGTTATGTCCAAATTATAAGCCACAGAATCCACGTCCACCATTTGTCTTTCAAGTTCCGAAAGAACATTTTCCTTGTAATTGTTGCTTATCTCTTTATATTTAGCAAGATAGTCATCCTTAAAACTTGGAAGGCTGAAAAAGTCGAGTCGAAAAGAAATTCTTTTCCTCATAGCTTTCATTTTCGAAGAATATGGCTTTTTCTCACACATAATTTGTAGATTCTTTTTGTCCTATTTATCCATTCAAATTGCAAAAATACATATTTTTATAATATCAAGAATCCTTTCTTGAAAAACGGAATAAAATAATTACAATCTCCTCTTGATATAATCTTTAACCGTCCCGCCAATCACAGCCGGATGAGCCAGCATCTTCTTTGCAATATCCTTATGATTCGCTTTGCGATATTGCTTGTAGCACCGGCTTATTTCAGCATGATACTCCTCAGAATTGTCTTCCTTGACCAATTGCTCATTAAGGTAATCGAAACGAAACTCTTTGGGAACATCCTTTTCATCAACGATTTGTGACGCAAATTCATTATTAATCCTCACATACTCCATTTTAGGGACAATGGTATCTTTCGATAAATCCACGCTCACAATAGCACCATATTTTGTGGGTTTCCAAGGCATATCGAAGACGAAATTACCCAAGGAATAGAAAATGTACTTGCCTTGGTATTGCTCATAGCCTTGTAGTACATGAGGATGCATACCGATCACCATATCAAAACCAACATCCACTAACCAATGGGCAAAACGTTTTTGCTGCGAAGAAGGACGATTAATGAACTCGTTGCCCCAATGTACAAAAACAATCTTGAAAGCGTCTTCGGGCAGCTGCCGTATCTCCTGCTCAATTTCTTTATATTCCGGGTTATGCCAATAACAAGGCTCTTTAGAGAACGCATCTATGCGTTGCGAAAAACCTGTAATGCTTACTTTTCTGCCTTGATGGTCAAAGACCTGTGATTTTTGTGCATTGCTGCCGAAACATAAACAACCGCATGATGTTAGATAATCGAAGGTACGCTGGTAGGCGTTTGCCCCGTGCTGCATGGCATGGTTGTTGGCAATGCCATACAGATTGAAGTGCTTCAAATGGTTGAGATATTGTGGATCTACACGGAACTGCAAAGCCGCATTGCCTGTCTTATCAGATATCTCGGATGCCACCCCCTCAAAGTTGCCAATCCAACAGTCTTCAGGTTTTTTGTCGATGTGCTGAAACGGGTTAAAACCTTGTTTCAGTTTGCTGCCTACGCCGAAGCCAGTATCAAAATATCCGTCGGTGAGGTTAATATCTCCCACAATTTTTAGCATGATAACACTCCTAACTTTTTCAGGTTTTCTTCCGAAAGGACAATACGGCTGTCATATTGTGCCGCCTTTTCACGACAAATAACCGACAACCTTTGCACTTCTTCTGGATGGTCTATAACGAACTTCATCCTTTCTGTCAACGCTTCTACATCATGTGATGGGATTATCCATCCTGTCTGCCCGTCCTCAATCACATCCTTGTTCAAATTCCAGTCCGAAGCAATAATGGGCAAGGATGAAATATAAGCATCAATCACAATGCCCGGGAAACCTTCACCGTGCCAATAGGTTGGGAAGAGCATGACATCGTATTTGGCTAACTCATCATAGTTGTTGGTATCTCTTAAATTCAACAATCCCTTATACTCAACTTCACTATGGGCACCCACCATTTCATTGAATCGTTTGGCGTATACAGCATCTTCCGATTCCCTACCGTAAAACACCACATCGAATCTTCCTTGATACCCAGCTTGGTTTAATGCGTCAACACTATTGATAATATCCGTACAGCCCTTATATTCTTCAACCCGTGACAAAAAAACGAAATGAGTTTTGTTGTCTTTTTTAGGTTGTTTTACCCCATAATGGTTGATGATTTTGGAGTTAGGCACATAAACGGCATTATTCAATCCACTTTCTTGCAAGGAATCCACCATGGATTGGCCTTGCACAAAAATGCCTTTCAAGAAAGCGTAAGTCGAAACTTTGAACCGACCTTCCTTTATCATCTCATGGAAGGAGCCACCGACTACCCAATAGAAGCAATCATTGGGCAGGCGCATTTTTTTTATGAAACCGATTAAAGTGTCTGCACTTCCAGGATTGGCGGAAATGATAACCTTTGCCTTTCTGTGAAAGAGCAAAACCAAAACCAAACGAACCATGACCCATGGACGTTTTTTCCAGTTCAATGTGTCTACGGTTATCACATGGTCGAAAACCTGAACAAAGCGATCCAGAAACAATTGGTTCTTCATGATATCACCCCCTGGCGGAATGGTACCCAGTCCCATGGGACCGATGAAGATAAGTGTGTTTTTCATTCCAATCAAATAGTCTTTTCCGGCAGCTTAATCCAATCACCACATTGCTTATTCCATTCTTCAGATGAAAAATTATCATACCCCGAAGAATCATAAAAAGTCAATTCGCCAAAATACACCTTGCCTCCACTGCAATACAGATCCACCCTAATATGGGCAAAGCCTTGTGATAATGTTGTTGCTATCTCTTTCATTTCATCAAACCGCTCGGGTTTTTCAAACACAATTTCTGCTTGGGACCCAACAGCACTGGTCAGCGGTAGTTTGTTGAACGACATATCATAATAATTGAAATTATGGTCGGTGAATCTGTTACTAGCGATTAACATGAACTTCGGCGTGCCACCAAAACAATAGAATTTATAATCTTTTAGCTGCTCTCCTTTATTGATCTGCTGATTATCAGCATCATATTCATCACTCAAATAAGCTTCAGCAAGTATTCGCTTTTGAATATTCTTGTAAGGATATTCTCTCATCGTCCGATAGACATTGTCTTTCATTGATTTATTCAACTTTTTTACTGCAGCCTCACGGTCAAACTCTTCTTTATTTTTGCAAATCACCACCCCACCACTATCACTACCGTGCGTGGTTTTCAAAACAAATTGCTGCGGCAAACTATCCCAATCAATTTCTTCAACACTATTCCACAAGCCCAAAGTTGGAATAATATATTGTTCACCGATTTTGTCAGCCACGATTTTCTTCACTTCGTATTTGTCAACAATATTGGTGTATTCTGGCTTCCTGTCATAAAGCTTTAGCCATTGCAGTTTTTCAGTGTAAGTTCTTGGATTCTCAAGATCCAATTTGTACCCAAATTTGATACGCCATATCATCTTAAGATATCTCTCATCATCCATGTTATCAAACAAATGAGAGCTCTCAATCAGATAACATAAAGCCATGGAAGGGTTCTTAATTGCTTTAACGATTTTCTGCATCATGATAAATCTTTTTTACAATGGATTCGATGAGCAAATCCCTGTGGGACTCACATTCAATAAAGTTCAAGATATTTAAAAGTTTTTTCTTTGGCATCAGATAGGGAATCCATCCTCTTCCCGCCGCCACCCTAGCGTACTCATTGATGTAAGGAGCCAAACAGCTTAAATAGCCGCGGTTTTTCTCCCGAAAAGCCTTGTCTTGTGCCTCAAAAGCATTCTCATCAGACAAAACAGCATTGATTTCACCTAATTCTCGGTGGAAATTTGTCAATTCCTTATCCTTTAACAATTTAACTTCTGGTGTGGCATTGCACTGTTCGTATGGCACACATTCGACATGTATCTCGTTATCATCGATGATTAAGTTAATGAAATAGCCGTAATTCCAAATATCATCACGACTACCCATTTCATCAAAGCAAAAGTTGCCTAAACCATAAACAATTGGTGCTCCTTTATAGATTTCATACCCAGAAAAACAATGCTGATGACCGTTGACAACCACATTGGCACCTATATCCACATACCACTGGTAAAATTGTCTCATCCTTGGGCTTGGGTATTGATACCCCTCATGACCACCATGAACAATAACTATTACAACATCTGCCTTTTGCTTAGCTTCGGTAATCTGATGATAATTGACAACAGCGTTCATCGCTGCTGATCCTCCCTTATCTTTTGACGCTATTGAAAACTCATTCTCACAGAAATTCACGATGGCAATCGTCTTGCCTTCTATTTTTTTATAAAGAACTTTCTCCGCCTCAACATTGTTCACACCACCACCAACATAATCAATCTTATTATCTCTTAATGCCCGCAAAGTGTTTCTAACCCCAACATCACCATAATCACGGAAATGATTATTTGCCAGTGTGACACAATCGAAACCAACGGTCTTCAGCAAACCAACCCCTTTGGCCGAACATGATAAACAAGGACCAAACTTTACAATTGGTTTGACGGTGCTGTCCGCGACAGCACATTCAAAATTCACAATGGAATAGTCAGCCTCGGTCAAGTATGGTTGGATCTCCTTCATCACAGAGGCTCCCATATCGTCTTCTATTAGTTTGGCTACCCTCTCTTGTGGGCAATAATCACCTGCGATTAGTATTTTCATCGATTTACTAAATTGTTCTTTTTGTAGTTTATATTTCAGAATACTTTTTCCCATCTTTCATAATGATACAGGCAGGAACACCTGATACCACACAATTGTCTGGGACATCCTTAATAACCACCGAGTTTGCTGCAATAGTAACATTGTTCCCAATGTTGACAGGGCCTAAAATGGTAACACCCGTGGAAATGTACACATTATCTCCAATGTTGACCAAAGCTGGTTTATCGGGTCTTCTTCTTCCAATAAGTACATTGGGAAGCACCGTAGCATTTGCCCCGATTCTAACATCTCCATTCACCCTGAAGAAACCAGGATGCACATAGAGAAAACCAGGACCTATACATTTTGAATTAACATTGATTTGGTATTTCAAAGCCATTCTTCTTTGTTTCAAAGTTCTCAAAAGATAAGGTAATTTATTATACCAATGTGGATTATTTTGATAATACTCAATAAATCTGATATTCCTAAAATAAGAATAAATCATCCATGTCTCACTATAGGTGAGTTTTGTCAACCAATGTAGCTTATGGTCGTATCTCGCCAAGTCGGCAGCCAGATACTGCTTAAGTTCTTTTTTTGTCTTTATCATCCTATAAGTTCAATATATTTGTTAAGGAAACTATTTTTTTTGAATTTGTCTTGCGAAAGGGTTTCACTATGCTTGGCCATTTGGAACTTCTCTTTTGCGTCCAACTGCAAATAACGGATTATCTTGTCAGCCATGTCATTTATGTCTTTTGGGGCAAAGATGAAGCCATTTTTGCCATCTTCCATGATGTAAGGGATGTCGCTCACGCGACTGCCCAACACAGGCAATCCACAACACATGGCCTCACACAACACATTTGGGAAGCCTTCCCAAAGCGAAGCAATAATAAACAAGTTGTGCTCCCTATACTTTTCTTCAATAATCCTTGATTGGTCGCAAAATGAAACCATTCCCTCAATATCCAATTCCTTCACCAAGGCATTGCAATGTTCGGCAATATCGCGTCCATAAAAATCTATGTGGAAATGATAACCTTTGTTTTTAATTATTCCAATAGCTTTTAAAAGATTCGGAATGTTTTTGGCCTCATTAAAACGACCTACAAAGATGGCATTTGTTTTTTCATAATCCACGACACTTTTTTCAGATGGATAAAATTTATCTTCATCCACAAAATTGTTGATGGTTTTAATTTTGCCTTTTAAGAAAGGAAAACGTGTCCTGATAAATTCCGCTTCTGTGGTCGAATTTGGTACTATAACATCTGCAAAGTGATACAACAGGTACTTAATTTTTGTTTCCATGCTAACCATTGTTGTAATACTTCGTTCAGAAACAATGAGTTTATATGTCTTACGGTATAACAAATGATCAACACAAAGCAGTTTTGAGATACCTGAATAGTAACTAAGGACAACATCAGGATTGTTCTGGTGGATTATCTTGTGCATTTCAAGAATACGAGTACTCGTTTTTTTCATTTGAGGCGCATACTCAAAGGGCACATTGTTTTCTGACAATTCGTCCTCCAAAAAATGGTCGTTCTCATAATAAACCCAATACACGACCTTAATAGGATAACCCGCCTGATGCAGCAGCTTGGCCAATTCGGTCATTTGGCGCTGGGCACCGCCGGATCCGAGGGAATCAATAAAGCATAAGATGCGTTTCATAATATTCCTTTTTCTAATTTAAATTTACCCAATGCAGTCCCCATACTTATCATACAGATTGACAATGATTCATCTGTAAATCCCATAGAATACAATGACTTGAAAAACCATATAAAGAACGATGCAAGCAAAGCCATCTTTAAATGATACGATTTCACCTCTCTTATTTGAACAACCAATGATATGAAAATCATTAAATAAAAGAGGGCACCTATCAATCCATAATCGACTAGACACTCCAACCAATCGTTGTGAGCACGATGATATCCTGTTGAAGAAAGATGTGTGGTAGCGTCAGTGCCATATCCCAATAATAAGGTAATGATATTATCAGAATCAGACCACGCATCCCAAGCGGCTCTATAAATCACATCTCGTCCTGAAGAGCTACCTTCTTTGGCTCTTTCTATGCGAAGTAACAAAAAATCATTAGTTTCTACCCAATGATTGACCATCAATGCTCCACCGACAATAATCACCAATACTATAACTGTTTTTAAGACAGATTGGCGACTATCTTTTAACATACTAAACACAAACAAGCCGGTAGGAATAACCGCAGCAAGAATGTTTCCACGCTTTGCGCTTAATAAAATATAAAAAAGACAAATCATCAACGTCGCCCATTTTTGAACGTTATTTTTCATAAAAAACAACATCGGTAACAGCATCAAAAACGCAACTGACGCATTATTAGTAACATCAGCATCCTCATCTGCCGATAATTTAATCAACAACGTACGTTCAACATGATAATAGTGTAGAATGGCTGCCATTAACAGAATAATACCCGCATAAGTGAAAAACCTGTCATTCATTACTCCTTTTTGTGACAGAAAAAGAAATAAGCTTAACGGCAACAATGCGCAAAACACATTCCATATCTGACCTATTGATGGGTTCTGCCAAGTATAACTGACAACAAAATGGACTAAGTTAATAATTACAAAAAGCAAAACAAACTTTTCGCATGGTAAACGGTTACTTTTCTCAACGACAATGACATATAACGATAATAACACCAATAAAAAACGCCATACCATTGGAGGAAAAGGGAACATCCAAAACAACAGATTGCAAACGATGCACAGCAATGTAACATCACGAATTAATATGAATTTATTTTTTATCATCTATTGATTCGCTATTTGTGATGATGACAAAAAACTAATACTATTCAACAGGGAGCTTTATCCAACTTCCAAATGTATAATCCCATTCCTCGGGGTCAAAAGGCTTAAGTCCACCCCAATGAGAAAACGTAAATTCACCAAAATAAACTCGACCATCAACTTCATAAAAATCCACTCTAACGTGAGGGATACCAACAGATAGTTGAGCGGCTAATTTTTTCATCTCATCAAAACAAACAGGTTTTTTAGGAGTAACTTTGGCATTGGGGTGACCATTTGTAAAAGGAAGATGATTAAACTCCATATCAAAGAAATCAAAAGTAACATTTTCTTCTCCTTGAGACCGACCTGCTGCGATAAACATTGCCTTTGGTTCTCCGTCAAAACAAAAGAATTTATAATCCCTTAATTCCAAGGTTTCAGAATCTTCCATATATTGTTCGGCAATAATTTTTCTAGGAATATCCTTGTATGCATATTCGCGACTTATTGGGAAATAATCCTCCCGAAGACCCTTGTGAAGTCCAGCTTTGGCTTTTTCAATATTTAATTTCGATTTATCCTTACAAATCACCATACCCGTACCTGAATCATGATTACATTTTAAAACAAAACGTTCGGGGAGTGCATCAAAATCAATTTCATTTTCATTATCCCATACACCAATTAGCGGAATCACATACTGTTCGCCTATTTTTTTTGATATATAATCTTTGACCAAGTATTTATCAGCCATGATTTTATGGATTGGTTCTCTTCCATATATTTTTAACCATTGTATTTTTTCGCTATATGTTTGGGGAGAATCCCAATTCAATCTTTTCTTAAAAACCAGTCTATATTTTAATGACAAAAAAGACCGGTCTGATAAACAACGACCCAAAACTCTCCACCAAAGAAAATTATAAATAGCCAACAGGGGCTTTTTTATTATTGGGAGTTGAAAAAAACTAGATTTTATAAGTTTGCTCATTTTAATAAAATATTTAGTTCTATATTATAATAAAAGAGAGATGAACTTGTTTGCTACATTTACAATATTATAGTTTTCTACATTGTATGCCTCGGTTTGGTTTTCATAATTACCTGAAACAAATTGATGGAAATTATCAATCTCGTCTTGTCTAAGATTGGTTGTGATTGACAGAATGGGTCTGTTGCTTAGATAATAGTCTATCAACTTACTTGGTATTTGTACACCAGAGCTGTTATTGATATTTATCAAAAAGTCGCATTTGGATAGTTCATATATCAATTGTTCACGAGGCATCTTACCACAATATTCCAACCTGTTTTTAAGTAATACATTATATGGTTCAAAATAGGCCCAAGACGAACCAAATATTTTAAATTTGAAATTCATATCAATGTTCTTCAAATACTCCAAAAACAATTTTGGATCCCTATTGCCAGGATATACTGCACCTATATATGCAAAGGTTGGAACTTCGTTTTTTTTGTATTCTGCTATTTTAGTACTTGAAAAATCAAATCCTTGCGGAATTACTTTGATTTTGTTTTTATATTCTGGATAATAGCCATTGATAGCTTCTTCGACGGGAACTGTGATATAATTGCATTTTTCACACCATTTTCGTTCATACTTTTCAAAATATTTGGGATGTTTAGAAAAAGGATTTAACATGAAAGGATCCCCACAATCGGCTATCCAGCAAACAACTTTACTCAAATCAGCCAAAGAAGCGGCATAATGAATCACATGTGGTACAGCTATGGTGATCAAACAGTCTATATGCCCTTCTTTTTTTATTGCATTTTTCACCATTGGGACCAACACTCTATCTGGCAACCAAAGGTATTTTCCAACAGTTCTATTCACAACATGATGGAAAAATGTTTGCTCAATATGTTCATCCGAATTATTCAATCCCCAATTTGTTTTTCCAAGATTCTTCACTTGGACCCCAGAATTATTGACAAATTCAGTATAATCATATTTGCCCAATAAAGCATACACACTTACATTGTGTCCTTGGCGTGCTAATTCTTTTGCTAATTCGGTCGTTCTTTGTGCCCTAGGTCGAAGATTAGGGTACACTACTTGAGATATTATTACAATTTTCATTGATAAATATTTAATAAACCACGACGTTTTTTTAATCTAATTAAAGATTAAAGCTTTTGCTTAAATATTTGTTTTGACTCAAATGCTTTCTCGCAAACCTCTCAAAATCTTCCTTCGGCACAAACCCATAATACTCTTCTTCGTACTTTGTTGGCACAAATCTTTCCTTATCCAATTCCTTGATAAGTTTGGCCGGATTGCCGCCAATAACGCAATAACCGTCTGGAAAGCTTTTAGTCACAATACTACCTGCACCCACCACCGTACGCGGTCCCAAGTGAACCCCTGGCATGATTACCACATTCATACCTATCCAACAATAATTATCAATTATTACTTCTTTAGGAACATGTTGCATATGATGATACATATCGTGATTTGCACTTATTATTCCAATATTGGATGCAAAATGGACATAATCCCCTATGTGTATTCCCCCATTGCCCTGCAAATAACAGCCAGGGCGAGTTCCTGCATTTGAGTTTATTCCAACAAAAATGTTGTTTGGGTGTGTCACTTCACTATTATTATTCACAGGCCAATAAATCCTCTTATCACCAAAAAGCCAAAACCATAACCATTGTTTAAAGGTAACTTTATTAGATTGGGATTTAGAAAACCTATGAATTTTCTTTAACAGAGGAAACAAGAAATAAAACAAGTGCTTGAAATTTTTTTTCATTTCTTTTTTATTAAAGGTTTTATCAATCCAATATAGTCCATTTTCACAAGAACGCTGTATACATAGAACAAGGCAGTATAAATAATAGCACTAACAATTAATACAATTAAATTATCTAATTGAAGCAGGTCCACCAACAGCCACCTTTCTAACAACAAAACAGCAACAGATGGAACTAATATTTGCCCTATTAGCTTTACAGGAAAGAGCTGATGAAGTTTGACACCGAAGAATCTTGTCACCAAAAACAGCATCGCAAATATCTTACCCACCTGGCACAACATTGAAATCCAACTGATAGCATACGGCGAATTAATGGTTTTTACACTGACGAATTCAAGAACAACGACTAAAATAGCCGTTATCATGTGTACCCTCGAATAATACTTCACCTTGCCAATGTTGATAATCAAAGGGCCGTATGCGATAAGGGTGAAGAAATTTGTAATCAGTTTGATTCTAAAATAATTATCAGAAGTGACATATTTCTGTCCATATAATACAACCATCACCACATCAGCAAAAACTATACAATAGATAACCAAAGGATAGATTAGTTTTGCCGTTTTTTCAAACACGCTCATCCACAACGGGTAAATCTCTTTCTTAGGATCCACTTTCTCGTGACTCATCCGCGAAAAAACTGGAGACAACACCGTGGCGCATGCACCTGTAATCATGCCCACAAAAGGCAGCTCCATTGATCCATTAGAGAAATCGGCGAATATTTCATTTCCAAAATAACGGCTAATAAAGAACTGATCGGCAGAGGAAATGATGATGCCCCATAGACTGGCAGTCAACAAAGGGATTGAAAACCTAAAAATATCTTTATAAGTCACCCCACACTTTTCATATGCTTCTTTCCTTATAGGCTTGTATTTGAAATACAAAGCGAGGAGAAACGTGATAAAAGATGAAATCACAAAGCCCATCAAGGCTTGCTCATAGCCCAAGTCCCAAATCATCACAGGTAGTGCAACGCATACTAGTTTGAAGACATTGGTTGAAACATGATAGAGGGCGATAAATTTGGATTGCTTAAAAGTGGCCAAAATACCATCTAATCCCATGGTGGGAAGAAGAAAGAATGGAACAATGGCAAATATTCTTAATGCTTTGGTTAAATCCGAGTTTTTCAGAAACACTGAAATCTGAGGCGCGAAAACAAACAACAATAAGGAAAAAAGTCCTCCCAACAAGAAAAATAGATTTGTAATCTTTCTGATTAGATTTTTCGATTGTGCCAATTCTACCCTTGGAAGAAAATAGGAGAATGCTTTAGGCAAGCCGAGAGTAAAAACCGTGAGTAAAGTGTTGTAAACATACATCACCTGCTTATAAGTGCCATAATCCGCCTTGTTGAAATAACGGCTGAGTATCATAGAACTCACAATGGAGAAGCCAAAGGAACATAAACTCCCTACAGCCACCCATGCGGCTTGTTTAGTGTTGTTCGTTTGAGACATCAATAAACGACAGTTAATTAGATATGATATACGCCCTCCAACGGACAGATATTATGACAATCCAAAATCACCTTCCCTATCAGCTTGTCCCAGTTCTGCTTAATATGGTCATGCTTCACCATGATGACTACCATATCAACCTCGCTGAGAAACTGGTTGAAATCCAAGATTTGGTTCGGCACCAAAGCCTTGTCGATGAAGAAGGGGTCGAAGCTCTTGAGCGGACGGGCGAGGTGGCGTTCCTGTATATCAAGCATCTGGAGAGTGGGACTTTCGCGAACATCATCCACATTCTCCTTATAAGTGATGCCATAAAGGCCCACCCGACGATTGTCTGTGATGTTGTGCTCTTTCATAATCTCGTAGATGCGTTCCAACACAAAAACAGGCTGCGTATCATTGGTCTTCATACTCTCGTCAATCACCTTAGCCAGTTGGGGATAGTCACCCACAAGGAACCAAGGGTCAACTGAAATGCAATGGCCGCCCACCCCAGGACCAGGCTGAAGGATATTCACTCTTGGGTGCATGTTGCAGATACGAATGATCTCGTATATATCCATGTTGTCGTGGCGGCAGATACGGCTCAACTCATTGGCGAAAGCGATGTTGACGGCGCGGTAGGTGTTTTCCACCACTTTGGTCATCTCAGCCGTACGGATGTCCGTCACCACGATCTCGCCTTGACAGAAACTGGAATAGTAGCTTTTCACTTTCTCGCCAATCTCTTTACTATCGGCACCAATGGTTCGATTGTTGTGCAGCAGCTCATAAACCATGTTGCCAGGAATGATACGCTCAGGAGCATGAACGAGATTGATGTCCTCGCCGATCTTGAAACCGTTGGCTTCAATCACTGGACGCACAAACTTGTCAATCGTGCCAGGACTCACAGTGGACTCCACCACCACTATGGCACCCTTGGGACAGACCTTCATCACGTCCTTGACAGCGGCCACCACGTAGCAAGCATCTACCTTTTTGCTGAACTTGTCGTAAGGCGTAGGCACAGAGACAATATACATATCCGTCTTCTGATACTCGGTGGTGAACTTAATGCCTTTCTTCAAAGCATCCTGGAACAGTTCGTCCAAACCATCTTCTTTAAAAGTGGTCTTGCCAGCATTCAAAGTGGCAACCAATTCCTTGTTATAATCAGTGCCTATCACCTCGACACCGTGAGAAGCCATCATTAGGGCTGTAGGAAGGCCAATATAGCCTAAACCAATAACATTAATCATAATATTCTTGTTTATTTGTATATTCGTTTAATTTAATTGTTTAACAGTTGCTTATGATTTATTACAGCTTTTTATACTTCATATCTATCTACTTGTTCTCCATTAAAGATTCTTACAATGCGGTCGCAGGCCTTTCCGTCACCGTAAGGATTCACAGCGTGTGACATCTGGTCGTAGTATGCCTGGTCGTCCAGCAAACGACTGACTTCGGAGACGATGAGGTCATGGTCAGTGCCAACGAGTTTCACCGTACCAGCATCGAGGGCTTCAGGACGTTCGGTGGTGTTGCGCATCACGAGGACAGGCTTACCCAAACCAGGTGCTTCCTCCTGGATTCCGCCACTGTCGGTAAGGACAACTGTAGATTTCTCCGTCAGATAAACAAACTCAAGGTATTGCAGCGGCTCGATGAAGAAGAAGTTAGGGCGGGTAAGGTCATCGCCAAACACCTCGTGGATAGGCTTACGCACATTGGGGTTGAGGTGCATGGGATAGACAAAATCCACATCGGTGTACTTCTCACTCAAATCTTTCATGGCGGTCACCATGCTGATGAAACCGTCGCCAAAGTTCTCTCTCCTATGGCCGGTAATTAAAACTAGCTTCTTACCACCATCAAGACGTGTCACATCGTAGCCAGCGACCTTTAACACGTTGATTTGCTCGGCAGCAAGCTTCGAATCACTTTTTAGCTTACCGACGACCATATGCAGAGCATCAATAACCGTGTTTCCGGTGACGAAAATCTGACCCTGGGTCTTTTCGTCAAGAAGATTCTTTTCGCTCAGCGGCGTGGGTGAGAAGTTATAAGTGGATATTCGGCCTGTGATCTGGCGATTCATCTCCTCTGGCCAAGGACTATAGATATTGTGAGTGCGCAGTCCCGCTTCAACATGTCCCACAGGAATCTGCTGATAGAAGGCTGCCAGTGCTGCCGCGGTGCTGGTAGTGGTGTCGCCATGAACCAATACCACATCCGGTTGCACCTCTTTCAACACGTCACGCATTCCTGTCAACACTCGTGCTGTGACATCGTAGAGGTCTTGCCCTTGCTTCATAATGTTCAGGTCATAATCAGGTGTCACATCGAAAATATTAAGCACCTGGTCAAGCATTTCTCTGTGTTGTCCCGTGACGCACACGATGGTTTCAAAGTCGTCAGGATATTGTTGAAACTCTTTAACCAAAGGGCACATCTTAATGGCTTCGGGACGAGTGCCAAAGACAAGCATTACTCTTTTCATATTGATACTTGATATTATAATCTCCCATCTACCAACTTCCTATCCAGCGTACACTTCACATCAAACACCACATGCTTCTCCTTCAACAAGCTGAGGATGTCCAATCCCTCAAACTTCTTATGGGCCACAGCAGCGATGCAAGCATCGAAGCGGTTAGCGGTTAGCGTTGAGAGGTTATTGACGACATCAATTCCATATTCGTGCTTTACGATGTCAGGATTAGCCCAAGGATCGTATACAGTAATGTTGAGGTTATACTCCTTCAAGGCCTTGTAGATGTCAATGACCTTGGTATTGCGCACGTCGGGGCAGTTCTCCTTGAAGGTGAAGCCGAGGATGAGGATGTCGCTGTTCAAGACCTGAATGCCCTTCTTCAGCATCAGCTTGATGGTCTCTGTGGCGACATACTCGCCCATGCCATCGTTCATCCTACGGCCAGCGAGGATGATCTCGGGGTTATAGCCGTAACGCTTGGCACACTGGGCTAGATAGTACGGATCCACACCGATGCAGTGACCACCCACCAGTCCTGGACGGAACGGTAGGAAGTTCCACTTGGTGCCAGCGGCTTCCAACACATCCAAAGTATCGATGCCCATCTTGTTGAAAATCTTGCTCAGCTCGTTCACAAAGGCGATGTTGATATCACGCTGTGAGTTTTCAATTACCTTGGCAGCCTCTGCTACCTTCATGGTCGGAGCAAGGTGCGTGCCGGCAGTAATGACGCTAGCATAAACCTCATTGACGTATTTGCCAATCTCAGGCGTAGAACCAGAGGTCACTTTCTTGATGTGTTCTACGGTATGTTGCTTGTCGCCCGGGTTGATGCGCTCTGGGCTGTATCCGCCATAGAAGTCGACATTCATCTTTAAGCCAGAAACTTTCTCCACCACGGGGATACATTCGTCTTCGGTAACGCCGGGATAGACGGTGCTTTCATAGACCACCACATCGCCTTTGCCTATGACCTTGCCAACAGTTGTGCTGGCTCCTACGAGAGGCGTGAGGTCGGGGTTGTTGTCGTCATCTACAGGCGTAGGCACAGCCACAATGTAGAAGTTGCAGTCGCGAATTTTCTCGATGTCGCTGGTGCAGATGAAACCATGGTTCTTGATGGCATCTTGCAGCAGTTCGTCACTTACCTCAAGGGTGGCATCGTGGCCAGCCATTAAGGCATCGCAACGGTTTTGGTTCATGTCGAAACCGACAGTAGGGTATTTGGTTGAGAAAAGGCGTGCCAGCGGCAAGCCGACGTAACCGAGACCGATTACACAGATTTTGGTGTCTTTCATTGTATGTTTGTTTTTAATATTGATATGCTTTATTCTTTTGTTATGCATGTTATGCAGGTTTCAGAAAGCATGTCATTCCTATGCTAGAATGTGAGTAGGCAGGAATCTATGATTTCTGAAGCCGTCCTTTTAAATTCTTACCTTATCGAGCCTCCTATAGATTCCCTCTCACACACAAGCCTACGTTGGAATGACATAGGAGGCTTGCTTTACCATTATAGATTTGCTTTATACCATCCAATAGCCTCGTTCAGACCACGGGCAAAGTCATACTGCGGGTCATAACCCAAAAGGCGTTTAGCTTTGCTTATGTCGGCATTGCTATGCTTAATGTCTCCTGGGCGGTCAGGGCCAAAAATAGGCTCGATGTCCTTGCCCAAAGCTTTGGTGAGGTCATAATAGATGTCAATCAAATATTCACGACCACCGTAAGCCACGTTGAAAGCCTCACCGCTAGCCTCGTCGGGAGCCAGACAAGCTTTCAGGTTGGCCTCAATGACATTCTCGATATAGGTGAAGTCGCGGCTCTGATTGCCGTCGCCATTGATGGTGGGACGCTCGTTGTTAATCAACTGCTTGATGAACTTAGGTATCACGGCTGCATACGCACCGTTCGGATCCTGACGGCGGCCAAACACGTTGAAGTAACGCAAGCCTATCACTTTCAGACCATAGTGACGGTGGTACTGCTTGGCCCACTCCTCATCACAGCGTTTGGTCAAGGCATAAGGGCTGAGCAGGTTGCCCTCCACGCCCTCCTGCTTCGGCAGGTGAGCCTCGTCGCCATACACTGAGCTACTGGACGCATAAACAAAAGTTTTCACCTTGTTCTGGCGAGCGGCTTCCATCATGTTCAAGGTTCCCTGAATGTTGTTGGCACAGTAGAACAATGGCATCTCAATAGAGCGAGGCACGCTGCCCCAGGCAGCTTCGTTCAGCACATAATCCACGCCCTCGCAAGCCTTCATACAAGTATCAAGGTTTTTGATATCTCCCTTGATGAATTCATAATTGGGATTGCCACTGAGCAAGTCCACATTGGCCTGTTTACCGGTGGAGAGGTCGTCGAGGCAGCGCACACGATAACCCATTTTAAGAATAGCCTCGCAGAGGTTGGAGCCGATAAAGCCAGCGCCTCCAGTGACCAAGAACAATGAGTTATTAGGAAATTGTAGTTCGGTGTATAACATTGTTATAAAGTTTATTGTTTACTATTTATAGTTGTATTTTGCAGCTTATAATAGTCAGCGTACCATTCAGCGAACTTACGTAAGCCTTCTCTCAACGTGATCTTCGGTGTGAAGCCGAAGTCGCGTTCGAGGGCTGTGCTGTCGGCGTAGGTCGTGGGCACATCGCCCGGCTGCATCGGCACTAATTGCTTATGGGCTTCAAAGTCATAGTCCTGCGGCAATACGCCTGCCCGCAGCAGTTCTTCTTGCAAAATGTTCACAAAGTCGAGCAGATTCTCGGGTTGGCCGCCACCAATGTTATAGACAGCATACGGTGGTATCGGAAGGCCATCTTCACCGTTTTTCTTCTCGGGGGCTTTGGCCATCACCCGTACAATGCCTTCCACGATGTCATCCACGTATGTAAAATCGCGGCGGCAGTTGCCATAGTTATATATCTGAATCGTCTCACCTTTCAGCAGCTTGTTAGTAAACCCAAAGTAAGCCATATCGGGTCGACCAGCGGGGCCATAAACCGTGAAGAAGCGTAGGCCAGTGCTGGGAATGTTATACAACTTCGAGTAGCAGTGGGCGAAGAGCTCGTTACTCTTCTTCGTTGCCGCATATAATGAAACAGGATTATCTACTCTATCCTCCACGCTAAAAGGCACTTTTTTGTTGCCACCATACACGCTGCTGGAGCTAGCATACACCAAATGTTCAACTGGATTGTGACGGCAAGCCTCTAGGATATTGTAGAAACCCAAGATGTTGCTCTGGATGTATGCATCAGGGTTCTCGATGCTATAGCGCACACCTGCTTGAGCTGCCAAATTCACAACAATATCGAACTTGTTCTCAGCAAATAATTTATTTATTAATGCTTTATCGGCCAAGTCACCCTTTGCAAACTGATAATTATGTTCAGGTCTTTCTTTGGCCTTGCGCTCAATAACGTCAAGTCGATAATCTTTGAGGCTTGGATCATAATAATTGTTCAGGTTGTCCAAGCCTATTATTTTAACTGGTTCTTTGCTTTCAAGCAACCTCAGGACGAGGTTTGAACCAATAAATCCCGCTGAACCAGTAACGAGTATGTTTTTCATAATTTATTTGTGTTTGAATAAGCAACTTTTGATGATTTCTTGTCATACGTTCAACATCTATCTGCTCGCTGGCATATTACCAGACCAACTTTTATTAACTATGCTGCCACTTTGGCAATGTAATCTTTTAATGATGTCTCTGTATCCGCATATAGAGACAGAATTGCCATAACATTGTTATACTGAATGTTTATATTTCGTTTATGGTTCTTGTATGTAGCGTCGTTTTTGAATAACTCAATTAGATATTCGATATACTTTTCTAAAAAGAACAAACCATATTTTCCTCGCAGATTCTTTAACATATCCGTTCGGATATATGTTTCAGCATCTTTCATTTCATCTGACGTAACTGGGTATTGGGATGCCGATGTAAACATCGTCCCGATATTGACCAACGTATATTGCTGCTGCACGGATTTTGTACTACAATCGAATTTAACAAATCCTTTTGGCATCTCTTTATCCAAATGTATGTCTTTCTTAACATGGCTCTGTGGGTCAAAATAGATTGTCGCAAACAATGCTATCAGTTGTTTCTCACCTGAACTCAACAAATCTAAATCCAACACCTCTTGTATCGGACCAGACCGTACTGTAGATTCTAAGTCCAAGCTCAAATCCGCTTCATTATAAGTAAACTTTTTGTCTCCTAAATATGAATTGCAAATCTCAACAAATGTCTTGATACTATGGTCGTACAACTCGTATGAATTGTAGATATCTTTCAGACGGGTCAACAAATAAAGTAGGAATTTGTTTTCCTCATTGTATATCTCACGCGTCGAAATCTTGCGAAGCACTTCGACCTGTTCCTTTGTCGACAAGCCAACTTGACTCTTGTGGATGATGGCTTCTATCTTCTCTTTATCTCCTTCTTCAAGGGTTATCGTTTCAGAAATACCTGCTATCTGCTTCTTCAACAAGTCGACTGACATTGTATCAAGTTCTTTACGTGAAATATCTGCTATACGTCTGAGAATACGGTCGCGTTGCTTCTTGATGTCAGACATGCCAGAATGGACAGCCTCCGACAGTTCCTCGACAAAAGAGGATTCCAAATCAAGTCCCCTTGAATGGTAACTATCGTTAATTCGGTTTCTACGCTCACGGAGCATGGCTCGCACGTCTTTTTCTATCCTTCGGTAGGTCGGGAAATATAATATGCGCAGACGCAACTCTTCCATGGTTTTCTGGAAGTCATCAATCTGGTTGATTTCGGCTCGGTCGACGACAACGCATGTTACAACATCCAAAATATACTCGCTCGGGGCATTAAGACTAAAGTCTTTTGTCCTCAAATACTCAAGAATATCCTGCATCTTGACCATTTCTTCTTTACCCGAACGAATAATCTCCTGAAGATTCTTAATGTCGTCGTCATTGAGCAATTGGGATATTGACTGATATAAACCCATCCGGCGAATTCTTCTTTCTTTAGCGTGAAGATAGGTTTTTATCTCGTCTTTAGAAAAAGTAAATAGCTTACCCTGTAAAACGATATCAATGCGCGAGAAAATTATATTGACAAGATTCTTGAAATCGCAATTCAGCAAATAGTTCAATGCATTGAGTATGGTTGTCTTGCCAAGGCCGTTTTCGCCAATATAAATTTGCGTTTTACCTTTGAAGACAAGGTCAACGTCTTTCTTGCCAAAAAGACCTTTTATGCTAAAACTCTCGATAATTGGCATAACATCATGAATTAATCTTCCAATACTTCTCTTGTTCTACATTATTCTGGCCATCAGCAGTGACCGCCGTGGTCCAACGTGGATAATCATCACCTTTTTTCACGTTGTTTTGCCACTGAAGAGGCAGGTAATTATCCATTTCCTCTTCACCACCCAAGGCCAAAGGTTTAAGATGATCGATCTCCCAGCCATATTGTGAATTTCGGTTACCATAATCGGCAAAACGAATCCATGCGCCAGCATAGTCTTGGCGGAATATGTCAGGGTTAACACCATCTACTTTGGTGGCTTTGTTCCAAACGTCGGCTTTCTCATTGTCCGAAAATATTTTTTTGTTTCTGCCATAACTCTAATAATACTATTTATATATCTGAGTGTGTCTGATTTATTTTCACACAGATTTCATGGATTTCACAGATTTTGTTGAGCTTTGCGGCTCATCATCTATACGTGTTCCTCCACCCCACGGAAATGAACATTAAGCTCGTGGAGATGCTCCAAAAGGGTTCCGAGAGGTGTCCCTTCGGTCATCTTGGCGAAGGCGTTCACATCCTTGGGGAAGCACTTACCGCCATAGCCCAGCTTGCCGTCGGGGCCAGGCACGTAGGTGTGCGTGTCGTTGATGTAGCCCGAAAGCAGTATGCCCGTATGCACTTTGCGCCAGTCGGCTCCCATTTGCTCACAGTACTCGCGGCAGGCGTTGAAGTAGGTGACCTTATAGGCACCGAATACGTTGTGCATGTATTTGGTGAGTTCGGCCTCTAAGGGGGTCATCACCGTGAACTTCTTGCCGACGAAGATGCGAGTAAGCAACTCGTGGGCTCCAGTGAACACCATGGCCTGCTTCTTGAAGTCCTCGATATGGGTGCGTTCGGAAAGGAACTCGGGCATATAGTATACCTTATGTCCAGTCTCACGGGAAAGCCTATCGCTGGTGCCCGGGAGAATGGTGGTGCGGACGAACACGGGCACATCGGGAAGATTGGTAATCAATTCTTTCATCAGTGTCAAATCCTGTGTGCCGTCATCTTCGGTAGGGACGTGGATTTGCAGAAAAGCGATGTCGATATGGCTCAAGTCGTCATGGTAACCCTTGGCGGGGTCGCTGATGAAAAGCTTACACTCTGGATTGTTATGCTCCAACCAGTCCTTTAAGGCTCCACCCACGAAACCGCATCCGATAATTCCAACGTTAATCAATTCGTGATGTTTTAAAAACGTTATTATATAGTCACTAATCCCTCTTAAAAATATCCCTTGTATAGACCTTCTCAATCACATCGTCCAAGCAACTGTCATAACGGTTAGCGATGATGGCCTGACTCTGCTCCTTGAACTTGACCAAGTCATTGACGATGAGCGAACCAAAAAATGTGCTACCGTCTTCCAAAGTGGGCTCATAAATGATGACTTCAGCACCCTTGGCCTTGATGCGCTTCATGATGCCTTGAATGGCACTCTGGCGGAAGTTGTCGGAATTGCTCTTCATCGTGAGCCGATACACGCCGATGACACACTTCTGCTCGCGTTTGGTCTCATATTGGCTGCTGGCCTCATAATAACCTGCACGGCGTAATACCGCATCGGCGATATAATCCTTACGGGTACGGTTGCTCTCCACAATGGCACGGATGAGGTCTTCGGGCACGTCTTCATAGTTGGCGAGCAACTGCTTAGTATCCTTGGGAAGGCAGTAGCCACCATAACCAAAGCTGGGGTTATTGTAATGCGTTCCAATTCTCGGATCCAGCCCGACACCCTCAATGATAGCCTGAGTGTCCAATCCTTTAATTTCCGCGTAGGTGTCTAACTCGTTGAAGTAGCTCACGCGGAGGGCAAGATAAGTGTTGGCAAAAAGCTTAACTGCTTCAGCTTCTTTCATTCCGATGAACAGGGTAGGAACATCCTGTTTGATGGCCCCTTCTTTCAATAGTTCGGCAAAACAATGGGCACGCTCGGTAAGCCACTCAAGGTCGGTAAGTGCTTTGATGGCTTCGTTTTCTTCCTTGAAATCCTCACTCATCATTTTGGGAATGCCTACAATGATACGGGAAGGATAAAGATTGTCATACAACGCTTTGCTCTCGCGCAAAAACTCTGGCGAAAACAGCAAATTAAACTTCTTAACGCCTCGTTTTTGATATTTCACGTACAGCGAACGGGTATAGCCTACAGGGATGGTACTTTTGATAACCATCACCGCCTCAGGATTCACCTTCAACACTGCATCGATGACTGCTTCCACGGCAGTAGTGTCGAAAAAGTTCTTTTGGGTGTCGTAATTGGTAGGGGCGGCGATGACCACAAACTCGGCATCCTTGTACCCCGCTTCTTGGTCAAGCGTGGCTTTGAGGTTCAATGGCTTGGTGGCCAAATAGTCTTCAATGTAGTCGTCCTGAATGGGTGACTTACGATTGTTCACCATGTCTACGCGCTCGGGCACCACGTCCACGGCGGTCACTTCGTTGTGTTGTGCAAGCAATGTGGCAATGCTCATGCCCACATAGCCTGTTCCTGCTACTGATATCTTCATGGAAAATGGATTTTTTATTTCACAGCTTCGCCCTGTCAGTCACATTCTGTGGTGACAAGGTATTGATTCCAAGTGAGTTATGAATAAACTTCACAAAGATTGGATGAAGTTGGACTTCATATTTGGGCGCAAAGATAGGAAGAATTAAAAGAAATTCAAATAAAATTGTCAGAAAGTTGAAAAACTTATGGCAAGTCGCTTATTCTTTATCAAAATCAAATGCATTTTTTCTATTTTTGCGCCATTATAAACATTGAACTATGTCACAAAATCCCCTTTATCCCGTTATCAGGCTCAATCCAGGCAAAGATGATGCCTTGCGCCGTTTCCACCCTTGGGTGTTTTCGGGTGCCATCCACGATGCCGCCAAAGGCCTGCAAGCAGGCGATACCGTCACCGTCACTGACTACAACGGAGAAATTCTCGGCACAGGCTTTTGCGAGTCGGAAAGCATTGCCGTGAAGATGCTCAGTTTTGAGAACACCAAAATCGACGAATGGTTTTTCTTGGAACGCCTCAACCATGCCTACGAGGTGCGCAAAATCATGGGACTGACCGATAATCCCCACACCAATTGCTTCCGCCTTGTGCATTCCGAAGGCGATAATTTGGCAGGTCTCATCGTCGACATCTATGGCCATACCGCCGTGGTGCAAGCCCAGACCGAAGGCATGGCACTGCACCTGAAAGAGATTGTCCGCGCCCTCAAACTGATGCCCAACCTCGGCTTACAAGCCATCTACAACAAAAGTGCCGAAGCCATGCAACGCATGGGCAAGGAAGATGCCGTCATAGAAGACGGCTATCTGCTTGGCGGTCAGCTTGATGAAGTGATTTTGGAAAACGACAGCCGTTTCCATCCCAATTGGGAGGAAGGACAAAAAACTGGTTTTTTCTTGGACCAGCGTGAAAGCCGTGAGTTGGTGCGTCGCTTTGCGCAAGGCAAGACCGTGCTTAATGCTTTTGGCTATACAGGAGGCTTCTCCGTCACGGCACTGAAAGGTGAGGCCAAACGCGCCGTCACCGTCGATGCTTCCAAGAAAGCCATCGCTGCCGCTGAGGCCAACCTCGAACTGAATGGCTTTTCAAAAGAGGAAAATCCTTGCTATGTGGCTGACATGAAAGACTATGTGACCGACATGCGCGAAGGTGCCTTCGACCTCATCATCCTCGACCCGCCGGCGTTCGCCAAACGGCATCATGACCGACATCGCGGCTTAGGTGGTTACAAATTCATCAATACGGAAGCCATCAAACGGATTGCCAAGGGTGGTTTGCTGTTTACCTTCAGCTGTTCGCAGGCTGTCGACAAGGCCACTTTCCAAGGCATCGTCACTGCCGCCGCCATCGAGGCCAAACGCAATGTAAGAATCATCGACCAGCTTTCACAACCCGCCGACCATCCCATCAACATCTTCCACCCCGAAGGAGCCTATCTGAAAGGATTGGTTTTGTTGGTGGAATAAAAAAACATTGCCGTGCATGTCATTCCTACTGGAATCTATGCACGGCAATGTTTTTATCTGTTGTAGTATTTTATCTGTCGCTGAATAATGAACCTTCCCTACATGGACGTGAGGGCTGGCTGTTCCTGCTGGCCGACTTCGAAGCCGAATTGGAGAGGCGTTTCATATAAGCCTTCTCCACATAATCCTTCCAGTATTCATTTTCATAGACGAACGAATCCTTGCCCATATTGAGAATATTCATCTTATAGGTACGGACAACAGGGTATGTGAGATTCATGTAGAGAACGGATGCGCGTCCATCAATCGAATAGGTAAATTTTGTCACCAAAGTGGTGTCAGGACAAACAATAATCGTCTCGTAAGTATCCGTTTCCTCATCATAGTCAAGTTTTATAGTGTCTTGGCTACGGTCACGCATCTCACCTGTCATGTCTTCTCTGAAAATCAAATCGATACCGCTCTGCTGGTCACCAGGAACCATGACGAAAGTACTCATGGAACCTGAAATCGGGTTGCCTGCATAGTCAACGTTGTAATACTCAATTTTTTCCACACCCCAAGTGCCGACAAACGATTTTTCATCAAGCTTTGCACATGAGGTAAACATCATCGCTGCAATCGCGCATAATGCAAATACTGTAATCTTTTTCATTTTGTTAGTAATTTATTGTTAATCAATTCGTTTCAAGAAAAATCTTTCAAAGAAAGGCGTAGGTTCCGAAAAATAATTTGTCCAAGAAGCCACAATGTTAGTATCAGTAATCGTCTCAATGCTCATATCAGCACTGGTCGCATCAGAAAACATCGAAATAATCCAATTGGTATTGTAAATAGTAAGTATTTGATTCTTTGAATTGTAATCGTAATCACAAGCAAACTTTTTGATCAAGGCCGGACTATCATTCAGCAGCAACTTGCCTGTGCCATCAGCATAAAAATACACCTCATAACCATGCCCTACTCCCACTTCATAATACAAGGTATCCCACTTTTCGTAGCCTGTACTGTCCGTGCGACAACTGATGTAATGCTCACAGCCCCAATGACCTACGATGGGCGAGCCCTCATATTTCTCGTGTTTGCGGCAAGAAGTCACCGCCAACAAAAGCAAGGCGACCAAAGCAAAAAATCCGATACGTACCTTTTTTCCCATAACTAATTTCGTTGCAAAAATAGGATTAATTCAAATATCGCGCCAAATTTTCTAATTTTGCTGCTAAATTCTCATAAAATGAAACGCAAAATACACCTTATTATTATATTGTTTTGGATTGTTCTGTTGGCCAATGCCCAGGACACGCTCACTGTGATGCAGTACAACCTCTTGGAATATGGTAACTACAACAGCGGTTTTGCCGATTGCTACGAGACCAACAACAACACGCAGCGCAAGGACGAATGCATCCGTATCATCATGGATTATGTGAAACCTGACATCCTGACCGTTTGCGAGTTTGGTGCCACACAAGCCCTCCAAAATGCGTTCATCAGCCACAACCTCAACATCAACGGAGCAAATTATTGGCAATCAGATAATATCATCAATTATGCGGGTAGCAATATTATCAACCACATCTTTTTTGACTCACGCAAGTTAGGATTGAAGAAACATGTGGCTTTGCGCACCAATCCGCGCGACACCGATGTTTATGAACTTTATCTGAAAACACCCGGTTTAGCAGCTGGCGACACTATTAAATTGGTTTGTATCGTGGCGCATCTCAAGGCGGGACAAGGTTACGAAGCCTCGCGCCGTGCCCAGATACAGAAGGCTATGGACTATGTCAACCAAAACTATTCCACTGACAATGTGCTGATTATGGGTGATTTCAATATGTATGGTGCCAGCGAGTCCGGTTATCGCCTGCTTACCCAGACCTACAACAACCCGAGCATTTGTTTCATGGATCCTCTTGGCAGTAGTGGCGTGGGTGAATGGAACAATAATAGCCTGTTTACCCCTTTTCATACACAATCCACCCGTTATTATTCGGATGAATGTTTCTCCAGTGGCGGCCTCGACGATCGTTTCGACTTTATTTTGATGGCCGATGAGATTGCTTTCAGCTACAACCATTTACGCTATGTGCAAGGCTCATTTCATGCTGTTGGCAACGATGGTCACCACTTTAACATGAGCGTGAACCAAGGCTACAACCCCTCTGTGCCAGCTGAGGTCGCCGAGGCACTTTTCGATGCCTCCGACCACCTCCCTGTGACAATGAAAATTGCTGTAGATGCCAAACTTGGTGTAAACGAGAGCGAAGAAACGGCATGGCAGGCTTTTGTGGCTCCTAATCCTGCTATTGATGTCGCCAATGTGCATTTCTTCAACCCATCACAAGGGCTTGTG
This sequence comes from Bacteroidales bacterium, assembly GCA_016285355.1. The sequence continues at coordinate 54,741 of JAEEQP010000012.1, forward strand.
CAATTCGATTTATATTCCCTGCAAGGGCAACTGGTGCAACGTGAATCGGGCAATTTTGGCGAAGGTTCGAATCAATTCGAGTTGTCGCTTCAAGGCTTGCCGAAGGGGTTTTATTTGCTGCACGTTAGGCATAGCGACGGCTGGAGGCAAACAATAAAAGTGGTTATCAGGTAAAAGCAGGCCTCAACAGGTATGTCATCCCAGCGAAGGCACGTGGACAAAGGCATGGGATCTATACCTGTTGAGGCCGTTCATTAAGGTTTTGTTTCTTTGAACCGCCTCCCATAGATTCCCGCTCACACACATGCCAGCGTTGGAATGACATGGGAGGCTGGATTTCACAAGGGTTAAAACTGGCTTTAGAAAGCATGTCATTTCCATGGCGGTCCATGCAGGCCTCGATAGGTATGTCATCCCTGCATAGGCATGTGGGCAAAGGCATGGGATCTATACCTGTTGAGGCCGTTCATTATGGTTTTACTTCTTTAACCGCCTCCCATAGATTCCAATCCAACGCACACACCCGCGTCGGAATGACATGGGAGGCTAACTTTAACAAACTTCAGAAAGCATGTCATTCCAGCGAAGGGCTATGTGCTGGCGGGAATCTATGCTTTCTGAAGTCGTTATTAGCAGTTATTACTCAAACAAATCCTTTCTTTCAGGATTCATAGTATCTATCAGTCTCTCTTTTTCTGCTCTTGATAGGCTCTTTATCTCCTTCTCTCTAACAATTGCTTGATCTATCAATCCAAACTCTTCATAATACACTAGCTTATGGCACTTATATTTTGCCGTAAAAACAGACCCGCTACCTTCTTTATGTTCTCTAACACGCCTGTCAAGATTATTCGTGACACCTGTGTATAAGGCTCTGCCGTTGGCACTTTGCATCATATATACCCAATAGGTTTTCATTTGTTACTATTTTAACCGCCTCCCATAAATTCTTATTCTGTATCCCGCTGCCCATAGATTCTTCACCAACACACTTTCCCCTACTGGAATGACATGTGCAGCGGGGCTTTGACATGGGAGGCTTGCCTCTGGCAGGCTTTAGAAGCCATGTCATCCCTGCGTCGGACGGTGTGTGGGCATGGGATCTATGGCTTCTAAAGCTTTGTCTTACTCTCCTACTTTAACCTTCATCCCATCCGAATAAGCACTAAACTCTGGCGCGTACTGGCATTGAATTAAGGCATAGCCGTTGTTCAGATAGCCTTCTTTGGTCACGAACATGCTGTACTCCAATTGGTGCGTGCCTTTGGGCAGACGCTCAATGAAGAACTCCATGTCGGTGTCGGTGTTGGTTTGGTAGTAGCTCATGCGGTCGTTGTACTCGTAATGCGAGACTTGCTCAATCGGCTCGAAGCCTGCGGCGCGGAGGTCTTTCACGAAGACATAACTCATGTCTTGCTGACTGGTGAAGGTGATTTTTACGGTCACTTTATCACCTACTTTTAAGGTCGGCCCTTCGACAGGCTCAGGGGCCTCAGGTCGTTGAGCTTGTCGAAACGCCGTCCCCACCGGAACAAGTTTCTTGCCCTTGTCCGTCACCGTTTCCACAAACAGTTCACGCTTGATGGTGAAGCCTGATTCATCGCTCTTGACTTCGTCAATCGGGACGAAATACTGGCGAAATAGGCCGCCCCATACCAAATGGTTTGTCGGATTGTTGACGGTGAGCTGTTGCATCTCTTGGGTCACTTCGTTGGCGTTCCAACGGCGTTGAATGAAGCCTGTGCCAGCCACGCCACCTTCTATATTAATAGGTGTGTTGCCAAAGCGCAAGGTGACTTCTTTGCCCTCAGCAAACCAGTCGCTGCCGCGCATGAGCAGGGCGTAAATAGCATCGGCGGTGGAGGCAGAATTCTCCCAGCTGTTGGTCTGCTTCTGGGTGAGCAGCCACACTCGAAGTTGGTCAATCATCTCCTCGTTTTGGTCGATTTCAGCGAAGGCCGCCATGATGTTGGCGTGGGTGGCAATGTGCGACTCGAAGCTGAAATATTTCTTCGGCCAGTACATCCCAATCTGCTCGTTCTTCTGAGCACATTCCTTGAAACTCTGAATCATCAATTTGGCGGTCTTTTCGTTGCCGTTGCGGTAGAGCACCAAAGCACCCTTCGAGCGTTGGTTGAAGTTGAATGAGGTCCACTCTTTGTTGAGGCTGGCGAGGTAATATTTCTTCGCGGTGGCGAAGTCCTTGTCGGAGTTTTGCTCCTTGAAGAAACTCAAGGCGTAGAGTTCAGCCAAAGTAGTGGAACCAATGGGCCAATCCTTGCCTTTGCTGTATTTCTTCATATAGCGGTAGGTCTCGGCCACATCGTATTCAAGGTAACGCACAGCCTTGTCGCAGATACTTTGGGCCGTGTTTTGGTCGGCTTTGCTCAATGAACTCCATGCGCCCATCTTCTGTAATTTGCCCATGCCGCTGAGGATGTAAGTGGTGATATAAGCGCTTTCGGGCATACCGTCCATCCAGGGCCAGCCGCCGTTGTACTTTTGCTTCTGCTGAATCAGTTGCAAAACGCGGGTTTGCTGGCCGCGCATGGTGTTCACCTCGAAGAGGGTGGCGATGCGGCTGCGTTGCTCAGTCTCGCTCTTGGCCTCAAGAACCCAAGGTGTTTCTTGCAGCATGATGGCTTTCAGGTCTTGGTCTTTTTCGAGTTGTGAGAGCAGGGCATCAGGCGTCTCGATTTGCCATTTCTTGATGTAATTCAAGAGGTTGGGGATGTTGTCGGCGATATAGGACGAAAGCGTGTTGGCGTAGAATACGTAGAAAGCGGTTTCGGCGCGGTCAGCGTTGATGTTGGCCAAGTAAGGCAGTGCCTGTACAGCATACCACACGGGATTGGTGCTGAAGTTGAGCGTCAGGCTGTAGTCACGTTCGTGGCTGTCGGGGTTGGCGATAGCCTCAAAGTCGAAGGTCTGCTCGGTTTCGGCCTTCACGGTGATGGGCAGGGTCTGGGTCATGAAGATTTCGCTGCTCAAAACAGGAAGCAAGTGTTGCTCGGCATCGCTGAATTCACCTGCGTAGGCCGTGAAGCGGAAGGCCAACAGCTCCAAGCCGTACTGGGCTTTCACCTTCCAGCGCACTTCCTTGCTGCGGCCCGGCATGATTTGCTCCATTGGGATGGTGCAGGTCCCTGAGCCTGTCGAAGGGCCGTCTGTGACAATTATGTTGACAGGTTGCATTGTGGCGGCATCGAAAATTTCAAGTTTCGCCTTCGGGGTGACAGCCTCATCGCCCGTGTTGATGACGTTGGCCACAAACCACAGCTCATCGTTGTCGTACATGTAGCGCGGCATGTCGGCCATAATCATTACTGGTTTCGATGAAGTGAAGGTGTAGCCATTGCTGCCAGTTTTGCGGTCTTTGGTGTAGGCCAACAGCATCAGGCGCCAGCGCGTGAGGGCATCGGGCATCGTGAAACTGAAGGTCGCGCTGCCGTCTGCGTTGGTGCGCAATTGCGAGAAGAAGAAGGCCGTCTCGTTGAAGTTCTCGCGGAGAGTGGGTTCGGCTTCGGGTTTTTCTGCTGATAGCTTGTCCTGTTTGTCTAACTCAGCGATTTCTTCCGGAGTCAACTTTTTAAATATAGGCTGCTCTAACACTTCTTCCTCTTCAATCTCAACTGCACCATCGGCTGCGACGGAATTCTTTTCCAACACCGCCCCCGTCATCATAGGTGCTGATTCCTCAACATAATCATAAAGCACACGCCCACCTTTTCTATAACGGCGCATCCCAAAACCATATCCGAAATCGAAGAATGGCGCATCGGAGGGCAGGCTGAAATTGAATAATTCCGCGAAATAGAAATAGCCCAAAGCGGTGTTAGAGGAAATGAAACCATGTCTATCGGTGCTAAAGCTGTTGCCGTACACGCCTGAAGGATGCATATTGAAGTGCCAGTAGTTCCTTGCAAACTCGTCCAATGAAGCATCGTACATGCCGGCAAGCAAGGCGGCTTCCAAGGGCTTGTCTTTGTAGTCGCTGACGGTCACTTCCCAGGTCTCCTCAGCACCAGGATTGAGCTTGTCGCGCATCGTGGCGAGCTTCACATTCAAGTCGTAATTGTCAAACGGCACGGAAATAGTTTGGAAATCAGCGCATAAGACATTTTCTTTCACAAAGGCGTATTTCCAGCGTAGGCCACCACGGTCTTGCTCAGTCACTTTGTATTTTAAAGTCTGGACCTCGTTGTCCAACGTCATCCATTTCTCCAGGCGGATTTCGTTGCCGTGGAGCAACTGCACCCATATTTCCACGTTCTTAGCCGCGCTACCGAGGCTGAGTTGGATTTCGTCGCCAGGATGGGCGGTCGACTTGTCTTGATGCACCCATTCCATCGTGGTGAGAGGTAGCTTCTTGGAGTCGTTTTCAAACACGGTGAACTGTTGTGAAACCTTCGCCAAAGGGTCGTCGAGGCTCGTCAATTCTACCATGTATTTTCCAGGTTTCAAAGCCTTGCCTTCGTAGAACTTGGCCTTGTCGTCCACCATGATTTCAGCCTCGTTGACTAAAGTCTTGGTTTTCTTGTCATAGAAACAGAAGTTGGGGAACAGCCTTGCCAACTCTTCATCACTAAGAATTTGTCTGTCAAAAATCTCTACTGGTATATCACGATTTTTTATTTCCGCCATCGCCTCAAAATAGTCGATTTTAGCGAGGTCGTCAAAACGATAAATCGTGCGTTTAACACGGCTCTTGGCGGGCTGCCAGCTCATGTTCTGCACGGAGATTTCATACTTGCCTATTTCTGATTTCTCAATGAGCAAAGGTAAATTGGTGCTGATGCTCACCTCGTTGTAGCCTGCACGGATAGAGTAAGTGTCGGAATGCGTCTCACCTTGCTTGCTTGTGGCGGTCACTTCGATTTCGTAGGTGAATACAGGCTGCTTCTCGGGTGCAATGCTCTGCGAAGGCTTTAAATTGAAGGTGACGGCGAACTTTCCGCTCTCGTCGGTGCGAGCCTTGCCGTAGGTGATTTGCTCGTCCTCGACAGTCGGGTACCACCACCACCAGCAACGCCAGGGGAAGGAGGTCTTGCGGATAACACGATATGAGTATTCCACATCGTCCAAGCCGAAACCAGCGTAGGCTTTCACGTCACCACGCACCGTAACCTCTTGGTTGAGCTTGTATTGCTCTTTCGGTTGCTCAAAGTTGACCTCAAAGGTCGGGCGTTTGTATTCTTCCACACGGATACAGACGCTTCCTTTGTTTGCATTGAGGCGAAACAAGCCATTCAACCGGTCGGTAGGAATAACAAAGGAACCGCTGAAAGAGCCGTATTCGTCGGTCTTGAAATCGGCCGAGCTGATTTCCTGCCAGTTGGCATCCCTAAAAGAGACCTTTTCCGAATAATGGTTCACCAATGTCTTGTCGTCACCCTGACTGCGCACCACAATGCCTTGGAAATAGACGGTCTGTCCAGGACGATAGATGGCACGGTCGGTGAAGAGCGTGGTAGTATAGATTTCGTTATTGTTCTTGTAGGGTTGATAGAGGCGGAAACTGTTGGAAGAGAGCAGGTTGTCATCACCCTTGCGCAGGTTGATGTTGAAAGAGTTTTCGGTTTTCTTTGTCAGTTTCACCATGCCGTTGCGGTCGCTCTTGGGCGTTTCGATGATGATGGTCTTGTATTCGCGGGTCTTATAGTCCCATTCGCGGCGGGAGACTTCCACGGTGACGCCTTCCACGGTTTTCCCCGTTTTGCGGTCCACGGTCACCACGGTCATCTTGTCGTCCTTCTGGTCGGTGATGTAGGCCAAATTGGAAACTTGGAAGTTGAGAACCAGCGTTTTATCTTCGTTCTTGATGTCTCTTTTGGTGGTGGCCGTCAGGTAGTAAATGCCTTTTTCCAAGGCGGGCAGAGCAATCAAAGTACTATGCTGGCGATAGTCGGTCTCGGCAGGCAAACTAAGTTCTTGCTCAGCAACGGACATCTTCTTGTTCAATTCTTTGAGCAGGTCTTCCTTTTGCATGCCGTTCAGTTTGCCCCATTCCTTCTCCTCGACTTTCACGATTCTATAATAAGGTGCAATCGTATTCTGGTACTCCAAAACGGCGGGGATGGCTTCGTTGGGCAATTGCACTGAGTTCAATCTCATGTCGATTTGTGGTGCCTCGATGCGCTTGATGAGGTTTTGGCAATTCTTCGCACCCTGCGACTTTGGAAATTTGGCGATGGCCTCTTCGCACAAAGCCTTGGCTTTCTTGTAGTTGTCGAAATAAGTACTGTCTTCGTCGTTGTTTTCTAACTGGTTAATCAAGTTCCTCGCAATCAAAGAGGTGATTTCGGCTGAGAGCGGATTGTCGGCATGTTGCGCCTTCAAGGCTTCCATCGCGGCTTGGTACTTGTCGTCCTTGTCGAGAATGCCGTTGACAAACTCAAAACGTTTGAAGTCGTTGTAAATCAGCACATCCTCATTCTTGTTTTTAAGGTTGTAGGCCATCAGGTCTTGGAAAATCTTCAGACACTTGATGAGCGGGTTGTCGTAGTTGCCCAAATCCACTTTCACGAAGTCTTTGGCGGGCAGCCACCAAGCTTCAGTGTCGCCTTCCACGTCGTCGGCATCGGCCTGCTCCTGATAGTAATTCGCCACACGGTGAAACATGAACTCGAACATCGAAGCCTCATATTCGATGTATTTTTCGTTGTTGTCTTTGTTTTCGTACAAGGGCATAAAGTCTTCAGTTTTAGCCTTTTTCAACGCCTCGACAGGTTTCAAGGCTTCTGCATAATGCTCATTGATGCGCGTTTTGAAACTTTCCTTGTCCCAATATTTCATCTCCACCTTTGAGAGGTCACCGTCAATGGCCAAATTCTCATTGATGCGCCATTCGTTGTCGTTCAAATATTCGGCGTAAGCCTTGGCGATTTCCTCATGCAGCAGGGCGTTACATACCTCGTCCAGTTGCCCGATTTTTGACTCGGCATATTGGATAAAGTGCTGGTCGGGGTCTTCCTCGATGGTGAACTGGAAGATGTTCTGCCGATAGAGGTAGGTCTTCAGCAGTTGCACTTGGTTCTTGTCCTTCGATGCCTGTTGCTCGATGGCATCTAACTCTTTTTCAGCCGATTCTGGCAGGTTCTTTTCAAGGTTTTCCTTTACTTTCTTCCACATGGTTTCGTAATTGTTTTTCGGGGTTTTGGGATTGTCGGGGGTCTTGTCCGGCGTTGCGAAAGCCAACAGACCGATGGCCACTAAGGCGACGGTCGCGATGATGATGGTGGTGCGTTTCATGGTTTAGGCGTTTTGAAGAATAACGCAAAAATAGCAAATTTCGTGCAAAACGAAAAAAATTCGGTATTTTCATAAAATGTGTGAAATCGATGCGAATTTGGTTCATAAAATGTGAAAACGAATGATAACGCCTTTTTGCTGGTGCGATGGTTGGAAAGAAATGAATTAGGTTTTGTTTGGGAAAAAGTGTAATTTTGCACGCAAAACTAAAATAGTGGGTAACTGATAAAAATGGATTTCTCTCCGAACTAATTAAATTAATCTGATATGCCCAAAAAGAAAGTCAAGATAGGACTCGTAGATGCCGACCTGCTTTGCAATGGGACTCGGCATCCTAATCTTGTTTTGATGAAAATAGCTGGATTTCTCAATGATAACGGAATAGATTTCCATCTGATTATTGACCAAAATGAAGACATATCCCAGTATAAGCTGATCTATATATCTCGCGTATTCACCTTTACTCAGATGCCAGCGTTTTATGAGAACGCTACTACAGCTCAAAGAAAAAAATTCAGAGAAGGAGGAACAGGATTCTACGCTAACGAGCTCAACGTTAACAAATATCGCTACCAGCGCGAAAAGGACATGAATCAATTGGAAAACGATGAGTTTCTCAATAGCTATCCCAACCGTCGAGGTGGCCCTCGCACTAATGGTATTGACCTCGCTCATCAGATGCCATATTACCACCTTTACGATGAATTTGTAGACCGCAAAGTCAGTGAAGGTTTCAAACGAGACAAGTACAAGGACTATCAGCAATATAGTATTGGCTTCCTCACCCGAGGATGTATTCGTCATTGTCCATTTTGTATCAATAAATTAGAAGACAAGATTTTTCCGTATTCCGAACTTAAATGGTTTCTTGACGAAGAGCGAGACGAGCACGGCCACTTGGTGCGCCCATATATCTATCTCTGGGATGACAACTTTCTTGCTTCCGATCCTGAGGTTTGGAGAGCACGCCTCCAACAGCTGATTGATACGAAGCGTCCCTTCCAGTTCAGGCAGGGTCTTGACGAACGAATGCTTGCCGAAAGTCCCTATGGTGAAGAGATGGCCGAGATGCTTTCTCGGACTAATTATCATGGAGATTTTATCTTTGCCTTTGACAATTGGCGTGAGCGTCCATTGATAGAGCGAGCCTTGAAGATTTGGAAGCACTACAATCCAACAAAGGGAACCAAGTTTTATCTTTTTTGCGGATTCAAGCAAACAGAAAAGGGCTATCAAAAGTTTTATCGTGACATTTGGGAGATATTCCAACGCATTCGAGTGTTGATGCAATACGGCTGTGTGGGGTATATCATGCGCCACGAGGACTATAAAAAAGCACCTGTCGCGAATCTGTATATACAGATAGCGCGTTGGTGTAACCAACAAGCTTTTTATAAAAAGATGTCGTTCTGGGAATACACATATCGTAATCAAACCTATTGGGAGCAAAAGGCGGGTTTTGAAGTGTTGAAAGAAATCAAGTCTTTTGATGAATTTCAGAGGGATTATGAAACTGGCTATTATGAAAGAGAGGATTCACGTGGGAAAGTGCGTAAGATATGCAAAACTTTGCAATCATTGTTGGATATGTTGGAAATGTTTCCTGAGCATCGAGAGGAACTACTTGAAATGTTCAATTATAAAATGTTAGAGTTAAAAAATCCCAAACTTTGGGAAAGACACTAATTGTCGAAAAACCATGAGTGCCCAGGAAAAATATCAGAATCTTATCAATCAAGAGAGTGTCATGTTCTCTGATATATGTGATATAATGTTACATTCAAAGGTAGAAGATGGACGCAGATTCCTTTGTGCCATGAACAATACTGTTGATTGTTTCAGTGAAAGACGATGCGATGGAGAAATCAATTTCCAAATCATATATGTGCCATCTTGTCCGGAATGGGCACGCGAACTTTTAGTGCGTTTTTTTATTCATAAAACAACATTTAGCAATTCACAAAAAATAATCACTTTAGCAAAAAAGAGTACTGATAGGGTTTTAAATCCACCAATGGGGCTTTCTGGAAAATCCAAACAATTCAAACAAATGGTAGCAGAAAAAAAGCATTACCAAAAAATCTTAGAGTTGTTTGATGACGATTCACTAACGAATAGTTGTAACAGAAAATCGTTATTTGTCGTTCAAGAGAAAGATATTATAACAAGGAAACAAGACAAGAATCCATGGCTTGAACAATTATATACGACCGATTTATTTAGTAATGACGACAATGCATTTGTAACCACTAATCTATCAGCTTATGATATTGAAGATGTCATAAGGAAGAACCGTGAGAATATACCAACTATTGATAATCTCTTTATATTTCACTCTCAAAATCGAGGTAAGCTTACGTATTCGTATAATTTAGACCAACTGAATCGGTTAAATCAATACGGTGTGGGCATTAAGAATTGCTTCGTTTTTTACATTACAGACCACCCTTTTAGATTGTATTACGCCAAAGAAAATGTAAAAGCATCTTTGGCCTCAAATCTATTAAATCGTGAGATTAAGCGTTTTGATGATTTTGATGGCTTTATTACTTTTTCGCCAGATGAGGTTGATTTAATGTTCCAGCGACAGAGTATGCGTTCACAATATGTTATTGATTCGGCTGAACGTGATATTTTTACAGCAGATATTGATTCATATCTTGATGAGCTTCCCCATAATTATAGAATTAAAAATGCTCTGTCTTTGGCTTTTACCCCTGAAGCGCAAAAGTGTTTTTTAAATGAATGTGAAATAGAAACGGGTGTCTCACAACCAGAAATGGTAATGCCGTTCCTCAACTATTATAAACAATTGTGGGATGAAGAAATTTCAACACGGCTATTAGAACAAATCGAGAATTATCATTCAGTGGCTTTCGTTCTTCCCCCTGAGATAAACAAGGTGTATAAAAAATCCATTCAAAAGACATTTTCCTCTGAATCAAGGCGCATCGTAATTAAAGATTTCAATCAATTTCGAGATGGCTTAGACGAAGACTTTGTTGTATTATTTTCTTTCAGATATACTGACGACAGGTATAAAACATATCCGAATTCATTTGATCCCCTTCCGCTGAAAAATGGACAAAGAGGCTTGACCATTATTAATCGGCTTACTCATAACAGGTATTTTGAATGGAACAAGCATTTCTATGAGAAGGATTTTAATGGCCTTCTCTTCTCGTCGTTTAGGAGCGAAATGGTTGGATGGAGTAAGAAAGTGCTTCAAAGACCAGTTATGCCAGATATTATAAACGATATCGATGAGGCAGAAGCCGATACACGTGAGTATATGGCTGAGCGTTGTACTATTGTTTTTGAGAGTGGGAAAACAAAAAGGTTGGCGGCAGATTGTGCTCTCTATGTTAGTGGAGATCATTATTGCATATCAAGTCTAAAGGAACTTCCTTTTGAAGAAGGCATGAAGATTCAATTGCTTGACGACCTTGTTGACCAGATAAAAGAAAACCTTATTAAAAAGACAGATAGCAATTTAAAATCAGAAAGTTATATTCGTCGTGACCCATCGTATGGCTTAACAGAAGAACAAATCAATTCCAGCATTGAACTATGGAAATATCTTCTCAAAAGGAAGGTGGAAGAGTTTGGCGTTGATGCCACGTACAATGCTATTTTTCCCAATAACAAAGAAATATCAATTAGAGGATTTGAGAGATGGCTTGATTTGGACTATCCGATGATATTACCACGCAGTCGAAAAAGCCAAAATGGTCTATTGACCTTCCTTGGTTTCAGTTTGGGTTCTCCTTATCACAGAGTGATATTAACCAAGAAGCTGCTAAAAAACAATAACACACGGCTATTGAATAGTCAGATAGAATCCTTGCTACAATCTATCTTAACGGTTTCTTCTGTTAGCAACAAATACTTCGAAGAGTTATTTGAAGAGCATTCGGAGATACTTACTTTGCTTGAAATAAATACTGCTTCCGAAGTCAATATTCTAATTCAGCTCTTAGATATAAACTTAAAATCAGTAAAAAGCATAACATATGATTCAGACAAAGCGTGATTCACTTGAGAAGTTCATAAAACAACAAATGGAAGGCCCAGGCGCATGTAACGGGCGTTTTTGTTGCCTTGGAGATTTTGAAGGTGATAATAGAGAAGAAGTTATTAACACGACTCCTGGCTCGTTATATAGTACAGCCGTATTGTTCCCTCAGAGGAAACATGTTGAGATTGTTGCTTCTGACAGTGCTCCTTCAGCCACACAAGACGCTGATTCTGATTTAGAAAGTGATTCTTTATATCAAGAGTCTCTGGATGATAATAGTAGTGAAGAACTTGATGAGAGGGTTAACCGTTTAGGTGCTGATGAAGAAGACATGTATTCACTTAGCCAACGGTTTCCTACCACAATCGGTATTTCTTGTTGTTTGGACAAGGATGGCTCCCCTATTCTTCCTTCGGATTTAAGTATAACTATCTCTGGACGTTATTACAAGAAAATATCCAAAAACGATTATTGCAATATCGTAATAAAAGTTGAAGATGAAGGTGGTTTTCGGTCGTTTTTTGACAATTACCAAACACAACTTGAACCTTATTTCTCTATTATCGAAGGCGGCGTGCATTTAGTAAAGGATGTTACAAATGAAATAGGAAAAGTAAAAGAAACAATACTATCAATCAACAAGGAGACGTGCAGAATTGTTGCCACTAACCCAGATGGTTCATTAGATGGTGAGTACGAACAGATTGGTGATACATATAGATACCTGAAATCATACAAAGAACGTCTTTGGCGAAAACTGAAATATTTCAAGGAGGAATACTTGTCAGATAGCGAACAGTTGTCCGTTGAAAGCAGAATAAAAAATGTTGAACGATATGAAACTTATTTGTCTTATTTGGAAGATGCGATGAATATTTGCAATAGTAAATCTTTTGGATTTTGGCAATCACACTCGTTTAGCAAAACATTAGATCTTGATGGAATAAATCTTAATAAAGGCGGTAAAAAAGACATTTATTCGCCACGTGACAATCGATACCGTAGAAACTTAAATATCCTATTCAATGAAGAAGAGGAGGATAGTGATTTTCATCGCAGTTTATCAATATGGCTACAAGTTACCAAATTGACAAACAGCACAACGAAAAAAGTGTACTTAAAAGTACAGCTTGAAAACACCTCGTCACCATTTGAGGAAGATGACAACCACTATTTCTCAATTGTCACCGAAAAGGTTAATGAAAGGTGTTTTTTTGGAGTCAAAATCAAGGTCGAAAGCAATTTATTAACCGCTTATCAAGAACAGACTAATGACAGGCAACAGGAAGATGTTGAACATCTGAATTATTTATATAGATCAATTAAAGATTATGCCGTTGGGCATCTTTGTTCCGTTGACTGGAAGATAACCGAAAACGAGAAATGGGTCTGCTCAGAGTTTATCCCTTCGTATGAAACACCCGATGTTGAACCGATACCTAGAGACAAGTTTTCTTTTGTGGAAGAAGATGGAGAGCGTGTCCCAAGACCTCTATTAAATGATTCTCATGCATTAGAGTTTAAATGGCTTTCACTCTTTTCAAGTGCTACGGATGATGAAATCATTTTCCAGTTAAAAGAGTTCGTTGGCCACTATCAATTATGGATTGACAAACAAAGGGAAGTGCTGCAACGCGATGCAGGAGACAATAGAATCGGCTTTGATAATCTTGACAAATGTCAATTGGACTGTGACAGGATGACGGACAACATCAATTTAATTCTGGACAAGAAACCAAACAACATGTTGTCTTTTAGATTGATGAATTCGGCCATGTTTATTCAATTGTGGCATAGTAAGAAATCGACAAATGAAAAAACAGACTTTAACTTTTACAAAGAAAAAGCTGACGACCATATATTTGGTAATAAACCAGCCGCTTGGCGTCCGTTCCAACTGGCCTTTATTTTGCTCAATCTTGATGGCGTTATACAACGGCAAAATGACCCAGAATGGAAATATAGAAATGAGTTGGTTGATTTAGTGTGGTTCCCAACTGGTGGCGGTAAAACAGAGGCTTATTTGGGAATTATTGCCTTGACAATTATTAACCGCAGGAGACAATATCCCGAAAAAGGCGGTGGCACGACAGCAATAATGAGGTATACACTTCGACTGCTTGCTACTCAGCAATTCCAACGTGCTATGCGTTTAATCTTAGCATTAGAGCAAATCCGTCGGTGGGAACGATTTGAACTTGGAAACGAGCCAATTTCTATTGGATTATTTGTGGGCGATAATTCATTACCAAACAAAGTCAAGGGAAGCCCACGGGGTGAACCTGGATTACTAGAAGAATGTCAAAAATGGAACACTTGTGTCGCTGGAAAACGTGCAGAGTCAAAAATTCCTCTTGATAAATGTCCTTGTTGTGGGAAACCTTTAAAATATCAAAACAGGGGGACCGTTACTAATCCTGTAATTGTATTCAGATGTGACAATATTGACTGCACTTTTTCAGACGAACTTCCTGTAAAACTATGTGACGAATACATTTATCAGAATCCACCTACTTTGCTTTTTGGCACAGTGGATAAATTTGCAGCTCTTGGTCACAAAGTTTCAACATCTAAAGACAACCAAGACTCAAGAAGATTGTTCGGCAAGGGCGGTTTGAATATGTTGCCACCATCTTTGATTATTCAAGACGAGTTGCATTTGCTTTTAGGCCCACTGGGCTCTGCCGTTAGTCTTTTTGAATGTGCCATTGATCAACTTTGCTCGTACACAGATAGTGCAGGAGCAATAATCCGACCCAAAATAATATCATCAACGGCGACAACACGCAACACTGAATTACAAATCCGAGCCCTTTATGATAGGGATGTGAGTATCTTTCCCAAGCCCGGCACGGATTATGACGACTCTTTCTTCTCGTTCTATCAAAGGAAGGAAGTTGATGGTGAAGTGAAATATGTGTCAAAAAGAAAATACATTGGCATTTTTCCCACAGGAAGGACACACATGACCACTCAGATGCGTTTGGTTGCGACCATGTTCGTACATCGTGCATTGTTTGAAAAAGAATATGCGTCTCGTCTTTCTGATAAAGCAGTTAATGAGGCGATGGACTATTATCACTCCATTATTGATTATTTCAATAGTTTGAAAGAGGTTGGAAAAACGGATGCTCAGTTCTATACTGAATATACGAAATACACAAGGCGATTATTCAAGCGTGTTTTGCGATATAGTGACAAATTAGAATGCCTTTATGGCTATGATTCTTCGTTTAGTAAATCTGAGCTTACAGGAAGACTTACTGGTGCAGAAGTTGTGTATGAGTTAGAGAAAGTGGGAAAACATTGGGATCCCAAAAACAGATTGCCACATAAAAATGATTCAGGAACAGAGTGGCTTCAGGGAACAACGCCACCAGACTTAATTCTTGCGACAAACATGATTTCTGTAGGATTGGATGTGGATAGATTCAATACAATTGTAATGAATTCCATGCCTCGAAATATTGCAGAGTATATTCAAGCGAGTAGTCGTGTCGCTCGTAACAAACCAGGTCTTGTGATAACCGTTCACAATCCTTTTAGAGCCAGGGACTTGTCACATTTTGAACGTTTTAGGGAGTTCCATGAAAAGCTATATTACTACGTTGAGCCTATTTCCATTACGCCGTTCTCCAAAAAATCTGTCAACAAGTATTTACCTCTCTACAATGCAACGATGATTCGTCATCATAATGACACTTTGGCAAATCAAGAAAATGCCAATTTGCTGACAATTCGTAAACAAGAAGAAATCAAGCAAAAAATGTATGTGTACTTCCGTCAACGTCTGGAAAGAACACAAAAGCTATCGAGCGAACAGAAGGAATTGCTTACAGAAGAACTTGAAAATTTCATCGAGCTCTTTATCGAAGAAGCTTTATCCAAATGGCAGGGATTAGTGGATAAACAACAAGTAGGAAAATATTCGCTTCGGTATTCTGGTTCTGACTTTCTAAATTCCAATGCCCGCCAAAAGGTTAAATGGAAGGACCTGTTTTTGGCCTTAGATGCTTATTTGGATGACGAGGCCGATAATATGTGGGCAGTACCGATGTCACTTCGAACTGTCGAATCTGAAGCTGTTTTAAATGTAAAAGACAACTAATATGGAAATACACAAAGACATACAGTACAATCAAGGTATAGGAAAATACAAGGTATTATCTTCAAATGCTGGCGTTGGTTCAATAGTTACCACCAAAGCTGGATTCTTTATAATGCCAAAGTCTGTTTCTTATTGGGGCTTTGTTAGAGATGTCAATAAACAAATTGAGAATTTTGGCGATCGTGACCCGGAAACAATCTCTAAGTCTGCAGGTGTGGACATCATAAACGACCCTCGTTTTGTGGAGTTTTTGAAAGATACACAAGGAATTCCAAACCTAAAATACTTGATAGATGTTCCTCATTTGTCTTTGGATAACTGGAATTATCCAAAAGAAAAGAAACATCCGTTGTATATACGTTGTATGGAGAATACAGGACATGAATTAAAGCCAGACCACTTTATAATACCTGCTATTCATTTCCCAAGATGGTTTTATAGTAGAAAAAAGTATTATTTCAAGCCACTTGAGGAATGGGAAAGTATATGGAAGCAAAAAACAAATGATACAAAACTGCAGTATTTTGCACCTCCGAGAGACCCTTATGACAAAACACACAGAACTTTTAAGGACAACAATCAAATAAGAGATGTGTATAGTACGCTTGTTCAAATCCCAATTTTGTTGATTTGTAAAAACGGGCATATTTCAGACATTCCATGGTATGAATTATTCTGCGCTGGTATAGATGGAAAAAGAGACGAAATGAGAAAACCGACTGGATTCGAATTGTTTGATTATCCATGCCAAGAATGTGAGTGTGGAGGTCGTCACGAACTTCAATGGATAGAGAATCGTAATAATTCTGAAAGTTGGGGTACTTTAAAATGTGGCAAATGCAATAAGTCGTACAGTCTTGAAGGTATTATGAATATTCATCCTTTCTGTAAAGGAGAAACCCCATGGAATGGCTATGGAACTAAGTCGGATGACCCATGCAGGGATTTAAGCAAGCCTGAAAAGCCCAGAAGCGTTATGCAAATGGCTCTTGTGACCAGTAACAGTGTATATTATGCTGACTCGTTCAGCAGCCTTTACATTCCACCAAAGTATCTACCCAACATGGTTTTGGCACCACAACTTCAAAAAGTACTAGACCTGCTTAACAACCGATGGTATCCAAAGGCATTGGAACGTCAACCAGGCCTTACCAAGGAGTCATACATTGAACAAATTGACATTGTTGATAAAGCAGAAGACAGTGATATCGAGTTAACACAAGAACAAGCTAAAATCATAAAGAATCAATTTCTTGCAGTAAAAGAGGTTCCCAAAGATACGCACGAACAATATCGATATGAAGAGTACAAGGTGTTTTCCGACTGTACTGAATCTATTCCTGACACCCCAAATCTTGAATTTAAGGACATTGTTTTACCCGAAGAGCTCAAACATTATTTCAAAAAAATTCAACAAGTAGATACACTTGCTATAACATTAACTCAACTCGGATTCAGCAGAGTATCAATGCCTGTTCCTTTAAGAATTGGAGGAGAGGTTGTTCGAAGTGAGGGACAGAGGATTTATAATGAGCCAGTGGAAAAGGTATATTCATTGCCTGCTAATCAAAGTTTGGGAGAAGGTTTGTTCTTTGAGTTTAACAAAGAAACTGTTGATCGATGGTTAAGTCGGCATTCCGATTTGTTCAAGACTCGTTATAATCAGCCAGAGGGAGAGATTGGAAAAGCGTTGAAAGGTGAGATGGAGCAATATGGGGCACCGAAGTTTTATTTGCTGCATACGTTCTCTCACATTATCATGAAAGAGTTGGAGTTTTCTTGTGGTTATCCAACAGCAAGTTTGCAGGAGAGGCTGTATTACTCAGATAGGATGTGTGGGGTTCTGATTTACACAGCTGACGGAGCAGAAGGAAGTATGGGTGGTCTTGTTTGGCAAGGACAGCCTCGATTGATAGATAAAATTATAAAATCGGCGATAAATAACGCAAAAGAATGCTCTTCAGATCCTCTATGTTGGGAAAATGAAGACCAATTGAATCTGGCAGCTTGTTTTTCGTGCTGCTTGGTTTCGGAAACATCTTGTGAGAAACGCAATCTAGGATTGGATCGTAGAGCGTTGGTTGACGAAGAATTTGGGTATTTTAAAAACCTTGTTTGAAATATAATAGTAACAAAGCACAAAAAACGTTATAGAAATAATGACTACAGAACAAATAATAAAACAAATCAGCCAAAGGGGAATTCCACAAGAAACTCTTCATGTTTTTGGGCAATGGCGAGAAGGCTGGCAGCGGCGCAGACATCATCAAGAAAGGCTGGAAGGACAACAAATGGCCGCAACCGATACTATCAGAAAGGGTGCAGCCGGATGAGACAGAGATGACGCTTGGCATAGAAGGAGCACAAGAAAATGGCCTGAAAGATGACCCGAAAACAGAAAAGTGGCCCGAAAAGTGGCCCGAAAAAGCCGTTCAAATACTTCGCATTATCAAAGAGGACGAAAATACAACTATTCCACAATTAGAAGAAACATTGCATTTGGGTCACACAACACTCAAGAAAATTTTGAAAGAGATGCAAAACGAGAACCTTATACGAAGAATCGGACCTGCCAACGGAGGACGTGGCCATTGGGAAGTAATAACAAGTGATGTAGAATGAGATAAATCCCTACCTTTGCAGCCGTGAAATCATTAGAACAAATCATATTCTCCATCGTCGCTGAGTTAACCCAGTTTGAAGCCTTTTTCTCCCAAACGCTGAAGGCCGAAACCGAGCCAATGAACAGCATCATGCACTATGTGCTTGACACACAGGGCAAACGTTTGCGCCCAATGTTGGTGCTGCTCAGCGCGAAACTCTTCGGTGAGGTCAAAGAGCAGACTTTGCGTGCCGCCACCTTCGTGGAGATGGTGCACAGCGCGACATTGATTCACGACGACGTGGTGGACGATTCAGACTCAAGGCGAAAAAAGGCTTCGGTGAAGGCACAGTTCGGCAACCTCTCCGCTGTGTTGGCTGGCGATTTCCTTCTGGCCAAGGCCATGCTGCTTCTTGCCCGGCCTGATGATTATGCTATTTTGCAGGAGATGCTTGGCACCACGGCGGCCATGAGCGAGGGGGAACTGATGCAGAATGTTGTAGGGCTGTCATATAATGGCAGCCGTTTGGGCAATTGTAATACGAACGGCTGCCACGATGTGACAGCCCTACAAACCCAATACCTTGACATCATCACACGTAAAACCGCCATGCTGATGCGTTCCTGCTGCGCTGCTGGTGCCCTCTCGGTGAACGCCTCGCCTGAACAGGTACAGCAAATCGCTGGTTTCGGCCTGAATTTCGGCATTCTTTTTCAGTTGCGCGATGATATGCTTGATGAGGAACATGTAGAACAAGCTGAGGTTTTGCTGCCCGAATATCTGGAAAAAACCTTGACTTCGTTGAAGCATCTTCCAAAGTCGGAAATATTGGAAACCTTACGTGATTTGACGGTGTTTTGCGCTGAAAGGAACTCTTAAACCACTTCCCATAAATTCCATGCTAACCCGCTTGCCCACTGGAAGGTTAGAGTCTATAAAAGTCAGAGCAGGATTCAGAAAGTATGTCATTCCCGCGTTGAATGTACGATGGCACGGAATCTATGCTTTCTGAAGCCGTCATATAAGGTCTTAACTTTTTGAACCGCCGTGCATAGATTCCATCCTTCCACACACGCCTCCCCACGGAATGACATGCACGGCTAGCTGAATGACATGCGCAGCGGAGCCTTGACATAGGAGGCTGAATTCTACCGCCGAAGGAGATCTCGTAATGTTTTTTCTACCATTTATATCGTCAATGCAAAAGATTTTGTATCTTTGCCATCGAATATAATAATATTTGTTATTTACGATTTATTGATTTTAGAAATACAATAATATGCCTTTGCTTTACGACTTCAATATGGATTCAGCGGATGATTTGGCGACCCGACTTTCGGAAAACGTGAAACATCGCCGGTTGGAGAAAGGCCTTTCGCGCAAGGCCCTCTCCATGATGAGCGGCGTACCTACACCCACCATCGCCAAGTTTGAGCAACAACACAGTATTTCTCTGGTTAGCTTTTTGGCTTTAGCCAAAGCCTTGGGCTATACGGATACACTGAAATTATTGTTGGCCGAGCCTGTCTATACGACCATGGAAGAATTAGACACCATCAACCGAAACAAGAACAGAAAACGCGGCAGAAATGAATTCCATCAATAAACTTTTTGTCAAATACCACGGAAAACTCGTGGGCGAACTGACCCTGACTCCCGATGAGAAACGCTGCGTGTTCCGCTACGACAAAAAATGGTTAGCTTCGGGGTTCTCCATCTCGCCTTTGGACTTGCCCTTGAAATCGAATCTCTTTGTTGCACCCGAACGACCTTTTTGGGGCAACTTCGGCATCTTCGAAGACAGTCTGCCTGACGGTTACGGACGTTACCTGCTTAACAGGATGCTCCGCCAACAAGGTGTCGACGAGTCGCAACTGACACCCCTGCAACGCCTGAGTATCGTCGGCAATGCTGGCATGGGTGCCTTATGCTACGAGCCTGAGACCCGATTGGAATCTGCCAAGGAAACCTTATCCTTCGACCGTCTTCAAGCCTTGGCTTTAGAAGTGCTCTCGGAGCGTAACGAGAAAGACTCCGCACTACTTTATTATAATAGCGGTAACTCTGGCGGCTGTCGACCCAAATGCCTCTACCATGATGAGGAAGGCGACTGGTTGGTGAAATTCCGGCACACCTACGACCCTAAAGACTTGGGACAGAAGGAATACCAATACAACGAAATTGCCCGAAAATGTGGCATCGAAGTACCTGATTTCAAGCTCTTTGAAGGCAAGTATTTCGCCTCAAAACGCTTCGACCTCCTCGATGGCAAGCGCCTTCATGTGGCCACTGCTGGAGCCTTGCTCAACGAGTCCATCGACTTCCCGAAATTAGACTATAAAACCCTGTTGCATCTCACTGGTTTTCTGACCCAAGACCCGAAACAGGTGGAAGCTATGTTCCGTCTCATGGCGTTCAATGTGTTTACCGATAACAAAGACGACCACGCCAAGAACTTCAGTTTCATCTGCCATGAAGGCCTTTGGCGTTTAGCTCCAGCCTACGACTTGACACCTGTTCCCGAAGGTTACCACGGCGAACACGCCACCTCGGTAAACGGCAACGGCAGGCCAATGGTGAATGATATGATAGCCGTGGGCGAGAGTATCAGAATCCCCAAAAAACGCGGAATGGAAATCATAAATCGAGTTCGGGAAGACTGCAAAGAAATACTATCCAAAGATTATCTGTAAGAGGAAACAAAAAAAATTGTATTTTTGCGCCTTAATTTAGGATTCATAGCATTATGAAAAACAACTACAAGGAATATAAGCAGCTGAATCTCACTGAGACAGCCAATGAAATCCGTAAGTTTTGGGAAGAGAACGACACCTTCCAAAAGAGTTTGGATAACCGCGATAAGGACAATGCCTTTGTGTTTTACGAGGGTCCGCCGAGCGCAAACGGCACCCCAGGCATCCACCATGTGATGGCTCGCTCCATCAAGGACGTGGTGTGCCGCTATCAGACCCTGAAAGGTAAACATGTGGTGCGCAAGGCCGGTTGGGACACCCACGGCCTGCCTGTTGAACTAGGCGTGGAGAAGAAACTCGGCATCACCAAGGAAGACATCGGCAAGAAAATCAGCGTCGACGACTACAACCGCGCCTGCCGCGAGGAAGTGATGAAATACAAAGATATGTGGGACGACCTCACCCGCAAGATGGGCTACTGGGTCAACCTCAATGACCCCTACATCACCTTCACCAACGACTACATCGAGACCTTGTGGTTCCTGCTGAAAGACCTGTATAACAAAGGTTTGCTTTATAAGGGCTACACCATCCAGCCTTACTCTCCCGCTGCTGGCACTGGCCTCAGCTCGCACGAGCTGAACATGCCTGGCTGCTACCGCGACGTAAAAGACCTTACCTGCGTGGCCTTGTTCCGCCTGAAAGCCCAACAGAGCAAGTTCACGAAGCTGCCTTTCGGTGTGGATGTGCCTTTTGGTCAGGTGCAAGTCATTGCCTGGACGACCACACCTTGGACCTTGCCGAGCAACACGGCTTTGTGCGTCGGTCCGAATATCGAATACAATCTCGTCCGTTCGGTGAATCCTGTGTCGGGCGAACCTACCTACCTCATTCTTGGCAAGCCGCTGATGGCTTCCTTCTTCCCCGCCGAAGAGGAAAAGCCTAACTTTGAGGACTGGAAAGTCGGCGACAAGAAACTGCCTTACGAGGTGTTGGGCACCGTGAAAGGCAGCGAACTGGTGGGCCTCGAATACGAACAACTCATTCCTTGGGTCAATCCGGGCGAAGGTGCCTTCCGCATTATCCCTGGCGACTATGTCACCACGGAAGACGGTACAGGTATCGTCCACATCGCCCCGACCTTCGGTGCCGACGACAAGCGCGTGGCTGCTGCCGCTGGTATTCCGCCTTTGCAGATGATTGACAAGGATGGCAAAGCCCAGCCTATGGTCGACCGTACAGGTAAGTTCTGGCTGATTGAAGACCTTGACCCTGAGTTCGTTAAGAACTGCATGGATGTGGAAGCCTACCGCCCATACGCTGGCCAGTTCGTGAAAAACGCCTACGACCCCACCAAGACCGAAAAAGATAAGTCATTGGATGTCGACATCGTGGTGATGCTGAAGGAGGAAGGCAAGCTTTTCAAGAGCGAGAAACACACGCACAACTACCCGCACTGCTGGCGTACCGACAAACCTGTGCTTTATTATCCTTTGGACAGCTGGTTCATCAAGACCACGGCCTTGAAAGACAGGATGATTGAGCTGAACAAGACCATCAACTGGAAGCCCGAAGCCACAGGTAGTGGCCGTTTCGGCAACTGGTTGGAGAACCTTGTCGACTGGAACCTGTCGCGTTCTCGTTACTGGGGCACGCCGTTGCCCATCTGGCGCACCGAAGACGGCAAGGAAGAAATCTGCATCGGCAGCGTGGAAGAGCTTCGCAACGAAATTGAGAAATCCATCAAGGCGGGCTTCATGAAAGAAAACCCATACGCCAGCGAAGACTACACCAAGTTTGATTTGCACCGTCCTTATATCGATGGTGTCATCCTCTGCTCCGCCAGCGGCAAAAAGATGTTCCGCGAGCCCGATTTAATTGATGTTTGGTTTGACTCAGGTGCCATGCCTTACGCCCAATACCACTATATGGGTGGGAAAAGTGCGGATGGCAAACTCCTCACTCCTCACTCCTCACTTTCAACTCTTCCCTTCCCCGCTGACTTCATCGCCGAGGGTGTCGACCAAACGCGTGGCTGGTTCTTCACCTTGCACGCCATCGCCACGATGTGCTTCGACAGTGTAGCCTACAAGAACGTGGTTTCCAACGGCTTGGTTTTAGACAAGAACGGCAACAAGATGTCGAAACGCTTGGGTAATGCCGTCGATCCGTTTGGTGCTATTGAGAAATACGGTGCCGATGCCGTGCGTTGGTACATGATCACCAACTCGCAGCCTTGGGACAACCTGAAATTCGACGAAGCCGGTGTCGACGAGGTGCGCCGCAAGTTCTTCGGAACGTTGTACAACACCTACGCCTTCTTCGCCTTGTATGCCAACATCGACAAGTTCGACTACAAGGAAGCCGACCTCGCCATCAACGAGCGTCCCGAAATCGACCGCTGGATCCTTTCGGAGCTTAACTCCCTGATTCTTGAAGTCGATAATGCTTACCAAAGCTATGAACCTACCCGCGCAGGTCGCGCCATTGCCGATTTCGTTGACGCCCACCTCAGCAACTGGTACGTGCGCCTCTCGCGTCGCCGTTTCTGGAAGAGCGAAGACAACCAAGACAAACTGTCGGCTTACCAGACCCTTTACACCTGTCTTGAAACTGTGGCAAGACTGAGTTCGCCTATCGCGCCATTCTTCAGCGAACAGCTCTATCGTGACCTC
The DNA here is from genome assembly GCA_016285355.1 of Bacteroidales bacterium. Next base: position 78,089 of record JAEEQP010000012.1, read on the forward strand.
AACAACGTCACAGGCCGCAACAAGGCCGAGTCTGTCCACCTGACCGACTTCCCGATGGCCGACAAGACCTTCATCGACAAGGCCTTGGAAGAGCGCATGGAGATGGCACAACTCGTCTCTTCGTTAGTGCTCTCGCTGCGTAAGAAAGCCAATATCCGCGTGCGTCAACCCCTCTCGAAGATCATGATTCCCGTCGCGAACAAGAAAATGTATTGGCAAATCGAGAAGGTGTCGCACCTCATTATGAGCGAAGTGAATATCAAGGAAATAGAATTCCTTTCGCCCGACAACAACATCTTGGTGAAGAACGTGAAGCCCAACTTCAAGACCTTGGGCAAGAAGTATGGCAAACAGATGAAGCAAATTCAGGCTTACTTCACCAACATGAGCCAAGAGGAAATCCATGCCTTCGAGAAGAACAACGGCACCCACCTGAATGTGGACGGCGTTGATGTCGAGTTGACCCTCGAAGATGCCCTGATTTCAACACAAGACATCCCTGGCTGGGCTGTCACCTCCGAAGGTGACCTCACCGTGGCCTTGGATATGACCATTACCGATGAGCTGATGCAGGAAGGTCTCGCCCGCGAAATCGTGAACCGCGTGCAGAACCTCCGCAAGACCGGCGGTTTCGAAGTCACCGACCGCATCGAGCTGCTCATTGAGAAGAACGAAAAGATTGATGCCGCCGTTGAAAAGTTCGGCGACTACATCTGCACAGAGACCCTAGCCACTATTAATAAGGTGGACACGTTAGAAGGCGTGGAAGCTGAGGAATTGGTGGAAGGCGTGAACGTTAAACTGATGATTAAGAAGAAATAATACTGACACGCTTCGCGTCATTGCGAGGAGGAACGACGAAGCAATCCAGAGAAAAAAACTTTATTGTCTGGACTGCTTCGTTCCTCGCAGTGACGAAAGCCTTACTAAAAAGCTATACAATCATGGACACTAACAAGAAAGAACCACAGGTGCGCTATTCAGATGAAGACCTTGAGGAATTCAAAGCCCTGATTCTTGAGAAGCTGGAACAAGCTAACGCCAGTTTAGATACCCTGAAGGCCAACCTCTCCGGCGGTGAACACAGCACCGACGACACGGCACCCACTTTCAAGATTTTGGAAGAAGGCTACGCCGTGGCTGAGAAAGAGGAAAACGCCCGTCTTGTGGCTCGTCAGGAGAAGTACATCCACAACCTGGAACTCGCCCTGATGCGTATTGAAAACAAGACTTACGGCGTTTGCTGCGAAACCGGAAGACTCATCCCTAAAGAAAGACTTCGCTGCGTGCCCATCACCACACGCTGCCTTGACGCTAAACTGAAAAAGAAGTGAAAAAACAAGGCAACCGCGGCCTGATATGGTCGTTTGTGGTGATTTTTCTCGTCTTGCTCTTCGACCAGATTCTCAAAATTTGGGTGAAGACAAACATGACCCTTGGCCAAGATATTCCTGTCATCGGGAATTGGTTCAGGCTGTTGTTTATTGAGAACAACGGCATGGCCTTTGGCTGGTTCGGCGGTGGCGGCTTCTTGAAACTCGCCTTGAGCATTTTCAGGATTGTGGCCATCATCGCGCTGTTTTGGGTTTTGGTCCGATTGTCGAAGAAAGACACCAAATTCGGGGTACTGTTCGGTATCGCCCTCATCACGGCAGGCGCGATGGGCAACATTATTGACAGCGTGTTTTACGGAAGGATTTTCAGCGAAAGTACCTATACCCAAGTCGCGACACTTTTCCCCGATGGTGGCGGTTATGCCGGCTGGCTGCACGGCCGTGTGGTGGATATGCTCTATTTCCCCATCATCGACGTGGCCCGCGAGAATGCCTCCTGGTTGCCCAACTTCTTTTTCGGCCCCGACGGACATTTCATCTTCTTCCGACCTATCTTCAATTTCGCTGATGCGGCTATCACTGTAGGCGTGTTTTATATGCTCATTTTCCAGTGGAGTTGGCTGAAGAAATTAAACTGAAGTGAAAAAAAAGTTTGTAATGGCTTTTTCATACTTATCTTATTTTCAATGTTTTAAAGAATATTTTTTGCCAAAAAGTTTGTAATGGGCTTTTTAGGCACACTTTGAGGCATCGAAATGCGTTATCTTTGCATCACAAACATTTCGATGCAACAAAAAATGAAAGTTATGAAAACATTCAAGACATTGACCATTGCGATGGGGCTTCTTTTAGCCTTGTCATTCACCTCGTGCCAAAAGGAAAAAGCCGGCATTTATTCACCCAAAAAGAAAATCCAGCAGATTTATTTCTCGTGGAGCGATACGGAAAAAGAGCCTTTCCAACATTGGGAATGGAACGGCGACCAACTTAGCTCCATCACGCATTATTCCGATTTCGACCTGAAAGACGACACCTGGATTGAGAAATTCACCTACGAGAACAACCGTGTCAGTCGGGTGGACAACTACACTAACTCCGAATACATCACCTACGCGTATGACGGCGACCACCTGAAATCGGCCACCGTGTTCTACCGTAACGCCATCGCCTGCACCTGGGAAGTAAGTTACGAAGGCGACAAAATCAGCAAGATGGCTGGAACGTTTTACGACACTTTCAAAAAAGACGGTGCCAAGCTGCATTTGAATCCCCTGTCGCATTTGCTTCCTCCTGCCGTATGCAAAAAAGTGGCCCAATGTGAACAGCAAATGGCCAATCAACGTCACGAGGAAGAGACCTATACCCTTGCCATCCTGCTCACTTGGACGGACAACAACATCAGCAAAATCGTCTGTACCGGCGACGGCGAGTATATGGACTTCCAACTGCAATACGACGACAAGAACTGTCCTTGGTACGGTTTTATGGGCGGTCTTGAAGACTATCTAATCAACTTTACTTCCGGACACACTGGTTTCACAAAAAACAATGTGACCGAAATCATCCTTACGGAAGACAATTACGTCGACACCCTACGCTTCGCTTACCAATACGATAGCGACAAGTACCCTGTTTTGCAGACCAGGTACTTCACCGACGACCCTGACGACAAAGGAGTGCTCTATTTCGAATATTAAAACCATAATGATATGAAAAAGACAAAAATTCTAACTTTGGTTATAGCCACAGTGTTATTGGCATTAGCCTCCTGCAAGCCGATTGACGACCCGCAGCAACTGACCAAAGATGTGGTGGTCACCACCGCCGAGCCGACCTATGTTTCAAGCACTACCGCCTTGTGTGGCGCGGAAGTGACTGCCGAAGATGCTGGACTCCTTTTAGAGCTTGGCGTATGCTGGAGCCAGTCGGAAAACCCTACCATTGATGACCAAATTTCAAAGACTTTCAAGTGTTCACAACCTTATCAGTGTTTCTTGATGGACCTTGAACCCAACACCCAATACCATGTGCGCGGCTTTGCCAAATACGGTACGGAATACTGCTATGGCAACGAGAAAACCTTCACCACTCTCGAAGCCGATGCACCCTCGTCCTCACCTGTCACCACCATTGAAGCTACCGAAATCACTTCACAGTCTTTCCGAGCCGGTGCCAAAGTGGAACCCTTTGGCGTATCCTACTATATGGCCGGCATTTGCTTTAGCATTCAACCTGATTTCACCATTGAGGACTGTGTCGGATATGAAATTGGCTATGACGATGAGAATGGCATTTACCAAGTCTATTGTCAAGGCTTAAGTCCCAACACGACATATTATTACCGTGCCTTTGTGGCCTGGGACGAAGAAAGCAACCCTCATTTTAACTTCTTTCCCAATGGCTATTCCTACCTCTATGGCGAAACCTTTAGCTTCACCACTCTCGACATACCCTTTATGTTAGAACTCAGCACCTATATCAACTACTACAGCTGGAGTGACCACTATATCGAAGCCTTTGGTAGTATGCACTGCAACAGGCCAGAGGTGGTCGACCAAGTCGGTTTCTGCTATAGCACAACCAACGAATATCCGCAATTTGAATCCGACCTTTATGTTACCGCTGCCACTCCTACGTCCTATGAATGGTACGACTTCTATGGCAGCATTTATAACGTGTCGGCCAACAAAAAGTATTACATCCGAAGTTATGCCCGCTACATGACCGACAGCATCAAGTACGGAAATGTCGTTTCGATTGACACTTACTGATTGACGTGATGAAAGGCGACAGGACACGAATCCTACTCATTGTTTTGGGCATCGTTGTTTGTTGCCTCATCGGATTGCCCAACCTGTACGATAAGTTTATGATTGCCAGGTTTGTTGCTGCTGCAACAAGTCTGGCAATCGTTTTTCTCTTTGTCCTTGTTGGCAAAAAACGCTGGGGCGTTCCCCACACTCCTATTTTCTATATCTATCTGCTGTTTACTCTTTTTTGCGGCTGTTCCATACTTTGGGCCACTAATACTGCCGAAGCGGTCTTTGCTTTTTCACTCCAATCACTCAGTCTGCTTGTTATCATACTCTTTTACAGCCTCTTATCGAAAAACTGCCATTTCACAATGAAAGCACTTTGGATTAGTGCAGCCATAATCTTGGCGGTATACCTGTTTTTTGCTGTCATTCAATTGTTTCACGTGGAAAGTTTCAGTTTTGAGCAGCTTTACCGCGTCAGTGGCATCAACGGACACAAGAACTTGTTAGCCATTATGCTGTTTGTCCTTTCTGCCTTTTTACTCACCGCTTTTTCCATTTTTGAAAACAGGTTCTTGAAACTGCTCTCTGTCGTTTTGTTTGCTATTGCTATCACGGTCATCGTTTTGTTGAAATCGAGGGCGGTGCTGCTTGGTGTCATCGTTTCGGCTAGTTTTTTTGGGGTGTTGTTTATGCTGCGTATTCGTCATTGCGAACGCAGTGAAGCAATCCAGGATATGAGTTCATCAAGAAGAAATGGTCTGGATTGCTTCGTCGTTCCTCCTCGCAATGACGCGAAGCGTACGAAAAGAGGCTACTGCTTGACCCTTGTCGCGTCCATTGTCCTTGTCTACGTTTTCCTTACCATAGGACTCCGTTGGTTTGCTGACCGTTCCGTCCCGCATACATCCGCAAAAAGCGAAATCGAGACCAAGATGATGAGTACTTCTTCGTTGGTGGAACGTTGCCTGTTGTGGGACAAGACCTACCATA
>JAEEQP010000089.1 GCA_016285355.1 Bacteroidales bacterium
TTTCAATGACAGAAAACTTGACCGTTTGTCGCAAATCTTGTTTCATGGCATCAATCTGCATCTTCATCTCGGCTTCCGCTTTTATCAATTGCTTGTGCCTATATTGCAAAATCAATATGATAAAGGCAGCGATAAATAGCAATATACTGATAATCAGTATCAAGCGATGCCTTAAAATGATTTTTCTATTTAAGGAATTCTGTAGGCTCTCGTAATCGTACTGCTTTTGGATATGAAAAACTGCCTGTTCTTGACGCTGACGCATCACTTCATATAGTAGGTTTTCGTGGGCTTTACGGTACTTTAATGCTTGTGTATTATCATTTTGATTTTCAGTGAATTGAGAAAGAGCTCCATAAGCCGAAACTTTTGTTTCATTCTTAACATCAGCTGTAGGCAATAAATCTTCGATTTTCTGGTAATAATAGAGGGCCGAATCCAATTCTCCCGATGCAACGAAAATCTTTCCCATGTTCAAATAATTCAAAAACAACTTGGAATCGTCGGATTTGTTTATAGCTTGTCTAAGACAATCAAGGGCTTGATCATATTTGCCTTGTAAACGGTATAGTACAGCGAAGTTGTTCAGAGTTTTTCCTTTCACCTTATTACTATTGGCATTGTCCGCGTTCAACAAACTTTGATGTAGGCAAATTTCAGAGCTGTCGTAATTGCCTTGCATACAGTAGCAAATTGCCAGCAAGTTCTCCGTCAATGCTTTTTCTGCATATTGCTTTTTAAAGCCTATTTCAGCTGCTTTCAATAGTACAATCGCTTCCTGCATCATTCCGTCGCGATATAAAAGCCTTCCCATCTTATACTGCGCCTGCGCCACAGTAAGGCTGTCCATAATAAGTCCGCCATATTGTTCCGCCTCCATAAACGACCGCATGGCTACTTCTTTCTCATTGTAGTGTTGCTGTACGAAACCGCTGTAAAGCGCGGCTTGGGCGGCCTTGTCGTATTGCTTTTTTCGGGCGTAATAGGCGGCGGCGCGTTCCAAATCGGGGCTGGTGGAAAGGAAAGGTTTGTCGTCGAAGAAATCATCGTCCATCACAGGCGAGATGGTAGAGACGGTGCGTGCACCGTCTCCCGAAATGTCGTTGTTGTTGCCATTTGAGACGGTGCACGCACCGTCTCTACAGCCAAACAGGGCCTCGGCCTGCAAGAAGGCCATGTCCATACGCTGACGTTCGCTAAGGTTTGCAGGCATACGCAATACGCTGTCAATCAGGCTAACAGTACTGTCAGGCTGGGTGTCGGCCAATCGCTCGGCACGGGCTATCATACGTTTGGCCTCGCGCGTGGGCGAAGAAGTGCAAGAGGCCAAAGTCGCGAAAACGATTAATAATATAAGGTGTCTTTTGTTCATTAATGGCGAAAATCACTCTTCATCCACCAAAAACACCGCCACCTGGCGGATGCCGCTGGCTCCGATGACCAAGGTCTGTTCGATGTCGGTGCTCCGGCTCGGCCCCGTGATGAAGGTCAGCTGCGAGGGTTTGTTCTTGGCGTATTTCCGCTTTATGCTCTGGAAAGCCGTGCGCATCCCGGGAACAATTTGCTCTGTGGTGGCGTACACCAACAGGATGTCGGGCAAAGCGTATGCCTCGCGGGTCTGCGTCATGGAATCGGAGAGGACGATGCTGCCGGTCTGCGCCACCAAGCACTCGCAACCAGTCAGGCTGACAAGTTTCTGCTTGGGCTCGCGTTCCTTGCTTTCGGTGTAGGAAATGCCGTATTTGGTCAACAGTGCTTGCATGTCGGGGCTGGTGCACCACAATGGTTCCCAAGCGTTTTCAGGTGCCAACTGCTTGATGCACTCGGCAAACTCGGCCTCGCTTTCCAAATAGATGAAGATGCCGCCGTGTTCCTTGAAGTTCTGCACGAAGGTGATGGCGGTGCCGTCCTCTTCCTTGATGGGCACCCAGGTCTCGGTGCGCTGGTCGATGTCCTTAAACAAAGCCTCCTGTCGCTCGATGAGGGCGTTACGCACTTTGGCGAGTATCTGCTCCTTAAAGGTGGCGTCCTGGTTTTCTCCTTTGTTGTCCCAAGCCATGGCGTTATGCGTTTTGAGTTTGGTTTTCGGGTTGGTTCTCAGGCTGATTCTCGGGTTGGTTTTCAGCCGCTTTCAGCGCAGCGTTTTTCAGCTTTTCGTCTTCCGAATTGCCCCAAGGCCGTTTCCCGAAGATGCGTTCAAGGTCTTCGCCGAAGATGACTTCCTCCTCGATGAGCTTGTTGGCCAACTGGCTCAAGCCGTCACGATGCTCAGTGAGGATGGCGATAGCATCCTTATAAGCCTTCTCAACGATAAAGCTCACGCGTTGGTCAATGGTCTCTGCGGTCTTCTCGCTGAAAGGTTTGGTGAGACTGTAGTCCTGCTGACCTGTCGAGTCATAATAGCTCAGGTTGCCGATTTCCTCGTCCAAGCCGTAATAAGTCACCATAGCGAAGGCCTGTTTGGTCACCTTTTCGAGGTCGGACAAAGCGCCTGTCGAAATCTGTCCGAAGATGACTTGCTCGGCGGCACGACCGCCCAAAGTGGCAATCATCTCATGATACATCTGCTCCTTAGTCGTGATTTGACGTTCTTCAGGCAGATACCAAGCCGCACCCAATGAATTGCCGCGCGGCACGATAGTCACCTTCACCAAAGGATGCGCATATTGCAGCAGCCAGCTCGTCGTGGCGTGACCTGCCTCGTGGAAGGCGATGACCTTCTTCTCTTCGGGCGTAATAATCTTGTTCTTCTTTTCCAAACCACCAATGATGCGATCGACGGCATCGAGGAAGTCCTGCTTGTCAATCTCTTCCTTGCCTTTGCGGGCGGCCATCAGTGCGGCCTCGTTGCATACGTTGGCGATGTCAGCACCTGAGAAGCCTGGAGTTTGCTTGGCGAGGAAGTCCTTGTCCACATCATTGCCGAGCTTCAAGCCGCGCATGTGAACCTCAAAGATTTCCTTACGGCCCACAATGTCAGGCAGCTCCACATAAATCTGACGGTCGAAACGGCCTGCACGAAGGAGGGCTTTGTCCAAAATGTCGGCACGGTTGGTGGCGGCCAACACGATAACGCCCGAGTTAGTGCCGAAGCCGTCCATCTCGGTAAGTAGTTGGTTCAATGTGCTTTCGCGCTCGTCGTTACCGCCAGTGATGGCACTTTTGCCACGAGCACGACCAATGGCATCGATTTCATCAATGAAAATGATACACGGTGCCTTCGACTTGGCATTATTAAAGAGGTCACGGACGCGCGAGGCACCCACACCGACAAACATCTCCACAAAGTCGGAACCCGAAAGGCTGAAGAAAGGCACATTGGCCTCACCTGCCACCGACTTGGCCAACAGGGTCTTACCTGTTCCGGGAGGGCCAACCAGCAACACGCCCTTAGGAATCTTGCCGCCCAATTTGGTGTATTTCTCCGGATTCTTCAGGAAATCAACGACTTCCATAATCTCCACCTTGGCTTCTTCAAGTCCAGCGACATCCTTGAAAGTCACATTGACATTGGTGTTCTTGTCATAAAGCTGTGCCCGCGACTTCCCGATATTGAAAATCGAGCCCGGACCGCCGCCCATGTTGCGCCCCATGCCTCGCATGAGGATGATATAGAACACAATAAGCAGTGCCAAGGGTAAAATCCATCCAAGGATGTCAGACATCCAGTTGTTACGCCTTACATTCGTGATATACACAGGGTGGGCCACCTCTTGCTGGGCATTTTCCACCGTCTCCTCAAACCGCTCCAAAGAACCTATTTTATAGGTGTAGTTCGGCGTTGTTGTGAGTCCATCGGGATTGGTAACCGCCTCAGGGAAATGAATCGCCAAGCCTTTCTGATTCAGGAAAATCTCGGCATCCTCTCGGTTGACAAGCTCTATCTTCCCAATCTCCTCTTTCTTGAGCATCTCAATGAGTTTGCCCTGGTCAATTTCCTCCTTTGGCGTGACAGCATCTTTGCCAAAAAACTGCAAGCCAATCAGGACAGCGAACAAAATGGCATAAATCCACATGAAATTGAACCGTTTTTTGCCATTCGGTTTCTGGTTCGGCTGATTGGGCTGAGTAGGCTGGTTCGGATTGTTGCCAGCCTCTTTAGTCTCTTTAGTATTCATTAGTAAGAATTTGATTTTGAAATGATTAGTCTTCTGATGCCTTAACAATTCTCTCGGCATCGGCCCAAAGTTCCTCCAATTTGTAGTACTCGCGCTTCGACTCAAGGAACACATGGACGACGACATCCACGAAGTCTATCAAAATCCATTCCGTATTGTCGCGACCCTCCACATGGTAGGGTTTGCTGTGCGTCTTTTCAAAGACCAATTCCTCCACCTTGTCGGCGATGGCATCCACCTGCGTCTTCGAGGGCGCATGACAGATGACGAAATAGTCCGTCACGGCGGTAGTGATTTCCCTCAGGTCGAGGGTGACGATGTCCTTGCCTTTCACGGCTTCCATGGCCTCGATGGTCGCGGTCACGATTTCTTCCACATTATCGTTTTGATGTCTGATTCTCATATATCTTTTTGACTGCGGGACTGCGGGACGCGAGACGTGGGACATTGTCGCGCAGTCCCATGTCTCGAAGTCTAGTGTCTGGTTTTAAGGGTGCAAATTTAAGCATTTTTGCGTTATCAAGTTGCATTTGTCAAAAATTACGTATTTTTGTCCCATAATACTACAAAACTATGAACGAACTCGAGACTCTATTCTCCAAAATCACGACTTTTATTTTCGATTACGACGGCGTGATGACTGACGGCACCGTTTACAGCAGCCCTGACGGCAGTCCCTGGCGTGCCACCAACGTAAAAGACGGCTATGCACTGCAATTAGCCTCAAAACTCGGCTACAAAGTGGCGGTCATCTCAGGCGCGATTTGTCCTTCGATGGAAGTGAGGATGAACAGCCTTGGGGTCACTGATGCATTCACTGGTGTGCCGAACAAAGTACTGAAACTCAAAGAGTACATGAAAAGAAAAGGCCTTTATGCCGAGGAAATCATTTTCATGGGCGACGACATCCCCGACATCATGGTGATGAAAGAAGTCGGGCTTCCCGCCTGCCCTGCCGATGCCGTTCCTGAAGTAAAGGAAATCAGCAAGTTCATCAGCGACCGCCCGGGCGGCAAAGGCGCAGTGCGCGACATCATCGAACGCGTCCTGAAGGTTCAGGGCAAATGGATGACGGATGAGGCGTATTCTTGGTAATCATTGCACCACAATTCTTCGATTCAACTCCACCCCGTCTTCGTCTACACAACGAAGACGATAGACACCTTTCTCTACATCAATAGGCATCTGGTGGTTAAGGCGAGTTTGGCCTAAGAACTGGTCATTGAGCGTCCAATAAATCGTTTTCT
>JAEEQP010000090.1 GCA_016285355.1 Bacteroidales bacterium
AAAAATAGGAGAACAAAGAAATGTCAAAGATCATTGGTATCGATTTAGGTACAACCAACTCATGTGTGGCCGTGATGGAAGGCAACGAGCCTGTCGTCATCGCCAACAGCGAAGGCCACCGCACCACCCCTTCGGTGGTTGCATTCACCGACAACGGCGAGCGTAAAGTCGGCGAGCCTGCCAAGCGTCAGGCCATCACCAACCCGCTGCGTACCGTTTACTCTATCAAACGTTTCATGGGCGAGACCTACGACAAGGTCGGTGCAGAAATGAAACGTGTGCCTTACAAAGTCATCCAAGGCCCCAACAACACGCCTCGTATCGACATCGACGGCAAGCAATACACCCCGCAGGAAATCTCCGCCATGGTGCTGCAAAAGATGAAGAAGACCGCTGAGGACTTCCTCGGTCAGACCGTCACAGAAGCCGTCATCACGGTGCCGGCTTACTTCAACGACGCTCAGCGTCAGGCCACCAAGGAAGCTGGCGAAATCGCCGGCCTGAAAGTGCGCCGTATCATCAACGAGCCTACCGCCGCTGCTTTGGCCTACGGCTTGGACAAGAAAAAGAACGACGTGAAAGTCGCTGTGTACGACCTCGGCGGCGGCACCTTCGATATCTCCATCCTTGAATTAGGCGATGGCGTGTTCGAGGTGAAGTCCACCAACGGTAACACTCACCTCGGTGGCGACGACTTCGACGAAGTCATCATCAACTGGCTGGCCGAAGAGTTCCAGAAGGACAACGGCATCGACCTGCGTAAGGACCCGATGGCTCTGCAACGTCTGAAGGAAGCTGCCGAAAAGGCTAAGATTGAGTTGAGCTCTTCGAGCGAGACCGAAATCAACCTGCCTTACATCATGCCTGTCAACGGCATCCCGCAGCACTTGGTCCGCACCTTGAGCCGTTCGAAGTTCGAGCAGCTGGCCGACAAGCTGATCCACGACACCATCGAGCCTTGCCGTCGCGCTTTGCAAGACGCTGGCTTGACCGTCAACGACATCGACGATGTCATCCTGGTCGGTGGTTCGACCCGTATCCCTGCCATCCAGAACATCGTCCGCGACTTCTTCAAGAAGGAGCCTTCGAAGGGCGTCAACCCTGACGAAGTGGTGGCCATCGGCGCCTCCATTCAGGGCGGTGTGCTCACTGGCGAAGTGAAAGACGTGTTGCTGCTTGACGTGACACCGTTGAGCCTCGGCATCGAGACCCTCGGTGGCGTGATGACCAAGCTCATCGAGAGTAACACCACCATCCCGACCCGCAAGTCGGAGGTGTTCTCGACCGCTGCTGACAACCAACCTTCGGTGGAAATCCACGTGCTGCAAGGCGAGCGTCCTATGGCTGCCCAAAACAAGACCATCGGCCGTTTCATCCTCGACAGCATCCCGCCCGCGCCGCGTGGTATCCCGCAAATCGAAGTCACCTTCGACATCGACTCCAACGGTATCCTGAACGTGAGCGCCAAGGACAAGGCCACGGGCAAGACCCAGAGCATCCGCATCGAGGCCTCGTCAGGCTTGACCGACGCTGAAATCGAGCGCATGAAGAACGAAGCCCAGGCCAACGCCGAAGCCGACAAGAAGGAACGCGAGCGTGTCGACAAACTGAACCAAGCCGACAGCGTTATCTTCCAGACCGAGAAGCAGCTGAAGGAATACGGCGACAAGCTGCCTGCCGACAAGAAGGCAGAGATTGAAGCTGCCCTCGGCAAGCTGAAGACCGCTCACCAGAGCCAAGACATCGCCGGCATCGACGCTGCCATGAACGAGATGAACGCCATGTGGCAGAAGGCCAGCGAGGAGATGTACAAGAACGCTGGTGCCCAAGGCGGCCCGCAAGGCGGCTTCGACCCGAACAACATGGGCGGCGGCTTCCAAGGCGGCAACCCGAACCAAGGCTCGCAGAACGGCGGCGGTGATGATACTGTCACGGACGCGGACTTCGAGGAGGTGAAGTAACCCCTTTTAAGTTGAATTGAACAAAAGCGTGCGGCGCGAATGCGTTGCACGCTTTTTTGTTTTCAAAAAATCTCTAAATTCCTGCAAGATTTTTCCGACTTTAGCGTCATGTAAGTGTAAGATGGCTCTGAAATGGACAACGAAACCTTCAAGAAACGCATCATTCAATTGCAACCCAGTTTGCAGAAAGTGGCCGAAAGCATCCTCAACGATGCTGATCAGGCCACCGATGCAGTGCAGGACACACTCCTTAAGATTTGGGACCATCGCCGAAGGATGAACCGTGTCAGCAACTTGGAAGGCTATTGCGTCACTGCCGTAAAACGACGTTGCATCGACCTGTTACACGAACAGCACCCTTCCGTTCCTATTGACGAAGAGGCGCTCATGTTGGCCGATACTGTGGTCGATGACAATTTTGAGGAACGCTATCAGCAGGCTCGGGCATTGATAGACCAACTTCCCGAGCGGCAACGCGAAATCGTCTTGATGAAATATGAACAAGAGATGCCCAATTCTGAGATAGAAAAGGCACTCCAAATAAGCAGCACGAACCTTTACACCATCCTGTCGCGCGCCTACAAGACCCTTCGTGAGGCAATGGACAGGCAAAACAACAACTGTCATGAAAGAAGATAACTACATAGACCAGGAAGTGCAGGACATGCTCGACATCCTGACCGAGCACGGCCGCATCGCGCGGCGACAGCAACAATTGAGCGCTATGATTGACCGTTCAACTGCCCTGAAGAGACGGCGCCGTTGGCTTTGGGCCATCGCTGCGGTTGTGACGCTATCGGTTGCAGTGGCTCTGAGCTTGAATTCCAACAAGAACCAATCGGAATCAATGGTGCTGACCATGAATGAACCTAATAGGGAAATGCCACAGGTGGCCGACGAACCGATGGCTATGCTTCCAAAAGATGAAATCGTGACGCGCGAAGGGCCTGTTGATGGAACTCAACATATAGTTGATTCCAAATACAATCACGTAAAGTCTTCTGCTTTTGCAGAAACAGTGGAAAAAGAAGGACAACGACCGTCATTTGACGAACCACTTTTGACAGAGCCAACTCCTAAATCGGAAATAATTGAAAGTGAAGACTTTGATTTTGCCGCAGGAGTCGTTGAAAACCCATCTGACGAACCTTTTGAAAGCCAAGGCATCGAACCTGTGTCTAGCGAAATAAACCATACGGTGACCAATAAAAAGACGGATAGCGTAGCACCCATCATCAAAAGAGAAAATCCCTATCGGCCTAAAAACAAATTCACGCTTCGGGTGGGTGGTGAGATAGCCCGCAATAGTTGGAGAAATTTTCCTTATCCTCCAATCTCACCACATTTTGCATTAGGATTAGCTTTCGATTATCATTTCACTGAATATTTTAGCATGGGCTTGGGTGCTGAGTGGTTTGGTGTATCCAAATACCATGGTTCTTACCATGATTACTTACATGCCATCCCCGTTTATGCCGACCTGAAGTTGAACTTCTGGGGCAAAAAGAATTATTCTCCGTTTTTGGAGACCCGATTGGGTTATACCATACCACTCAACAAAGCGACAGAGTATTTTCCAACGAATGGCGATGGTTTTTATGTTGACTACATTTTGTCTGGCCCATATCTGAGTCTCGGCTTAGGCTGCTCAATGAAGCGCTCTAACTTGAGTGCAGGGGTGGTGTATTCTCATGTCATCCAACCAGGCAAACTTAAGGAATCATTTGGCTTTGATATTGAGAATCTCATCAATTGGGGAACAAATTTCTACATCCGATACGATTACACTTTCTCGCCCTTTTCCGATGAAGGGAAAAGCCGACTCAGACAGATTAAGAATGGTAGGTTGAATGAGTTCATTGTTGACGGCTTTCAGTTGCAGTTGAATGTGGCAGGAGGATTCAGACCTTGGTGCTATTCGGCAGGAGCGGTTTTGGAATACAAGTTCCCCAAGCGTTTCAGTGTCGGCATCGGGGCTGATTTCAGAGGCGTGAACTTCACATCCCGGGAATGGGGCAGTGTCGGCTACTTTGAAAACATATCGGAAGGCCAACTGCTTTCTGTGCCAGTCTATGGGGATCTAAAAGTGCATTTTTGGGAAAACAAACCGTTCTCTCCCTTCGTGGAATATCGTTTGGGCTATGCATTTGCCTTGAATAGCCTTACTGCCACGCATTATGATTCTTACATGTATGGCCTTATATATTATGAAACACGTCATCAGGGCTGGTATTCCTATTTGGGAATAGGTGTAACCTACAATCATTCAAGCCTGAGCCTTGGCATTCTCGGACAAAATGGACACCATAAGGAAACAATGTGGGGCAATACAAATGACCTCTCTGGCGGTTATATGGGCGGCCATCCCTTTGAACTTCGCTATTCCTACAAGATTGGCCCGCTGACGAAGCGACATGGGGGTGTGAAATAAACCTACACTTATCCTTCACCCACAAATCACCTCACCCCCTGGCGCACTAAACAATGCAAAAACCGTCCGCGCCTCTGCCTTCCTGATGTCCTGGTCGCCCTGCTCGTATGCTTGAATCATTCGAAAGGTAACTCTTTTTCTATTCTCTCATCACAAACTGCGATAAAGCATATAAACTTGTATTTCAGTGCTTTATACAAAAAAAATGAAATTATCCAAGGTAATAATTTGCCAAAAATCGAAAAAATCCAAGGTAATAATTCGGCCAAAAACAAAAAAATCCAAGGTAATAATTTCCTTCTATCCGATGAAATGCATAAAAAACCGTTATTGTTGCGGCTTTTTTCATTTACTATAAGGCTATTTTCCCCTTTATTCTCTCAGCACGAACTGATATAAAGCATAGAGTGGATGAATATAGCATCCCCCAATTTCTCCGCTCCGCTCCATATCACAATTGTCATCAATTGCCTTTCCAAATCAATAATTCAGGAAAAAATCTTTAAACGAAATAATTACGACTTTTAAGCGTTAAAGATACCGTAAACTAAATCTTATATAACATGAAAAAATCAGTTTTTATCCTCGCATTATTGAGCGTCATCACTTTGATGTCCGCCTGTAAAAAAGAACCTTCCATCACGCAAGGCGTGTATGGCACTGTAATAGAGCGTTACGGCGATTGGATGCCTGGCGCAAACGCCGACCATGGTGAGAGAGCCATCGTTTGCGATGTGTACGTTTACGAGTACACCATGCTCTCTGACTTCGGCGGCGGTATTTCCGTTAATTATCCTATTGACGCAATGCCAAAGCCATTTGTGGCCAAGACCACATCAAACGCCAAAGGCTTCTACGAAATC
>JAEEQP010000055.1 GCA_016285355.1 Bacteroidales bacterium
AAAAGGACGACTTCACCATGATTTGGGGTTTCCCTGGCAGCACCGAGCGTTACATGTCGAGCTACGGCATCGACTATAACGTTGACACCTTCTATCCCGCTATCATCGACATCTTCGGCACCCAGCTCGCCGCTATGGAAGAATATATGAAGGTGGATGAGCACATCAACTTGATGTATGCCGACAATCACGCTGGTCTGGCTAACACTTGGAAGAACTTCATCGGCCAGTGCAAGATGCTCCGCAAGAACAAGGTGAGCGAAAGCAAGGTCGCTTTGGAAAAGGACTTCACCAGCTGGGTGAACAAGAACAACAAGACCGAATACAAGGATGCCCTCCCGAACTTGAAAAAAGCCTTTGAGGATATGGGCAAGGTGGCCAAGTATATCTATTATCCCAACTTCGTGTCTAATATTGGTGCTGCTGGTATTGCTGGCCAGTTTGGCTCTTACTATGATGCATACGTTTCAAAGGACAAGGACGCAGAAGCCATGGCCCTGATGATGCTCCAAGCTATGGATGTGGATGAACTTTTTGCCGAGACCGACCCGCAAGTGGAAAAGAAGACCTTCGCCGAGATGCTGAAGACCTACAAGAACGCCTTCAAGGGTGAGCAACTGCCGGAAGTCTACACGATTATCGACAAGAAGTTCAAAGGCGACATTGATGCTTTCGCTGAGGATGTCTACACCAACTCCATTTTCGGCAATGCTGAAAACATCAAGGCTTTTATTGCCAAACCTAACCCCAAGAAGATTGGAAAGGACTATGCCTACATCATGAACACCTCGATGATGGAAGTCATCATGGCAAATGTTCCTACTTACCAAAAGGCCATGCAAGCCATCAGCGAAAATGACCACGTTTTCGTGAAGGGTCTGCGTGACTATTATGCTGCTACCCAACCTGGCAAGAGCCTCTATCCCGATGCCAATTCAACCATGCGTATGAGCTATGGCTCTGTCCAAGACTACATGCCCGCCGATGCCGTGCATTATGATTACATCTGCACCGCCAACGGTATCATTGAGAAGTATGTCCCGGGTGACTATGAATTTGACGCTCCCAAGCGCCTCATCAGCCTCATTGAGAAGAAAGACTTTGGTGCCTACGCTGACGACAATGGCGAACTCGTGGTTTGCTTCCTGTCGACCAACGACATCACTGGCGGTAACTCCGGTAGCCCCATTATGAACGGCAAGGGCGAACTCATCGGTCTCGCTTTCGACGGCAACTGGGAAGCCATGAGCGGCGACGTTAACTTTGAGCCTAAACTGCAACGTACCATCAACGTAGACATCCGCTACGTGTTGTTCATCATCGACAAGTACGCCGGTGCCACTAACCTCATTGACGAACTCGACATCCGCAAGAGCGAGCCCAAGCCGCTCCGCGTTGAGGAAGAGGAAAAAATCTGATTTTGAATTCATTTTAGAACCATTTGTAGAGACGTAGCACGCTACGTCTCTACATTTTTGTATAGACAACACAGAATAGGTGTTATCAACAAATTTTTTCCAATCTATTGAATGTTAGTTCTGTATGTTCACTGTTCAAAATGGATTCGTATAGACAACGCTTATTATTCATCCCTGCATATACTTTTTTTGGTAATTTTGCGCAACAAATTCTTAACAGCATGAAAAGCAATAAGTCGTTCATATTATTATGTTTTCTTTTGACTTCTATGATGGGATTTGCCCAAAACGACACCGTCATTTTTTCGGTCTCAGGCGGTTTCTACGAGGAAGTCTTTCAGCTGGAATTGTATCATTACAATCCGCAAAACCACATTCGCTACACCACCAATGGAAATAGGCCTACGGCAAAGTCGCCATTGTATGAGGAACCGTTGCTTTTGGATACTACTAAATACTCGAAATCAAACATTTATACCATCATTGATTGTCCGGAAGCAGAGTTTTATCTCCCCGATTCGGTGCAACATTGCATCGTGATTCGTGCGGCGGTGTTCGATGAAAACGATAGTTGCGTCAGTGGCGTGAGGACCAACAGCTATTTCATTCGCGCCTTGGGTTGCGATACGCATGGGTTGCCAGTGGTTTCGCTCTGCGCCGACTCGTTGGCTTTGTTTGATTATGAGACGGGGATTTTTGTGCCGGGCATTCATTATGACCCTCTGGATCCCAATTGGACGGGCAATTATTATGAAGAAGGCAGGGAATGGGAAAGAAGGATGAATATCGAGTTTTATGAATTGGATAACACGGGCATCAACCAGCAGGCGGGATTGCGCACTCATGGCGGCAACGGCAGGCGTTTTCAACAGAAATGCGTGAAGATATACGCTCGTGAGGAATATGGCAAGAAGCGTTTCAAGCACAAGTTTTTTGAAACCATTCCTCAGAATAATTTTAAACACCTTGTGCTGAAGCCTTTTGCCGCCTCGTGGAATCAATCGGGAGTGAACGACCATATCTGTAACCAAATTGCTGCTCAATTGAATATTGAGTCGTTGGCATCGCGCCCTGTAGCCCTATATCTCAATGGCGAGTATTGGGGTATTTATTATATTCACGAACGGCCTGATGAACGGTATTTGGAAGACCATTTCGACGTCGACATTGATCGCGTCAATCTTATCTGGGCATGGAATCCTTTTGCAGATTGTGGCACCATTGAGCATTTTTTGGAGTTTTTCCAATGGATGGAGGATGCTGATTTGAGCACCTCCGAAGCCTATGATTATGTAAAGACCAAAATAGATATTGACAATTTTATTGACTATCAGATATTTGAGTTGTTTTCGGAGAACGGAGATTGGCCTGCAAACAATATGCGCTGTTGGCAGGAAGGCGATGGCAAGTGGCGGTGGATTTTCTTTGATGGGGATGCTTGTTTGCGTTGGATGACGTTTCATGCCTTTGACAACGCTATCGATGAAGGCAATGCTGTTTGGCCTTCGAACTGGAAAGCGACTTTGTTTTTCAGGAGGTTGTTGGAAAATGAGGATTTTAAGATGCAGTTTAATGGTCGATTCTATGAATTATTGAATACTGCATTCAGTTATGACGTTACAAAACCCATTTTCGACAACATCAAAGCGACTATAATTGATGAGGTTCCCTATCAGTCCGAAAGATTTGGTTTTCCTGAAGACATGGATAAATGGAACGAAGATATGGGACACATGAATTGGTTTTTGATGAAGAGGGCAGAATATATCCAAGTGCCGATAAGTGAGCTGGTGAGTGTGGATGCACATGAGAGTCAGACTCTGTCATGTTATCCTAATCCGACCATAGGCGACATCCGCCTTAGTTTCGATGCCGACGCTCATGGCAACACCGAAGTTGACATCTACGACATGATGGGCAGGAAGGTGTTCATTCAGCATTGTACGGTTATTCAAGGCCACAATGATATAGTGCTTCAACCTGATTTGAAAGCAGGTGTTTATGTGCTGAAAGTCGGCAGATATACTCAGCGAATCGTGCGGTTCTGACCGTTATTGTTTCAGGTTCAAATCCCAAGCGTCTTCCAAATCAATGTCCCATCCGGCTTTGAGTTCAAGGGGATTTTTGTATTCAAGGATGGTTTCGGGCAAAAGGCGGTGGTGATAGTTGCCTGTGCTCCATTTGCCATTGCCGTCGGTGTCCAACAAGGCGCGAAGCTTGTATTTGGCGGGCATCAGGTATTCAAACATCACCTCTTGTTTCGTCGTGATGATTTCCTGCTTCAACAATTTGCCGCTTTCGTCGGTGAGCTGCACCACGACTTGTTTCATGCCATCGGGCGGGATGACGGTGATGTAGATGTTGCCGTATTCATCATCCTTAAGCACGTGGAAATCAGCTTTGATGGTTTCGTTGGTGCGGCCACGGATGCCCCAAAAAACCGAGTCGGGAATCTCAAAACTATAGCTTGAGTCGGCAGAAAAAGGTGTGGTCAGACGGTATTTCAATCCGTTTTCATCGGCGGGCTCGAAGGCGAGTTGGCCGTAATAAATCGTTGTGTCGCGTTTGAAGATGGCAGAGTCAGACATTTGGCAACTGACGACAGGCTCCGAGAATTTCAGGATGAGGTCTTCACCTGAAATCAAACCGCCACCATGCAGATTGTTGCTGACCTTGAGTTTTTCAGGCTGTTGGTTGCGTTTTTTCTTACTTCCTGATTCCTTGAATTTCAGGCTGTAGCGTGACGAATCATTAATTAAGGTGTCGTATTTCACCTGCACCCAAAGGCTGTCCTTGACATTGGGCGTGAAGTACCACCAAACCGTGTCGAATTCCGTTGATTGCAAGGTCACGAGGTTGAAGGTGTCGGGCAACATTTCGGGAGTCATGATGAGGGCTTCTTTGGCGGGATGGCGGAACACGAAACGCAACAACCCTTCCTCGATGAGTTTCTTTTCAAGCAAAACCTGCGTGGAGTCGATTTCGGTGAACATGTAAAGGGTAAGGTTGAGACTGTTTTGGTTGAAAACGCGTTGAGGGATGGTGTCTTTCGGGGCAACGAGTGAATCCACTTGTGCCGTCAGGGTGGAGTCTATAGATAAGGAGTCCACTTGTACCACCAAGGTCGTATCTAATAATGAATCCGCTTGTAATAATGAATCCGCTTGAACCGTAAAAGTTGAATCGTTGATTAATGAGGTATCTGCAAGCTGCGGTTTCTGTGGCTTCCAAGGGTAGGAGGCCTCAACCAGCGTATCCAAAAACGCCACTTCCTCGTTGGGCAGGTCGAAATAAAGGTTGGAGTTGACATCCTTGATGGCGAAGACCAAGTATTTCTTGTCAGCGAGGCCGTCGAGACGGAAATTGCCTTCCTTGTCGGTTTTGGTGATGTAGTCAGGTTTGGCACTCAAGGGCAGCGAATCTAAATTGTCGTGGTCGGCGGCATAAAGCGAAACGTAGGCACCATCAACAGGTTTCTTATCCTCGGCATAAAGCACCTTTCCCGCAATGCTGAGCGTGTCGATATAATCGCCGGTCGAGAAACTATAGACATAATCCTTAAACTCGTTACCCTCGTGCAAGTCCTTGATGGCCGCACCGAAATTGATGGTGTAGGTGGTGTTTTCCGCCAGCGTTTCCTTGAATTTGATGACTACGGTTTTGTTCTTCAGTTTGATGTCGGGTTTTTCGCTTAAAGGTGGCGAAATCAGCACATTCTGGTTGGCGTTTTCGAGGGTGATGTACTCATCGAAAGTGATTTCAATCTTCTTGCCAGTGAAATTAATACTTCGGTTTTCGGGCACCTCCTCGACCACTTTAGGCGGTGTTTCATCTTTCGGTCCGCCGGTAGGTGCCACAGCATTAGCGCAACGCTGGGCAAGGAAGGCCGTGAGCAACATCGCGAGGCAAAAAAGTAGATATTTCAATTTCCGAATCACGGGGCAAAGGTACTAAATTGTTCAATACTAAAAGGAGCAGATTTGAAATCACAAATTTTACCTTGAAAAGTAAAAAATTTAGAAGAAATTTATTTCTATAAAGTAAAAAATATGTGATAAATTTGTTTTTCTAAAGTAAAAAATTGTATTTTTGCAGCGAGAAAACAGAAAACAATGGATAATTTGTTCAAGACTTACGGTCGACTGTTAGCCGATACCGATTTAAACTTTACCCGATACCTTTATGATAAAATCAACTGGGACAACAGGTTGATTGTCATCAAGGGAGCGAAAGGTGTGGGCAAGACAACCTTGCTGCTGCAACATATAAAAAGGACTTTTACGGATGCGAAAAAAGCCCTGTACGTTTCCTTGGATAACATCTGGTTTGCCAACCATACCCTTCTTGAATTGGCAGAATACCACTACACGCATGGCGGCACGCATCTCTTTTTGGATGAAGTCCATAAATACAGGGGATGGCAACAGGAAATCAAGAACATTTACGATTCCTATCCGCATCTGCATATCGTGGTGACTGGCTCATCCATGCTGAAATTGGAAGAGTCATTGGCAGCTGACCTTTCGCGCCGCCATCGTGCTTATACAATGGAAGGCCTTTCGTTCAGGGAATACCTGCAATTGGAGCAAGTGGCTGACCTGCCTGTGCTGCCTTTGGAGACCATACTCAACGACCATTTCAAAGAAGCCTCTCAGATTACATCGATAGTAAAAGTGCTGCAACATTTTGAAAAGTATTTAGAATCAGGGTATTATCCGTTTTATCGCGAAGAAGGCGACGGTTTTTTCGACCGTTTGCAACAAGTGATTGAGACAGTCGTAACTACCGAAATTCCGGCCGTGAGTCATATTGAATATGATTCGGTTTATAAAGTCAAACAACTATTGGCGGTATTGGCCGAGATGAAGCCTTATACCTTAAACATATCTTCGCTTTGTACGACATTACAATCGTCGCGCAACAATGTGTTGAAACTCCTTGACTTGATGGACAAGGCCGCTTTGGTGCGTCGTCTCTATGCTTCGGAAAGCGGAATGAACATGCTGACTAAGCCTGAAAAGATACTCTTCTACAACACCAATCTGATGTATTGCTTGACTCCCCAAGTCGATTCGGGAACCCTGCGCGAGACCTATCTTGCTTCGCAAGTAGGTGTAAATCACAGACTTTATATGCCCCAAAAAGGCGACTTGGTTGTAGACGGTAAATGGCTCTTTGAAGTGGGCGGCAAAGGAAAAGGTTTTTCACAAATCAAGAACATCGAGGACAGTTTCGTGGTGAGTGACAATATGGAAATAGGCCACGGCAATAAGATTCCGTTGTGGTTGTTCGGTTTGTTGTATTGAGGCCGCAGAAACCAAAAAAATTACAATACCAATCAGCAATCCAAAATGATTTTCTATCTTTGCAAGTTTGAAATCATTAAATCTTGAATCTTTAAATCCGAAATACCATGTACAGAACGCATACTTGTGGCGAACTTCGTCTTGCCGATGCTGGCAAGGAAGTGACATTGGCTGGCTGGGTGCAGCGCACCCGCGACAAAGGCTCCCTCATTTGGATTGACCTCCGCGACCGTTATGGCATCACCCAACTCTTCTTGGATGGCAGCAGCGACCCGAAACTTTTGGAACAAGCTCGCTCTTTTGGGCGTGAATTTGTAATTCAAGCCAAGGGCACGGTTATCGAGCGCGAGTCGAAGAACCCGAACATGCCGACGGGCGACATCGAATTGAAAGTGAGTGCCTTCCAACTGCTCAACAGCAGCAAGGTACCACCCTTTACCATCGAGGATGTCAGCGATGGTGGCGACGACCTCCGCATGAAATACCGTTACTTGGACATCCGTCGTAACCCCGTGCGCCAAAACCTTGAACTGCGTCACCGCATGGCCATGCTGGTGCGTAACTATTTGAGCAACCTCAACTTCCTCGAAATTGAGACCCCGATGCTTATCAAAAGCACGCCTGAGGGTGCCCGCGATTTCGTGGTGCCTTCGCGCATGAATCCTGGCGAGTTCTATGCTTTGCCACAGAGTCCGCAGCAGTACAAACAGTTGCTGATGGTGGCAGGCATGGACCGCTATTTCCAAATCGTACGTTGCTTCCGCGATGAGGATTTGCGCGCTGACCGTCAGCCGGAGTTCACACAAATTGACTGCGAGATGTCGTTTGTGGAACAAGAAGATGTTTTGAATACCTTCGAAGGCTTGGCCAAGCACCTCTTCAAGGAGATGAAAGGCCTCGAGTTCGACCAGTTCCCGCGCATGACTTGGCACGATGCTATGAAATATTACGGCTCCGACAAGCCTGACATCCGCTTCGGGATGAAGTTCGTGGAACTCAACGATGTGGTGAAAGGCAAGGGCTTTGGCCTCTTTGACAATGCTGACTTGGTTGTCGGTATCTGTGCCGAAGGTTGCTCAGAATACACCCGCAAGCAACTCGATGCCCTTACTGAATTTGTGAAGCGTCCGCAAGTGGGTGCTGGTGGCATGGTTTACATTAAATATAACACCGATGGAACGTTCAAGTCGTCCGTGGACAAGTTCTACACGCCTGGAGACCTGAAAGTCATTGCCGATAAGTTCGGTGCCAAGCCTGGCGACTTGATGCTCATTCTTTGTGGCGAGGCCATGAAGACCCGCGTGCAACTCAACGCCTTGCGTCTCGAAATGGGCAATCAACTCGGTCTGCGCAAGCCCGACGAATATGCCCCCTTGTGGGTCATCGACTTCCCGCTGCTCGAATGGGACGAGGAGACACAACGCTATTACGCTATGCACCACCCCTTCACTGCACCCAAGCCCGAAGACGAGGCTTTGCTGGATGACCCGACGAAGTGGGGCGACATTCGCGCCAATGCCTACGACATCGTGATGAACGGTGTGGAGGTCGGTGGTGGCTCCATCCGTATTCACGACCGCACCTTGCAGAACAAGATGTTCCACACCCTCGGCTTCACCGACGAGAAAGCTCAGGAGCAGTTCGGCTTCCTGATGGGTGCCTTCGAGTACGGTGCTCCGCCTCACGCTGGTTTAGCCTTCGGTTTCGACCGTCTCTGCTCGCTCTTCGGTGGTGCCGACAGCATCCGTGACTTCATCGCTTTCCCGAAGAACAACTCTGGTCGTGATGTGATGAGCGGATCGCCTGCGCCGATTGCTCAGGAGCAGTTGGATGAATTGCAGATTGCTTTGAATTTGAAATGATATTGTAACCGCTTGTAGAGACGCGATTGGTCGCGTCTCTACTTGCATCATATAGAAATTGTTCCTATTTTTGCACTATAAAACAACAAACCATGCCTATAGACAGAGTTCCTTATTGGATTGACCTTGCAGATTACGACATAGAGACTGCCGAAACTCTATACAACGGCGGACGATGGCTTTATGTTGCTTTCATGTGTCATCAAGCCATAGAGAAAACTTTGAAGGCTTATTGGTGTGACACATTGCATACCGACCCGCCTTTTATCCACAACTTGAATCGGCTTGTGGAGGGTACTGGGCTTGACAAGGAAATGACCGAGGCACAATTGGATACAATAGAAACCCTTGTGCCGATGAACATTCAAGCCCGCTATCCTGAATACAAAGATCAGCTGGCTCGGATGTTGTCGAAGGAAAGATGCAGAACTATTATTGATGAAACCAAACAATTACAGCAATGGATAAAGAACAAGTTATCGAACTCGTCAGCCGATACAAGCAGATTATAACACCTCGTTTCGATGGGAAGTTCAAGGTGTATTTGTTTGGCTCTTACAGCAAGGATTGTGCTCGGCCAGAAAGCGACATTGATGTGGCTGTCATTGTGCCGTCTTTTGGCGATAATTGGTGGGTATGGACGAAAGGGCTTTGGCACGATGTCCGCCAAGTGAGTTCATTGATTGAGCCTGTTCTGATGGAGGAAAATAGTCATTCCCCACTTTATGATGATGTGATGCGGACGGGAGTGTTGGTATAAGATGTATTATGTATTAATCAACGATGTCAGATATGGAATCAAACATTATAAACTTTATCAAAGAGCATTTTGGTTGTTATAGAATAGATGGGAATAGTCGAGTCTTGAGTAGTCTAGGTACCATGAGTATTGTATCTTTTGAAGAATTACATACGCTTTATGATAATGCAGAAGAATACTTTACAATCAAACCAACTGAAGATGGAAAAGGAGTTGTACTTATTTTACACGATAATGTAAAGAAATTCGTTGAAAAAGAACTTGGGTTAGAGTTATAGTAGAGTTTTAGGATGCGACACAAATAATATAATCTGCAATTTCTATCATAAATGAGCATGAGAGTTTCACAATTATTAAAACAATTAAATATAGGGCTTCCTACTTTAAATGAAGAAATGGCTTGTTTACAATTACCCTCATTTGAAATAAATTCAAAATTATCAGATGAAGACAGCAAATTTCTAATTGACTACTTTAATTCGGAGGAAATGCAAGCTATAAACTCGGCAAAGTTGGAAATATTAAGATGTAGGAGACGCCTAAATCAATTCTTTTTGGGTGACAAGAAACCCATTGAACAATTAGGTATGATGGAAAAAAGTCTATATTTTAAGTGGATTATTAATTTCGGTGAAAACTATGTTTCATTTAGGAATAGATTTCCCTTCGTTTCATCATATGGTTATTCAGAAGAAACCTTTGTAAAACTTTATGATTGGTATTTTTCATGGGTTGGAAAAAATGAACAAGAAAGAGTCGCAATTGAAACTGAAGCCAAAAAGAAAAGAGATAAAGCGCAGACATTTTCAATCATTAAAGAGAGTCCTGATGAAGAATCAATGATTATGAACGCTCTTGAAGATGGTTATGGTGATGTTTTTGGTTTTGGATAGTATACATAGTCTACCCAATTTGAGTCAAAATACTATTTTAAAAATTGAACAATAACAAATCTAACAACAATACATTAACATCATGAAAATCAACCTAAAAACTTACCTCATCATTCTGCTGGGAGCACTCATTTTAAGCTCCTGTTCAACTGACAAAACCATGATTGCCAAAGGCGTAAACCTCAATAAGTATGCGTATGCTTCTATCGTGAAGGGCCAAACGATCCATGGCACAGAGACCGACATCGAAATCGAGCCGGGTATCTATGATGCCATTGAATCCACGCGCCTGGAAATGGTAGGCGAACGTCGCATAAACGACCTCACAAGCGCACAAAAGGAGAAACTTGTCCTGGTGAAATATTCGGCCACCTCTACCGAAAAAGCGTCGGTTTTAAGTGTTAGTTTCGAGGACTACATGAATGGCAAAACCATAGCTTCGTGTCGCGCCTCAAACCGTAGCGCATGGACTCGCCAAAAGGATGTGGATAGAGCTATTGGAAAAATAGCCCAGCGTATCAGAAGCATTTGGAAATGATATATTGAAATCTGAAATACGAAAAATATAGATAATCTTGAAATAACAACTTGAATATGAAAAGAGTATTAGTATTAACCGGTGGCGGCGATTGCCCAGGCCTGAACGCCGTCATTCGCGCCATCGTCAAGAGAGCCTCCCAAGAGAAGGAATGGGAAGTACTCGGCAGCATTCAAGCCTATAACGGCATCCTTTGGGAGCCTACCGAGGTCGTCAGGCTGACACCAGAGTCGGTGCGCGGCATCCACTTCCGTGGAGGCACCATCATCGAAACCACCAACAAGGGCGGTCCGTTCAACTGGCCTGTGAAGAACGTCGACGGCACCTGGACCACCGTTGACCGTAGCGATGAGATGCTCCGCAAATTGCAATACATGGGTATCGATGCGGTCATCAGCATCGGTGGCGACGGCTCGCAGCGCATCTCGCAGAAACTCTATGAGAAGGGCCTGAACATCGTTGGCGTGCCCAAGACTATCGACAACGACCTCTCCTCGACAGAGTGCACCTTCGGTTTCCAAACCGCAGTGCAGATTGCCACTGAGGCTGTCGACAAACTCGTCACTACGGCGGCTTCACACAACCGCGTCTTCGTTCTTGAAGTCATGGGTCGCGATGCGGGTTGGATTGCCTTGCATTCCGCCATCGCGGGTGGGGCAGAGGTGTGCTTGTTGCCTGAGTTCCCATACGACATCAACATCGTGAAGGAACGTTTGGAACGCCGTTTCAATCACGACCGTGGCTTCGCTGTGGTGGTGGCCTCGGAAGGTGCGCGTCCTAAGGACGGCCAGCAGGTGTATGAAATCAGCACTGAGGTCGGCTATGAAAACAAGAAATTGGGTGGCATAGGTCGGCGTTTCATCGAAGAGATGAAGGCGGCGGGCTTCACTCACGACATGCGCGAGACCACTCTCGGTCATTTGCAGCGCGGTGGCGTGCCGATTGCTTACGACCGTGTTTTGTCAGCTGAATTTGGCGTGAAGGCCTTCGAGATGGTACTTAACGGACAGTTCGGTCAGATGGTGGCTTACCATCACCCCGATGTGGTGGCTGTCTCGCTGAAAGAAGCTGTTTCCAAGCCCAACCTCGTCACCTTCGATAGCGACTTGGTACGCACGGCCCAAGGCTTGAACATCTCGTTGGGAATCTGAGGACTTTGCGACTGCGTCCATGGCGAAAAACAAGTTTTATGTAGTGTGGAACGGTCGTACCCCAGGCGTTTACGACCGATGGGAGGCATGTCAAAAGGAGATTGAGGGCTTCAAGGGAGCCAAATACAAAGGCTTTCCCGACCGTCTGAGTGCCGAAACTGCTTTCAAGGAAGGTCCTAACAACTACTGGGGTAAGGATGTGGCTCCCATAGTCGATTTTTCGGCTGCCAAAGAGCAACCTGTCAGTCCGTGCATTGCCGTGGACGCAGCTTGTTCAGGCAACCCTGGGAAGATGGAGTATCAAGGCGTTTTCGTGGACTTTAGCACCCAACCTGCGACAAGGAAAGATTTGTTCAAAAGTCAGGTTTTTCCCAATGCCACCAACAACATTGGGGAGTTTTTGGCCCTTGTTCATGCCCTTGCCTTGCAGAAGAACAATGGCTGGCATTGTCCCATTTACAGCGACTCGGTGAATGCACAGCTGTGGATTCGACAGAAGAAATGCAAGACCAAACTGCAGCCCAACGACAAAAACGCTTATCTTTTCGAACTTGTTGCTCGTGCCGAAAAATGGCTGAACGAAAACACCATAGAGGTTCCCATCCTGAAGTGGAAGACAGAAATTTGGGGTGAAATCCCCGCCGATTTTGGTAGGAAATAAAATAAGTGTTACTTTTACCGCCCAAAACAAGATAGCAGATGTTCAAATACGACTCGTTTTATTTCCAATGTCCCCATTGCCAAGCTTGGCTCGAAGGCCGCAACCTGAAGGCTGAGATGGTCAATCAGTCTATCTTGTATTCCGATGGTAAGGTGTTGAACGACAACTATATCACGACACCACAGAAGATGATTTTATGTCCTTCGTGTGGCCATGTTTTCTGGATTGAAAAGCCAGTGGAGCCGTTGATTACCTTCGAAAAGCCAGATGCTGATGTGTATTCATGGAATACATGGCGCTTCTTCGGCATCAGTTTTTCCGACAATAAAGGCAAATTGGCTTTGATTAATCATTACAAGACTTTTCTGAAGAAAAGCCATTATGAGCCGAAAAACGAAATCTACTTGCGTCGTTTTCTTTGGTGGGCCTACAACGACTTGCACCGCAACCTTCACTATGTGCGATGGAGGTATTTCCTCAATGGTTTCATGAGTTTTGGGGTGTGGCATTGCAACCGTAGGCTCCTTTTGGAAGGCGAGAAGTTGTTTCTCAGGAACCTCAAGGATTTCAACGACAATTTGAAACGCCTTCTTGCCTTACTTGAAAAACATCCTGAAGAACAGATTGATTTGGAAGTGCCGGAAATTTACCGCGAGTTACGCCAATTTGATAAGGCGAAGGAACTTTTGGATAAGGTAGGCAGCCGCACACACTTCACCAATGAGCTGCTACGCCATTCCAAGTGGAAAGACTCGCGGGTGTTTATGGTTTCGGGATAACAAAAAAACGAGGGGATTTTTTACCGCCCTCGTTTTTTTGTTTTGCTTTGGTTCCAATATATTATTCATGTCCACCACCAGCACCACCAGCATGAAAACTATGCCAATAGTAACCGCTAAGTGGAGCATAAGTAATTACATGTCTATGTCTACGAACAAATTTGTATTGACATTCACCTACTTGATTTGGAGAATAACAATTCTCATTTGCTTCAAACCAATGTATATGGGAGTGTTCTGGACAATAATGACACTTGTTAACATACGGCGGGTCATCAGGGCAGGCAGGGATGTGGAAACCACAGTAAGTACACTCTATATAACTATCTCTATCCTCTTCATCTTGAATTTCCTCAGAAGTAATAAACTCATAAGTAATAAAGTCATCGACAGAAGGAACCCATTCTTCATCATTTGCATTTGTTGTCTTTTTGCAAGAATTAAGACTCCACGCTGAAGTAATCAGCATGCCTGCCACCAAAAAAGATAATATCAATTTTTTCATAGTTGTGTTATTTTATTGTTCGATATCCAGTTGTTTATTCACAAATTCACGCTGCAAAAATAAGGATATTTTTCTTGTCAACAACATTTTTTTTACTTTTTCTTTAATAGCGGTACTTTTTTCCAAGGAGATTGAATTGCAGGCAAAGTCCTGCATTAACATGTTTGAAGTTCTGCACGCTGGCTTGAAGTCTTAAATGTTGCCAAAGTAACATGTCCATACCCATCAGGAACTCGTTGCCCGTATATTCAGCAATGAGCCTTGCCTGGGGAAAGAATGCCGGCCTAAAAGTGATGCCGCCGACTATTCCGTTCCATTTGGAGTTGTATTCACGGAGATAATGTCGGTAAGACAGAGTTACACCCAACTCGTTGCCGGAGAAGTTGAAATGTTTTGTTGCAGCAACATATAAATTCATAAAATATAGCTGATCTTCTATAGTATAAGCATATTTTACGGTGGTTCCAAAGTCGTCGCAACCGATAGCCACCGCTGGACAATATTTTCTTTCTTTCAGAGGTTGGATCTTCACCGATGCAGAACGGTCTTTGCTCCATTTGAGGATATTACCTTGTGCATCTTTTTCCCTTATTCGCTCAGTGCAGACATAACTCAATTCCAACCAGCTGAATGGTGCCAAGGCAATGTAATAGTCGAAAGTGTGGTATTTTTCTCCAAGATAGAGAAACCCTTGGTCGGGCATCATGTATTTGTTGAGGAAATGGATTCCGACAAAGGCATCGCCCTCATGGTGCATTTCGCCTGATGGGACATGTATCAGCCCCGAAGTGCCGGTATATTGTTGGGCATTGCTCCAAAGAGGGTACAACCCTAGTGCAATAAATGCAATAAGAATACTAAGCTTTTTCATAGTTGTTTTATCCCTTCTTTTTTCTCAGATCTTTGATAATGAAATCGGGTTTCATGGTATGGCTCCCCCATTGTAAGAAGTCTCGGCTGAACCAGCCATCACGCTCGTTTTGTTCGGGGTCAGTGCGGTACATCCTATTGTTATATTGATGATTCGATATTTCGTAGGAAAGACGGAAATTGGAAGCAGGACGAATGTTCACAACTTTATGTTTGCGGTGATAGGGTGGGAGCATGATGACGCACCTGAAGCCGCCGTCGAAACCGTTCACATTATTCCATCTGCCAAAAATTGAAACCGTCGTGTGATTGAAATGTCGCATGGCTTCTATCTCACAACCTGTATCACCATACAAATATTTTCCTATAATACCACGAAATTGGGTATTCCATCGTGGTAGATAAAAGTCACCCCCAATAGTTCCTACAAAACGGTTCGGCGCAACAATTTCCCAATAAGGCGATACAAAAACAGATCCGATATATCCTGCTTGGCCTTCAAAAGCGAACCAATCGCACAAGGGCAGAAACGCTTTCAAATCCAAACCATAGCGATTGTGGCTGAAAACACCTGCCGTGGTCTTAAGATACAAATTCTTGATTTTAAACTCCTTGCTAACATTAAGTGCGTTCACTTGGAAAAAACTATATTCGATGCCGTATTGGTTCACAATTGGAATCAAGACCTGACCCGAAAGTTGCCAATGATTGCCCATATCCCACTTGAAACCAGGACTGAGGCGAATCAGAAATTCATATTGGGTGTTGTAATTAATGTCCCTGAAATTGAAGTCCACACCCGAAAAGAAATCCACACCAGGCGAGACGTTTTGCCCCTTGGCTTTGGGTTGGCCTATCCATAAAGAAAAGGCAAGAAGCAAAACCGATATGCGGAGAAAGGATGAAAAATGCCTTTGAAACATTGTTGCAATTAATTAAGGTATGTTTGTTTTGGGCTGCAAAAATAGGTAAAAAAGGCCATGTTGCAATTTGTTTTTGGTTAAATATTCATAATAACATGAAAGTCAGTGTTTTGAAATAAGGTACAAAAGTTCGGGACACAGGGCTTTTGGTGTTTTTGCCCCGTGTCCCGAAATCTTATGTCAAGACATTTTTGCTATTACTTTACACGATCAATAGGGAATAAATCATTAATCCAGACCTCGATGTTGGAATGGCGTTGGCCTTTGTCGTCGGTCCATTCGTTGTTGCGCAGGCTGCCGTCAACGGCGATTTGTAGACCTTTTCTCACGTTGTTTTCGACACGGTCGGCAATTTTTCCCCAAGCCACAATCGTGAACCATTGCGTGTCGTTCACCCATTCGCGGTTGGCGTTCATGCGGCGTTCGTCGACGGCGAGGCGGAAACGCGCCACTTTGTTGTTGTTGCTAAAGTTCTTCACTTCAGGTTCTGCACCCGGGCGGCCAATCAGCATGACCGAATTTCTCATTGTACTCATTTGTGTGTGTGTTTAGTAATTAATGAATAAGTTTAATTTGTCGTGTCGCACCTTGGTTGGTTTGACGATGCAAAGTAACAATACTTGTCAAGACTAAGCCGTTGATTAAACGTTTGTTGTCGACAGTAGTCGTTTGTTGTCGTTTGCTGTCGGATATATTGTTTGTTATCAGTATTTTAATTTTTTGACAGAATAATGCGACAATTTATTATTTTTGCGTCAAAATTGAAAATCATCAGCAAATGGCAAAGGATTTGAAACCTCATATCGGCATTTTCGGTCGCAGAAACAGCGGCAAGAGTAGCCTTATTAATCTGCTTACAGGACAACAAATCGCCATCGTGAGCGACACGGCGGGCACCACTACTGACCCCGTCAAGAAAAGCATTGAAATTTTCGGTGTCGGGCCTTGCGTCCTTATCGACACGGCTGGCATTGATGATGTAGGCGAATTGGGACAACAACGTGTAGAGAAAACGATGAAGGTGTTGGAAGAAATTGACTGTGCTATTTTGGTCATCACGGAAAACAACTTCAGCGAACCGGAAAAACAACTCATCGCTCGCATGAAAGAACTGGCGGTGCCGTTTTTCATCGTCCATAACAAGGCCGACCAGGAACCGCTTCTTGCTGTTACGAAGGCGGTGATTGAAAAGAATTTCGATGTTAAAGTTTTAGATTTTAGTGTTCTGAGAAGGGATGACATTGCTCCATTGGTTGAAATGCTGAAAAAGACCATCCCAGAGAGTGCTTATCAAAAGGTTTCCTTATTAGGTGGCATTATTAAACCGAATGAAGTGGTAGTTTTGGTCTGCCCTGTCGACTCCGAGGCTCCCGAAGGCCGTTTGATTTTGCCTCAAGTGATGGCCATCCGAGATGTGCTCGATAATGAATGCATCTGTGTGGTACTGAAAGAAACCCATTTGCAGCAATACCTTGACACCATGCCCAAACCTGCACTGATTGTTACGGATAGTCAGGTGTTTGGCTTTGTAAGCAAAATCGTTCCACCCGAAATTCCTTTGACCAGTTTCAGCATCGTTATGGCACGGCTGCGTGGTGATTTCGATAATTATGTAAAAGGTACACCATACTTGTCTGAACTGAAGGATGGCGACACGGTTTTGTTGTTGGAATCATGCACCCATCACAGCACCTGTGAGGACATTGGACGAGTGAAGTTGCCCAGAATGATACTGAAATTCACAGGCAAGGCCATTAATTTTGAGTATGTGGCGGGATTAGCACCTATCGACCATCCCGAAAAATACGCCATGGCCATCCAATGCGGTGGCTGCATGAGTACACGCAAGCAACTGCTCAACCGCACGAATCTTTTCGTGAATCAAGATATCCCGATTAGCAACTATGGCATGGCATTGGCTTATATGAACGGCATTTTTGAAAGGGTTATGGCACCGTTTTCCTCCACCCTGTAGAGACGCGATTCATCGCGTCTCGATTGATTTATCGCGTCTCAAGATAATCCAACAATCCTTTACACCCTTCCGAGACATCCCTCCAAGTGGCTTCAAAATCGCCTGTGTACCATGGATCGGCCACATCGCCCGAGCGGTGGGTATAATCCATCAACAGGCTAATTTTGTGTTTTGTATCCTCACCGAACATGCGTTTCAAGTTGCGAAGGTTGTTGCGGTCCATGGCGATGATATAATTATAATAGGTGTAGTCGTGTCGCGTCATCTGGCGGGCGGTCTTGCCCTCACAGCCAATGCCATGTTCGGCCAATTTGCGCCGCGCAGGCGGATAAACAGGGTTGCCGATTTCTTCCGTTGAAGTTGCCGCTGAGGCGATTTCAAATTGTTCGGTCAGACCTGCTTCTTCAACAAGTTTTTTCATCACGAACTCCGCCATGGGACTGCGGCAAATGTTGCCGTGGCAGATGAAGAGGATTTTTATCATGTTGAAGTGTTGTTAATTGACGCAGGACTTCGGGACGCGGGACGCGAGACTTTTTCCGTCCCGTGTCTCGTGTCTCGCAGTCTCGTGTCTTATCACCATTCTGTTTATTTGTTTAGTAAATCATTAATCACCACCGAGGCACAAAAGATGCCAAAGGCGGCTGGAAGGTAAGATATAGTACCCACATTGGAAACCTTGTTTTGCTCATCAACACCCTCAGTGATGATGGCTGAGGCATCGACAGGCTCAGGCGAATAGACAGCCTTGATGCCATCGAACACGCCGAGGCGATGAAGCCGTTTGCGAATATAAAACGCCAAACGGCAATGGTTGGACTTCGAGATGTCGCAAATCTCTATCTTCTCGGGGTGGAACTTGCCGCCTGCGCCCATGCTGCTCACAATGCGTTGGTTGTTCATCTTGGCGTAATAGAGCAGAAACACCTTGGGTGCCACTGTATCGATGGCATCCACCACATAGTCAAAAGGTTGCGCCATGAGGTCGATGATGGCTTGGTCTTTCAGGTATTGGTGGAGGACGGTCAGCTCTATCTTAGGGTTGATGTCGCGGAGACGTTCGGCCATTACTTCAGCCTTTGGGCGACCAATGGTACTTTCCAAAGCCAACAGTTGACGGTTGCGGTTGGTGACGTTCACCACATCGCCGTCCACGATGGTCATTTTGCCGATACCTGCACGAGCCAGTTGTTCAGCGGCGTATGCGCCCACACCACCCAAGCCAACCACAAGCACATGCTTGGATTTCAGTGTTTCTATGCCTTCATCACCGATTAATAGGCGGGTTCTGTCTTGCCAGTTTTCCATAGTGTATTTCTTGTCAACGCTTTGCGTCTTTGCGAGGAGATACGACGAAGCAATCCAGAGTAAAATAATGTCTAAACTGCTTCGTTCCTCGCAGTGACTCGAAGCGTGTCATGTATTGTGTCCAAATAATCGTGCAAAATTAGCAAATAATCGTTTTTGCAAAACAGCAAAGTCAATGTCTAATATCTTCGCCGCTGCTTCGTAAATAGTTTCAATCTCCATTTCTGACATATCTGTTTCAAGGAAAAGAAAATCCAAATCGATGAATTTGAATGAATTATAAATCTTCCTCTCTGAATGTAGCAAACTCTCCCCGACCGAAAGATACAACCCTTGTCCTGTCAATTGTCGGATGTCCTGCTCCGTGCCGTTGAAGCCATGCAGAATCCAAGGTTGTTTGGCTTTGTGTTTTTTACGCAAGGCAAGAATCACATTGTGGCTCTTGACATCATGCAGAATCATCGGCTTTTGCATGGTTTCCGAAAGTTTGATTTGCCGCTCGAAAAGTTCAATCTGTTTTTCAAAACTTTCCTTGTGCATTTTATCTAAACCTGCTTCACCCAACGCAATGACATTAGGAGATTGCAGCCTTTCTTCCAATAAAGTAAATGCTTCTTCCAGCTGAAAATCAGGATTATCCAAAGCCCATGGATGAATACCGTAACTGTAATAGCCTTGTTTGGGACAAGGTATTTCCAAATCCAAATTGATGATTTGAACTAGGTCGTCGTTTGCTTGGGCCTTATGGGTGTGTATGTCGACAAAAGAGGTGTTCATGGCTGCAAAATTAGAAAATTTCCTATTTTTGTCGCATGGAACAGAACCTCTTGCAAACGAAAATTGCCTACTTGAAGGGTGTCGGGCCGAAGAAGGCCGAAATCCTCCTGAAGGAATTGGGCGTATCCACCTATCAGGATATGCTCAACCAGTTTCCGTTCCGATACATTGACCGCAGCCAGATCCAAAAGGTGGCTTACATCAACGACGACACCGTATATTACCAGCTTGTCGGCACCATTTCCAACATTAAGCTTATAGGCGCACCGAGGGCCACACGCGCCACAGGCCTTTTCAGCGATGAGACGGGCAGCATCGAAGTAGTGTGGTTCCGTGGACTGAAATGGATTAAAGACCGTTTTAAGCAGGGGGTGAAGTATGTACTGTTTGGCAAGGCCTCTGAGTTCAACCACAACTTCAACTTCGTCCACCCAGAAATCGAGGAGTATGACCCCAAGGACCCGCTCATCGGCGAGGGATTGCAAGGCGTGTACAACACCACCGAGAAGATGAAAGACCACGGCCTCGGCACCCGCACCATTGCCAAGTTGCAAAAACTCATCCTGCAACAGGTCTACGAATACATCCCAGAAACGCTACCCAAGGCCCTCATCAAGGAAAACCAACTGATACCGCGCCGTTACGCCTATTACGAAATCCACCTGCCGGCCAACAACATCGAAATCCAACAAGCCACGCGCCGACTGAAATATGAGGAGCATTTTTTCTTCCAACTGAAGATGCTGCGCAACAAGATGCACCGCGAGCAGGCCATCAAAGGCCATGTCTTCAATGTGGTGGGCGACTATTTCAACGGCTTCTACAAAGACCATCTCCCCTTCCCGCTGACCAACGCCCAGAAGCGCGTCATCAAGGAAATCCGCAAGGACTTGGGCTCGGGTCACCAGATGAACCGCCTGCTGCAAGGTGATGTGGGTAGTGGCAAGACCATCGTCGCGCTGATGGTGATGCTCCTGGCTTTGGACAACGGCTTCCAAGCCTGCCTGATGGCACCCACGGAAATCCTGGCCACACAGCATTTCACCACACTTCAGGAGCAACTGAAGGACATGGACATCAACTTCGCCCTGCTGACGGGTTCCACTAAAATCGCAGAACGAAGGAAGATTTATGCGGGGCTTGCCGATGGCACGATGCAAATCGTGGTGGGCACCCACGCGCTAATCGAGAGCAAGGTGGTGTTCAAGAACTTGGGCTTGGCCATCATTGATGAGCAGCACCGTTTCGGCGTAGAGCAGCGTTCCAAGTTCTACGAAAAGACAGAGATTCCGCCCCACACCCTCGTGATGACCGCCACGCCCATCCCGCGTACCCTCGCCATGACGCAATACGGCGACCTCGATGTCTCCAAAATCGACGAACTGCCGCCTGGGAGAAAGCCTGTACAGACCTATCACATATACAGCGACGACCGCTACCGCATCATGATGTTCATGAAACAGCAGATTGCGCTCGGGCGGCAGATTTATGTGGTCTATCCCTGCATCAAAGAGTCGGAAAACACGGATATGATTGCGCTTCAGGAGGGTTACGAGGCTTTGCTGCACGACTTCCCCGAGCCGCAGTACAAACTTTGCGTCTGCCACGGTCGGCTGAGTGCTGAGGACAAGGACTTCGAGATGCAGTGCTTTATTAATAGGAATGCACAAATCATGGTAGCCACGACCGTCATCGAGGTGGGTGTCAACATTCCCAACGCCACGGTGATGATTATTGAAAACGCTAATCGTTTTGGGCTGTCGCAACTTCATCAACTAAGAGGTCGCGTTGGTCGTGGTGCCGACCAATCCTATTGCATCCTCGTCACCGACCACAAGCTGACCGCCGACGGCAAGACTCGCATGAAGACCATGTGCAGCACCAACGACGGCTTCGAAATCGCTGAAGTCGACCTCGAACTTCGCGGCCCAGGCGAGACGGGCGGCACACGCCAATCGGGACAAATCGAAATGCTCATCGGCGATTTGCAAAAAGACGGCCCATTAATCCCCCAAGTCCGTGAGGCTGCCATCAAGCTTTTGGCCGACGACCCGAAACTCATCAAGCCCGAGAACAGGATGCTTCGCGAGCATTACAAGGAGTTGTTCGCGCAGACATTTGACTGGAGCCAAATAGGATAAATCATTGATTTAATGTGTGTTATAATATTATTATCCGAATAATAATTATTCCAATAATAATATACATTTCTCCCTCCTAAACGAATAAAACTTATTCGTCAAGTAACTGAAAGTCACGCAGATGATGGAGATGATGACATAGGAGAGCGGAGCCCCAATGTACGGTTACTCATTCCTTCAAAACCTTTCCTGTCTTTATTTGACCATCAGAATGATTTATCTTTATAAAATAAACGCCTGAAGGCAAACTTGATAGGTCTATATTTGCTCTTTCGGATACCAACATGGATTTGCCCAAAAGGTCAAATACCTCCACAGACTGGATTTCTGGCAAGTCAATGAATAATAAACCTTTTGTGGGATTTGGATAGAAAGCCGTGTTCATATTTGTTTCATCAAGGTTGTCGTAAAACCTAAAGAAAGCCTTCAAATCACAGTCTTTTTTCACCACAAACGTATAGGTTGGGTTCGTTGAAACCCCGATGTCGTTATTTCTCCAAATGTAAAACTCCGCATTTTCCTTAGGAACGGCATGAACGATGGCGACACTGCCATTCTCGCAGGATGGTTCTTGAAGGATTTCAACAGAGCCAAGACTTTCATCTGCTGAAGCCACATGAAAAGTGTAGATAAAATCTTCGTTATAATTGTTGAACGCGTTCCATCCTGCCGCATTTTGGTAGGATTCGCCCGAACCGCAATGCACCCAAATGGGAATGTTAGAAGGAATGTTGCCGAAAATGCCATCGGCACTGGCATTTGGAGCCTCAAAAGGCTTGGCGACAATGGCGGACAAGTTGGACATATTGTAAAACGCGATATCTTCAATGGATTGTAATGATGAGCCAATGGTCAAAGTGTCGCTGAAACCGATACAATTAGAAAAAACGCCTTCTTTCAAAAAAGTCAATTGGTCAGAAATTGTCAGCGAGCCGTTAAAACCATAACAACGTGAAAAAGCATTATGGCCGATGTTTCTCACGGAATTAGG
Source organism: Bacteroidales bacterium (assembly GCA_016285355.1). The sequence goes on from JAEEQP010000055.1 coordinate 22,859, forward strand.
GATGGTGAGGGATCCAGTAAAGCCAGTACACCAAGTGAAAGCCATATTTCCAATGGAGGTCAACGATTTCCCAAGAGTCAACGTGCCATCAAACCCTTCACATTCCGAAAAAGCATTTTCTCCGATTTCAATGACCGCATCAGGGATAACCAATGAACCATGAAGCCCATGGCAGTATGTAAAAGCGCACCAACCGATTTGTTCCAATGAATCGGGCAAGACCAAATTGCCTACAAAAGGACAAGCATAAAAAGCGTGATCATCGATGATTTTCAACGTTGATGGGAGTTGAGGCACTTCTGTCAAGGTGGTCATTGAAGCAAAGGCATAAGAGCCTATACCTCTGATGTCGTCGGGAATTACCGTGTTTTTGCATGCGGCCAGTAAAGTCTTGTCGTTTTTCGTGATGAGGGCATTATTCTCCGAGTAATATTTAGGGTTATCAGGATCGACAATGATAGAGTCCAAATCGTGACAATAAGAGAAAACGCACGAGCCTATGGAATCAACCGATGCAGGTATATAGAGTGTACCAGTAAGCCCTGTACAACCCCAAAAAGCACGGTTTTCGATTGTTTTCAACGATAAAGGCAAAGTAAGCGAAACAAGTCCCGAACAATCGCTGAATGCATGGCTTTCAATGACTTGCAATGCAGACGGAAGTGTTACTTCTGTAAGGCCAGAGCAATTACAAAAAGTGTCATGCCCAATGCTTTCCATCGCGTCGGGAAGCACAAGTTGGGTAAAACCTGTGCAATACCAAAAAGCGAGACTACCTATTGTTTTCACTGTATTCGGGATAATCAGAGTGCCTGTCAGATTAGCGCAACCACGAAAAGTGTTTTTGTCGATTTCTGATACGACATAGGTTTGCCCCTCGTAGACAACCATTTCTGGTAAGATGATTTCGCCTTGAGGCTCCTCGAAGCCTTGATAGGGGTCGTTAAGGTTGCCAGGGTATGTCAGTCTTACTTCATGGTCAGTACCATAGATGATTTTGTAATAAAGCGTTTGTCCTGTTTCGCAAACTGCGGAAAAATCATAATAACCTCGTCCGAAACCATAGAAGGACATAATAATCAATGATGCAACTAGGAAAACTTTTTTCATCTTTCTTGTTGTTCTATGATTTCTTCTCTTTCCTAAACGAATAAAACTTATTCGTCAAATAGCTGAACGTCACGCAGATGATGGAGATGATGACATACGATATTGTCGGCCAAATGTGAAGCACCTCGATAAAGAGTTTTAGGCCGAAATAGTTGATGAGAAAGTTCACAACAGTAACCATCAAA
>JAEEQP010000056.1 GCA_016285355.1 Bacteroidales bacterium
TTGGCGTTTTTCCAATAGTCGAGGATGGCGTCGACACCAAGACCAAGATTGCCAAAATACTGTGAAGTGCCACTATATCCCACCACAGGGTCGGCAGTGCCGTGAATGTGGAGCAACCGCACAGGAGCCACTGGTGTATAGTTAGCCATAGAATGCGTAATCAGCCCACTGACAGGAGCACAAGCCGTGATGCGATTGCCATACTCGATGGCAATGCGGTGGGTCATGAAACCGCCCATGGAGAAGCCTGTAAAGAACACACTGTCGAGATTTAAATTATACGGTTCGGCCAACGAATCGAGCAAAGCCATCAAAAAGCCTGAATCATCTGTGTTGCTTGGGTTTAAGCCCGCATTCCACATGGTTCCCGAGCCTTCGTCCAAGGCTTGTGGGATAACGATAGTCCAGCCAAACTCATTCGCAACCTGTTGGAAATGAAACTCATTGTCCACATGGGTAATGTTGTCGGTCCATCCATGCAAGAAATACAATACAGGCATGGTCGTTTTTTCGGTTTGCTGCGGAGCTCTCACAAGGTATTGCCGTTGAACGCCTTGCCATTCAAAAGTCTGGATTTGCGCAAAAAGCGATCCGCAAAGCATTAGCAAAAAAGCTAAAGCATTGATTTTTAGTAAGTTTTTCGATTTCATAGTAATAAGAGTTATTAGATTATTTCTGGCAAAGATACACTTTTTCTGCAAGAAGTGTAAGATTTCGGACTTTATTGCGATAGTATTACAAACGAACGAAAACGATGACGATTGAGGAATTCAAACGAGACATCCTACGCCTGCAACCGCTCATGCAACGGACCGCCGAAAGCATTATCGGCAACCCCGACAGTGCGGAAGATGCCGTTCAAGAAACCGTCATCGCACTATGGAAGCAACGCGCAACGATAAAGGAAAGCAAAGATTTGGAAAGGCTCAGCCTAACCATCGTCAAACGCCGTAGCATCGACCAAGTCCGCAAAGAAAAACCATTACTATCCATAGATGCGGAAAGCCTGATGCTAACTGAACCGCCTCAAGACGATTTGGAAGAACGTTACCAACTGGCGCGAAAACTCGTTGACCAACTCCCTAAGCGTCAGCGCGATGCCATCCTGATGAAATACGAAGACGGTCTCAGTAACGAAGAAATCGAAAAGGCAACAGGAATGAGCCGAACCCATCTCTATGCCACCCTCTCTCGGGCTTATACAACACTAAGAAACGCTATCGAACAACACAAAAACGAACTACCATGAAAGAAGAAAAAGAACGCAACGACGACCTCAAGCAACTGCTTGACGCATTGGAAGAACACGGTCGCAATACACGTCGGCAGGCACAACTCAGTGACTTGATTGACAGCCTGGAAGCATCGGGCACGTCATTACGAGGAGGAACGACGAAGCAATCCAGACATGAAGCTACATCACAAAGTAGTGCATCAACTTCCGCTAAAACCTCATCTCTGGATTGCTTCGTTCCTCGCAATGACGGAAAACAACACAAACTTTACTCATTATGGTGGGCCATGTGTGCAGCAGCAGCATGTCTCTTGCTTTGGCTGCTTGTCAAACCTACAACGAAACAGATACCTGAAATGGAGGAGAAAAACCTTGTAGAAAAGGTGGAAGCCACAGATTTCATGAAAGTTGAAGAGAAGGATGTCGTCATCGAGGAGCCTGTTGTCAAGGAAGAACTCTTGGCAGAGGAAATGCCTGCCGTTCCCCAAAAAACACCGACAAAGGTGGGAAAGCCAAAAATGAAAGTTGTGGAAGAAAAGACAGAAGAACCCATTTTGGCCGAAGTAATCCCTACAAAGCCAGCCAAATCCACTGATACTGAAAACATTGAACCCAACACTATACCCGCCGTGAACGAAACACCTGCTGACAATCAAAAACCCCAGCGGAGAGTCATCCGGAGCCTCAACCTGGTGTGCTATGAATGTCAGAAAGACCCAGAATACGAATTTGCGACAAAACCCAACATGGACAACAAAACCCTTTTCGGCCAGCCGCAAGACCCGAACATGAAAAACGGATCGCTGGCCTTTGAAATCAAACTCTATTAAATCTTAGAACTATGAAACGCATCACATTTTTATTAGCCATTTTGTTTGCAACTCAAATGGCCTTTGCGCAAGAGGAAGTTGCCATCGAGCAAATCATCAACCAGCGCATCAACAAATTGGAAATCAACCCTGGATGGGATGTCCATCTTATTCATCATGAGGCTGACAGCGGTTATCGTGTCGCCATCATCACCGATGATGATCTGGCAGCACGTGCCTACAATGTGCAACTCTGCAACGTCAAAGACCAGACCTTGACCATACTTGAAAACACCCAACTCCCAAAAGGCACCGTGGTGGAGATTGAAGGGCCTATGAACTTATGGCAAATCGGTCTGTTGGACAGGGCAACGGCAAAAGCGGATTATGTAATAGCCTCCGCGGCATCCGCACCGAAGGATTTGACCAACCTCTTCCTTGCTCGAAATTCAAGTTTTCATGTCCAGCATTATTACATCCCCAATCCCGACAACTCACCCAGCATGGATGTTTGGGATAGGTCGAAGTTAATCATTGATACCATTACGGGGAAAGGAGACATTGCTGCGGAGACCTACACCGATGCCGAGTTTCAAATTTCCACCAACCATCTTGAGGGGAAAATCTCATTGATCCAATGGGAAGACACTCCCGTCAGGCACTACCAGCACAAGGATTCGAGAATTATCAAAACCAAGCAGGTTGATGGCGAGTGGGTGACCTCCGACCATAGAAAGGTTTGGAACGATGCCATCCACGTTGATGCTTCCTTTGGCTACCGCATGGGCACCAATCCAACGAATGCTAACAGCCCCCTGCTGAATAATGGAACGCTGTCGATCAACCTTGGGCTAAGCACTTATTTCCAGCTTGGCAAACGTTTGGGCTTGAGGACTGGCATCCAGTGGAATACCGACAACAAATTCTTGAGCCATCAGGTGAAATACGAGGACAACGCCTTGGTGGTGATTGACGGACAAGAGGATTTTCAGCGCAATCGTTTGAAGAACAATTATGTAGGCATTCCGATTTCCTTGGACTATTACCTTGGCCGACAATCAACTGAGAGCTTCTCCTTGGACTTCTACTGTGGTTACCTCATGGGTGAACTGTTTTCGACCAGCATTGACCCCACCAAGCTGATTGGCTTTAAAAACTGGAACAGAGAAAAAGTCGATGGCATCTTCAATCCCTGGAAGATGGAAGTCGGTCTCAGCTTCAACACCCAACATTTAGGCTTCTTTCACGGCATTAGGGTCTTCACTAATCTCCTGCCCGAGTACAAGCCTGGCGTTACGACAGATAAAGTCAGGAGCGTCGGAGTCGAAATCAAACTCTGACAAAGAATTACAAATCAGTTTATGAAACCCATGACGGCCCTTCGACCCTTCGAAGGGCCTCAGGGACCGCAAGCTCAGGGACCTTTGCTTTCACTGAAGTTAAAGGGGCCTGAGCCTGTCGAAGGCCCCGGCAGATGTAAACCGAGTCTGTTGTGATTTGGTTTTTCGTTTTGCGACAAAGGGCTAACGTTCAAGAAAGCCTCTCCCATCGCATCACGCGCGTCGGTTTTGTCGTACCGGTCAGCTTTTCATCCACGCAGGTCTCGCCTGTGGGTACGAAACCGCATTTTTCCATCACTCGCCCTGAAGCTGGGTTGTCATAGTAATGGCTGCTAATCAGTGATTTGATGTCGGTCGTCTCGCGGATATGCTCAAGCATCACCCTAAGTGCCTCCGTGCAGATGCCTTGGTTCCAGTAGGGTCTGCCTACCCAGTAACCCACCAATGGCTCACCCTCGCGTGAGGGAAGATCGCTTTCGTGCGTTGGCATATATCCAATCGCACCGATGGCCTCGCCTGTCGCTTTTAGTTCGATGGCCCAATTGGTGTCATTATTAAAAACGGTGCGGATGATTTCTAAACTCTCTTCCACACTTTTATGTGGCGGCCAGCCTGCACGAGGGCCCACATCGGGGTCACTGGCATATTTGAACAAGGCCTCGGCATCACTTTCGCGCCAAGGACGAAGTAGTATTCTTTCGGTTTCCATCATAGTAGTTTCATGGTTATTCAGCTGAATTATGCCGCAAAAATACAAAAAAAGCGCAATCGTTTTGCGATTGCGCCTTGTATTCAAAAACATGATCGGAGTCTCACATACCTCGACTATTCAACTCTCAAACTCACGGAGTTCTTCGAGGCCGCGTTCTATCTCCAGCATCTGCTGCGCATGGCGGCGGCGTTGCCAGAGGCCGAGCACAAAAGCCATCGCGAAGGTAAATAGCGTGAGCCCAATAACAATCAGCACCCTATTGGCTTCAAACGCATAGCCAGCCGTTGGGTTGAAACCAAGTTCTATGATGTAGAAGGCAACCATGGCCAAACAAACGGCTGCAATTCCCCAATACTTTTGTTGATGACTTATCTGTTTGTAGCGTAGAACCAGTCGGCTGAGTTCGTTGCAACTCATGCCTCCCATGTCGAACTTCGACAGTAAGGAAAGTTTCCAAATTATCGGAATCAATCCCAATATCATCATGGCTTCAACGATTGCGAACGAAATGGTTCGAATAGGTGTGTTCATATAGATATAGGGGAATAAGACACCTATGATTAGAATGTTAACCACAAAGAAGTAAAGGTTCTGTCCCACGATACCGTTGTAGGCGGACTTGGTTTTTTGCTGAATCATCTCCTTTACCACGCGAAGATTCACTATTTCTGTTTCTGCCAGACGCTTGTCGAGTGCGTTCCAACTGGTTTTTAATTCGTCAAGTTCCATATTACTTTGAATTTTAACTGTTAGACATTTTCTTGAGTTTTTCTTTGACACGATTGAGCTTCACGGCGACGTTAGTCTTAGAGATGCCAAGGATATCAGCCATTTCCTGATAACTCCGTTCTTCGAGCCAAAGGAGAATCAGCGCGCGTTCCAATTTCCCTAACTGGTTGATGAGTTTGTAAAGTTCTTGAAGCTGAGCAGCAGTACCCTCATCGGCTGCAATCTGTGCCATATCCGCTGATAAGGGAATGGCTTGCGGACGGGTGCCAGAGCGACGCAGAAACGTGATGCAGGTGTTCATGGCGATGCGATAGACCCATGTCACAAGTTTGCTATCTCCCCGATAGCGCGGGAAACTCTTCCATAGGTTGAGCACAGTCTCCTGAAACAGGTCGTCCAGGTCGTCCTGATTGTTGGCATAGATGTAGCACACCTTGTAGATGGTCCGCTTTTGAGCCTCAATCACCTCTAAGAATTCTTTCTCTAATTCTTTCGTCTCCATTTTTTTTAGCTTTCATCGTTTGCTTCGTTAGTCGCAAGAAAAACGGAATAATTACAGCAGACTGCAAAAAAAGTTTCAAAAATAGCGAAAAAAATGGTGATTAAAACAAAAATATCTATTTTTGCATTGCGAAAAGTTCGTTACGAAAGTTTCGTTACGAGATTTACGCAATGAAAACACATATCGTTATGGCAAAAGCAAAACAGAAACAACTTGATAATCCGTTTGTTTATCAGGGATATGAAGGTCCAGAATATTTCTGCGACCGTGAGCAAGAAACAAAAAATATGATTTCTGCGCTCAATAATGGGCGCAATTTAACCCTAATTTCTCCAAGAAAAATAGGAAAAACAGGGCTAATAAACCATGTTTTCTATCAAATTAAGAAGAAAAACAAGGAGGCTATTTGCATTTATGTTGACATTTTTTCGACCAAAAACCTACAGGAATTTGTGGAGACATTGTGTAGGGCAGTTATCGAAGACGCATTGGAAAGGGAGAAATCTTTTGGCAACAAGGTTTTGGATTTTTTCAAAGGACTTCGGCCTACGATTACCCCTGACTTGATGACTGGATTGCCCACTGTTTCCGTCAGCGTGGTTCCTGTGCAGGCTGAATATACGCTCAAAAGCATTTTCACCCATCTGAACGACCTGAACAAGCCCGTGTATCTGGCCATCGATGAATTTCAGCAAATTACGGAATATCCTGAAAAAGGCACCGAAGCTATGTTGCGTTCCTATATCCAGTTTATCCACCACGTGAAGTTTATCTTTTCCGGCAGCAAGAAGCATTTGATGGAAGAGATGTTCTGTGCCCCCAACAGGCCTTTCTATCAGAGCACGCAACTGATGAATTTAGAGCCACTTCAAGAAGAGACCTACTATGACTTTGCCAGAAAGTTCTTTGAGGCAAAGAAAGGCTCATTTAGCCAAGAGGTTTTCCATAACATCTATCAGCGTTTCGACGGCTATACTTGGTATCTGCAAGCCATCCTGAATCGGTTGTACGAGCAGGGGAAAAAGGTGGAAACGGATAAGCAAGCTGTCGAGGCTATTCTGTTTCATGTCAATGCGTTGGCACCACATTATCAGATGCTCACCTCGTTTTTGACCGACAACCAGTTCAGCCTGCTCAAAGCCATTGCCCATGCGGATGTCGTTGAACAGCCCTTGGGCAATGAGTTTATCAAACGCTTTGAACTGCCCACCACCAGCAGCGTCAAATCGGCATTGAAAGTATTGGTAGATAAGGACTTGGTCTATCAGACCTCCGAAGGTTATATCGTATATGACCGCTTTCTCGGGCTATGGCTGAAGCGGATTTGATTTGTCTCATTTATACCTGAAACTCGACTATTACATCTTTAAGTCTAAATTACAGCCTATTCTTCTCTTCATTTCCGGCACCAGTGCCTTTGTACTTGCTGCGCGTGGTATTGAACTTGTAGCGCACGGTGAGGCCAAATTCACTTATACTAATTTTCGATCCACGAATTGCTCAGTTGTTCAAACAGATATGGAATGTGAGCATAGGTGTCATCTTTAAGCCCCAGCCGCACCATAATCAGATTCTTGTACGGATTCACATAGAGTACCTGACCGCGGATGCCCATAGCATAATAGCCAGGAAACTCAGGCTTGTCGGCCCCAATACAACTAGTGTTGTACCAGCAGAAATGGTAACCCTCATTATCCTGCGAATACGCTGTCGATTGCTCAATCCACGACTCACTAACAATTCTCTTCCCATCCCATACACCACGGTTCAAATACAAACGGCCGATTTTGGCAAGATCCCGCATCGTCAAAGCAAGCCCTCCAAAAGCGTGTGCCGTGTGGTGCTTCTTGCTGTCATAATTCATGTAGGCAGGTGACTCCATTCCCAGAGGAATCCAAATCTTTTCGCCAAGGTACTCGGCATAACTCCTCCCAACCGCTCTCTCTATAATGATACCAAGTACTTCGCTTGTCATACTATCGTAATTATACTCAGTGCCTGGTTCACATCTGAATTTCAATTTCCCAATCTGCGCTGGAATGTTACGCCCATAGTTCAGTTTGGCCATCATGTTTAGGCGCTTGATATCTTTTATCTTTAGTCTTAGCGAATAGGTGTCATCGAAGTCTAGACCACTCTGCATATCCAACAGATGACGGATTGTCAGTTTTTGCCACATCGGGTCTTTCTTCCTCAGTTCGGGAAGGTAATCAGTCACAGGATCATCGATGCTCTTAATATATCCTTCGTCCACTGCAATGCCGCAAAGCAAGGATGTGACCGACTTGGTCACAGAAAAAACGCCTGCAATCTTATCGGGAGCAATGTCTCCCGTACATTTCTCATAAACGATGTTGTCATTATGGATGATTAGAATGCCCTGCGTCTCCGTCTTGGGACCAATGGCTTCCCACATTGTACAGTTCGAATACATCCGACCCTGATTAAAGAAATGCAAAGTGTCAATCCAATCAGCCTGCTTGGTCGCACGGCAGAAAGTAAATGTATCAGAACGATTGACGATGGTATCCTTTAGCTGCTTCTCGTAACTGAAACTCGTCGGCCCATAAGCCCCATCAGCCAAATAGCCCCGTACAATCGAGCAGGATGTAAATAATAATGAGAGAGCCGAATAAAGGATAATTGATGTCTTGTGTTTTTTCATCGCATCAGAGATTTGGTTGTTGAACATGAGTACTACGGATTTCTTTCGAAAAAGTTACAGTCTCGGTTTTTCTTGGTGCAAAAGAAGAGAATCGCCACGACAGCACCGCTACCCAAATGGGTGAAAGAAGTTTGCCAAAGCAAAGAATTACCCATTGGGGTAAGGGAATTACTAATTTTGTACTTTTGCAAGGCAAAACAAAGCAGAGAATGATTCAAAAAGAGGATTTTTTCATCGAGGCAAACCGTGTGGAAGGCATCACAGAGGAAGATTACTTACGGGCGAAACCTTATATCGAGACAGCACAGGCATTCGCGCAGACCACATACCGAAGCATCTACATCATTGATTATTTCAAGAAGGATTTTCTGTATGTATCTGACAATCCGATTTTTCTGTGTGGTCGCACTGCTGAAGAAGTGAAGGCGATGGGCTATGGCTTTTATATGAGCAATGTACCCCAAGCGGAACTGCCTATGCTGACAGAATTGAACCGCGCTGGTTTTTCAGCCTTTAATGCCACACCTCGTGAGGACAAAATGCGGTGCCTGATGTCGTATGATTTCCATATCCTTTCCAACAAAAAGAAATTACTTGTCAACCACAAGATTACACCGCTAATGCTAAATGAATTGGGACAGGTATGGCTTGCACTTTGTACAGTGTCTCTCTCCTCGCACAAGGAGGCTGGACATATTGAATTCCGTCAGATGGGAACGAGTCAGCATCAGGTCTATTCTTTGACCGAGCACCAATGGATTCCACAAGAGGAAATCAAGTTGAAGCCAGAGGAAAAGGAAGTTTTAGTGCTTTCGGCGCGAGGCTACACGATGAAGGAAATCGCCGACAAGGTCTGCAAGTCCATTGACACGGTGAAGTTTTATCGCAAGCAAGTATTTGAGAAATTGGAAGTCGGAAACATCACCGAAGCTTTGGCATTTGCCACAAATTATGGGCTGATATGAGGAATCAAGCAAGGATTCTTTGAGGTTTAAAGGTTCATCAAACTCAATCAAAATATTGGTAACACGATTTATCGAATCTCAAAAAGAAGACTTTTTCTTTAATTTTTTATCAATAATACTAAAATATTCGTACTTTTGCGCAAAAAATAAAGAATATTCCGATGAAGGACTATCTGCGTAAACTGCATAGTATGAAGCTGTTCTCGTTGAAGGATGTGGCAGCACTTACTGGCAATGAAAACACCGCCAAATCGTTATTAGCATCAGGGTTGCGCAACGGAACGCTATGCCGCATCAAACCCAACCTTTATGCTGTAACCGACTTGGCAACAGGGCTATGTGCGGTCAACAAATACGAAATAGCGTCAAACATTTCCGATACGGCGTGTGTGGCCTACCATTCCGCAATGGAGTATCACGGCTTGGGACATCAACTGTTCAATGAAATGTCCGTCATTTCTGCTTCAACCTTCCGAACCTTTGAGTTTGAAGGCATCACCTATATCCGCCGTCAACCGAAGATAACAGAAGGCGTGACGGTGCCCGTGATGAACACGAAAATTAAGGTGACCGACTTGGAATGCACCGTCATCGATTGCATCGACCGTATCAAATATGCAGGAGGATTAGAGGAATTGCTCAATAATTTCACAAGCGTCACATATATTGACGAAATCAAATTGAAAACCTATTTAGATGCCTATGGGAAGGCCTCGCTATATCAGAAAGCGGGTTTTCTGTTATCCATGTATAAAAAGCAATGGCGGTTATCTGCTGGCTTTTTTCGCCATTGCAAGGCCCACATCGGCCAAAGCACCCGTTATCTGACCGATGCCGCCGACAATTCGGCATACGATTCGGAATGGCGGCTTTGTGTACCCGAGAATATGTCAAACTTAATGGAACAAGGAGGAATATATGTTTAGCCGTAACGACATCGATAATCTAGCAACCGAGCTTAACTTCATCCGCGACAACATGGAAAAGGTAGTGCGGCTGTGTATGATATTGGAATACATCAATACGGATCCGATGCTTTCCAAGCAACTGGTACTCAAAGGAGGTACGGCCATCAATCTGTTAGTGATGCCGCTCCCTAGGCTTTCTGTTGACATCGACCTGGATTTCACGGAGAACTGCGACAGCCCCGCCATGCTTCGCTATCGAAAAGTCATTACAGAGAAGCTGCAAGCCTACATGTATGCCAACGGCTATCGATTGGCACCAAGCAGCAAACATCCGTTCTCCGTTGATTCGTGGGTGTGTCAATACACCAATGTCATCGGCAATCTCGACAACATCAAGGTTGAAATCAACTACTCGATGCGTTGCCATTTGCTGCCGACAGAAATCCAGCCTATCAAGTTGCGCGGTTTCGAAAGTGTAAATGTGAGAACATTAGCACTAGTTGAATTGTACGCTTCCAAGGTAAAGGCATTGTTGGAAAGAGGAGCCGCCCGCGACCTTTTCGATGTTCACAATATGATCCGTCATCAGGTCATCGGTGAAGAGCAAAAGCCCATGCTGCGTAAAGGCGTGGTGTTTTATAGTGTTGCTGGCGGTAATGCCAAGCCGACTGCGACATATTCGCTTCAGCCCATTGAACGCTTGCAGTTCAAGCAAATTCGCGCTACATTATTGCCTGTATTGAAGAAAGGGACTTTCTACAATTTGGAATCAGTGAAGCAAGAAGTATGTGGCTATCTTGAAGACTTGATGCAACTATCCGATAATGAAAGGCTTTTCATAGAGCGGTTTGCCAACAATGAATACCAGCCAGAATTGCTCTTTGAGGATAAAGAAATCGTTGAGCGAGTCGCAAAGCACCCCATGGCTTTATGGAAGATACAGAATTCTCACTAATTAATCCCATATCCAACCTCACCTCGCATACTCCGAATATCCTGAATATTACCAATAATACTGATAAGCCCAAGGGTGACCAGAAGTGAAAGTGCCGTGGCAGTAATAATTCGTGAGTTGGCGGCAAGCCAAGAAAGCCAGCCTGTTTGCACGCGGAAGGTGAACAGAGGAACAGCAGCAGGCGTGGAAAGCACAAACGCTATGGTGACCGCACCGCTGATGATGCCCACGACAAAGGCCACCACCAAGGCCATCTTGTAGCGACGAATCGTGGCCTCTTGGTGCTGTTTGATGTACTCCACGGCATCCAAACGCTTGTTGAGCGAGGCCATAAAGGCTTCGTTGTCATCGAATTGAGGTTTCTGTGCGAGGAAAAGATCCTCAAGGGCTTTGTCTTTGTTCATAGCTTCAGTTTTTCTTTCAGTTGGTCACGTCCCCGTGAGAGTTGTTTCTTTACGGCATCTTCCGATGCCTCGGTAATGGCAGCTATCTCCTTGATATTGTATCCGTTGAGATAGAACAATGTGATGGCTGAGCGTTCTTTGGGCGGCAGAGTGCGCAAAGCCAAATAAAGGTCTTGGTGTTCAAAGGAAGCGTCGGCGGCATTGTTGCTGATGAGTGTTCGGGCTTCGTCGATGCTTTCCGTTGTGCGGCAACTCGCCTTGTGGTTAAGGAAAGTGTTGTGTGCAATCTTGAAGAGCCACGAGCGGAACCGCCCCTTTTCTTGGTAACCCGCCGACGAGAGGTAAGCCTTGACCAAAGCATCTTGCGCGATGTCGTCGGCCTCGTCCTTGTTGCCACAACAGAGGTAGAGCAAGAAGCTTCTCAGTGCCTCCTGCTCACGCTCCACAAGTTCTATGAATCCTTCGCGTGTCACGGATTATTCCTGCTTGGTCAGGTTGTTTTGCTCCGCTTCAAGTTCCTTAGCGAGCATCTTTTTGCCTACACCGTAATTGATGATGAAAGCCGCACCGATAGCCAGCAAAATCAAGCCGAAGCTGATGGCGGTCAGGAAATCGTCCTCAATACCTGTTCCACTACTTTTGAGATAGATGGCAAGGATTATCAAACCAATGCCCAGCAATGATGTAATGAAGCCCCAAAGCAGTTTCGAAAGCAGTTTTTCCTTCAGCAGCTTTTGTTTGGGCGACATCTTTTTGAGTAGTTCTTCAATGTCCATGTCTGGATTCTTCTCGATGGCAGCTGTTACAATTTGAGTGCGTGCGTTGGTCTCGTTCATCTTTTCACGAACACCCAACCAAATGATCACGATGGGAAGAATGCATCCGCAAAAGATGGGTACTAAGCTGAAAATAATGTCACTTGTAAACATTTTCTTTTTGTTTTTAATTGTTAGACTTCTGTTTTCTGAACCAGTTCGCCTCAATAACAAGTTCGGAGTTCAAAAGGTGACATCTAGTTTAAAAAATGTTCAAAACCAAACTGCATATTACAGTTTTCCAATAGATTCCCTTGCAGGGAATGGAGTTGAGATATAGTTTATTAGGCGGCGGCATGAACAAGTTGACTATTCGTAAGCTCCACAAGCCGCCGCATGTAAAAAAACGAGCAGACTCCATTCCCTGCAAGGGAATCTCAACTTGTCGATTATGTAAACTAAATTTACTCATTTGTTTATTTTTCCTTTTGTTCTAATAAAGTGCCCTTCCTGTATGGCGGCAAAAGTAGCAAAAATGCAAACCACTGTTGCACTGTATTTTAGGTCGATGAAAGATAAAGTCAATGGAAGAACAAACAGCAACACCCCCGTGACTTTGTTCATCACACTATGGACGGCCACAAACTGCTTTTGGATGACAAACCCCGAAACCATATTGATGACTTTGATGAGGGCGATAACACCAATCCAAACATAGAGCCAAAGCGGAATATCCATGACAGGAAGCAACTTGATTAGACAAACAACGACAAAGATAACATCTGCGACGGTATCTAATTTGGAGCCGAACGCACTGACGGTGTTTGTTTTTCTTGCTATCCAACCGTCTGCTATATCTGATAATCCAGCGGTGATATATAGCGCATAGAAAGCCACTGAAAACGTGGGGCAAAACAAGATGGCTATGCTGCACAGAATGCGGAGGCTTGTAATGATGTTAGCCATATTAGGATTTACGCAAACTCACCACAGCAGCCACGGCTTCCACCAATCCGAGCACAAAATAGATATTGCTCATAGGATTGAAGCCCCAAACCCACCATTCGAGGACAATCCAAAGCATTAGGATGATGCCGCAGGCGAGGACGGCCCAGTAAGCCAACGGATGGTTCTTGAACAACAGAATCGCCGCCACAAACTGGGTGATGCCATTCAGAGCCAGCAACACAAAACCTGATGGGATGAAGTCCCTGAAAAAGACATCTGGCCAAGGCATTTTTGCTCTCAACATCTCAAGCAATGGCTCCATGCCCCACATTTGGCCCGAGGGGTCAATCCACATCATTACCGCACCGATTACCGCACCGATGCCAATGAACAGCGTCAAGAATTTCAGAAGTTTTACCATTTTGTTTAGGACATATCTAATTATCAAGAATTATAGAATTTAAGAATTATATATCATGTTGTTTTTCTGAATTTTACTGAATTTGAGACAAAAATTGCAGGCAATTTTTAGAAGTCCCCTTTATCCGATAACAAAACTCCTCGGATAAAAATCGCTATAGAAGCGGCCATCCGTGGCGGTGAACTTCAGAACGCAGTAATTCGGGTCAGTCACGCCACCGGGGTAATACTGCTCGTCGCCCTCGCGCCAAATCATCTCCTTGCTCTTGGCATCGGTCAGCACCTCCATCGTGCCACGCAGCATCATGCCCTTGAAACCTTCTCCGTCACAGAAATAGATACTGGCCTTGGGGTTGGCTTTGTAGTGGGCCACCCGCAGCGAAAAGGTGTTGGTGGTGAAGTAGAACACCTTGATGCCCTCTCGGACACGCGGCGACAGCATAGCTTTTGTGCAAGGATAGCCATCTTCATCCACCGATGAAATCATAGTAACAGGCAAGGTATCAGCCATTTGTGCAATAAGGTCTTTAACGCCCGCCAAAGCAGGGTTTTCAGGCATGGCATCGTCGGTAACCTTCATGGCTTGGCGCCAGCGTTTCAAATGCGGGAAGTACATCTTCATCTGGCCAATGTATTCCTCTTTCGTGATGGGTTGCGGCAGGCCCTTGTTGACCTCATCGACAAACTGGGCGCAATGCTCAATCATTTCGTCCATCGTGCAGTCTTGCAGGAATTTGCCATCTTTGTAGCAATACATGCAATATTCTTCGTTCTTGCTGCCGTCGGCATTGGTGCCGAGGACTTCATTCGTGAGCGGCATTCCGCAGCTCTGACAAAATTTTTGTTCCATTATTGATTTGTATTTATTGTTTGGTTGAATTCATCTGCAAAATTAAACTTTTGTTTTCCAAATAATCCTTTAGTGATGCGGCAAAAATAGTCTTTTATTCCATATCTTTGCGGCAAATTTCAAACACATTCAAACGATGAAAAAGTTTTTGTTTTTGCTGCTTGCATTGGCTTCAATACAGTTGAACGCGCAGGATTTGGCGCACTACAAACAGATTGTCAAGGAGTTGAGCTCCTCAAAATACCAAGGTCGCGGCTATGCCAAGGACGGTGCCAACAAGGCCGGAAAGTACTTGGAAAAAGAGTTCACCAAAGCAGGTGTAGACGAGGTGATTTGCCAGCCTTTCACCATCGACATCAACACTTTCCCCGGAAAGATGAAGATGTGGGCCGATGGGAAGAAACTCACCCCTGGCGTTGATTTCTCCATGCGAGAGTATTCCCCTGGTGTACGCGGAACATTCCCTGTGTATCACGTGGATACCCTGAACTTTGACCCCGAAAAGATGTTTGCCGAATTGGCCAAGCCTGAATATGCCAACTGCTTCGTGGTCTGCGAGTTCTGGTTCTCTTATCGGCACGGAAAAGACTTCGCACGTCTGCAAAAGTCTGGCGAATGCACCAATGCAGGAGTCATCAACACTTGGACCTCGCCTATCAAATTCTACAAGGCTTACGGCCATCGTGTGGTGGACAAGCCCATCATTTGGCTGACGCCGGAAGCCATCGAGGGAGTGAAATCTATCCGCGTGGATATTGACAACAAGTTCCTGAAAGACTACGAACTCTTCAATGTCATCGCCAAGGTGGAAGGCCGCAAGCACGACAGTTGTTATGTCTTCACGGCACACTACGACCATCTCGGCAACCTCGGCAAGAAGGTGTATTACGCGGGTGCCAACGACAATGCCTCTGGTACGGCAACCATTGTGACTTTGGCCGAATACTATGCGAAAAACCGCCCCGAATACGACATGTATTTCATCGCTTTCTCCGGCGAGGACGCCAACCTACGCGGCTCGGAGTTCTATGCCAAGAACCCCATTGTGCCCTTGGAGCAAATCAAATACCTGTTCAACATCGACATGATTGGCGACAACAACCCTGTGCAATATTGCGAGGTCAGCGACGAGGGTATGCGCGGTTTCGCCTTGTTTGAGCAAATCAACAACGAGAAGCACCATTTCAAGAGCCTGAACCGTGGCGAGTTGGCCGGCAACAGCGACCACTACCCCTTCGCCACGCGCCATGTGCCTTGCATCTTCCTCGAGAACCAAGAAGGCGACGCCTTCCCCTATTACCACACCATCTTTGACACATATAAAAATGCCGTTTTCGACAGCTATGAGCCTGTGTTTAGGCTGGTTAAGGATTTTGTGGAGCGGTATTGAATTGTTTCATGGATGGATGGTTGGTTGGAACTATTATCGTATCACGGTTGGATGCGCGTTTGAGACCAATATTATTCCGTCATAAAGTTCCGTGGGCGAAACCCAAATGCGGTATGCCATAGGCATGACAGCCATGAACGGAGAGTAGCCTTCGCCCACCGAACCCATCCAAGTGTAACCTGCAATTTGCTGCTTGAGTGGGGAATCTTCTGGAATCGTTGAGAAATCGAGCCAACTCATTTCATAGCCGCATTTCTTGGAAGCTTTGGCCAAGGGGTCGTAGGAATAGAAGGTGTGGATGCTGCGTTTGCGGTCTTTGCCTTTTGGCAGGTTGACGCGTGCCTTGTAGAAATCTGTGCCGATGGCGAAATACGCCTCACCAAATTTATCGGCAAGCAGATTGCCCATCCCTTTTCCTGATGTTCCATAATTGTTGAACCGCTGAATATGGCCATTGTGGGCAGAAACAAAAATTCGCTCATTGCCGCGCGCTTGCTCTTGTTCCAAAATCCAGCATACATTGTCGGCCATAAGCTTGTCGCGCAAAGCGTTCCCCACCACTGCATCGTTGATGACTTTTCCAATGGAGATGTTTTGGAGCAACACATCCGCATGATGCACGGCTTTTGCGGTCAGTGAGTCGTTCAGCTGCATCAGTTCCTGCTTCACGGTTTCAAAAATTTTCGCGTTCTCGTCAGGTTGATAGGCATCCGAGAAACCGTCTTTTTCATCATCCCAAATTTTTTCCAAATCTTTCGTGTCCAGCCCAAATTCCCTTGCGGCCTCAAGCAGATACTTGTAGTTGTACTCATAGCGCTGCATATCAAAGCCGTAGAAGCAGAGTTGGTCTTCCTCGCTTGCCGTTGCGTTGTAGTCGCGCATCCACGAGACCAGTTGCTCCATCTGCTCGGTTCTGTAGATGGGAAAACCGATGGCTGCCACCGTTTCTTGTACTGTTCCTTCGCCACCGTGGATATAATGATTGACCACCTCGCAGTTGCCGTAATCGCCCTCCAAGGCAAAAGCGCGTACTCCGTATTTCTCGACCATCACCTTGAAAACATCCAACTTGAGTTGTTGGAACTCGGCATTGCCGTGCGTGGCTTCTCCCAAAGCAACAATACGAGCTTGTGCAGGAACGGAAATTTCCGAAATGTTGCGGGCGTATTTCTTAAATTTCGCAGTGTCAGCGCATTGTCCTGTACCAAATCCTCCAAAGTAAGAAAATATGCAACCGACCACTATGGCCATTGCAAATAGCGCAAGCAATATCTTACGAATGGGATGCTTTTTTTTGTCCTTGTTTTTCATTTCTATTTGTTCAATGATTTCTGTTTTTCTTCCTATCATAATATTCCGCCGTAGCAGTGAAAAACACATCGCCGCTGCTGTTGAGGGCGGTCTCGACGGAGTCTTGCACCACACCAATGATAAAACCTATGGCAACGGCCTGCATGGCCACATCATTGCCGATGCCAAAGAACGAGCAGGCCATCGGGATAAGCAACAACGAGCCGCCCGCCACACCCGAGGCACCGCAGGCGCCGAGGGTGGCAATGAGACCCAGAAATACCGCCGAAGCGAAACTGACCTCCACACCCACGGTGTGTGCCACGGCAAGCGCAAAGACCGTAATGGTCACGGCGGCACCGTCCATGTTGATGGTAGCACCCAAAGGAATGCTGACGGAATAGAAATCCTCATCGAGGTTGAGCTTCTTGCACAATGCCATGTTGATGGGGATGTTGGCCGCCGAAGAACGTGTGAAGAAAGCATTTAATCCGCTCTCCTTGAGGCAAGTGAACAACAACGGATAAGGGTTCTTCCGCAACATCACAAAGGAGATGAGAGGGTTGAAGACCAAGGTGTTGACCAACATGCAACCCACCAAAAGCAGCAGCAAGTGACCGTATGTCGTAAAGACTTCAAGGCCATTTTCCGACACGGCCGTGAAGACCAACCCGAGGATGCCGAACGGAGCGAACTCGATAATCCATTTTACCACTTTTGAAATCACCGTGGCAAAATCGTGGACCACGGCGATAGTAGCTCTACTGGCCAGCTTTTTCAGGGCAATGCCGATGATGATGGACCAGAACAAGATGGCGATGTAGTTGGCGTTGGCAATGGCCATGATAGGGTTGGTGAGCATTCCTGTCAGCAGGTTGGTGAACACCTCCGACAGCGAGCCCACAGCACCTTCCATCTCGGGTACCTCAACCAATTGCAAAGTCACAGGGAACAAAAAACTGCCCACCACCGCACAAATGGCCGCGATAAAAGTACTCAATATATAAACTCCTATCAAAGCGGCGAAACGATGTCCGTGACCTTTGCCTGCCTTGGCGATGGAGGAAGTCACCAACACCGCCACCAACACAGGGGCAATGCCTTTCAAGGCACTGACGAACATCCTGCCAAGGATGCCGATGCCTATCCACGAAGGCACCAACAACCCCAACACCGCTCCGATGACCAGTCCGATAAAGATGCGCAACATCAGGCTGACGTTGGTGTATTTCCTGACGATTTGTTTGGCTATATTCATGATACGTTTTTCCTTGTTCTCTGCATCAATTGTTCCGTTTTCGGCATACTGCTCAACCGCAGCCGCAAATCATCACTTTTTCCACCGTTTTAGCGTCGGGAAATACTGCCTCATCATGCCCTTGTACTCGTCCTTGGTCATGGGTTTGGGCATGTTCTTGTTGACCTCGTCCACAAACTGGGCGCAGAATTCAATCATCTCGTCCATAGTGCAGTCGTTTGTGAAGGCTCCGTCCTTGTAGCAATACATGCAATAGTCTTCGTTTTTGCTGCCATCGGCATTGGTGCCAAGCACTTGATCATTCAGAGGCATTCCGCAACTCTGACAAAATCTCATTTCGTTTTCCATAATATAAGTTTTGTGTTTGTATCTAATTGGTAATATTCTTTACTGAAATCATTTCGATTGCAAAAATAGCGCATAATCTTTGTTCCTGCAAATTTAGTTGTTTTTCGGAAAACAGCATAATAGGTTGGGAAAAAGATTTAGACAATAGCACTGGAATGGTTTTGAATGGGATTTTGATTGAGTTTGATTGATTTTGAGTAATTTTGCGGGCATGAAATGGTTGCGGCACATATCAGGGTTGGGGCTTCTGCTTGCTGTGATAGCATGCGGAAAGATGCAGCAACATGCCTCTCCTGATGATTTACAAGAGGCTAAAGCCCAATATGATAGTGGTTTCGTCTGCCTTCAACATGACAGCCTGATGCAAGCCTTCCCACATTTTATTCAAGTAGCCGGAAAGCTGGAGTATTTGCCTGAAGATATGACTGACGAGGAGATGCTGCTCGCCTCACGTGCTTATTATCAGATGGCGCATGTTTTCAAACGGAAGATAGAGAACAATGCAGAGATTGATGCGCTCCGTTGGGCTTTAGGCTATCAAAAAAGAATTCAGAACACAACTTGGATGGTATGGACAACACAGTCTTTGGCCAGTGCTTTCCAGACCATTATGGAAGACGATTCAGCAAGAATTTATCTGAACTGGGTGATGCCGTATTTGGATACGGTCTCCGACAATGTTTGGGACTATATCGGTGCACAACAGCTTTTGTCCAGCTTGTATTTTGATAAACAGAAACTTGATTCAAGCCTTGCGGTGCAGCGGGACATCAGGTGCGGGCCATCTACGACGACAAACGCAACAACACCTTTAGTCGCATCCTTGAAGTGTTCAACACGACCCATCCCGATGCCTTGGCGAAACTAAAGGCTGCTCATCCCGACCTCAGCGAAGTGGAAATCGGCATTTGCGTGCTTTCCTTCTATCCCTTCCTTATGAAGGAAATCGGAAACATCCTCGACCTGCGCGAAAACACTGTGTCGAAGTACCGCACAAACATCAAGAAAAAGACCCAAACCGAGACGATTGAGGGGCTTTGGGAAAGGTTTATATGAGCTTAATATGATTGTTTTTAACAAAACAATTCATCCAAGATTATTTCACGCTGGATACATTCTGCATGTTCATTCCTGTCTATACCCTTGGTTGTTATCATGGTTACAATGACATTTTTGTCTGTATGCGTGGCCTCTATAAATGTGGAAACTTTACCCTCAATGTCGTCCTCGTCCTTTGCTGTCATTGTATATGGTTTGTTCCAGAATTTCATTTCACAGATATTGATACTCTTGTCGGCTCTATCGATAAGCATGTCAATCTGTGCAGAACGCTGATTTCCTTTGCCAAACCATGAAAAGACATTGGCGGTTATGCCTGATATGCCTAATGCCATCTTGATTTGTTCAACATGGTTCAAGCATAGCATTTCAAAGGACAGCCCGCTCCATGTGCTATAAATATGGGTGTTTTGGTTGTTTGACCAGAAATGGGCATCATGGGCTTCAGCTTTCTTCATCACCTGAAAGTGAAAGAGAGTGAAAGCATCGACAAGTTGGTAAAGTGTGTCGGTGCTTTTTCGTTCTTCCGAATTATAGTTCACTTGGTGTCCATTTGTCATGATAAAAGGTTCGTAACTACGAATGAACCCGCAACTCTCAAGTTCCTCTAACATCAAGGAGAATTTCCCATTATCGGGGAGTTTTGTCTTTTCGATTATTTCTTGTCTGGTCAGTCCTTTCCCTTTTGTCGCCAAAGCGGTGACAATTTTGATGTGGTTGGCAGCGTTCTTATACAGCGAGTTGTACAGGCTTTGGAACTCATCGTGCAGTTCACCGTCATCAGCGAAAACCAGCCTGTCAATATTCTGTGCCACACCTTCGCCTTTGTTCATCTTTGATAGATAATAAGGTACGCCACCGAGAACCATATAGCACTCTGCAATTTGTTTGGTTGACAGGCGGAATCCTCTTGCTTCAAAATAGGTCTGACATTCTTTTAACGTGAAGGGCTTCAATGGTATCTTGTGAGTCACTCGGTTGTGAAGACCGCCTCTGTTCTTGATCAAGTTGTTGATAATCCATGATGTTGCGCTGCCGCAGACAATCAGTTTGATGTCATCGCGCCATGATGCCCACGAATTCCAGAAATGCTCCAGGCCACTGATGAAATTGGAGCGCGGAGTGTCCATCCAAGGCATCTCATCAATGAAGACAATCTTCTTCCCCTCTGGTAGTGATTCCAGATAGTTTTCTAAGGCCATGAAAGCGTCAAGCCATGTCTTGGCAAGAGGCACCTCAGGCCGATACTTTTTGATACCTTGCATGAAGTTTTTCAGTTGTATGCGCATTGAAACCTTGTTCATACCAGCAACATAAAAAGCATATTTATCGCCTATGACTTTTTGAATCAGAAACGTCTTTCCCACACGTCTGCGCCCATATACAGCAATAAATTCAGACTGGTTAGAATTGATGTATTCCTTCAACTGCTGCTGTTCCTTCTCCCGTCCGATGAAAAGTTTGTTCATGGTGTCTTAGGTATTCGTTTGTGTTAACGGGGCAAAAGTAGTTTTTTTTCTTCAAACAAGAACAAGAAAGTGCACGAAATCGGTCGCAGAGTAGTTGTTTTTGCTATATTAACGACCGATTTCGTGCATATTTATAAGATTGTCAGGCAATGGCAATTGGATTTCTTCCAACTTTTTTATGGACAAATTTTTCGTAATCGATTGATTTACAATACCAAATTTCAAAAATAATATGGATTGGCTTATGGGTTTGGCTTTTTTAGTGTATTTTTATATAATTTTGTGCACATGAATTATTAATTGTACACAAATGAAAAACATCATCAAAATTGCTTTTGTCCTTGCCCTGCTTTTCGGGGCCAAGGCTTTTGGACAAGAATGGGAATACATAGTGGAGCACACGGACAATGATAGCCCATGGCTGAAAGATCCCATACCCTTGCAAGGTGGCAACATCGCTGTTCCTTATACTACTTTTTACTCAGGTTCCACTTCCCAACTTGGTTCGAAACAGCCAGGCATGCTGATTCTCTCATCGGATGGGGAAGAACTAACAAGAAAAAGTTATCTCAAGCCTGCATTTTGGGGACATTCCCCATATCTGCTTTCAGATGACGAAGGAGCGATGTATATGCTGGTCGACTACAATCCCGACCACGATACCACCATCGCCAACTATTTCATGAACTTCGACAATCCGCCTGACTATTCCATTCTCGGCTTGTATGAATTGGACGAGAACTTTTCCATCGTAGAAAGCTATGAACATCAAATTCCCATAGACACTTTCAGTTGCCCTGAAACCGACAATTCATTTGGCTCACACAATGAATATTGCGGTAGCATCTATGTCTTTTCGGCTATCGTCGATGACAATACCATTGTGGGCGGATATATGAAGACACCTACCTCAGACTATTTCAATCCTCGTGGACACGACAGCGTCTTTTTCTTCAGGATGGGTTTTGATGGGACGCTCATCCATAGGAAAGGGTATGACTTGGACTATGGCATATATGGATGGGGTGGCAATTTTAACTGGTCAAATAGTTTAATGGGCCACGACATCATGAAAACAGACGAAGGAATCGTTTTCTTTTATGACGAACAATATCCTATTGCTTTTGATGCAGCAAATGGGAAGGAAAAGATGCAGAATCCAGGCCATGCCTTCTTTTTGGATTACGATTTCAATCTAATAGAGGAAAAACGCTACGAACAACGTCCTGGACTTCCACACAATTATTTCCAATACTCCACTTACGTTCCCAGCCGTCACAATTCGGTATACTTGTCTTGTAGCTATCATAAGAATGCTACTGGTGGAAAAACAGGATGTGCTCTATATGAGTACGGTCTTAATGCCGACAGGGTGAACACGCTGCCAACCCTGCGTTACATTGAAAGAACATCCAGCGGTTGGGACTTCACAGCCCAACGAAAAGGTACTTGTGTGGATGCCGACAACACCATATATTTTGCCTATTCACTGAATGATGGCCTTGCGGGGATGACCATAGAGCATCTGGATCCTGATTTCGATATCATCAGGACTTTGTACTATGATCTAAGGCCGTATTTCCAACCGTGCGAACATATTGTCCAAACTGTTGAAGTTGACGAAAACGGTGATTTGTTGTTGACTTTCAATTCGTACAACGCAGACAATTTGGCACAACAATGGTCGACCATCACCAAATTCCCCGCCGAGGCTTTTGTAGGCATCGACGAAGCCCACAACAACGGCCTGAAAGTGGCCATTGCCTATCCCAATCCGGGGAAGGACGTGCTAAATATCAGGACAGGATTGAAGGATGCGCGGTTGGAGGTATATGATATGAGTGGAAGGATGGTTTATAGGCAAGAGATTATGGAGAATCTGACTTCGATAAATACTGAAGGGTGGCCTGCGGGGGCTTATGTTTGGAAGGTTTATACTTCTTATGGCGGCCCTTCGACAGGCTCAGGGACCTTGGCGGAAATGGGAAAATGGATTAAAGAATGATTTAAACACATCTGTTTCAGAAAAAATAGGGACATAATGATCTGATGCGTTTTTGCATAACGTTAATATTCAACGATATAACAACTGACAATTGAAAAAAAGTATGGACATAGCCTTGTGGCACCCCAAAAACCTCTTGACAAACACTTTTTATACTTACCTTTGCCGATAACAATATCTAAGCTCCAACGGATAAAATTATCGGATATGAAAAACTTGAAGATTTACACCTTGCTTGCGCTCCTGCTGATGGCGGGAGGGGCGACAAAGGCGCAACAATGGATAGAACTCCAAACGGGAGTTACAGAAGACCTGTACGGTGTCTGCTGCATCGACACCAACACGGTTTTCGTCTGCGGACAAAACGGTGTGATACTGAAAACCGAGGATGGGGGCGAGAATTGGCAGGAGAAATACAGACAATCGGGCTACCATTGGTATAAAATCAAGTTTGTCGATTCAAATGTTGGGTTTTCTTTGGGAAGAGATAATAACTATAAGGGAAAACTGCTCAAAACCGTTGATGGAGGAGAAACATGGATGGATATGGGCTGTCCCTTCAATGCATACAATTACCTTTCTCCTTCTTCCTGCGACCTGTTTTTGGTCGATACGGACACTTTGTATGTGGCCAGCGACCAATTAATGAAAAGTACAGACGGAGGTAATAGCTTTTCCCAATTGGAAATAGAATGGCTGAATTCGACTCAAGATTTGTATATTGAGGGAAATGTCGGGTATATCGTTTGGGGGATGGCTGGCGATTTTCAAGGCACTCATATTGCAAAGACTACAGACTATGGCTCTTCATGGGAAGAGTTCCTGTCGTTTGATTCAGAAGAGGAAGGCATAGAAAAGGTCTTGTTCCATGACAAAGACCATGTTTCCATATTCGGTGGTTTTGGTTATGATGAAAATGAGCTTTCCTATGAATACAATGAGATTAGAACCGATGACGGATTTGCAACCTATGAGTGGCTGCAAACTGAAAA
>JAEEQP010000057.1 GCA_016285355.1 Bacteroidales bacterium
CCTGATTTGGAGGACAAAATCCTTTCCATAGAGGAAGTGGACGAATATATCTACCACATTGACAGGATGATGCGTGCCTTGAAACGGGCTGGAAAATTGGAACATCTGAAAGGCCTTGTCGTTGGAGGTTTGACGCAGATTCATGACAATGCCGATCCCTTTGGCCAAAGCGTTGAGAAAGTGATAGCCGAAATAGTTTCAGAGTATGACTATCCGCTTTGTTTCGGTTTCCCTGCCGGACATTTTGACGATAACCGGGCCTTGTTTTTCGGACAGAAATCAAAAATAGAGGTTGATAAAAATGGGTCAGTTTTCCTTAGCGATTTTGTCCATTGACTTCAAAACGTTTTTCAATAAGTCAGGCTTAGTCAAATTGAGCCAGTCGCAGAAAGTGATGCCCATATATTTCGCGGTTTTCTTCCAGCTGCCTTTCATGTCTTTCTTCAGCGAGAAGATATAAGAATTGCTAGTACCGAGCAGCACTTCCTTCAAGGCGCAGACCTTGTAGACAATCTCGTTGAAATAGCTCTCGCTGGCCACACCTGTCTTGCATTCGATGACAAACAGCTTGTTCGCTTTCATGAAACACACATCCAGTTCATTGTTGTGCTTGATGATACCGTTGGAGATATGTACGCCCATGGCAATATCATCAGGTTTAAGCACCTGCTTGATAAGGGCATAGACGTATTCCTCAAACCAACCACCTGTGAGGTATTCTATCTCATAACTCTGTAGCGAGTTATCTCGTTCGGGCTTAAAACCGATGTAACTCAAAAACTTACTGAGTGTTGGGATGGCAGTCATGTGGTCTTTGATCGGTTTTTCAGCTTCTGAAATACGAAGGTAGTTCCAGTTGCGATATTTCTCGCGTAGGGTAGTCATCACCTGATAATCGCCTTGACTGAACATATTCTGTGAGAACATTGTGAACAGATGTTGCGAGAATGCAGTTTCCTTCACTTGTTTACGCGGTTGGTCCACATCGCTTTCAAGTCCATAAAGACCGAAATATTCTTTTAGTGTCATTCTATGTTGAATAGGAAACACCTCATCATCGTCATCATAGATGCTATGGTCAAAGATGGTCTTTACAATCAAGTTCTCACGGGTCTGCGTGTAGAAAAACAAGGTGTTGAACTCCTCGAAGACATGTTGCACCGATAAAGTCATATAACGGTTGCCGCCCGCCAGATTGAGGTAATACTGTGTATCGGTACTCAACTCACTTTTGATGGTGCGACAGATATATTCATAGAGCATCTTGTCCTCATGCCGTTTGACGATGATACGTTTGACAAGTGTGTCGTCGACTTCAAGTTGATGGGCCAAGTGTTGGATACAGTCGGCTTCCTCTTCGTTAGAGATGAACAACAGCCCGTCACCTTCTTCGTAATACTCCTTAGTGAATAAATAAGCGGGTAATGGGTTGCTTTTGTCTATGATATTGACGATGGTTTTGGACATGATTATCAAATTACATTACAGCCCGATAAATACTTTGTTTTACAAATGCATTAAGTGAGATGCCTTCTTCTTGTGCTAATGCAGCTGCTTTGGCGTGAAGTTCAACAGGAATTCTGACATTGAAACTACCCGTGTATGACTTATGCAAAGGAATTCCTTTTTCTTTACAAAATGCAATATAGTCTTCCACTGCATTGATGAAGTCTTCCTTCAGTTCTGCAAGAGTTTTACCTTCGTAGGTGATCAATGTACCCTTGTCTAAACCGAGTATTTTTCCGTAAAGCGTATTATCGTCCAATTCCGCTTCAATACTCCCAATGAAACCTTTGTATTTAAGTGTATCCATTTTAAATAAGTTTGTTTTCAGTTAGATAATTTACGATGTCTTTCAGTGCCTTTTCTTTGACAATGCTTGAAGGATGAGGTTTGTGTGCCAAGTATTGCATCTGTTTGTCTTTATTATAGAACCTAACCCTTGAACCAGATGTTTTTCCTTTGTCGTCTTTTTCAAAACCAAGTCGCAAAAAAACAGATTCCAATTCTGCGAAAGTAAAATCTTTTGGCAACTGGCATAATCTCTGTATTAGTTTGTCTTTTTTTGTCATTTGCAACTGTTTTTCGGTTGCAAAGATACAATATTTTTTATAATGAAAGAGAAACTCAAACAAAAAAAGACAGCCGAAGCTGTCTTTCTAATATTTCAACAATTGTAAGGGTCACTTTACAACAAATTTCTTTACAGTTTTACCATTAGCATTCCTGACTTCAACACAATAAACACCAGATTTCAATGCTTCAACATTAATAGTATTAATCAAATTATCAATGAGTTGTGTTTTTACGATTTGCCCATAGACGTTAAAAATCACCACCTTAGAAATCATGGCTTTTTCAAGTGTTAGGGTGAAACTACCGTTGAAAATAGGATTTGGCCACACATCAAAAGCTACAATCTCAGTTTCTTCGATTGCATCATCGGTGGAAAACGGAATATAGTTGACCAACCCCAAACTTGGGTCGTCGTATTGGTGTGTGATATGTTCTTCTATCACTTGCTCATCAATAGTACCCCAGTAGTTGCCGACGGCCATGATATCGCAGGGGGAATTGTTATAAAGGTCGAAATAGAGGTAGTCCATCCCATAATTGGCAAGATGACCGTTGTTGTGTATCACATTATGTCCCCAGTCGTCTTCGGTACCGAGGTCGACATCGGCAGCATTGATGACAGTAATACCCCACAGATTTTTGGTAATGGTATTATTGCGGATATAAGCCTTGTTGTTTTCGTCCATGCCATAAATGCTGATACCGCTGCCTCCATTCATGGGGTTGTTCTCGAGATTATTCTGGTCAAACGTGTTTCCGATAATGGTCGAACTGAGATGATAGCCCTGTTGGTTATAGCCGTAACGGTTGTGGTTGATGTTGTTGTTTTTCAACAGGATTTTGGTGTCACCGATTCCCATTAGGTCGGAAATGCTAATGCCGCCCGCCATGTTGTCTCCCCAATGAATGGTGCAGTTCACGATACGGATGCTGTCTTCGGAACCAGGTCCTAAGTTTATATGAGGTTGATTAGTGCCCACATTATAATAAAACAGACAGTCAGTGATTTGTGGAGAGGTTTGCCCGTTGGCTGGCGAACTGATGGCTGAACCATTATTATTGTCAAATTCGCAATTCGTGAACACGGGGTCGCAGTTCATGCAATTGACAGCCGCACTTTGTTGCTCGCAACGGAAAGTATGGAAATGGCAGTCTGTAAAAACAGCTTCGCTTTCAATTATTTGAATGCCGTCCAATTCTGTAATATTGCATCTTCTGAACACGCACGGGCCAGTGGCATCCTCAAGACGAATGCGACTACCCACACCTGAATTGCCAGAAAAAGCCAACCAGTAATAAGTATCTGTGTTGATGGCCT
Source organism: Bacteroidales bacterium (assembly GCA_016285355.1). The sequence continues at coordinate 3,395 of JAEEQP010000057.1, forward strand.
CAATCGAGCCTTTGATGGTCAAGGTGACGTTGTTGTTAAAGTACAAGGAATGGTTAACGTTAAGTTTGTCGTTGGCCGAAATGGTGATGTCGTTTTCGATTCTATACTGCTGGTTGCCATCAATCCACACGACGCAGCCGTTACTCACTTCCACAAGGTCTTCTATGGTGTAAGTCGTGCCATTACCCGGGCTCACCCATTGGGCGTTCAACGAGATCGCAATAGCAAGAATGAAGGCGAATGTTAAATAGAGTTTTTTCATAAAAGGAGTCTTGAAGATGATTGTTTTTGGCTTTTGGCTATTAGCAATTAGCCGTTAGCTAACCAGCTATATAGCTAATTGCTAACGGCTAAGAGCCAACAACCAAAAAATCATTTCTTAATCGCTGCAATACCAGGCAGTTCCTTGCCTTCGATGGCTTCAAGCAGTGCACCGCCGCCAGTGGAGACGTATGAAACTTGGTCGGCAAGGCCAAACTTGTTGATACAAGCCACGGAGTCGCCACCGCCGATAAGCGAGAAGGCACCGTCCTTGGTAGCTGCCGCAATAGCTTCGGCAATAGCCTTGGAACCCTTGGCAAAGGTATCGAACTCAAACACGCCGCAGGGACCATTCCAAAGGATGGTCTTTGAGCCTTTGATGACATTAGCGAAGAGTTCGCGGGTCTTCGGACCGATGTCCATGCCTTCCCAGCCTTCAGGAATGTTCATCGGGTCAACGATTTGAGTGTTGGCATCGTTGCCGAACTTGTCACCCACCACGCAGTCGATAGCCAAAACGAGGTTGACGCCCTTTTCCTTGGCCTTGGCAAGGATGTCCAAAGCGAGGTCGAGTTTGTCGTCTTCGCAGATGGAGTTGCCAATCTTGCCGCCGAGGGCCTTCTTGAAGGTGTAGGTCATGCCACCGCAGAGGATGAGGTTGTCGACCTTAGTGAGCAGGTTCTCAATGATTTCAATCTTCGTGGAGACCTTCGATCCACCCATAATAGCAGTAAAAGGATGCTGGATTTCGTTCATCACCTTGTTGACGGCAGCCACTTCCTTGCCCATCAGGTAACCGAACATCTTGTGGTCGGCATCGAAGTAGTCGGCAATCAAAGCAGTGGAAGCATGGGCACGGTGAGCGGTGCCGAAAGCATCATTAATGTAGTATTCGCCATAGCCAGCAAGGGTCTTGGTGAATTCCTTCTGTAAGGCTTTGATGGCTTTTTTAGCTTCGTCATAGCCTTCTTCACCCTTTTCGATGCCACGCGGCTTGCCTTCCTCTTCAGCATAGAAGCGGAGGTTTTCAAGCACCAACACTTCACCAGGTTTCATGGCGGCCACTTTATCAGTAGCTTTCATACAGTCATCGGCAAATTGTACAGGACGACCCAACAATTCTTCCAAGTGCTTGATAATCGGCTTGATGGAATACTTCGGGTCGGGATTTTTCTTCGGGCGACCGAGGTGCGACATCAGCACGACCATGCCTTTGTCGTTCAATACCTTATTAATAGTAGGCAAAGCGGCACGCATACGAGTGTCGTCAGTAATGTTGAAGTTGTCGTCCAGCGGGACATTGAAATCTACGCGAATAACCACGCGCTTGTTTGCAAAATTGATTTGATCGATGTTTACCATGATATTGTGATTTAAAGATTTAATATTTAAAATTTAAAGATTTTTTGGCGTTTACCAGTGTGTTCACTTTTTCTTGAAACGACGTTTCTTTTTCTGTGTTTTTTACCTGTTTCCTTGGGAATGACCATGTTGATGGCCTTCGGCAACACCTCAAAATCGAAGGGCGAATTGTTGAGGTTTTCACCTTCGGTTTCCACCTTTAATGAATGGGGCGGAATGGAAACAATGTGGATTTTCTTCCCTCTGAAAGTCTTTACTTCATCGATTTTATTGATAAAAGTGCCATCATAGACATTTTTTACGTTGGCAGCAAACTTGAACATGGAGACTTTCTTGATGACCGTGACATCAAGCAAACCATCGTCGGGGATAGCATTGGGCATGGTCATCATCCCACCTCCATTGAAACGTCCATTACCGATGGAAAGGTTGAGGATATAGTCGTCGAATACAAGCTCATCATCAATGGTAAGTTGGATATGGGTGACTTTGTATGTCAACACACACTTCACCAGACTGATCAGATAACGAATTGTGCCTCCTTTACCTTGTTGCTTCATGACATTGGTCGAGTGGCACACCATCTCGTCAAGTCCGGTTCCGGCGGCATTGAGAAAATATCGGATGCGCGTGTCGCCGTTATCATAATAGGTCAGTTTGCCAATGTCATGTGCAAAAGTGTATCCCGCCTTGATGATTTTGGCGACTTGGTCGTATTCCAAAGGGATGTCGAAAGTGCGTCGCCAGTCGTTGCCTGTTCCAATTGGCATGGTAGCCATGGTGATTTCGTTGGTTGGCACTGCGTCTTGGGTGAAAATGCCGTTGATGACTTCATTGTTGGTGCCATCGCCGCCCACAGAAATAAACTTACGGTAACCTTTCTCAACAATGGCGTTACGAACAATTTCAATGGCGTGTCGGGGATATTCGGTCAGCACATCATCGAACTCAATACCCTCATTGACAAGCGTTTGCTTAATCAATGGCCAGTCTTTTCCTGACTTTCCGACCGAGGCCATTGGGTTGACGACGACCAACCATTTGTTGTTAATATCGGTCATAAAAACGTAGTTTTTCGGGGTCAAAGATAGGAAATAAAACAATTGAACGGAAATTATTACGAATAATAATACAAGGCAAGCATGACTGCCGCGCCAATCAAAACGGCCAAAAGAACACGCCATGCCGAGACTGGTGCCTTGCCGCCCACCTTGCCTGTCTGACCATTCACGGCAAACTGATAGACCTTATCTTTATATTTGAACGAGGAAATCCAAGTTGGGACGAGAATGTATTTATAGGTGATGTTGCTGTAGAGCGTCGAGAACCTGACGGAATCGGAACGGTTGGCCCGCCAATGTCTCCGTACATGATCGCCAATGTCAGAGCGCAAACGCGACTGTATGTTTTTTTGAGCCGATTCCCAGCCATCCTTTAGACCGATAGAATAACGTTCGGCGACAAATCCTGCCACGATTTTGGGCGAATAGGGCACTAATTTCGAGAAATCAAAAGGCTCGCACTCTTTCACGCCCGAGTCCTCCTGTCGCTTCGAAGCCATGACGGTGACATCATTAAAAAACTCTTGAAACATCCCGTTCACATGCTTCCAATGGGTTTCCGTCCGGGTCTTTCCGTCGCGGTCCTTCACGATTTTGTCGTAGCCGGCACGGGCCGTGAAATTGGAAGTGGTCTGTGCGTCGTAAGTCCAATAGGGGAGATATACCCCTTGGAAAGCCTCGGGACGGGCGTTTTTCTTGGCTTTCGACGGAGCGAACCATTTCTTATTGAGCCATTTGGTAAAACAATCGCCAACTTGGTCTTTGGTGATGACAAAGGGGCAAATCGCGCTAGGTGAAATGGTGTTTTCAGTAGCGGCAGGCATTACGCTTGTGGAGCCGCAGAAAGGACAGACGGCGGCGGTTTCGAGGGCATCATAGATGGTCACGGCACCACATTGCTTGCATTGCACCTCTTTCTTTTGGTCGCCCCAGTCGAAGCTCTCGGTGTGTATGGCCGACTCAAAATCTATCTCGCTGATTTCGCTTTCTGCTTCGGCTTTGGGCAGTTCACATGTATAGCCGCAATACTCGCAGTGCAAGCCGCCCGTGGCAGGGTCAAAGACCACTGTGGCACCGCAGTTGGGGCATTTCTTATCGGTTTCTTTTTCGGTTCTTTCCGAAAAAATTTGTTCTTCTTGGTTTTCAAAGGATGCTGACATAATTAGCGACTTTGTGGGTGCAAAAATAGGAATTATAGATAAAAGTGGTGAAAAAACTGAAAAACGAATTGACACATGAGAAAAATTACTATTTTTGTCGCAAATATTCATCGATATGGAAAAAATAATATTTATACTAGAATTGATAGAGAAACATTTAGGTGCTATCATTGGAGGTATAGTTGGGGCATTAACTATTTATACTAATATAGCGGGAATAAAAGAAAAAAGAAGAAAAAAAGATGCACTTCCCGTAACAGAATCTATAGAAATAAATCCCCCAAAAATTTCCCCCAAAAAAGACTTTCGTTCAAAAAGAAAACCTCTGTTTTTTATTTACGAATTGCTTTTAAATGATCTTTCTACTGACAAGAATCATTATCTATTAAAAGGCCGTCTTGTTAGTAAAGATAATGTTGATTTTGAATCTATGAATTTAGAATTTTCTCATGATGGTAAATGGGAGGGTGAACCAAAGTATTATCGTTTTGAAAAACAAGCAAATATATGGAACAAAATAGATGATGGTATTTCATTAGACATAATAGACGACAATTCTAAAAATAAAAATAAATTAGTTGGTAATAGTAAAGATGGTAATGGATTAAACATAGGAAATGATTCCTCTTATGATATTGAAGCGAATTATGTAGTGATAAAAAAAGATAGTGCATATGCATACAAATCTTTAAAAGATGATTCATACAAATCTTTAAATATATCTTTATCAGGAGTGGGTGATGAAAAAAGAAAAATAGAAAACGTAAAAATAATAAAATGTCCCAACATTAGAAAAGGGTGGTTGATATTTTATTTTCTTTTCTCCTTACTTGCTTTATTTATATGTGTATTATCAGCAGTAGTTAGTATCAACAAGTATTGGGAATATATGTTGAATGCTGATATAACGACGAAAAGTGTATTAATCATTTATGGTATTCTTATTCTTTCAGTTATACTTCTTTTTATTCAAATGATAGTAAAATGTGTGTCACAATATATTATTTTAATAAAAATGAAAAAACTTGATATTCCTCGTAAAACGAAGATAGTCTCTGATACATTGTTAATTCCTAAGATAATAGAATACATGACAGGAAGTGAAAAAGTTGACAATATCTTATAAAACTTGTAAGTTTAGGATAATGTATTTAGATTTCAAAGTTGTCTTTAAACAGTTCAATAAACAAGCCCAAATATCCACAACAGAATGATATTTTGGTATGTAAATTCGATGTCGTTGTTCGCGAGATAGCTTTCCATTGCGATTTGGATTTGTTTTTTCCCTTTCTTTTTCCGCCACTTCAAAAGTTCGATTGTCAATTTCAAAATCTGAGATTGTCAAAGCAGTCAGCATATTGAGGTCTTTCACCCAAGCAATAAAGACCGTCTCCCTCGTGTTGCCGAGGTCGAATTCGGAGTTGGGAAGGGCATAAGCCATATTGGGGTTGTCCAAATAGATTTTGTCAATCTTGCGCATGATACTGTTGCTCGAAATCTTTTCTCTCAGTGCTGACAATAGATGCGCTTTTTCCAAGTAGGCAATGTAGTCAGGAAGTGAGTTGCGCGGGATGTCCAAATCGTGGCAGAAATACAAAAACTGCATAAAAAATCATGCAGTTTTTGAAAAATTGCACTTTTTATCATGCAGAATTATTCAAAAACTGCTATTTCCATCAAGCAATTTTGAAAGAAATGGATTAATACATACCCAAATGAGGCATATTAAAACAATAGCGTTAACTTAAAAGGTTGTGTTTTTATATCTAATTCTCCAAAAACTTTCTAAAATCAACAAGTTTCAGCAATTTGGCTTCAAAGCGCGTGTCGGTTAGAATCTGTTGGATTAAATTGGTTTGATGGCCAATCAGGAACGAAATCCAGATATTGCAGTCGAGAATGATTTTCATTTTTTGTATCTGATGGCGTTGACTTCTTCCATGATTTCCTCTTCAGTAAGAATCGGGGCTTTCGGACGGCTCTTAACAAAACGGTCGAGCAACTGTTCTCTGGTCTCGGCCTGCCAACCGAACTTACGGATGAGTTCTTTCAAAAGCACCCAATCCGTCATGGGCACGTTCAAATAGATTCCTTGTGTGTTTGCGGCGTTCAACATGATTGATTGCTTATGATTTCAGCTGCAAAAATACAAAATTTCACCAAACTTGCCCGTCTTTTCGTTTTTTCATTATCTTTGCCCGCAACCCCTCCCAAAAAAAGTCTAACCTCTGTCACAATCCTATCCACCAATGAATGAAATCCCCTTCCCGACCTTTTGAAAAAAAACATTTTTTTGTTTTTATTGTTTTTTTCCGTTAGTTTTGCACCCGATAACACATATAATTACTCATAAAAAAAGTCCTAACTATGAAAATGAAAAATTTACTAATGAAAAAGGCATTGCGTGCCGCCTTGTTCGTCCTGCTGTTGAGTGTGGTGGGGATGACGAATTTGCAAGCACAAAACATTACTTTTGCCGATAGCACTTATACCGCTAACGGTATGGCAAACGGCGACCAGACAACAATGAACCGAGGTTATTCGGATTTGCCAACGTTTGAGTATAATGGTCATACATACAAAGTTGCACCTGATCCGCAGTCGAGTTTTTCAGAGTATATAAGTTATAATGCAGCATACTCTTATTGTGAGAATTTGACTTTATATGGCTATTCAGACTGGAGAATGCCAACTATTACAGAATTGGAAATGATGTATCAAAACCGACTATCCATTGGAGGATTTGTCCAAGGTAGTAGCGATTATGATGTTATGTGCTACCATTCATCAACTTATTACAGCTCTTCGACTGGACATTACAAATTGGTATGGTTAACAGGGCAAAGGGTTCAGGATGCTATTTTAGAAAATGTCGGATACGCAAATGTCTCTTCGGGAGGTTCTGTTTATTCATTCCGCTGTCATGTGCGTCCTATCCGTGTACACTTAGAATTGCCTACTGTGACAACGAGTAATGTGTCCAATATCACTCTGAACTATGCTGTTTGTGGGGGCAATGTGACTAATGATGGTGGTGCAGATGTGACGGAACGTGGTATTTGCTGGAGTACGAGCCATAACCCGACTTTAAGCAATAGTTACCAAAACAATGGTTATGGTACAGGAAGTTATATAGCTGGGATGACAAATCTTACCCCGGGAACCCAATATTACGTAAGAGCCTATGCCACCAATAGCGAAGGAACTGCTTATGGTAATGAGGTAAGTTTTACCACCACTTCTCCTCCTACGGTGACAACGAACAATGTGACCAATATCGGCCCAAATTCAGCAACATGTGGTGGCAATGTAATTAATGCAGGTAGTGGATCGGTAACTGCCCGTGGTGTTTGTTGGAGTACAGCGCATAATCCTAACATATATTCTAACCATACAAGCGATGGTGTTGGGATTGGAAGTTATACGAGTAACATTACAGGTCTTAATCCTGAAACTCAATATTACGTAAGAGCCTATGCCACCAACAGTGAAGGAACTACTTATGGTGAAGAGATGAGTTTTGTTACAACGAAGTGGCTTGATGTGACGACAAATAACGTGACCTACATCACCCAAACTTCAGCTATTTGCGGTGGCATTGTAACCACTTATAACGGAGCTACGGTTACGGCAAGAGGTGTGTGTTGGTCAACATATAGCCAAAGCCCCACGATAAGTGATAGCCATACCACAGATGGATCTGGTGCAGGTAGTTTTAGTAGCAACCTTATTGGGCTTTCCCCAAACACCACCTACTATGTGCGAGCTTATGCGACTTGTAGCGGAGGAACTTTTTATGGCGAAACGAAACAATTTAAAACAACCAAATTTGAATACCGAATTAGTGAGGGCGGTGTGGTTGCAACCTCTGCTGGAGGTTATTTCTATGATTCTGGTGGTCCAAACAATAACTATGGAAACAATGAGCATTATATAATAACCTTTACGAGTAATCAGGGAGTTGGCACAAAGATAAAAATGACATTCACGGACTTTGATGTAGAAGGAGGAGGATATGATTATCTTGTGATTTATAATGGTATAAACACATCGGCTCCACTAATCGGAACATATGATTCCAATCCAGGAATAGTGACAGCAACCAATCCTGATGGTGCTTTGACATTCGTGTTTATATCTGACAATGTTTATAATTATTCAGGCTGGAAAGCAGCCATTTCAATCGTAACACCAGACTATTTAATTGGTGTTTCGGCAAACCCTAGCAATGGCGGCACGGTTTCAGGTGGAGGATATTTTGACTATGGTGAGAGTTGCACCTTGACGGCCACCCCGGCTTCGGATTACAACTTTGTCAGGTGGACGAAGAATGGCACGCAGGTATCTACTAATTCAACTTATACCTTTACTGTCACGGGGAGTGCAAGTTATGTGGCTCACTTTAGCCAAAATAGTTACACCATCTCGGCTTCGGCAAACCCAAGCTATGGTGGTACAGTTACCGGTGGAGGAACATATTACCATGGAGCAAATTGCACATTGACTGCCACGGCGAATACCGGCTATACCTTCGTAAATTGGACGAAGAATGGAACGGTGGTTTCAACAAGTCCCAGTTATAGTTTCACCGTGACAGAGGCAGCAATCTATGTTGCGAACTTCCAGCAACAACAATCACAAGGTTATGCTATTAATGTTTCTTCCAATCCAACGGCAGGCGGCACGGTGAGCGGCGACGGAACCTACAATCAAGGCCAAAGCTGCACCTTGACAGCAACTCCTGCTACGGATTACACTTTTGTCAAATGGACAAAGAATGGCACACGGGTTTCCACAAGTCCCACTTACACTTTCACTGTGACCGAATCAGCGACGTATGTGGCACACTTCCGGCCTCAGTACACCATCACCGCAACGGCAAATCCGACCAATGGCGGTACGGTGAGCGGTGGCGGAACATACATCCATGGCCAAAGCTGTACTATGACGGCTGTGCCTGCCGCAGGTTACACTTTTGTCAAATGGACAAAGAACGGCACACGGGTTTCCACAAGTTCCACTTACACTTTCACTGTGACCGAATCAGCGACGTATGTGGCACACTTCCGGCCTCAGTACACCATCACCGCTACGGCAAATCCGACCAATGGCGGCACGGTGAGCGGTGGCGGGACATACATCCATGGCCAAAGATGCACCTTGACGGCTGTGCCTGCCACAGGTTACACTTTTGTCAAATGGACAAAGAATGGTATGCGGGTTTCCTCAAGCCCCACTTACACTTTCACAGTGACCGAATCAGCGACATATGTGGCCCACTTCCGGCCTCAGTACACCATTACCGCCACGGCAAATCCGACCAATGGTGGCACGGTGAGCGGCAGCGGGACTTACGTCCATGGTCAAAGATGCACTTTGACGGCTGTGCCTGCCGCAGGATACACTTTTGTCAAATGGACAAAGAACGGCACACGGGTTTCCACAAATGCCACATATACTTTTACGGTGACCGAATCAGCGACGTATGTGGCCCACTTCCGGCCTCAGAATACCATCACTATCACCGCCACAGCAAATCCGGCCAATGGCGGCACGGTGAGCGGCAGCGGCACGTACAACCAAGGCCAAAGCTGTACCTTAACAGCAACTCCTGCCACGGGTTACACTTTTGTCAAATGGACAAAGAACGGTACGCGGGTTTCCACAAGTCCCACTTACACTTTCACAGTGACCGAATCAGCGACGTATGTGGCCCACTTCCGACCTCAGTATACCATTACCGCCACGACAAATCCGACCAATGGTGGCACGGTGAGCGGCGGCGGGACCTACGTCCATGGTCAAAGCTGCACCTTGACGGCTACGGCCAGCACTGGTTACACGTTTGTTAATTGGAAGGAGAATGGTTCTGTGGTTTCCACAAACACTACATATTCTTTCACGGTAACGGGTGCAAGAACCTTGGTGGCCAATTTCGAAGGGAACCCAGCCCCTGTAAACATCACCTTTGCTGATGCCAATGTGAAGGCTTTATGCATTGCAAACTGGGACACCAATGGCGACGGCGAGTTGAACTATGCCGAGGCAGCTGCCGTGACTGATTTGGGTACGGTGTTCAAGGACAACGATAATATAACAACATTCAATGAGCTTCAGTATTTTACTGGGTTGACCTTTATTGGGGAAAGGGCTTTTTATAATTGTGAAGGTCTCACATCGGTTATTATCCCGAACTCAGTGACGACATTAAACCAATATGCGTTTGCGTTTTGTTATTATCTCACATCAGTTGGATTGCCGAACTCATTGACTACGATAGGAAATTATGCTTTTGAAAGTTGTTTTCGACTTAACTCTATAATTATACCAAACACGGTAATGACCATTGGTAATTGGGCATTCTATGACTGTTCTGGACTTGTTTCATTGGAGATTCCAGCATCCGTGACATCAATAGGTAATTATGCGTTCTGTTATTGTACGGGGTTGGCGCAAATTACGGTGGCTGCAGCCAATGGGGTTTTTGATTCAAGAAACAATTGCAATGCCATTATTGAGACAAGTACAAACACATTGCGCTTTGGGTGTAAAAATTCGTTTATTCCCAATACGGTGACGGCTCTTGGTACTAATGCTTTTTTAGATATGGATATTATTTCTGTTCATATTCCACAATCTGTTACGAGCATAGGAACTAAGGCTTTTGGCGGATGTTCGTTGCTTGAACAAATTACGGTTGCACAAAACAATCCTGTGTTTGACTCGCGTAACAATTGCAACGCTATTGTTGAAACAAGTACAAACAAATTAGTGGTGGGTTGTAAGAATACCATCATTCCCAATACTATAACAACAATTGGAGATTATGCTTTTTATAATTGTGAAGGTCTCACATCGATTGTTGTCCCGAACTCAGTGACGACATTAAACCAATATGCTTTTGCTTTTTGTTATCACCTTATATCAGTTGGGATGTCCAACTCATTGACCACAATAGGAAATTATGCTTTTGAAAGCTGTTTTCGACTTAACTCTATAAATATACCAAACACGGTAGTAACCATTGGTAATTGGGCGTTTTATGACTGCTCTGGACTTGTCTCATTGGAGATTCCGGCATCCGTAATTTCAATAGGCAATTATTCGTTCTATGATTGCACGAAGTTGACCCATATAATTTCATGGGCGAATAATCCTCCTGCATTAGGAAACAATGTATTCGTAGGTGTCGATAAATCCATTCCTGTATATGTTTCTGCTGGCAGGATAAGCATTTATCAAGCTGTTTATGGTTGGAACGAATTCACCAACTATCAGGAAATCACGAATAATGGCGAAAACATCTTTTTCGCAGATGTCAACGTAAAAGCCCTCTGTGTGGCCAATTGGGATATCAATGGGGATGGTGAACTGAGTTATAGTGAGGCTGCTGTAGTGACTAACTTAGGTGAGGTATTCAAGAATAACACTACAATAATCAGTTTTAATGAACTTCAGTATTTTACTGGGTTGACCACAATAGGTGAAGATGCATTCCGTGGTTGCGAAAATCTGTCTTTGGTCACTATCCCCAATTTTGTGAATTCCATCGGAGATTATGCGTTCCGAGGCTGCTATGACTTGACCTCTATCGTTATTCCCAATTCTGTAATAGTTATAGGCAATTATGCGTTTTATTCATGCTTTGATTTGGTTTTAGTCACTATAGGTAATTCCGTAATCTTCATAGGAAACTATGCGTTTTCATGGTGTTCAGACCTTAGTTCCATGAGCGTGCTTGCCGAAACACCGCCTTCATTGAGTAATGGTGCCTTCAACTATGTAGATAAATCTATCCCGGTATATGTACCCTGCGGAAGTATGGCAGCATACCAATCTTCGGCTTATTGGAACGAGTTTACCAATATTCAAGAGGACTGCACTCGATTGCTTTCCGAAGATTGGAACCAAATAGGATACCCTGTGATAACGCAAGAGAGTTTGTCGACAGAACAGACCAACTTTGTCACTAATAGAGTGTTGAGTCTCTACCCGAATCCGACTGAACGCAACACTGTATTCACACTTGACATCCCCTCGGAAGAAATAATAGTTGAAGTATTTGTCTGCAATGCTTTTGGTGCTGTCGTTTTGCACGAAACGGGCGTGCAAGTTGGTCGGCACATGCAAAGTATAGCGGTCTCGGGTGTTTACATTGTGAAGGCCATCTGTAAGTCTGGCAATTTATACGTTGGCAAATTGATTGTGAAATAAGGAGATAGATAATTCAAACCAAGAATATCTCTTCCTTTATCCTTGACTTAGCGGCTATGGACACAAAGTATTGACTGGTCAAATGCTGACAAACAATGCCGCAGGCATCTATCTGATCCGAATCGTGACCGACAACAGGATTTTGAACCATCAAGTCATGAAGAGATGATGAAGAAGACCGTTTGATATTCATTTTTCCTACAAGTTTCAGTTGCGAAATGGCCATTTCCAAAATGGCTGTTTCGCAACTTTTCTTGATGATGACCATCAAATTGTTGTGATTTTGCCTTTCCAAAGCGAATAATTTCTATTTTTGCCTCATAAATCATGTAAAACCTTATGTCTATGAACAAGAAAACGCTACTATTTTTCTTCTTGCTTGCATTAATGACCCCGTTGGCCGCACTTGCCCAAAGCATCACGGTGAGCGGTAAGGTCATTTCAAGCGACGATGGCTACGGCCTGCCTGGCGTCACCATTCAGGTGAAAGGCACTTCGACAGGCACAGTGACCGACATCGATGGTAATTACTTTCTGAAAGCCGACAGCCAGGATGTGCTGATTTTCAGCTTTGTCGGCTACAAGACCAAGGAGATTGCCATCAAAGGCAAAAACAAAATTAATGTGACCCTTGAAACTGATGCACAGATGCTCGACGACGTGGTGGTCACGGCTCTCGGCATCAAACGTCAGAAACGAGAATTAGGCTATGCTACCGAAGAAATCGGCGGCGAAATGATTGCCAAATCGGGTTCGGGCAGCGTCATCAGTGCCTTGAGCGGTCGCTCGGCAGGTGTGCAGATCATCAACCCGAACGGCGTGGATGGCGGTGCATCGCGTATCACCATCCGTGGTAACAACAGCATCTTCGGCGACAACCAGCCTCTCATCGTGGTCGACGGCGTGCCGATGACCAATGAAGGCGGCGTGACCGACTGGAGCGGTGGCCGCGACTGGGGTACAGCCCTCAACAACATCAACCAAGAGGACATCGAGAGCCTTGACATCCTGAAAGGCCCCACGGCAGCAGCTCTTTACGGCTCGCGTGGCGGCAACGGCGTGGTGCTCATCACCACAAAGAAAGGCTCGAAACAAAGAGGTTTGGGCATCAGCTACTCCGCTGGTTTCAAGATTACTACACCTTATTTGTACCGCTCGGTGCAGAACAAGTATGGTGCTGGGGGCCCCATCACTTTCCATACCCCGACGCTCATCCCGATTGAAGGGATGTATGACGACAACGGCAACCAAGTGTATGAGTATCCGGGCATCTACAGCGTTGACGACGGCCCTGCCGGTGAGCCCACCAACACCACATTCGGTTACTATGGCGGTGCCCAAAGTTGGGGTCCGGCGATGAATGGCGAAAGCGTTCTTTGGTGGGACGGACAGGTTCGTGACTATTCGGCCCAACCCAACAACCTGAAGATGCTCTTCAAGAACGGCCACACGATGAACCACAACGTGGCCTTCCAGAATGCCGGCGACTTCGGTAGTGTCCGTGTCTCTTTCACCGACTCGCGCACTGATGCCATCATCGACAACTGTAACTTGCGTCAGACCACCGTCAACGTGGGAACGTTGCTGAATGTGTCAGAGAAAATCAAAGTCGATGTGGCGTTCACCTATTTGGATTATTACCGCCTCAACTCGCCCGAGATTGGTGAGTCGAACAGCAACTTCAACAAAGGTCTACTCTACAGCTGGCCTCGTAGCTGGAAAGGTATCGAAGCCATGAGTTACGAAAATGAGGACGGCACGATGAACACCTTTGACGGTTATCCTTACCCCTACATCTACAGCAGCACCTTCTGGACGTTCTACAACAACAATACGACCCTCAACCGCGATAAAATGTATGGCTCCATCCGACTTTTGTACGACATCACACCTTGGTTATCCGCAAGTGCAAAAGTGGCCCTCGACTGGACCGATGATAGCTATACCACCAAGCACAAGCCCACCACCATCACTGGCATGGCAGGCGGCTACTACTCGAAAAGTAAATCTTCCTCACTCACCCGCGACATGGACTTCCTGCTCACGGCTCACAAGGACAAGATTTTTGGCTCAAAGTTCAATATGCGCTTCTCTGTTGGTGGTGAGCAATACTACGGCTATCGCGAAGGCATCAACGGCACTTCGGGCACTTGGGCTTACGCCAACCTTTACACGATTTACAACTACTCCAATGCCTCCGAACGCACCTTTGGCGAATCGAAATGGGAGAAACAAGTCAATTCCTTGTATGCCTTCTTTAATCTGAGCTACAGCGACTGGCTGTTCTTGGATGTGACAGGTCGTAACGACTGGTCATCGACCTTGCCTTCCAACAACAACTCCTATTTCTATCCTTCCGTCACTTTGAGTTTTGTCCCGACCTCGACCTTCAAGAACTGGAATTGGGGACCTGTCAATTACCTGAAACTGAGAGGTTCATGGGCACAAACTGCCAGCGATACCGAACCTTACCAACTGACTTACACCTACAGTACTGGCTCTTTCGGGCACCAACTTTCGGCTGCCCTGCCGACTACCGTTCCGCCATTGGAATTGAAGCCCCAGCGTCAGCGCAGCTATGAACTCGGCTTCGACCTCGGTTTAGGTGCCCGCTTTAACTTGGACTTCACCTATTACAACATCTACAGTTGGGACCAAATACTTTCCTCGCCGCTCGCTCCTTCTTCGGGTGCCAGCAACGTGACCATCAACACAGGTGTGGTGACCAACAAAGGTATCGAGGCTATCATGACCTACGACATCGCCCAAGGCAAAGACTATGGTGTTCAAGTGGGATTGAACCTCGCCCGCAACAAAAACAAGATTGTGGATTTGGCAGGTGCCAATATGTACACGCTTTCTGAGATATGGGGCTCGAATGGTCCCGCCGTCGCTGTGGAAGAAGGCGACGAATATGGTACCATCTACGGATGGGATTATGTCTATGAATACACCATGTCCGACGGCACAGTTGTCGGACCGTTCTACGATGAAAACGGCAAACCGTTGCCTTTGTTGAACGAAACCGGCACTACCTATCTGAAAACCGATAACCGCGTGCCGATTGGCAACTGCGCACCTTTGGTGACAGGCGGTATCAATCTGAGAGCTTCCTATAAGAACTGGTCGCTGTATGCTTTGGTCGATGCCAAGTTGGGCGGTCAGATTTATTGCGCTTCATACGTGGTGGCCATGCAGACCGGTCAAAGTTTGGAGACGCTTTATGAGCGTGAGGGCAACGGCCTGCCGTATTATGAAAACGGCGAATTGTTGGGCAACTACGGTGTCATTTTGCCAGGCTACTGCATCAACACCGAGACGGGTGAGGCCGTCCAAAATGAACACGTGGTGCATTACCTCTACAAATACATGCCTAACTTCGGCGGCTGGGGCAACATCCTCAGCACCCCTGGCATCGTGAACAACACTTGGATCAAAATGCGCGAGCTTTCATTGACCTACGACTTCCCGCGCAAGTGGTTGGACAAGCAGAACTTCTTCAAACAGGCTTCTATCTCCCTTGTGGGTCGCGACCTGTTCTACATCTACAAGACCCTGCCCGACAACATCAATCCCGAAGGCACCCAAGGCTCAGGCAACGCCCAAGGCCTCGAATATGCCTCCTACCCCGGCACACGGTCATTTATGCTTAACCTTAAAGTCAGCCTCTAATTAATCACAAAACACACAAAACAATGCAAAACCTCAAAAAAGCAAGTGTAACGACTCCACAACCGTGTCGCCGCCGGAAAGCAGCCGGTTGGCGTGCTTTCCCTGACTCAAAAGGAGTTTTGTCAGGTTTTGAAGGTTTTGTGACAAAAAAGAATACCACTATGAAAAGAAACTTATTAATAATTTGTGCAGTGTTAGCCTTGGCCTCCTGCACTAAGAAGTTCGAAGAGATGAACCAAGACCCGTTCTCGCCGACGGGAACGACCATCGAAGCCTTGTTTAACGGCGTGGTAAGCTCCATGCAGCAGAGCATGAACGAGCAGTTTTATCTGCAAAACGAAATCTGGTATCCCGAAACGGAACTCGGTGCCTTGACTTCCGAGGCTTGGGGCAACTCCCAAATCGGAACCTCCAACGTTTGGTCGGACTACTACCTCATGCTGTCCAACATCCGCGAATTGGAAAGACGTTTCGATGTCTATGACGAAGAGATGGCCGACCCTGCTATTTGCGACAAAGTGCGCGCCCAGCTCAACATTTTGAAGGCTTACCAGACTTTCAAGGTCACGGATATTTTCGGCGACATGCCTTACACTCAGGCGGGCCGAATCTGGGAAAACGCCTCTTCGCAGGCCACGATGAAACCCGAATGGGACACCCAGGAGAGCATCTATAAAACATTGTTGGACGAGTTGGTTTGGTCGCGTGACCTGCTTCATGCCGACTCCTTGACCACCGTCAATGGCAACGAGTATTACAAGCTGCCTTACGATGTGTTGCTCAACAACAACTACAAACAATGGGCTGAGTTTGCCAACTCGCTTATCCTGCGCCACGGCTTGCGCATGTACGACAAAGACCCCAATTTTGCCAGCCCAATATTGGCGGAAGCCTACAACTTCCCTTACACCTACTTGAACACTTCGGGTGGCTCGATTACTGGCGGTGCCATTGCTTTATGGCCCAGTGTGTTAGGTACGAGTTGGGACATCAACTGGTCGTTCCGTGAGCACAAACACCTCCGCATGGGCGAAACGATTTGGAGCTGCATGTCCTCGACCGACGACATGGACGGTAGCGGCATCTTCGACTATCGCGCTTTCCTCTTCTTCGATACCAGCCACAAGAACGACAGCTTCCCCGATGGTGCCTGGAGACCCTATCCACAGATTCGCACTCTCGAAACACCCACCGAAGGCGGCTCACCTTACGCCCAGAGCCGTGACGGCAGCTATACCTTCAAAGGCCCTTCCTGCATTTTCTCACCCTTCAACTACTACCTGACCCGCGACGAAAGATATGTGCCGCAAATTTTGATTACTTACGCCGACGTGCTCTTCATAAAGGCGGAAATCGGGGCAAGAGGCATCGGCGGCATCACCCTCTCCGGCATGGACCTCGACCAGATGCTCTTCCAAGGCATCTACCAGTCGTGCCTCTTCTGGACCCATCTGCCGCAAAACACCAGTCGCTGGACCTATTTCTATCCGCAGTATACCAACTATATCGCTAATTTGGATATCTGGGCATGGAGCAACAACATGGCTTCCAACGTGATGAACTATGCGGTTTACATGAACCCCAATTTCGACGGCAGTAACGAGTCCTACCTGACCCTGATCTATCAGCAGCGTTGGCTCAACCTCTTCCGTCAGCCTTGGGAAGCCTGGGCTTTGACGCGTCGCACCATGGCGACCCCCACTACCACCGACCATGCCAAGTTGACTTCTTACAGAATGGAGTATCCTCAGAAGGAAATCGAATACAATTATGAAAATTACACCAGGCAACTTGCTCGAATGTCGCACGGCGACACGAGACAAACCAAGGTGTGGTGGATGGACTTTTAGAAAGATTACATTATGAAAGGCGTAGGCATATCGTTTGTATTGCTGCTTTTATTATGTTGTGGAAGAAGGGACGTGCAACAAATAGATGGGCAATACAGTGGTGCACATGCGGCATTGGCTGAGATTGATTCGCTGATGTGGCAGCAGCCCGACAGCGCACTGTCCTGCATCCTGCCGTGTTTTGACACCTGTTGTAGAGACGCAAAATTTTGCGTCTCTACCGCCACAGCATACAACCGCCATTACGCCAATCTGTTATTGTCCGAATTGTTGTACAAAAACGATTACGCCCAAACCAACCGCACGGAATTGTTGCAGGCGGTGGCGTATTTCGATTCGTTGGTGGTGGATGGTGCGGACACACGCGGTGTGTCCCAACAGGCCCGCCCGCGTAGGGACGCACGGCGTGCGTCTGCCCAAAATATCGCGTTTTTGGATGCCCGCGCCCATTATATTAATGGTGTGGGGTATTATGAAAATGACACTATGGTGGAGGCCTGCAAGGAATACCTCAAAGCTTTGGAAATCATGGATGAGCGTTTTGAGGAAAAAGAATTACTAGGTAAAAAGGCTCAATTCATGACGCTGGTTTATACACATTTGTCAAACTTGTTCTCGGATTTGTATCTTCATGAGCAGACTATTTATTGGGGATGCTTGTCTTTGTCTTATTATCAAAAATTTGATTATCCTGTATGGCATTTGGCCTGGATTCTGAATGAGATTGGTTCGCAGTACGATATGATGAAACAATTTGACAGTGCAATTTGTTTTTACCAAAAAGCATTAAATATCTTAAATGATACTACTTCGTTGATGTTTAGGGACATTACATCTCATAGAATTTGTTTGGAATACAAAACAGGCATCTGTCAGGCAGATGCATCGGTAAAAAAGCTGCGCCAATTGCTTCTGAGTTCGGAAAGTGATAGGGAAGCTCAGGCTCGTTATCAGAATATTGGCGAAATATTCTATCACGAACAAAGCTATGATTCCGCTTGGGCTTATCTGAATACGGTTTTCCAGACGACATCTGTGATGGGTTTAAAGAGACAAGCTGCCGAATGGTTGGTGGAAATATGCAAGGTGCAAGGCAGAAGTGAAGACATTCTTGGATACGCCGATTATCTGGTGCCGTTCGCCAACCAGGAAGAAAACCAAAGTGCCAAAAAATCGGAATTGACCGAACTATACAAAGCCTTCGGTCAAGCCAAATTGAAACGAGAACACCAGAAAGAGACGAGGAAACAATTCCGCGTTGCCTTATGTGTTTTTCTTGGATTGCTGGTCGTGGTGTTAATAATAGGACTGTTGTATCAAACAAACAAAAGAAGCAAAAAGCGGCTTGAAACCTTGATTGAAACGGAGCGAAATGAACACAAAATACAGCAAGCCGCACTGTCTGGTAGGTTGAAGCGGAGCAATGCCGCTTTGAAAGAAAAGGAGAAAATGGAGTATTTCAATAGGCTATCAAAACAAAGCCATTACGACCAAGCTGAGAACTATTCTGACGAGCCTATATGCCAACGGATTCTTTCCACTTGCAATGACGAAAACCATGCAATAAAATCTTCCATACCTGTTTCTTCGTATGCTAACATCGCACTTACCGATGCCCAAAAGGCCGAACTCAAGAAGGCGGCTTTAGCCCATTATGCTTCTTTGTTTATGACGCTGAAGCAGCAGCATCCTGAATTGAAAGAGAAAGATTTCCTGTATTGTTACCTGTCTCTTCTCGGGTTAAACAATGCACAAATAGCCGTCATGACACAGCTTTCCTATAGAACCGTATGGGAAAGAGAAAAGCGTTTGCAACGTATTTTCCAAAAGGAAGAGCAAATGTCCATTATACTTAACGAAATGATAACATATTAAAAATCAAGATATTACTATAAAATCCAAAGAATCCAAATTAGGTTTTTCTTGTCTGATGTTTTTTCCTTGATGTAGTTTTGCTTCCGAAATTTTAAATCATAATCGTTATGCAAAAACACTTCAATCTAAAACATGTCGCACTACTGCTTAGTTTGTTGCTGCCAGCGGTATGGTGCGGAGCCAGCGAAATCGGCTTAAAAGATGGTTTCAGCAATATCAATATTAAAAAAAGAAACATTTAATCAAAAAAAATAAGACAATGAAAACGTATCTCATCACACTCTTTATGACAATTACATGTCTTCAAATGGTTCAAGCACAAACGAAGAACTATCTTATCTACAAAGAATACGATCCCGATTATTGGGTAGTCTTGACACCAGGTGAGCATTTTGATGTCGATATAGACAATGATGGAAATGGCGATGTAAGATATGATGTTTTCCGTGGAAATAATTCAAAAACTGGATCTTATGTGCAAACTATTAACGGATGGTTAGCGTGCAGCTATTGTACATTTGATTCAGGTTATGAAAACGTTTTTTTCGACCTATCCATTCCATTGGACGACCCCTTTCTTGTTTGGGGAGGCCAGTGTCATTTTGAGTCGTTGGTACAACATCCTAGTATAACTCCTTTGGAATACAAGGTTGCATTGAGATTTCATAACGGTGAGAATTACTATTATGGATGGGCTGAATTCGAGGAAATCCGTGAAGCATATTATGATAGGGGGTGCTTTCATGTAGCTCGAACCTGCTTTTGCGCCATTCCCAACTATCCATTTGAATGGGGGCAAACGAGTTTAACAGAAGATGTTGAAGAAATGGAGTCAATATCTTTCGCTACAGTGCATCCCAACCCCACCGACGGCCAAGTCACCATCATAGGAAAAGACCTCAAGCAAGCCGAAGTGTTCAACACGCTCGGGCAGTGCGTGGCCACCGCCACGGGCAAAGGCGAAATGCTGCAAATCAACATCGCCAACCTGCCTGCGGGTGTCTATTTCGTCCGCGTCAAGGATAAGGAAGGAAGAAAGTGTGTTAGGAAAATAGTGAAAGAATAAAAAC
>JAEEQP010000091.1 GCA_016285355.1 Bacteroidales bacterium
ACCAATTTGACGACAACAACCCCGACCAATTCCAAGAGGTCACCCTCGCGGGCCGTATCATGAGCCGCCGCATCATGGGCGCCGCCTCGTTCTGCGAACTGCAGGACTCGAAAGGCCGCATCCAGCTGTATATCAAGCGCGACGAGATCTGCCCCGAGGAGGACAAGACCATGTACAACACCGTGTTCAAACGCCTGTTGGACATCGGCGACTTCATCGGCGTGAAAGGCTTCGCCTTCCGCACGCAGATGGGCGAAATATCGGTGCATGTCAAGGAACTGACGGTGCTGAGCAAGTCGCTGCGGCCGCTGCCCATCGTCAAGGAGAAGGACGGCGTGAAGTACGACGAATTCAACGACCCCGAGCTGCGCTACCGTATGCGTTATGTCGATCTCGTGGTAAACGACCGCGTGAAGGACATCTTCATCACCCGTACCCGCATCATCGACAGCATCAGAAAGTTCTTCAACGAGAGCGGCTATCTCGAGGTGGAGACACCTGTGCTGCAAGCCATCCCTGGCGGTGCCACGGCACGTCCCTTTATCACACATCATAATGCGTTGGACATCCCGATGTACCTCCGTATCGCCGACGAGCTCTACCTGAAGCGCCTCATCGTGGGCGGCTTCGAGGGCGTATATGAGTTCTCGCGCAACTTCCGCAACGAGGGCATGGACCGCACCCACAACCCCGAGTTCACGGGGCTTGAAATCTATGTGGCCTACAAGGACTACCTCTGGATGATGGACTACACCGAGGCCATGATTGAGCGTGCCGTCACGGAGGTGCTGGGCACTGACACCGTGAAGGTGGGCGACAACGAAATCTGCTTCAAGCGTCCTTTCAAGCGCATCACCATGATCGACTCCATCAAGGAGAAGACCGGCATCGACATCACGGGCATGGACGAGACCCAATTGCGCGACGTGTGCAAGCAACTCGGCATTGAAGTGGATGACTCGATGGGCAAGGGCAAATTGATCGATGAAATCTTCGGTGAGAAGTGCGAAGGCACCTACATCCAGCCGACCTTCATCACTGACTATCCCGTTGAGATGTCGCCGCTCTGCAAGCGTCACCGCAACAACCCCGAACTGACCGAACGCTTTGAATTGATGGTGAACGGCAAGGAGCTGGCCAACGCCTACACCGAGCTTAACGACCCCATCGACCAACGCAATCGCTTTGAGGAGCAGATGAAACTGGCAGGCCGTGGCGACGACGAGGCCATGGTCATCGACAACGACTTCCTCCGCGCCTTGGAATATGGTATGCCTCCAACTTCCGGTATGGGTATCGGCATCGACCGTTTCGTGATGTTGCTCACTGGTCAAACTACCATCCAAGAAGTGCTTTTGTTCCCGATGATGCGTCCCGAGAAGGTGGTGAAGAACGCCACCAAGGAAGACTTCATGGCTTTGGGTATGGCCGAAACTTGGGCAACTTTGCTTTTGACCAACGGCTACAACACCATCGAACAGCTGAAAGCCGAAAAGCCTTCCGCCCTTCGGGAGAAGCTGAACGGCTTGCGCAAGAAGAACAAGCTCGACATCCCAGCCTTGCAGTTGGAAGATGTTGAAGCTTGGATGAAAGAATAAAGCAAACCATCTTTTTTGCAATGTTACTCAACACCGAATTGTTAGATACATTGTCGGCACAGGCAAAGGCCTCGCCGCGTCTGAGGATGAATTATGACCTGCGAAACAGTTCCGACGACCAATCGCAACGCATGTTGAACGCTTTGGAACTAGGCACAGTGATGCCTATCCATCGCCATCGTAGCAGTTCGGAAACAGTGGTGGTGTTGCGTGGCAAGGTGAAGTGACTGTATTATGATGAAAACGGCAAGGTGACCGAAACTTTCATTGTGGCTCCAGGCAGCGACTTATGCGGTCTCAGTGTCCCGAAAGGCCAGTGGCATTCTTTACAATGTTTGGAAAGCGGCACGGTGATACTCGAAACCAAAGACGGTCCTTATGCTCCGCTGACGGCTGAGGATGTCATGGAATTGTGATTTTTTACCGTCACATGTGCTCATATTAGTTTTTCTTCTTATTTTTGTAGCGTAATGCAGTCGTTATGCCATTGAATTAACGACTATAAAAAATTGAAAAAATGAGTAACTATGTATGGATAAACTTCGTTATTGTCTTTGTGTTCGGAATCCTATGGGGGACGCTGGAACTGGTGATTAATTATGACCTGAAATATGTGGGCTCTTTTCGCAAAAAACACAAAAAGAAGAAAGTTGAGGAGAAAAATGAAGATACTGTTGACGATATCGAAGAAAATGCCGCCGGGTATATTTTCCTGTATTTGTTGTTGAATGGCATCGTTTCCGCGTTGGCGTTGTATTCGTTGAAATATTTCTCGAACGAGCCTATTTCGGCCATCAATTCTCTTGAGATACCCAACTTGGTTCTTGCAGGTTTTGGAGGCATTGTCATTCTGAGGAGCTCCATTTTTTCAGTTCAACTTCAGGGAAGAACGGTGGAAGTCGGTTTGATAAGCGTTGTGCAGGCATTGTTGGATAAAATTGAGAAAAAGATCAAGCACAACATTGCAGCCAACCGTATCTGTGAGATTTATGAGATTATGAAAGATATTGATTTTGAGACGGCAAAAGAGGAATTGCCTTCCTTGTGCATCAGTTATATTGACGGTTTTTCCGATAAGGATTCAAAAGACCTCGTCAATGCTATCAAGGAAATCAATGTGAATCTCAGTAATGTCAATAAGTCTATGCAGCTTGGCAGGGAAATTGCACGGTATTGCGATGTGGAAATCCTGAAAAGAGCCATTAAAAAATTACCTGTCCTGAAAGAGGGGAAAGACATAAACCTCAAACGGATGGGCATAAATCAAACCAAGGACGAATTCGAAACAAGAAAAGAAAAGCTACTAAAATGATGGAATCAGACAAAAGACAATTCAGTTTCGCGGCAGACCTGAAAGCCTATAACATTTCGGAGAACGCCGTAAGTTTGGACGAGAATGCCAAGCAAATCGGTCTCTTGCTTGATCAGATTGAGGTTGAAGACAGCAAGGTGGCAGGGGACAATCTGGCATCCATCAAGGATGCTGTTGCCGAATCACAAAATGCTTCCCCGGTGAACAGGGTCAATGAGTATGTGAAATTGGGAGAACAGATGCAGTTCTTGGTGATGGAATTAAGCCATACGAAGAACAAGAAATATCTCAAACAGATGGCGGTATGTTATTTGGACATCGCCAAATTGGCCAACGACGAGAGGGTCAAGAACCTTTCTTTTGCCGTGGCCGACCGGTTGATTGGTGCTGACAATTGATAACCAATTACCTTATCCTCAGCTTTTGCCCAATGCTGAGTGTCTTGGTCTTTTTGATGCCGTTCAGTTTGCAGATTTTATCGACGGTTGTGCCATTCCTCTTTGCGATTTTCTCTAATGTGTCGCCTTTTTTCACGGTGTAGTAAACTGACTTCGATTTGCTTGTCGATGAAATGGGCTTCTTTTTGGATGCCGCCAACGATTGCTCATCGGTTTGCCCATAATGTGAATTGATGTTGAAATAGTGTTTCTTTAGGATGAACTCTTCGCAGCGGAGCGTGCCGTTCTCGAAGTCGAAGATGCGCTCAGGGTCAAAGGCTTGGCCCATATAGCGTGTTTCGAAATGGAGGTGAGGCCCTGTAGAACGTCCTGTGTTGCCACCATAGCCAATCACTTCGCCGGCCTTGACAATGTCACCGCTTTTGACGATAAAACGCGTCAAGTGACCATAATAGGTCTCCAATCCGTTGGGATGCCTGATAACCAGTACATTGCCGTAGCCACCCGTCATGTTGATGGGCAAAGCCGCACGCACTATGCCGTCAAAAGCCGCATAGATGGCATCTCCAACATGTAGACCGATATCAATGCCCTTGTGCGCCCGTTTCCATCTGTATTTGTAACGCGAAGTAATCGGTCCAGGATGCGGGATGCAATAGCGATGCAAGGAATCGACAAGGACAAGTGGCACCGTATCGGGAAGGTCCTTCAGGGCAATGTCGTTATAGGAATGCACTTTCTCCGTAATCCAGTGGTCTGATTCCAAAGCGTAGGGGATGAAGGACATGTCGATATTGTAGTACAGCCAGGTTCCGTTGTCGAAAAGCACTACCTTGCGAAACATGTCATGGGTGTCAAGGGTGTCAACCGGGACAGGAATGCTTTCTGAACCTTCGTCGTTTTCTTCTTCTTCGTCCTCGTCATCATCATCGTTTTCGATAATGCTGTCGCTGACAGGCGTGTTGACATAAATATAAACGGTATCGTGGACCACGAAGATGTTCTTCAACCGGTTGAAAAAGCGGTTATCCTGCGAAAACGCGGCGGTGGCAAGCAATAGGCAAACTATGAGGGCAAGTGCTCTTTTCATATATTAATAGGTGTCGATTTTTTGAAAAACAAGAATGCAAAAGTACGAAAAATCCCCAATTTGGCAAGGATATTCTGTTCAGAAACGGCATAAAATCCGAATTATTGCCATTTTGTCAGGTTTTTCTTTTGGCACAAAGATTGACAAAAGGCGGGGCGTTGCGAATTGAACTGCAACGAAAAAAGGACAACAAACAAATAACAAATAAAAAATAGGAGAACAAAGAAATGTCAAAGATCATTGGTATCGATTTAGGTACAACCAACTCATGTGTGGCCGTGATGGAAGGCAACGAGCCTGTCGTCATCGCCAACAGCGAAGGCCACCGCACCAC
>JAEEQP010000092.1 GCA_016285355.1 Bacteroidales bacterium
GCTGGCCACGTATGGCGACAAAGCTTCTCCACCGTCCATGACCAACAAACAGCCTCCATCAGGATAAGGAAGGACAAATTGCGGCCAATACTTATAGTATTCGTCCTCATCAAAGAAGCGACCGCCAAGGATTTCCATGTCGCGGTCGAAAAGGCACAAGCCTGTCTGTTTGTTATCCCCTGGGTAATACATGGTCATGTAACAGCCATACATGGTCGTGTCGTTCACCGTGGCCATGCATTTGCAACCATATCCCGATGGCTCTTCGTTTCTTCCCTCCTCGTGAAGGAAACCCACTTCATATTGATTAACTCGGCCACAGTCCACATTATAGCCCTGTTGGCCTGGTCCTACCGTCCAACTGAGGTCAAGGTCACCAAGGGTCAACAGATACTTGTCGCCTCCTTCTTTCCAAGGATTTCTTGCTCCAAAAAACAGCAACCTGTCATCCGAAAGGAAATAATCGGAATAACCTCGGTCACCCAAAGCGTAGCTGTCCATGTCAGCCGCACCAGGAGTGCCCAAAATGTAACGGTAAGCCTTCACATACTGAAAGTTATCGTCATAAACCGCCGTTCCAATTCCTCCTCCAGGTCCATTGCAGAGAAAAACATAACCATTTCCCGACGGATTCTTGAGAATGTTATGGCATTTAAAACCTTGCAGCCGAAACTCTGGGTCATTAGCATTGTAGTACTTAGGCACCACATAGCGGCACGCCAAGGTATCGGCATTTTCGTCAAACCTATACATATAAGGGAATGCTCTATTCGAGCTTTCATAATAATAACCGCAGGCAATCACCTGACCATTGTCGTATAGAAGACACGGCCGACTTATCCTTTCCAAAGAGTTCTGGGTATATATTTTTGTATCTACGATTTCAAGATTACCATCAAAAACAATCGCCCATAGTTCGCTACCTCCATAATTAATCATTGTGGTGTCTGGCTGAAACTGTGCCACTGTGAAATAATTGCCATTGCTAAGCTGAACCATATCATGCGTCAGCAGCATTTTCGGCAAGTCCTCACAAATACGGCGTTCATAACTGCCATCGGGATGCACCTTGATGAGTTGTGTATTCCAGTCGCGGCGACGGCCGAATCGACCTATTAAAACAGCATCCTCATTTGTGTCAATCATACCCGCATCGATGCGCGAATGTTGGTTGATGTCGTTCTGGTCGCCAAAGTCAAGTTCCCATTGCTGGCCATAAGCCCATGCCGCCATAACTATCAGGCAGCAAAGCATCATGATTCTCATTGTCGTTTTCATTGTCTTGTCGGTTTTGTTAGTCCTATTAGTCTTATTTGTCCTTTCCCCTTCCAGAGGGGGTCTATCCAATTATTGTTGTATGGCTGCCTCCAACGGTCTGGCCATCAAATCGCCGTTGGCATTATACTCGATGATGACTTTTATCCAACCAAGGCGCGTCCTACTTTCTTCAATATACTTGAAGCCGATAAATGTTGCCTCGCCAATTGGAAAATTATAGCATTCTTCATAGGCAAGAACTTCTGATACATACACAGTAGCTTCCGTCACCTCAGGGTTGAGAAAATATGGAAATTCCATATTAGATTCGAATAAAGAACCATATGAAAAACCGAAAGTATCATTCAAATCCAAAAAGTCCTCTTTTTCATGTTGAACAAGAACTTTCAAATTGTAGGATTCTTGGAGTGGGTCTGATTCAAGCAGTTTGTTGCATGACAGTCTGCGATCAAGATAAACCAAGGGAATGCTGTCGGTGAAATAAATGGTTGAGTCCACATGTAAGTAAACTTCGTTCAAGACAGTTTGTGAATGAATACTCAATTTGGTGGAACGGAGCGAAATGCTATACGTATACCTTGGATGATTAAGGTCTTCGCTGTTGGGGTCAACGGACACTGTCGATACTATTGAAAAATCATTGGTTCCATCCCCATTCACGTCAAATTCCTTTGAGTAGTATGACATAACACCATATTCTTCATCATAGTACTCCCACTCAATATTATCGTATGTCACGACATCCATGCCTTCATAATTGCCGAAAACAATCCTATTGATGTTCGGCTCGTTGGGTTCTTCACCTGGTTTCGGGTCTTTCCCGCACGACGGCATAAAGCAAACCACCGCCAGTGCCAATGTGAATAATAATGTCTTTTTCATTGTTGCTGATTTTATTGGTTTGTTAAAGCATATCTATAACATGCAAATTATCTTCAATGTCGTTAGTTAATATGTCAATCCCGAACCGCCCACCGAAATCATGTGGATGGCAGAGACGCTGCCGCCAAAGTTCGACAAGCCGCAATGGTATTTTATTCCAATAGATCCCCCTTCGAAAGCACCATGCATCTTGATACTCAACAGCAGGCCAGCCCGCACAGTCGGATAAAACTTCTCCAACTCGTCTATCTCATCATACGACAGTTGCTTGTCGTTATAGGTCTCCCAACAGCCACCGACACCCAACACAGGCGAAACACTCAACTTTTTACCCGAAAACACGGGATGGGATACATCCAAATAGAAATTAAACAGTGTATTGTGACGACCAGCTTCATAAAATCCTGTCGAATAGGGCTTGTCCACCTTGGTTTTGCTCAGCACAATGTCGTAACCCAATTCCATCAATAGCTTTTTGTAAGCCAGGGCAAAACTTAGACCTAAACCAACGATGGGTGTCATAGTCTCGCTCAGTTTGCCCGATACATAGCCGCCACACAAGTCCAAGCCCATACCCCAACCCCAATTATCTTTGTGGGCCTTGCTTGCCTGGGTGGATATCACGTGCTGGACGAACCACTTGTAGTCGCTGTTGGGATAATTCTTCAAGAATGTTTCGGATTTATCGTCCAACTTACCTTGGATTTTGTAGGAAAACGGTGTCACTAACCAATCCAGGAAGAGCGTCAAATAGGCCTTGTCTTCGGCTGAGATATCCGCTTCCTCAACATTGAATCGAAGCAGATGCTCATCCTCAACGCTACGCCGATAGAGTTGCTTTCTTAGTTCGTCATCAGCTGGCATTACCTTGTCGTTCAAGCTTGCGTCAAAGGTGGAGTCTATCTGTCGCATATAGACCGTTAAAGCATCAAATTCGCGTGTCCACATCAGGATTTGGCACAATTCCATTGGAGTAAGTGCTAAATAATGCTTATCCTCCAAGCTTAGGAGATAGTCTTTGGTTTCCGTCACTTTTTCATAATCCCGGTCCAATAACTTCTCCAACAGAAAAGCCCGTCCTTTTTCAATCTTTGCGCCTTTCGACTGAAGGATTTCTTCCTCGATTTGTGCGTAGCAGCCAATGGGAACGGCAAACATAATTGCCAATGCGAATAATGCTAATCTTTTCATGGTTCAATCATTTTAAGGTCGTATAAAATCCATGTTGCGAGAGACTGTCAGCTCACCATTACCTTGATACTCAAACGACAAAGAAAGTTGACTTTCTGTCAGAATTTGAATTGTTGCTGTCTGCGAAAACAGTTGGGTTCCATCAGGCAGAGTAACTGTATCGGTTATCGTCAAGTTGTTGCCTTCAATGGAATAGGCAAAAGCCCTCTCTTCCCTTTCTTTGAACAACTCTCCATTTCCTTTAAATTCCCAAATCTGGCCAATAGAGGATGCCTCTGTAACCTGAAGGTCTCCTTCTATCATCACGTCATTAGTACATTTCCATTTCCCAACAATCTGTGGGTTTTTCTTACAAGAAGAGAAAATCGTTATGCTTGCCACTACCAGTAGCATCAGCATGCATTTCATTGTTGTTTTCATATTCGTTAGGTTTTGAAATTTCCACA
Source organism: Bacteroidales bacterium (assembly GCA_016285355.1). The sequence continues at coordinate 3,798 of JAEEQP010000092.1, forward strand.
AAGGTAAGCATTAAAAAGGTCTGTCAAGAGGTTTTCGGGGAGGACTCCGATTTTGTCCCTATGATTTTTTCAAGTCATTATTGATTTTCAATATATTAACTAAAAACGATGTCTGATTTTGTCCCTATGATTTTTGCTGAAAATGGCTCAGTAACACCTGCCGAGATGGACATTTTCTTTTCACTGGGAACACGTTGCGCCATCAATTGAACTGAAAACAGCGCAACCAAAACGATTAAAACAAATCTTTTCATGATACATGGATTTAAATGTTGATTGATAATTGTTGTTTGATTTTAGATTTACCCTGCAAAACTATAGCAAAATTTCGCTGAAAAAGCAAGCCTCGGCCAAAGTACAAATTTTTGTCGCCGAAAAATTTTGCAACAAATTGGAATCCAATGGATTGAAAAATTTGTATTACAAGTTTTTTTCGTCAAACCCAGTCGGAAATCGGGTCTTTTCCGAGGGTTTTTCCGAGGTTGGAGCGGTATTTTCCCACCGTGTTTTCGCTCAGTCCGAGCAAGTCGGCCTCCTCCTTGATGCGGAAATGGAAGAAATTCAAAAGGAGGATATTCTGAATCCCAAAATCATAGTTTTCGTGGCGGCGGCTACCGCCCCGAAAAAGACTTTCCATAATCTCTTTATCTGACAAACCTTTTGTAATACTTATTATGGCCACATAATACGTCAGGAATGTCGCACGGAGGCCAAACCGATCCCTCGTAACACTCTACATCAGGCAAATCTTTAACATACGCATCGGTTCCGCTTATCGTCCAAACTCTCCAATTTACATCGGCATTATTGTGAACC
>JAEEQP010000058.1 GCA_016285355.1 Bacteroidales bacterium
ATTTACTCGTTTTGCACGCACCGTTTGAGAGAGAATCCTGGCTTGAGGTATTTATGAACGATGGCATGGGGTTCGATGCCATAGAAGAAAATGATAGCGATTCTGCTGTAACCTGTTCGCCCAATCCCGCAAACGACTATGTTTATATCAATGGTATTGAACCCGCCGAAGTGCAGGTATACAATGCCTTGGGACAGTTGGTGAAGAGGGTGCGGAACTCTAATGAAATTAGTGTGGAAGGTTTGGCGGAAGGGGTTTATTTGGTGAGGATTACAGATATGAAAGGTATTTCCTACACGAAACGTATAACTGTAATCAGATAAGCCATGAGAAGAATACCGTATTATTTGATTCTCGCAGCAGCATTGGCGGCTTTGGCCGCCCTGCTGCTGGCGGGATGCCAAAACAGAAGCAACAAAGAAAACTCTCAGACAATCTCTAAGGAGAAGGAAATACACATGCCTGCGCCTATCGACACATCCCAAATGGATGAGGAATTTTACAGGCGGATGCGAGAGTTTCCAGAGAGCCCATCAGATAGGTAAGATCAGGCTCTCCGATTATGACTTAAGGATATGTCTTAGCAATACGAAAGGTGATATTGATGATGCAAAGACATAATGGAATGTGACGCGATTAACCATAAAATCAACGCGTTTATCAAATAATATAACGCAATTCATTCTCAACTCAATTCATATATTTATTTTTGCATCGCATCAAGAAAAAATGAGATGTCTTTCAATAAAAAAACGCAGACAAGACGGCAAGGGCACAAACTAATATAGACATTATGGAAGGTAAAGACATAAGGACGATACTAAGGACACCGATTGAAAGGTACTATGAGCTGGGAATGATTTCGTCCAGAGCCTTCAATATTTGCAATGCTGCTGATATTGGCACCGTAGGTGATCTTATTCTTTGCCATCACGAAGGAGGATTGCGAAAGCTGCGCAATTGTGGACCTTATACTGTCAAGGAGTTTTAGGGTGTCATGCGACTGGTCAATAGTGAATACGCCGTACAGCTATTGGAAAAGTTAGACAGGTACGAAGATTTGCCTAAGTCGTTAAAGAGCATCATTGTGGCCCATTACAAAAGGACGCTGCTTGACTTTTCCTTGGATTGCATAAGACGTTTTTACGACACCTTTGGCGACTGCAAGGCATTTTATTCTTTCTTCTTCTGTAACCTGAACGACTTGGCTGCAAGGTTCAATAACCTTGGCAGTTGGGAGTTGAAGCACTATTGCTACCAACTGCTTACGGAAATACATTCGTCATTTCGGGAAAAAGCGTTGGATAACACCTATACATACGAGTTGGTTGTCATGGCTCGGGCGATTTTATGGTTCTGTGACGATGATTTTGCAGCAGAGCTTGAAGTCAAAGACTGGGGTTTGAGGGTCAGGAGAAAAGCCCTTTTGGAAGACTTTCACGAAAGGGCCAGTCAACTCATCAATGCCGCGGCAAGTGTGCGACGGTATTTGATTCCCGATTATTCGAGGTCTGTAGCGATGATGCAACTCTCAGAAGGGGAAGTGAAAAGCAAGTTATTGGAGATACGGGCATGGGGACATACCTACAGGACGATTTTCTTGTTTTTGGCTGAACTGAAAGAGACCCTTTACCGGTACGAAAGTATCGACGGGGACGAGCTGGGCCATACGGTCGTCGCAAACAAGTACCGTTATCTGAAGGAGGAACAAGTCGGTTTTGTTGCTGGCTTTTACAAACATCGTGGTTTTCTATAACGAACCGACAATCTCCCAATGACCGCCTTTATCAGGACCGACACGACGGATAGCCCCTTTTTCTTGTAGCTTTTTTAATTGCCACTTAATACCATCTGAAGAGATTCCACAAGCTTCAGCTAATTCTTGCCTTGTAATATCGCTCTTTTGCTTTATTAAAGATAATATTTTCTGGGTAGTTTTCTGGGTAGTTTCTGCTTCCTCCGTAGTTTTCTGGGTAATTTTCAGTCCATTTTCCACATCAATTTCATTTTCCAGTCCACTTTTCTGGGTAGTTTCCTGGTTACTTTCTGTTTTCTGGGTAGTTTTCTGGGTGGTTTCCACTTCCGACTGTTTCACCAAATCTTCAATCAACAGCACAGCCTCCACTCGTGCAGGCATCTGGTGCTCGCTGAGTGTCGGAAGTTGCCACCCGTTATCACGCCAGCCGGTGCTGATAATGTCGGCACCACTACCTGCTTTCTCTCCAACACCAACAAACACAAACATCTTCTGAAGCAGAGGATTGCGACACACACTATAACCTCCCGCCCAAAAATTCTCCATGCTGACAAGCATCGTTCCTGGATTCGACATCACAATACGGTCATCGTAACGGTCAATCACGATGTTTCCTTTCACCGTGTAGGCACAATGAATTAGGCAGTTCCCAAAAGCTTCCCTCAATGAAGTGTGAGCCGATGTAGTGTCTTTGCGCCGTTGGTTCTCGTCCAATTTGAAAGGTACAGGAAGTGCGTGCTGCAACATCGGAAGCACACGACTGTAAAACTGGTAGAGATTGGCTTCCCATGTGCCGTCAGGATAAACTCGGTTCGTCCAACGAACATCCTTTCCGTCGCCAAGATGTTCCCTATAGTCCGGGAAAAAGTCAGGGCAGCATTCAGGATCGGTAATACTGCTGTACTTCCCAAACATCAGCATCCCAGCCACTGTATAACCTTCTTGGCCTGTGGCTCTGTCTTTGCGATAGGCTCCAACGCTTTCCAAAAAATGCTGGTCATCAAAGTCATTCCACGGGTGGTTCTCGTGTCTGTCCTTGTATGCCTGACGATAGTTCCTTAGTGTCGTAATATCAATGTCATCAAAGTTATAGCCCGTCAATATACGTGAGTCTGCCGAGTGTTGCACATTGTTCGCATCTGAGAACATCTGCCGTACTTCCTCGTCAGAGCAAACATAATCGCCCTCATGATAACGCTTATAGGTGTGTATCCTATCGAAAACAACTCCAACTTTAGGGGAAAATGATTGAAGCATTTTTTGGGGAAACAGAGACTCACGCAATGCTACTGTAATAGATAATCATGTGGATTTTGTGGATTTGTGGAAAAGTTTCATTTTGAACCACTTACAGACGACTATTCCATCCACAATATCCACAAGTGATTTTTCGGTATTACTTAATGGTTTCACTTTCAGCGTTTTCCACGTTATCCACTTGTGGATAAAAAATGTGGATTTATAATTCATTGAATAATAGTAACATCCACAATATCCACAAATCCACGGACAAAATCAAAAATTTGAGTTTTCATGTTCCCGTTCTTCAATCTGCTTCTTCTGAACTTGTTGTTCAGCCTAACCGTGTCCATGCATACTGCGTTTTCTTGGAAAATGGAACTCAGAAAATGCAGCAATGTTGATTTTCCCGTTTTTTGCTCCCAACTCACCAAACAGAGAATTGGCAGCCTCTGCTTTGGATTGGTGAACAATAACTGAAAGTAATCCAACGCCATCTCATAAAGCACTTCCCCGTCATTATTCGGATAGTCGAAAATATGGTGCAACACCTTGTTGACATTATCCCATCTCCCCTCTTTTGGGACATGGATAAGCTTGGCGAACCTGTTGTAAAAAAGTTGCTCAAAGTTGATATAGGTTGCGCAAAATTTGTATTTTTGCGCAACATTAATTTTTCGTATGGAAACAATAGAAATCATTAAGAAAAGAGGGAAAAAGGATGGAAAAACACGCCTCCGTTTCCGATTGAGAGATGGTGCAAAGTTCAAAAGCTATTTGTACCATAAAAGCGACTATTTATATTGAAAATAAAATAATACAGATTTGATTTTTCAATTCCCTGCGGGTTCACTTCGACGAAAACGCCATAATGACATGAAAATCCTCATCGTAGAAGACGACAACAACCTTAGGGAACTGATGCACAAGGCATTGGTTGACGACCATCATGTGGTTGAAACCGCCGCACAAGTCTACGAGGCCAAGATGAAGATCGAAATCTACGACTACGACTGCATCCTTTTGGACATCATGCTGCCCGACGGCAACGGACTTGACGTGTTGCGCCAACTCAAGGAAGCCCGCAAGGAAGCCGGTGTCATCATCATTTCGGCCAAGGACTCGCTTGAGGACAAGGTGACTGGCCTCGACCTCGGTGCCGACGACTATCTCACCAAGCCTTTCCACATCGCCGAACTTTCAGCCCGAGTGAAAAGCGTTTTCAGAAGGAAACAGCAACACGGTGAGAATTTCGTCGAATTCGGCAATGTGAAGATACTGCCCGAAACGCGACAAGTCCTCATCAACGGACAGCCCATAGAACTGCTGAAAAAGGAATTCGACATTCTGCATTTCTTCATGACCCGTCCGGAACGAGCCGTCAGCAAAAGCACTTTGGCCGAATCCGTTTGGGGCGACTACATCGACCAGGCCGACAACTACGACTTCATCTATGCCCAAATGAAAAACCTGCGCAAACGCTTGACCGAAGCCCAAGCCAACATCGAAATCACGACCGTACACGGCTACGGCTACAAATTGGAGCAGCAATGAAACTCTCACACCGCATCATATTGTCGATTTCAGGGGTGTTGTTTCTCCTTTTTGCGCTGTGGGCACTCGTCTTCTACCAATCCAGCAAGCGCCGCATTTACGGACGTATCGATAAAGTGCTCGTTGAGCAATCCGAAAAAATCATCGACCGGTTCCTTGAAATCGACAGCCTCCCCAACTCCCTTTCGGGGGCTTCGGGAACGGTGGATTACTATATCGAAAAGGTCTGTCCGGAATATGCTGAAAGCCACCAAACTCCTGTTTTTCAAACTGATGAAGAATACATCGATGCCATTCAGAATGTGGAAACCGTCAGAGTGATGACGCAGGTTTTCCAAAAGCAAGGCATCGACTACGAACTCACGCTGACCACCCAAGTTTTTGCCTGGAACAAAACCCTCGACTTTGCCATTCTCAGCATCCTCACACTTGCCCTCGTGCTCCTTTTGGCCATCATCATCATCGTCAGTTTCATCATCGTCAAGAACATGAAGCCCATCTATCGGCTCACCGAATGGCTCAGGCACCGCAAGACCAACGAAGACATTCCCCTGCCCGACAGCAGCATCAAAGCGCAGGAATTCAAGGAGATAGAATCGGCCGTATTGGAAGCTTCGGAAAAGTCGAAACAAGTTTTTGAAGCACAGAAAAGCTTTATCGGCAACGCCTCGCACGAGATTCAGACCCCCTTGGCCATTTGCCGCAACCGCCTCGAACTCTTGGTTGACGAAACCCAACTCACCGAGCACCAACTCACTGAAATCGAAAAGACTTTGGACACTTTGGGCTACATCTCGCGGCTCAACAAATCGTTGCTCCTCCTGTCGAAAATCGACAACCACCAATTCAAGGGAGAAACCGAAATCGAAATCAATCAGATTGTCAACCAAGCACTTGAAAACCTCGGTGAGATTTACGAAAGTCTCAACATCAAGGTGACCGTTGTCGAGCAACAACGCATCATTGTCCACATGGATCCGACTTTGGCCTCTTCATTGGTCAACAACCTGCTAAAGAACGCCTTCGTCCACAATAAACAAAACGGAAACATCTCCATTACATTGAACGACAACACCTTGTCCATTGCTAACTCGGGAAGCGAAGAAGCGTTGGATGCCGGCACCGTTTTCCAAACTTTCTACAAAAAAGGCGAAAACTCCAGTTCGACAGGCCTCGGACTCGCCATCACAAAAGCCATTTGCAACGAATACGGTTTTGAAATCCGTTACCGATTCGTCCAAAACCAACACGTTTTCAGCGTGAGGTTCCAATAAGCGGAAACCATTTCAGACTTATTTCAGAAACGCTTCGGACTTTTGCAGCCGAAACCGTTTCTCATCATGGTAAACAAGGCTTTTGTCATATTCGTCAACTTGCTGATTTTCAGTTGCCCATTGCAAACCGAATATGGCCATAGCTTTATCAATTTCGAAGAACTTCCAACTCAGGCAAAGGCTTTCGTCAAAGCCTATTTCGGACATTATGCCATTCGTTTCATCAAGAGGGAAATGAGCATGACGAGAACCGATTATACCGTGCAATTTGAGAACGGAATGAAAATCGGGTTCAACAGCAACGGGGATTGGGATGAAGTGGAAAGTGTTTCCGAATGTCTTCCGTCAGAATTTCTCAACAATATGATTATCAACTATCTGAATAAAAACCACGCTGATTATTGCCTTCATGAGATTTCAAAAGGCCGACACAAATTCGAGGTGGAATTGACGGATGGACTGAAGCTTGTTTTCAACAAAAAAGGTGAGTTTCTCCGATATGAGCACAAAGCAATTCATAATAACACTTAATACTATTTAAGATGAAAAAACAACTGTTTATCACCACATTTGCAGCGTTGGCCCTCATCGCGACGGCCTGTGGCAAGAAATTAGGAGCTGCCAACAACGACACTACGCCAACGACTTCCGCCGACCAGAAATGGGAAGTGAAGGAAGTCAGCACCATCATTGAACACAAAGACATCAGTCCCGAGATTCTGAAGTTCGTTGAGACCCATTTCCCGAAAACCAGCATTTCAGATTGCCAAAAAACGGAGGGACTTTACAAAGTGAGCCTCGACGACAAAACCAGCATCGAATTCAGTCCAAAGTTTGAATGGACTAAGGTAAAATGTGAAAATTCAACTATTTACAGAACCGTTCCCGAAAGCATCGTGCCTATGGAAATCGCCGCCTACGTTGCCGAAAATCTTCCCCACAAATCCATTGTGGAGGTTGAAAAGACGAGCTTCGGCTGGGAAATCGAGTTGGACGACAGCCAGGAAATCAGGCTCGACTCCAAATTCAATGTCATCCAAGGAGGGAAAAGCTATCTCGACTGCCCGGAAATCAATGCTTTTGTGGCCACCTACTTTCCCAAAGCCAAAATCCGGACTGCGCAACAATTTGAGGATGAAATCGAGGTGAAACTCACCGACAACACAGAAATCGGCTTCTATCTCAACCTCGACTGGAAGAACATCGACTGTGAGGATGCCATCATTTACGTGAGCGTGCCCACCGAACTCGTCCCCGAGCCCATCACCACCTTCGTGAAGAGCAATTACGTCCACAATCACATCGAAGAAATCGGGAAAGAGCCCAAAGGCGGCTGGGAAATCGAACTCGACAACAAATTGGAATTCAAGTTTGACGGCAAGTACAACCTCACCAGCATTGACGACAAGAACCTCTAATGGAACCGTCGTTATTAAAGAACAACGCGGCCTGAATTGCTTCGGGCCGCGTTGGGTTTACATGTTTGGCATAATTTTGCCGAAAAACGGACATTTTTATGTAATTTTGTTGCCGAAAAACGGACATTTTTATGTAATTTTGTTGCCGAAAAACGGACATATAAGAATATATCAATATGATTTACAGAAAAATAGAAAATTTCATAAAGGATTGGATAAATTCCTCCTCCAAAAAAGCTCTTCTGATTACCGGGGCACGGCAGGTAGGAAAGACCTTTTCTATCAGAAAAACTTTGAAGGAAACAGGCACTTCTTTTGTGGAAATCAACTTTTTGGAAAATGAAACCGCCTTGCAACTTTTCCAGCAGACCACCAATGCCCAAGATCTTTTGCGCGGACTATCGATACTTGTCGGAAAACCTTTGGTGAAGGGAAAAACTGTCGTCTTTTTCGACGAAGTGCAATGCTGCAAGGAAATCGTCACGGCGATAAAGTTTCTTGTCGACGAAGGCAGCTACAAGTACATCATGAGTGGCTCGCTTCTTGGCGTTGAGCTGAAAGACATCCGCTCGTTCCCTGTAGGTTATTTAGATATAAAAACCATGTATCCTCTTGATTTTGAAGAGTTCATGAAAGCAAATGGCTTTTCTGATGAAGTCATTGTTCATTTGAGAAACGGCTACCAAAGCCTTTCCCCTGTTGATGATTTCATCCACCAGCAAACCATGAAACTTTTCCACTTGTACCTCATCGTTGGCGGAATGCCTGCGGCTGTTGACATCTATTTGAAAACCAACAATATTGCGAAAGTGATTGAGGTGCAGAAATCCATCATAGACCTTTACAAGAAGGACATTGCCCAATATGACCCCAAGGAAAAACTCTATCTGAACGAGATTCTAATGCTGATTCCGTCAGAAATCAACAGCAAGAACAAACGTTTTGTGCTGAAAAACCTGAACGAAAACCAGAAATTCAGCCGATACGAGAACCGATTCCTTTGGCTCAGGGATGCTGGTGTTGCTTTACCCACTTATTGCGCCAATGAACCCGCGCTGCCGTTGATGCTTTCCAAATCGCGCAACCTCTTCAAGTTGTTCCTGAACGACATTGGACTACTTTGTGCCATGTATGCCAACGGACTGCAACTGAATATTTTGCAAGGAGAAATCAATATTAACTATGGAGCTATTTATGAGAATTTTGTCGCACAAGAGTTAACCGCCCACCATTTTGACCTTTATTATTACAACAGCAAGAAAAACGGCGAGGTTGATTTCATGATTGAGCACAACGGGACTTTGCTGCCTATTGAAGTCAAATCAGGGAAAGATTACATCCGCCATGTTTCCATGACCCATCTGTTGACCAATGAAGATTATGGTATCGCCAAGGGCATCATCTTTCAAAACGAAAACATATCCGTTAAGGGCAAAGCCGTGTATTTACCCGTTTACATGACCATGTTCATTGAAAACCAGCAAATTCCAGAGGATTTAGTTTATCGGGTTGAGGCCATTTGATTTTTTGACTTTAAAACCATTTATGAAAATTCATGTTCAATTCCTGATAATTCGTGTTTTATAATCAACCTCACTTCTTCTCCGTAATGATGACATCAATAGCTCCCACCCCAAACTTGGCGATGCTGGCCATGCGGTTTTCGGTGTTCTTGTAGTTCTTCAGTTCCTCGATGATGGCGTTTTTCAGCACGCCGTTGCCCACACCGTGGATGAAAGTCACCTTATTGTACTCGGCAGCAATCGCGCTGTCGAGCATCTTCTTGAAATAGTCGATTTGTATTTTGAACATGTCGTGGCTCGACATACCCAAAATGTTGTCGACCAATTCGCCAATGTGCAAGTCTACAACGGCCTCACCTGGAGCCACTTTGTGTTTGTCGATAGGAGCCTCTTGCTTCACCAAAGTCTTGGCAGGAGCCTGAGCACCAACACCTTCCTTCATGATTTTGGTGAAATCGCTGTCGCCGTGCTTCAAGGCAATCAGTTCGGAGAGGCAAATCATCACCGACTTCTCACCCAAGACACCCGAGGGCAGATAGCTGCCTTCCTTGTAGAAACGTCCCGGACGCAACGAGAAAGGCGTGTTCAGCGGAAGCAACACACAATCAGAGGTTTCTGCGGTCAAAATGGCTTGCACCACACCGTTGAGCCAATATTCGAGGTCGTCGCGCGAGATGGTCTCGATGACGATTTTCTCATACTTGTCTACCTGCCCGAAATCCACGTTGGCAAACTTATCCTCCTCCTTGATGGTGAAGGTGTAAAGCATCTCGTAAGGCGTGTGGTTGACTAATACCACATCCAACGGCCCTGTGAGAAGCCACTGCTGCTCATGCGGCACAAAAGCCATGTATATGCCTTCCTTTTCCGCCTCTTTTGCGAAACGCCGCAAGCCGCCTTTTCGGGCTTCTTCGGCCTGTTGTTGTTTCAGAAGTTCCTGTCCCTGAACCTCTTTCTGCACCTTTTCGACCGTCTGTTGCTGCTTGCTTGGGGCGGGCATAGAGCGGTAGTCGAGCACTAAATCCGTAATCAAAGTTGGGATTTCAAAGCCATCCTCCACTTCGACCATCACCATTCTGGAATCTATAATCTTCGTGACCTTTCCCCCACCCACGGTGCTGAGGAAATTCACCTTGTCGCCAATCTTAAATTCTGCCATAGTTTTTCGATTTTAAAGTGCAAAGATACACAATTTGGAAGGATTTTTGTAATTTCGCCATCGATTTTGAAGCACCATGAAGAAAACACAACTCATCCTCATGCTTTTGGTCGCAATGGCACTCGTTTCGTGCAAGAAGCTTGCTGGCTATGGTGACCTTTCCATAAACATCGGCTATTCCGTCAATGACAAACCGTTGATTACCGATAGTTTATGCTACACAAATGAAGCTGGAAACGAGTTTATGATTGCTGAAATCCAATGGTTCATCTCACGGATTGAACTTCAGGACGAGCACGGTGACTGGTTCCGCCTTGACCACAAAGAAGTTGAGTTTCCTTTTCAATACACCACTGATTGGGTATTTTACATCGACACCAACATCCCTGAAAGCCAGACGCTTGAAATCGCACCCATTCCTGTTGGAACCTACAAGACGCTGCGTTTCGTTTTCGGTCTGAATGAAGAAGACAACCAAACCGGCCTTTTCACCGACCCTCCCGAATCGGAAATGTTTTGGCCTGATTTTCTTGGCGGCGGCTACCACTACATGAAACTGAACGGCAAATACTTGAACACGGAAAGCCAACTTGCACCTTTGGCTATCCACCTCGGCATCGGGCAAAACGAAGACCATTCAGTATTCTATCAAAACTACTTCACCGTGGAGCTACCCATCGATTTCACCGTATCGGAAAACACTGAAAACCAAATTGATTTGACAATGGTCATCGACAACTGGTTCCGCAATCCCAACCTTTATGATTTCAACGAATTTGGGAGTGCCATCATGCAGAACCAAGCCGCGCAACAAGTCCTGAAAGAAAACGGAAAAGATGTATTCAGAATCGGAAAAAACACTGATAATAAAAACAATACGAATATGGAAAAAGAAAACAGACTTGCAGAAGAGTTCAAAGAAACGATGCAAAAGGCCGCTCCAAAGCCGCATTTCTGGAGTTGGAAGAATGTCAAGGAGAGGTGGCAAAATTTGAGAATTAAAGATTCGAAATTTAAAGATTCAAAATTCAAGATTTAAGATTTAAAATTTAAGATTCGGAATGAAGGCTACAAACATTAGGGTAAGGTTTTGGATATTGATGGCTGCCATGTCGTTGATTATTGCGGCATGTAAGCCTGAGCAAACCCATTATACACCAACGCCTTACGAATTGCCTCAGCCGTCTTATTTCCCATCGAAGAACAACATTCCTGCCGACAATCCCATGACTGAGGAAGGAGTAGCTTTGGGTCGGAAACTGTTTTATGACTCACGACTTTCAGGCCGAGACGGTACGGACGGTATCCGCAGTTGTTCCTCATGCCACCATCAGGAAAACAACTTTGAGTTTGGTGCCCCGACCAACACCCATCATGCCATGCTTCCACTAATCAATTTGGCGTGGAACCGCACTGGCTTAAGCTGGAACGGCGGTGTGGCCACTTTGGAGGATATGGTTTTGGCGGCAGTGACAAGTCCTGTGGAAATCAATGCGGACACCAATCAAGTGGTCAAATACCTCCAAAAGACTGACGACTATCCTGAACTGTTTGAAAAGGCCTTTGGCAGTCGTGAGATTACCTTTGTTAATGTGGAGCGCGCCATTGCGCAGTTTGTCAGGAGCTTGGTTTCTTCCGACAGTAAATTCGACCGCTATCTGCTTGGTGAAGAAGAACTTACCGAAGATGAACTTGCCGGATACGAACTGTTCTGCACCGAGGAAGGTGCCGATTGTTTCCATTGCCACGGTGGCGGCGGTCTGGCCCTGATGACCACCAACCTGTTCTACAACAACGGTCTGGACGACGAGTTCAACGACCCCGAAGACCGTTCGTCCATTACTGGAAGTCACTGGGATAGGGGTGCCTACAAAGCCCCTACCCTGCGCAATATTGCCGTTTCTGCACCCTATATGCACGACGGTCGTTTCACCACCCTTGACGAGGTCATCAACTTTTACAGTGAGGGTGTGAAAGACTCCGAGAACATCAACCCACTGATGCACCATGTGATGGACGGCGGCGTGCAGCTCACTGATTTGGAAAAGGCACAACTGAAAGCTTTTCTCAACACTCTAACAGATGAGCATTTTCTGAATAACTATGACTATTCTAACCCCAATCATTAATCACAAAACATACAAAACAATGCAAAACTCAAATCATATTGGATGCGGCGCGGCAACCGCCTTGCCGCCGGAAAGCAGCCGGTTGGCGTGCTTTCCCCACTCCTATCAAAAGTTTTGTTAGTTTTGTAGGTTTTGTGACAAAATAAGACCGCTATGTTATTCCCATGGGACGACAACAGACGTTTCAATAGTTATAGCAACTACTTCACGAAGCAGTTTGGCGGGCGTGTGCAGAAAATCAGCATCGATGCGGGCTTCAGTTGTCCCAATCGGGATGGGAAAATCAGTACAGGGGGATGTACTTTTTGCAGCAATGAGGCTTTCAATCCGTCGTATTGTCGGCCAGAAAAGTCCATCAAGCAACAGATTGAGGAAGGGATAGAGTTCCACCAAAAGCGGTATCGTCGGGCAAACAAGTATTTGGCTTATTTTCAGCCTTTTTCGAACACTTATAAGCCACTTGAGGAACTAAAAAAGATTTATCAGCAGGCTTTGGAAGCCATAGATTCCCTGCTTCCCACACGCCCAAGCAGGAATGACATGACTTCCAAAGCCTTGGAAACACCAAAGATTGTAGGTATCGTTATTGGCACACGGCCTGACTTGATTGACGAGACCCTTTTGCACTATCTCAACGAGATACAGAAAACGCACTATGTCATGCTGGAGTATGGCGTGGAAAGTGTGTATGACGATACCTTAAAGCGTGTCAACCGAGGGCACAATTTTGCCACGGCGGAAAAAGCCATCCATGTGACCAGCGACTACGGCATCCCTTGTGGGGCGCATTTCATTTTCGGTCTGCCTGGCGAGAGCAAAACCATGATGCTCGATGCCGCCGACATCATTTCCCAACTGCCTTTGACCACGGTCAAGTTCCACCAACTGCAAATCTTCAAAGGCACGAAGATGGCCGAGGAATACCAGGCCCATCCCGAAGCATTCCATCTCTTTGATTTGGAGGAATACATCGATTTCGTCATTGACTTCGCCGAACGGCTCAACCCCAATATTGTCATCGAGCGTTTTGCGGGTGAAGTGCCGCCGCGCTATCTCGTCAGCGAGCCTTGGATGAAGCTACGCTACGACGAGGTGCTCTCGCGCATAGAAAAAAGGATGGAAGAGCGGGGCACTTGGCAAGGGAAAAAGGTGCAAGTGTAGACAACTGCCCGCCAGATTTACAGCTTCTTTACCGGGAAAGTGAAATACGTGTCCGGAAAAGGCTCGTTCTTCAACGTGAAGTGCCACCATTCGCTGTCCAAAGCCTTGAAGCCGTGGCGCAACATGGCCTCACGAAGGATCATACGGTTGTTGAACTGCTCTTGGGTGATGCTGCGGCCCGTCGGATTGGCGTTGTTTTTGCCTGTGTATTTGCCCTTCTTGGGATTACCACAGAAGTCGGGGTGGCTCTCGGGACCGAACCAATCAAACGTACCGCCCATATCGACTTCCTTCTCAGTAGCCATGTCAAATAGGGTCAGGTCGACGGTGGAACCACGGGTGTGACCACTCTTTTCCATGATATACTTTTGGTCGAACAGGACGCTCTTGTCCAAATCGGGATAGAAGTAATCTTTCATCATTGTGTCGTTTACATCGGCGGCCCAACGAACAAAGTGGTCGACGGCACACTGCGGACGGTAGGCATCGTAGATTTTCAGACGATAACCTTGTTTTTTCAGGTCGTCGCTCACGGCGCGAAGACTGTCGGCAGCCCGACGAGTGAGCAAGGCGACAGGTTCCTGATAGCCATCCACGCGAGTGCCAACAAAGTTGTATGTGCTGTAGTAACGAATTTCTAATATGGCATCGGGAACGGCATCGGCCAGATTCACGAACTGGGAAGCATCATCAGTGGATATCACCTCACTCGTCAGCCGTTTGAACTCGTCTTGAGCCTTCTTAAGATCAGCGAGAAAAGCAGGATTAGTGTGCAAGCGGGTCAAGCCGATGGCGGCACAGAGGCGGCTGGCGTCCACATCGCTCTGCCAGTGCGCGCCTGCAATAACACGGCTTTCGCCATACATAAAGCCACGTGACATGATGGTGTCAGCGTTGGCTGGATTGACTTCGGAAAGCAGCAAAGCAGCGGCATAACCACGCTGGCTGTGGCCCGAAGGATAGGAGCCTTCGCCCGACAGTTCCGCCTCTTCATACATCGTAAGCATGTGCTCGTGGAAACGCTCAAACGGACGCTTGCGATGGTAGAAAGCCTTTGGCTTGACACGTGTCTGGTCGACGGTGGAAAGGCTGTTAATCATGAATTTGTAAATCTCGGGAGTGCCCTCTTTGGAGATTTCGAAGCCAAAAGGCACGCTAAAAATGGCGAAAAGCGAGTCGTAGTTCCATACGGCATCACGAAACACGAGAGCGGCGCGAACCGAATCGCAACGTTGCGTCTTGCCCCACATGTAACGCATAATGTCGTTGGCGAAGTCTGTCCCGATGGTGTCGGGCGGTGGCGGCAGGCACTTGATGAGGTCAGGCATCTCTTCTGAGCTGAAATACAGCGTGACGCCGTCGTTTTGTGCTTTAGTTTGCAGGCTGCCGCAAAACAAGAAAGCGGCAAGTAATCCTATGAATAGCTTTTTCATATTGTTGTGTGTTTGATTTTGGGTGCAATAATACGGAAATTTTTGGAGAAACTTTTTCTTACAATTACCTTTTTTCATATCCTAAACGAAGCAAGGAGTTTTTTCCCTATTTTTGCGGCATATCATATAAAGTATGCTAACGCTATCACAATTAGAACAACACTTGTCAAAAGCCGCATGGATTCTCAAAGGTCCAGTGGATGCAGCTGATTTTAAGGTGTATATCTTCCCTTTGTTGTTTTTCAAAAGGATTTCAGATGTCTATGACGAGGAATATAACGAAGCCTTGTCAGAAAGCGATGGCGACCACGAATATGCTTCGGGTGCCGAGATGCATCGTTTTATCATTCCCAAAGGTTGTCATTGGAAAGATGTCAGAGCCGTCACCACCAATGTGGGAAGCGCTATCAAAGGGGCTTTCTCTCAAATCGAGCAGGCCAATCCTCAATATCTGGCCAATATCTTTGGTGATGCAGCATGGACCAACAAAGACAAACTTTCAGACGAATTGCTTTGTCGATTGATTGAGCATTATTCGCAGTACAACCTTTCCAATTCAAATGTGGAGCCTGACGTTTTAGGACGCGCATACGAGTATCTTATCAAAATGTTTGCCGACCAGACCAACAAGAAAGCCGGAGAGTTCTATACACCTCGTTCCGTGGTACATTTGATGGGCTTGATTGTCAATCCGCAACCAAGTGAAACCATTTATGACCCTGCTTGCGGCACGGCTGGAATGCTGCTCGAATGTGTGGACCAAGTGAAGCAGAATGGCGGCGATTTCCGTACATTAAAGCTTTATGGGCAGGAAAAGAACCTGACCACTTCCACTATTGCCCGCATGAATATGTTTTTGCATGGCATTGAGGATTTCCATATTGAAAGAGGCGACACTTTGCGAGAGCCCAGGTTTTTCAAGTATGACCAACTGCAACAATTCAATATCGTCATTGCGAATCCGCCTTTTTCATTAAGCAATTGGGGTGCAGATATTTGGGCTGATGACCTTTACGGACGCAACATCGCAGGCACGCCACCCAAAGGTAACGGCGATATGGCTTGGGTACAGCACATGATCAAATCCATGGATGAGAAAACAGGACGCGTAGCGGTTGTCTTGCCTCATGGGGCTTTATTCCGCAAAAACGCCGAAGCCAAAATCCGTTCCGTGCTGTTGGAGAAAGATTTGTTGGAAGCGGTCATTGGTTTGGGCGAAAACATCTTCTATGGAGCAACGCTCTCGGCATGCATCTTGGTTTTCAGAGCACAAAAAGAGAAATCCAGAAAGGGAAAGTTCCTATTTATCGATGCCGCCGACCAAGTGAAGAAAGGTCGTGCGCAAAACACATTGGAACCAGAGCATATCGAGACCATTTACAAGTGGTACACCGATTTCAAGAATGTGAAGAATCATGTCAAAGTGGTCGGTCTTGATGAGATTAAAGCTAATGGCTACAATCTGAATATTCCGCTTTATGTGGAAAAGGAAATGACCGACAATCTGCCGACTTTGGAGGAAGCTAAGGCTCAATTGAAAGTGGCCGTGGAAGAAGCACACGAGGCGGAGGAACGTTTTATTCAACTGCTAAACGAGTTTGCGAAATGACACAGAAAGAATTGGAATCCTATCTTTGGGGTGCGGCCACCTACCTGCGCGGTTTCATCGATGCCGGCGACTACAAGCAGTATATCTTCCCGTTGTTGTTTTACAAACGCATCTGCGATGTCTATGACGAAGAATACAAGGATGCACTTGACGAAAGCGACGGCGATTTGGAATATGCAGCCTTTGACGAAAACCACCGTTTTAAAGTGCCAGCCGAAGCGCATTGGAATAAAGTAAGGCAGGTTACTGTAAATGTGGGGCAAGCCATCAGCAAGGCCTTGAATGCCATTCAGAAAGTGAATGCGCAACAATTGCAAGGCATCTTCGGCGATGCCGACTGGACCAACAAGGAACGCCTTTCGGATGCGATGCTGTGCCAACTCATTGAGCATTTCTCCACCAAAAACCTCAACATCAAAAACGTCCCCAATGATGAGTTAGGTAATGCTTACGAGTTTCTAATCAAGAAGTTTGCTGACGACAGCGGTCACACGGCAGCCGAGTTCTATACCAATCGTACCGTGGTGCGTCTGATGACGCTCATTGCCGACCCGCACGAGGGTGACAGCGTGTACGACCCCACCTGCGGTAGCGGTGGATTGCTGCTCAACTGCGCCATGATGCTCAAAGACCAAGGCAAGGAATACCGCACGTTGCGCCTTTACGGACAGGAAATCAACCTGATCACTTCAGGTATTGCCCGAATGAATATGTTGCTGCATGGCTTCGAAGAGTTCAACATCGTGCGAGGCAACACGTTGAGCAATCCGATCTTTATGGAATATGACGAATTGCAGAAGTTCGACATTGTGTTGGCTAATCCGCCTTATTCCATCAAAAGTTGGGACCAAGCTGCCTTCACTGATGATCCTTACGGGCGCAACATCTGGGGCACACCGCCACAAGGCTGCGCCGATTACGCCTTCCAGCAGCACATCATGAAGAGTCTTAAGCCCGACACAGGTCGTTGCGTGGTGCTCTGGCCACACGGCATCCTTTTCCGTGATGCGGAACGCGACATGCGGCGCAAGATGATTGAAAGTGATTGCGTGGATTGTGTCATTGGCTTGGGGCCGAATCTGTTCTACAACTCCCCCATGGAGGCCTGCCTGCTAATCTGCCGCACACGGAAACCTGAACAGCGGCAAGGCAAAATCCTCTTCATCAATGCGGTGGATGAGGTGAAACGTGACAAGACCATCAGCATGCTTGAAGAAAGGCATATTGACAAAATTTTCAAGGCGTACAAAGCATACAAGGACATCCCCGGCTTTGCCAAAGTGGTGAACAACGAGCAAATTTTGGAGAACGGTGCCACGCTCAACATATCGCAATATGTATCTCGATTGGAAGTGAAAGATGAAACTCCGAAACAGACTTTGAAAGAATTGCTGAATGTGTGGGAAAGAAACAGGGAAAAATTATACACTGAAATCAAGAATCTTATCTGATAGAAAACTACATGGACAATATAATAGAAAACACTGGCGACATCATCATCTACCAGACCGAAGACGGTTTGACAAAGATCAATGTGAAATTGGACAACGATACCGTTTGGCTGAACCAGCAACAAATGTCTGAACTATTTCAGAGTTCTAGGACCAATATTGTTGAACATATTAAACACATATATGAAGAGGGGGAGCTTGCCGTAGAATCAACTTGTCGGAATTTCCGACAGGTTCGCCTAGAGGGCAATAGAGAGGTTAGTAGGGAAATTCCTTTTTATAACCTTGATATGATCATTTCGCTTGGCTATCGTATAAAATCGGCTATTGCCACGCGTTTCCGCATTTGGGCCACGCAGCGTCTGAAGGAATACATGGTTAAAGGCTTTACCATGGACGATGAGCGGCTGAAAGGCAACGGCGGCGGCAATTACTGGAAAGAGTTGCTCGACCGCATCCGCGACATCCGTTCGTCAGAAAAGGTGCTGTATCGTCAGGTGCTTGACCTCTATGCCACCAGTGTGGACTACAACCCCAAAAGCGATGAATCCGTTCTGTTTTTCAAGATGGTGCAGAACAAGCTGCACTATGCCGCCCACGGTCATACCGCCGCCGAAGTTATCTATGAGCGTGCCAATGCCGACAAGCCTTTTATGGGACTGACCACATTTTCGGGAGAACTGCCTGCTTTGAAAGACATAGGCATTGCCAAAAACTATTTGAATGAAAATGAATTGAAGATTTTGAACAACCTCGTTTCGGGTTATTTCGACTTGGCTGAAATCAATGCGCTTGAGCATAAGCCCATGTACATGAACGATTATATCCACCAATTGGATTCGGTACTCACATCTGGCAACAGACCGTTGCTTGAAGGCCCCGGCTCTGTAAGCCATGCACAAGCCTTGGAGAAAGCCACCGCCGAATACCGCAAATACCAGAGCAACACCCTCTCGCCCGTTGAGGAAGCCTATTTGGAGACCGTGAAAACCACAGCCAAATTGGTGAAGAAAAACGCAAAAGGAAAGAAATGATGAACGAACTAAACATAGATAAAACCCACTGGAAGAAATACAGGTTTGACGAGGTCTGCCGGCAGGTGAACGAGGCAACCAAGGACCCTGCTGCGGAAGGCTTGGACCATGTGATTGGGCTTGAACATATTGAGCCTAACAACCTGCATATCACCCATTGGGACACTTTGGAGAAAGAAACCACCTTTACGCGCAAGTTCAAGAAAGGACAAGTGCTGTTTGGACGGCGGCGTGCCTACCAACGCAAAGTAGCGTATGCCGAGTTTGATGGCATTTGTTCCGGCGACATTCTTGTGTTTGAGGCTATTGAAAAGGTGATGTTGCCCGAATTGTTGCCATTCCTGATACAAAGCGAAGGTTTCTTCCAGAAAGCGTTGGCCACCTCTGCGGGTTCTTTGTCTCCGCGCACCAAGTTCAAAGAACTGGCCGATTACGAATTCCTCCTCCCGCCCAAGGCCGAGCAGAAGCGCCTTGCCGAGCTGCTCTGGGCCGCCGACGAGGTGGTGGAGAAGGAGAAGAGGGAGAGGGAGAGGATGGAAGAGCTGTATAACAATCGTATAGAATCGATGTTTACAGGAGAAAAAGTTGCATTTGGCGAGTGTGCCAATATAAACGAAAGCACTTTAAGTGCCAAAACTCCTAGCGACTACAGATTTCTTTATATCGACATTGCAAGCATAGTCTCCCCTAAACATTTAGGGCCTTTAACTGAATACTTGTTTGCAGAAGCTCCATCAAGGGCTCGTAGGATTGTGAAAAACAATGATATTGTGTTGTCATTGGTACGCCCCTATTTAAAGGCTTTCGTCCAAATCAAAAACCGTCATGAAGAACTAATTGCTTCTACTGGAACAGCTGTTGTTTCCGCAAAACCTGACAACAATACAGACTTCCTTTTCCACATGTTGTTTTCAAAAGCGTTTATGACTTTTTGTGAAAACAGAATGAATGGAACTAATTACCCGGCAATTACCCCCGCCGATTTAAGTGATTTTCAAATACCATCATATAGTTTTGACAAACAAAAAAGCAAAGCAAACGAACTGAATTCAATTGACAATACAATAGAGCAACTTGAAACTCAAATTGCTATTTCACAACAGATAAAGCAGGAATTAATCAATAAAGTGTTTTGAGTATGAGAATCAAAAAGATAACATTAAACAAATACAAACGATTTCATTCACTAACAATTGATTTAGGTGAGAATCCAAGCCGAATAATAGCATTAGTAGGACCTAATGGTTGCGGAAAGAGCAGTGTGTTTGATGGGATGCTTTTTCACAATAATGCATATTGTCAGTTAGGAAATAAAGGAAGTAAAGATTATCATTATCATTCAATTGAACAAGCGCCTGCCTATAGTTATCAATCCGTTATTATTGAATTCACAACTGGCAATTATTTTCAAGTCAGAAATGCCAAACACGCAGAAGGCAAAGAAAACACTATCTTTTCGTTTAGGAGTCCATATCGATATAACAACAATCTAAAAGTCACTCAAACAAGAGCTGTTGGTGAAATTAGACTTAATAATTATGGAGCATCCTTATCCTCAGATCTTGATGATAAAATGGAGGAAAACTATAGACGACTAAACATCAAATACACAAAATATTTAAACGAACAAGATTGTAAACCAAGCGAAGCCAAAAGACACATTATTGGAGAATTGAATTCATCCATTAAATCATGTTTGGATTTAGAAATAACCAGTTTGGGAAACATAGAAGATAGTAAGGGAACCTTATTTTTTAGCAAATCAGATTATAGTGGTACACAATTCGAATTTAATGTACTTTCATCGGGTGAAAAAGAAGTTGTGGATATTCTTTTGGACTTATATTTAAGAAAAGACGAATACAATGACACTATCTTTTTAATTGATGAACCTGAACTACATATCAATACTTCTATTCAACGAAAACTACTTGTCGAAATCAATAAACTGATTGGCGAAAACTGTCAATTATGGGTGGCTACCCATAGCATAGGCTTCTTGAGAGCTCTTCAAGAAGAACTGAAAGATGATTGTCAAATTATTGAATTCAAAGCAGATACACCATGGGCAACAACGCCCCAAACATTATTTCCAATTCAAAAAAACAGGAACCAATGGAGCCGTATTTTTGCTACTGCTTTAGATGATTTGACTGGTTTAATTGCTCCCAAAAGAATTGTTTACTGCGAAGGGAAAGATAGACCTTCGAAAACCGGACAAGAAAAAGGGATGGATGCACAAGTCTATAATAATATCTTTGGCGAAAAATATCCTGACACTTTATTTGTTTCCAGCGGTGGTAACACAGAATTAGACCAACGTAGCGATATTGCAATAGCAATATTAACCAAAGTTTTTCCAGATGTTGAAATATGGGTATGTAAAGATAGAGACATGTCTTCTGGTGCATTAAACAATGAAAAAGACAGACAACTGTATTTAGGAAACAATCCAACTAATCATAGAATAATTAAAAGATGGGAACTGGAAAACTATTTGTACGACAAAGAAGTTTTGAAAAAATATTGTGAAGATAAAGAATTGTCGTTCTCTGAAACAGATTACGACGCCTTTGTTACAGATATTGATAATCAACACGTGAAAGATGAGACGGGTCGAATAAAAAACTATTGTAATCTAAAAGTATCTGTAAATCCAGAAACTTTTAAAATAGAATTGTCTAAACATATTACTCCAGATATGAACGTGTACAAAGAATTGGAAGAATGTATTTTTGAACGAAAATAGAATGCCATGTCCTTCAACGAAATAAACGCAGTGGAAAACTTCGTCATTCATACGATGACGGGGGTGAACTTGAACGAGAGCAACATGGTGCATGAGGCGATGGCTCCCTACGGGGCGCAGTGGGAGTACCTGCCCGCCACAGAACTGCCGCGCGAGATTACCGAGGTAATGGTGGAAACGGAAGTGAAAAACGCCCTCATCCGTCTCAATCCCGAGATTGCCGCACAGCCTGAACGCGCCGATGAGGTCATCTTCAAACTGCGTTCCATTCTGTTGTCGGTACGCAGCACCGGCCTCGTGCGGGCCAACGAGGAGTTCGCCGAATGGCTCAAGGGCAACAAGACCATGCCCTTCGGCAAGAACTACGCCCACGTGCCTGTCCGCCTCATCGACTTCGAACATATCACCAACAACAAGTTCCAGCTGGTCAACCAGTTCAGCATCCGCAACCGCGAGACCAAACGCCCCGACATCGTGCTGTTTGTCAACGGTTTCCCCTTGGTGGTGGGCGAAACCAAAACGCCCGTGCGGCCTTCTGTTTCGTGGCTCGATGCCGCCTCCGACATCCACGACGGCTACGAGAACAGCGTGCCCGAACTCTTTGTGCCCAACGTGTTCAGCTTCGCCACCGAAGGACGCGAACTGTTCTACGGAGCCGTGCGCACACCTTTGGAGTTCTGGTCGGCCTGGCGGCTCAACGAAGGCAGCGAGGATTCGGAGATGCCCGGCTTGGAAAACGTCTCCGCCGAAATGCGGCAGCTGCTGTCGCCCAAGACCTTGCTCGACATTCTCTACAACTTCACCACATACACCACCAACAAGAGCCGCCAGCGCATCAAGGTGGTGTGCCGCTACCAGCAATACGAAGGCGCCAACAAGATTGTGGAGCGCGTGCTGGAAAACAAGATCAAACGCGGCCTGATATGGCACTTCCAAGGCTCCGGCAAGTCGCTGC
>JAEEQP010000059.1 GCA_016285355.1 Bacteroidales bacterium
AAATCTAAAGATGTATGCCAGGCCTCATTCAACCGATGTCGTCAAGCCTTTCGAGGCACCTGCCTACCGTGTTTCTACTGCCGATGGAACATTGAAGATTTTGAACCGCCTCATCGACGGCAAAGAGAAATTCAAGGTCGGCGACCAAATCATTTCGGTAAATGGCGAGAAAATCACCGAGGAGAACATCTGTTATTACTATGACATGTTGACCGAGAACAAGGACTGGTCGGGGCTTGATATTCTGGTGAAATAACTAACTGCCTCCGGTCCCTCGTTGAATATCAAATCCAACACGCTCAAATCAGGCGCGAAGGGAAACTTGGTGCTGAAAACCTGATAGTATTCAGGGAATGCGCCGTTTTCAAAAGCCTTTTTAGGACTAAACGCCTCGCGAAGGTCGTTCTCCGCCTCGCGGACGTAATCCGTCGTGTGTACGATTTCCTTCTTGACCTTCAGCATCTTCAACACCGCTTGCAAAGCCGCGTCGTTCAAGTCGATGAGGCGCTCGAAATGGCCTTCAAAGATGGGTCTCAGATAGTCGTAATAATGGTCGAAATAAGGTGTAGCCTTGTAAGCGGATTCCAAACAACGGCTGTGGATATGCTGCCATGGCTCAATGGGGCTGATAGCCATGTCCTTGGTCATGGTGTGGTTGCCGTTGACTTTCACCACAGGCACACTGAGGCTCTCCACACCGTTGGCCGTCATCACGCGGCAACGGTTGCGGTAGGTCTGCTTGTGGTAGGTCTCCCACACTTCAATGACAGGCGCGTCTTCTTGCAGAAAACGCGCCATGTAGCTGATGCTCGGGAAATAAGCTGTAGTAAAAAGTGTCATTTAATCAGTTGCTCATCGACGACCTTTTTGTATTCAGCCTCTTGCATGGCCCCGACCTGCATCATCGGCTGGCCTTCCAAAGGGATGAAGAGCACCATGGGGATGCTTTTCACCTGGAATGCGTTGGCCAATTCCTTCTCTTGGTCGACGTTTATCTTGTAAACGAGCAGTTGGCCGTCATATTCCTCCGCCAGTTTTTCCATGACGGGAGCCACACGGCGGCACGGACCGCACCAGTCGGCGTAGAAGTCGATGACGGCAGGCAACTTGCCCTTGTAGACAAAGGTGTTCGGATTGTTCTCAAAGTTCCAAACCTTCTTGAGAAACTCTTTGTAAGTCAGTTGCTTGACCTTCGATTCGTCTTTCTTGTCTTGTGCGCAGGCAGTGAAAGTTGTAGCCAAGATGACCATTGCCAGTAGGATAGTTTTTTTCATGGTGTTTCGTTTTTCGGGGACAAAATTAGCAAAAATTGTACAAATGGCCTTTTTTTCCTTACTTTTGCCAAAAATTTCAAGTAATTATGCTTATCGTCAACATCAAGGAGCTTGTCGGCATCGAGGAACAGGGTCGACTGCTGAAACGCGGCAAGGAAATGGCCGAAACGGGAAGAATCAAAAACGCTTTCCTCTATTTCAAAGGTAAGAAAATCGAGGATTATGGCCCGATGGATTCGGAGGCCTGCCGTAAATATCTCGCTGAAAACCACCGTATTCACGATGTGAAAGGCAGTGTGGTGATGCCCGCTTTCTGTGACTCGCACACACATCTGGTCTATGCCAACTCGCGCGAGCTTGAGTTTGTCGACAAGATCCGTGGCCTCAGCTACGAGGAGATCGCCAAGAGGGGAGGAGGCATCCTCAACTCGGCCAAGGCGACGGCGGCGGCTTCGGAAGACGAGCTTTACGACATGGCCCAGCAGCGCCTCGACGAGGTGATGCGCATGGGCACAGGTGCCATCGAGATCAAGAGCGGCTACGGCCTCACCACCGAGAGCGAGCTGAAGCTGCTCCGCGTCATCCGTCGCCTGAAGGAAAATTCACCCTTGACCATCAAGTCGAATTTCCTCGGTGCGCATGGCATCCCGATGGAATATCGTGGCCATCAGGAGGATTATGTCGATTTGGTCATCAACGAGATGATTCCGCTCGTAGCTGCTGAAGACCTGGCCGACTTCATCGACGTGTTCTGCGACCAAGGCTTTTTCACCGTCGAGGACACGGAACGCATCCTTATGGCGGGCATCAAATACGGCATGCGGCCGAAGATCCACGCCAACGAGATGGCCATCTCGGGCGGCGTGCAAGTGGGCGTTAAATATGGCGCCATCTCCGTCGACCACCTCGAACAGATGGGTGACGCCGAGATTGAGTGCCTGAAAGACACCGAGACCATGCCGACCATACTTCCTGGCTGCGCATTTTTCCTCAATCTGCCGCTCTCCCCGGCACGCAAGATGATTGAAGCGGGTCTGCCCGTGGCCATGGCCTCCGACTTCAATCCCGGCACCTCGCCATCAGGCAACATGCAGCTTATCCTCTCGATGGCTTGCATCCGTTATCGCTTGACGCCCGAAGAAGCGCTGAATGCCACCACGCTCAACACAGCTTACGCCATGGGTGTGAGCGACGAGGTGGGCAGCATCACCAAAGGCAAACTCGCCAACCTCATCATCACCCAGCCGATGACGCAGTTGGAGTTCATGCCGTATTATTATGGTGCGAACAAGGTGGCGAAGATGATTCTGAATGGTAAGTTTGTGTAAGGATAAAACGATGAAATACAATAAGTTGTTTTTTGTTCTTGCTTTGGCTACGTTGTTGTTTGCCTCCTGCAAGAAAGACCATTATGATATGGGTAATGTCCACGGCGTAAATGCCGAGGGCGAGCTGCTGCTGCCCATTGGTTCGACCTCGCTTTCCTTGTCGGAAATGATAGAGAAGTTCAAAATCGACAGCATTATCAATTGTTCGGAGGATGGCGATTTGTCGTTTGGCATCCATTACGAGAACCTTGGCGCATTGAGCGGGGAGAATCTTTTGAAATTCAAGGATTTGGAGTATCATGAGCATTTTTCGTTCGAGAATCCCTTCCCGGTTGTCTTGCCACAGGCATTCGACACGGTGTTCCATTTCGACCATACGATTACGTTTGAGTCCGACAACATCCATGTGATGGAGGCCGTGATGAAGACGGGCCATTTTGATTTCAATTTGAGCTCGAACATCGGTCTGATCCAGAAGTTGGTGATTCGTACTGCCGACATCAAGGATGCCGATGGCCATGACTTGGTGCTCGACTTCGATTTCAACGCAGGCGATATTCAGTTTGATCTCGACGGTTTGCACTATTCAACGGACACGGCCAACACCCTTGATTTGAGTTATGACCTCTATGTAAGGCTGCAGAGCTTACTTGAAAATGAGTTGTTTTTGGACGTTGATATTGCGGGAAGCGATTTGGCTATCAAGGAGATGTCAGGCTATGTGGATGCTTACGATTCGAGAAACACCATTGATACGACCTATAATTTGCTTTCGAGAAATGCTTCGGGCTCCTTGGAAGTGTTTGGCGCTCGATTGGATTTGTACGAACGCAACACTTTCGATTTGGAAGCCCGTTTGACGGTTGACACGGCTTGGGTCTTCGATGATGCCTCAGTGCCTTATTCCATTTTCGGTCCCGAGCCTTTGGTGGTTGACATTCCCACGCAATTCCAATTTGGCAAGGTGTTGGAAAAAAGCCTGAACGGTAGGATTTCCGCTAACACATTGGGCGTTTTCGCGGCCTCCTGCTTTACCGTGAATCCCTTGGGCCTGACCGATTTGGTTTCGGTGAATGATTCCTGTGTCATTGATGTCATGGTCGATGCCGAGATTCCGTTTGACTTTGCGGTCGACGATGTGCGTTATATCGACACGACCGTCTTGAATCTTTCCGGAGTCAGCAAGCCCGATCAGATTGAAAAACTGACTTTGGAGTTGACTTTCACTTCCACTATCCCGCTGAATATGAATGCGCAGTTCTTCACCTACGATTCGGCGACGGAACAGATTACGGGCATCCTCGTCGATGAAGGCAGACTGATCAATGCTTCGTTTGACGGACAGCCTACAAACACAGAGGTAACGTTGGAAGTCACGGGAGAGAAGGTTGAGAATCTCTTGCGTTCCGACCGGTTGATTTCGGTGTATTCATTGGATACCGATGCCCACGATGTGGTGCTAAAAGGCCAACAGCAATTGGATGTGTTTATGAAAGCTAGGGTGAAATACAATGGCATTGTCGAATTCAAAACAACGGAATAATGAAAAAGTCATACAGATTTGTAGCCGTTCTGGCTTTGTTATTTGCATTTGTTTCGGTTAGGGCGCAGCAGGTGTCGCCCGTCGATTTCATGCGGCTGAATCCTTATCAGATGAAGGCCAATCCTGCCACGGACTTGCCCTATGAGAGTGTTATGTCGCTTGTCGTCGGCAATATCGGTTTGGATGTTCAGAACACCGCTTTGCGTTACAACAACCTTTTCGTCTTTGACGCCCAAGGTCGCCCCGCGACATGGAACCTGAGACAGTTTGCCAATAGCTTGAAAGAGAAGAACTTCTTGGGTTTAAACGTGAATGTTGACCTTTTCACCTTGTATCGCCGCCTGAACAAAGGGATGCTTACCATTAATTATGGGGTGAAGGCCCAAACCGATGCTAAATACAACGACGGATTGTTTAAGTTGTTGGGCTACGGCAATGGCGCTTTCGTCGGTGAGAGCAATCCTGTCAAAGTCAACATGAACGTGAATGCGCAGGTGTATCAGGAGTTTGCGGTGGGTTATCAGTTGAATGTCACGGAACAGTTGTCGGTGGGCGGTAGGGCTAAGCTACTTTTTGGAACTGGTAATGTCACCACTGATGCTTTCGATGCCAAACTTTTCACCGATGCCGATTCCTACGCGCTGCGTATGGAGGAAAACATCGCCATCCGTACTTCGTTGCCCAATGTTTTTTACGTCAAAGACGGCAAACTGATGAAAGACGGCCCGTTCAGCGTGGGCGAATTGTTCCGCAACCCCGGCTTCGGCATCGACTTGGCTGCCGAATACCGTTTTGATGAACAGTTCAGTGCGGTGGCTGCCGTCCACGACTTGGGCTTTATCCATTGGGGGAAAAACGACATCAGCATAAAGGGCGAAGTGAACGATGTGGGGCAGTTCTACGACAACGGTAGCTTCCTTTTCAATGGTTTGGATTGGGAACAACTGCAGCTGATTACCTCCGACGAAGCGTATCGCACGCAGTTTCTGGACACTTTGAAGCAGTATTTCCAGTTGGACTTTTCTCCTTTGGAAAAATACAATACAGCGCTGAATACCAATCTCTTGCTGCGTGGAAACTACGACCTCGACGTCCACAACCGTTTCAGTGTGCAGGCGCAAGGTTGCTTCCTTCGTAGCGGCTTCCGTCCCGCTTTGACATTGGCTTACTGCGGCTCGTTTTGGGACAATTTCAACGTATGCGCCACCTATACGATGATGCCTGGCAGCTATGCCAACTTCGGCCTCGGTCTCTCCGCCATGATTGCGACCTGCAACATCT
Source organism: Bacteroidales bacterium (assembly GCA_016285355.1). Next base: position 5,427 of record JAEEQP010000059.1, read on the forward strand.
ATCTGACCACGAACAACATCATCGGCTGCTTCAATCCGTTGAATTCTAAGGGCTTCAATGCACAAGTCGGTATCGTCTTCAACCTCTTCAGTGAAGGTCGCCGCACCATTGACGAATCGGAGATGCCAGCATATTTGGAATGACCACCGCAAAAATCTTCGGCATCAGCCGTCACCGCTTGACTACGGACGGCGAGGGCGTCACCACCTTGGTGGCGTTCAATAGATGCCCTTTGCGCTGTCGCTATTGCTTGAACAAGACCTCGTGGGAAATGGACAATGGACGCGACTACACGCCTGAAATTCTTTTCGAGGAGGTGAAAATCGACCAGTTGTATTTCCTTGCCACGCATGGCGGCGTCACTTTTGGTGGGGGTGAGCCCTTGCTTCAAGTGGAGTTCATCAAGGCGTTTCGGGAACTTTGCGGTTCGCAGTGGCAGATTTTGGTCGAGACCAGCCTTAATGTGCCTTTCGAAAATGTGCAAGCCATCGACCCGATTCTGGATGGCTACATAGTCGACATCAAGGATATGAATCCTGAAATCTATCAAGCCTATACGGGCATGGATAACTCGATTGTGCTGACCAATTTGGAATGGCTTCTGAAGCACGGCGACCCCAAACGCATCATGGTGCGAGTGCCGCATATTCCTGATTTTAACGCTGAAGAGGACGTGGCTAAGAGCATCGAACGCCTCAAAGCGATGGGCGTGGTGGATGTTGACGAGTTCCAATATATAATAAGGTGAGCTGGAATGATGAATGCTGAATGATGAATGCTGAATGATGAATGCTGAATGATGAATGATGAATGCAGAATGTAGAATGATGAATGTAGAATGCAGAATGGGGATTGATTTCCGTTTTTGGATTAATTTTGCTTCAAACTGCTTTTTTCAAAATAAATCGTATCTTTGCCGCGTTAAACCAAAAAATACAAACATGAAAAGAGGCAAACAAACCTGCAAAATCCTGAAAGAAATCCGCAAACAGATTGCAGCAGAGAACGACATTAAGTTGGTCATCGAGGAATGCACTTACCAAGGCGATTGCCTCGGCACTTGCCCAAAATGCGAAGCCGAAGTGCGCTATCTGGAGCGCGAGTTGGAGAAACGCCGTCGGTTGGGCAAGGCTGCCGTAGTCGCAGGCCTTTCCGTAGGTTTGCTGGGCGCAAGCCAAGTGGCTATGGCTCAGACGCCGGATACGATTCCTTCACGGAACGATAGTATAGTAGACATATTGGATGGATATGTGGTACCTAAGATTCAGCAGTCGGATGTGATGCTGATGGGTAAGATTCCGATGACTTCATGCTATCATGTTGATCCAAAAAGATATAGAACGGTAATGGATATGTTTGATTTCTCAGGGATGAGGAACCTTTCTGTGGTGGGATTTGATTTGGAATCTCCCGATCGGATAGAAAATGTCGATACTGATGATTATGTTAATGTATTAATCAACAATTCATTGACCTTCTATGTCCCACAATTTGAGGGTGGCGAATCGGATCTTTTGGAATTCATCTCCCAAAACTTGGGCAAGAATGCCGATGGTAACGCTTACGGCGACATGGAAGTGGCCTTCACTGTGGAACCCAATGGCAAATTGTCGCACATTGAAATAATAAAAGGTGTCAATGAGCAATTAGATGCTCAAGTCGCGGCACTGTTCAAGTTCATGGAATGGAAGCCTGCTATTTGGGAAATGAAGTCGGAAGAGAAGTTTCCGTTCGCCTGTCAATGCGTGCAGAAGCTTCATTTTCCGATGATTACTCATTGAAAACGAAAGGCGAATTAATGAACAATTCGTGACAAATTGATGATAATTAATGTTTTAAAATAACACGTTATGGCCAAAGGCAAACAAACCTGCAAAATCCTGAAGGAAATCCGCAAGCAGATTGCAGCGGAGAACGACATCGAACTGGTCATTTCGGAATGCACCTATCAAGGCGACTGCAAAGGCACTTGTCCAAAGTGCGAGGCCGAGGTGCGTTATTTGGAACGTGAGTTGGAGAAACGCCAACGCATGGGGAAGGCAGCCGTCGTTGCAGGCCTTTCTGTAGGTTTGTTGGGCTCAAGCCAAGTGGCTTTGGCGCAGCAGCCAGATAGTATACGCACGGACACCATTGAAGAGGAAGTGGTTGTAGAGTCTGGTAGTGAGTTTTTCGGCTGCATACAAGAAACTATGCCTTCATTTCGTGGCGGCAACCAAAAACTGCTTGAATTTTTAGGGAGCAATCTGGTCTATCCCCAAGAAGCCAAAGATGCTGGTGTAGAAGGCAAGGTCTTCGTGGAGTTTTATATAGAGAAAGACGGCACTGTTTGTGATGCAAAAGTACTTCGTGGCATAGGCTACGGCTGTGATGAAGAAGCGCTTCGTGTGATAGGCCTAATGCCAAAATGGTACCCAGGCAAACAAAGAGGGAAGGCCGTCCGTGTGAGATATACACTGCCCATCAATTTCAAGTTATCTAAATAAGGAATAAAACTATGGCCAAAGGCAAACAAACCTGCAAGATCCTGAAGGAAATCCGCAAGCAGATTGCGGCGGAGAATGATATTAAGTTGGTCATCGAAGAATGTACCTACCAAGGTGACTGCAAAGGCACTTGCCCGAAATGTGAGGCAGAAGTGCGCTATTTGGAGCGCGAGCTGGAGAAACGCCAGCGCATGGGCAAGGCGGCCATCTTTGCTGGAATGTCGTTGGGAACCTTGTTTGCCGCCACTTCCTGCAATCATCCTGTTCCCGAGCCTTTGGCCGGTGAAGTGATGCATACTCCCGATTCCACCGAGATGCCCAACGATAGTATCTCCAACGACAGCATTCCCAGTGATGCTTATTTGTTGGAAGTCGATGTGCTGGCTCCGGAGCCGGATACGATGAAAGCAGAAAAGAAAAAAGTAACTTGCAAAAACGAAGAACCTCTGGCGATTCCAGGAGATGTAGTTGTATTTGAAGAAATAGAAGGAGAAATGCCAGAGATTTTCCCGGAAGTAGGAGAAGTTGAAGGAGAATCGGATGTTTATCAGATTGTCGAGCAGATGCCGGAATTTCCGGGGGGCGTGGCAGAATTGTTTCACTATATTTCCAAGAATATCCATTATCCTCAGAAAGCCAGGGAGAAAGGCATTCAAGGACGTGTCTTTATTGGTTTTATTGTTGAAAAAGACGGTAGCATTTCCAATGTAAGAAATCTGCGAGGTGTGGATAGCGAGCTCGATGCCGAGGCCATGCGTGTAGTAGAGTCCATGCCGAAATGGAAACCTGGAATGCATAATGGCGAATTTGTTAGAGTGTCTTACCAAATTCCAATACATTTCAAGTTGGAAGACAAACAGGATTGATTTCTATTTCATTTCGTATCGAAAAAAGCCTTACCTTTGCCGCGGCTTTGCGACTATGGCCTATAGCCAATGGCCTATGGCTGCTTCAATGGAAGAGGGAACTCCTTCCTTTTTCATGAAGCTGCCATAAGCCATAGTCATAGGCCATCGGCCAATCTTAAATCTTGAATCTTAAATATTAAATCAAACGATATATGAAACAACTCATCGAATGCGTGCCGAATATCAGCGAAGGCCGCGACAAGAATATCATTGACCAAGTGACCGCTGAAATCGAGAAAGTGGAAGGCGTCAAGCTGTTAGACGTGGATCCCGGCATGACCACCAACCGCACCGTCATCACCTTTGTGGGTGAGCCCGAGCCTGTGTGCGAAGCCGCCTACCGCGTGGTGAAGAAAGCCGCCGAGCTCATCGACATGAGCCAGCACCATGGCGCCCACCCGCGCCAAGGCGCCACCGACGTGTGCCCCCTCATCCCTGTGAGTAACATCACCATGGAAGAGGTGGTCGAGTATGCCCACAAATTAGGCAAACGCCTCGGCGACGAGCTGAACATCCCGATCTACTGCTACGAAGAGGCCGCCTACATCAAGGAGCGCCGCAACTTGGCCTATTGCCGCACAGGTGAATACGAGAGCCTGGCCTCGCGCCTCGGCACGGAGCAGTGGAAGCCCGACTTCGGCCCCAACGAATGGAACGAACACGTGGCCCACACGGGTGCCACCCAAGTGGGTGCCCGCGACTTCCTCGTGGCCATCAACTATAACCTCAACACCACCTCGACGCGTCGCGCCAACGCCATCGCTTTCGACGTGCGCGAAAAAGGTCGCCCGATGCGTGAAGGCGGCAAGGTGACCGGCAAGCCGATGAAAGACGAAAACGGCAAACCGATTATGATTCCCGGCACGCTGAAAGCCACCAAGGCCATCGGCTGGTTCATCGAGGACTACGGCATCGCCCAGGTGTCAATGAATATCACCAACATCAGCGTTTCGCCTGTCCACGTTTGCTTCGAGGAGGTCTGCGCTAAGGCCGCTGCTCGTGGCGTACGCGTCACTGGTTGCGAAATCGTCGGCCTCGTGCCCAAGAAGGTGCTGATGGATGCTGGTAAGTTCTATCTTGCCAAGCAGCAACGTAGCCTCGGCGTGAGCGAAGAGGAAATCATGAAGATCGCCATCAAGTCGATGGGCCTCGACGACCTGAAGCCCTTCGACCCGAAAGAAAAGGTCATTGAATACCTTATTGAAGACCACAGCCAGAAGAAACTCGTCGACATGACCTGCACAGGCTTTGCCAACGAGACTGCTTCTGAAAGTCCCGCTCCTGGTGGCGGCTCCATCTCGGCCTACATGGGTGCCCTTGGTGCTTCGTTGGCCACGATGGTCGCCAACCTGTCGTCGCACAAGCCGGGCTGGGACGAACGTTGGGAGGAGTTCTCCAACTGGGCTGTTAAGGGTCAGGCTATCAAGGACGAACTGCTTGAACTCGTTGATGAGGACACCAATGCCTTCAACAAGATTATGGATGCTTTCGGTTTGCCGAAAAAGACCGACGAGGAGAAGGCTGCTCGCAGTGCTGCTATCCAAGAGGCCACCAAGTATGCCACCCAGGTGCCTTTCCGCACGATGAAGGTCGCCTTCAAGGCTTTTGAGGTCGTCCGCGCCATGGCTGAGACTGGAAATCCGAATTCCGTCACCGACGCTGGAGTGGGTGCTTTGTGCGCTCGTTCGGCCGTCATGGGTGCTCATTTGAACGTCAAAATCAACGCCGCATCGCTCAAAGACGAGGAGTTTAAAGCCCAAATTCTGAACGAGGCCGCCGAAATTGAAGCCGCTGCATTGAAGCAAGAAGCTGAAATTCTGCAAATTGTGAACAATGTCATCGAAGGAAAATAATTTTTGAGAAATAGGTTGTGGGTATCTGAAAAAGTTGTACTTTTGCAACCCAAATCGATGAAGTTAAATTTGAAAGGATATAAGCAATGTCAAAGAAACAGAAAGACGCACGCGTGAAGGTCATTCTCGAATGCACCGAGCACAAGGCCAGCGGCATGCCCGGCACTTCGAGATACTACACCATGAAGAACAAGAAGAACACTCCCGACCGTTTGGAGTTGATGAAGTATAACCCGATCCTTAAGAGAATGACCCTCCACAAGGAGATTAAATAATAAGAGTTATGGCAAAGAAAGCTGTTGCTACCCTTCGTAGCTTAGACAAGACCTATAGCAAGATCATCAGAATGAAGCGTTCTGAGAAGACTGGTGCTTACTATTTTGATGAAATCGTCGTTCCTGCCGACAAGGTGCAGGAGTACCTTGCTAAGAGATAATTTGAATTATCGATTGAAAATCAGGCTTTTCCATAACCATTATGGGAGAGCCTTTTTGTGTTTGTATAATCGGACGAAGGACTTATAGACGAAGGACGCAGGACACCAAAAGTCCTCAGTCCTATGTCCTAAGTCCTCCGTCAAAAAATAAAGAATCATGGGCCTATTCTCATTCCTAACCCGAAAAAAAGAACAAAAAGAAGACCTCGACAAAGGACTTGAAAAGACCAAGACCAGCGTCTTCTCCCGCATCTCCAAAGCCATCATGGGCAAGTCGACCGTCGACGACGAGGTTTTGGACAACCTTGAGGAAATCCTCATCACCTCCGATGTTGGTGTGGAAACCACCTTGAAAATCATCGACCGTATTCAGGCACGCGTGGCTCGTGACAAATATGTGGGCACCAGCGAATTGAATCGAATCCTGAAAGAGGAAATCATGGCCTTGCTTCAGGAGAACGAGTCTGGTGATGGCACCACCTTCGACATTCCTGCCGACAAAAAGCCGTATGTCATCATGGTTGTCGGCGTGAACGGCGTGGGTAAGACTACCACCATCGGCAAGTTGGCCTACAACTTCAAGAAGGCAGGCAAGAAAGTCGTGCTCGGTGCTTCCGACACTTTCCGTGCCGCAGCTGTCAGCCAGCTCCAGATTTGGGCGGATAGGGTAGGGGTGCCCATCGTCCAGCAAGGTCAGGGTGCCGACCCTGCTTCCGTGGCTTTCGACACGGTGAAGTCTGCGGTGGCCCAGGATGCCGATGTCGTCATTATCGACACGGCTGGCCGTCTGCACAACAAGGTCAACCTCATGCGCGAGCTGACCAAAATTAAGACCGTCATGCAGAAGGTCGTCCCTGATGCACCACATGAAATTTTGCTCGTGTTGGATGCTTCCACTGGCCAAAATGCCATTGAACAGGCCAAACAATTCACAGCTGCCACCGAAGTCAACGCCCTCGCGCTGACCAAGCTCGACGGTACTGCCAAAGGCGGCGTGGTCATCGGCATTTCCGACCAGTTCAAAATCCCGGTCAAGTACATCGGCGTCGGCGAAGGCATTGACCATTTGCAGGTCTTCGACCGCAAAGCATTTGTGGATAGTCTTTTCGAATAATGAAAAGACCCACTTTAAATATCATCACCTTAGGTTGCTCCAAAAACAAAGTCGACTCAGAGCATTTAGCGGCTTTGCTGGAACACCGTTACCTCATCCGCCACGACTCCGACAGGAAGTCCGATGTGGTCATCATCAACACCTGTGGCTTCATCGGCGACGCGCAGGAAGAATCCATCGACACCATTTTGGAATATGCCGAATTGCGCAAGCAGGGAAAAATCAACAAACTGTATGTCACAGGATGCCTCTCGCAGCGGTTCCGCAGGGAGTTGCAGGAGGAAATCCATGAGGTGGATGCCTTCTACGGCGTGGAGAGCGTCAATCTCATTGCCGCTGACCTGCTGAAAGAAGAGGTACAGCCCGAGTATTGCAGCCGCCGTGTGTTGTCCACCCCCAAGCATTACGCTTATCTCAAGATTTCCGAAGGCTGCAACCGCCGTTGTGCTTTCTGCGCTATACCGCTCATCCGTGGCGGCCATGTCTCTGTGCCGATGGAAAACCTCATTGAGGAAGCCAAAGGCTTGGCCAAGCAAGGCGTGAAAGAACTGATTCTCATTGCTCAAGATTTGACCTATTACGGCCACGACCTCGACGGCAAGTCGCACATTGTGGAGTTGGTGAAAGCCCTCTGCGACATCGATGGTTTCGAGTGGATTCGCCTGCATTACGGCTATCCGCTCGGTTTCCCCGACGAGTTGTTGGACTTGATGCGCGAGAATCCCAAGGTTTGCCATTACATTGACCTGCCTTTGCAGCACATCAGCACCCACATTCTACAGGCCATGCGCCGAGGCGTGGACAGGGAGCAGACCATCGGTTTCGTGAAGAATGTGCGCAAGCACGTGCCCGACATCGCCTTCCGCACCACCTTCATCGTCGGTTTCCCTGGCGAGACAGAGGCCGACTTCGAGGAACTTTGTCAGTTCGTCAAGGACATGCGTTTCGAGAGGGCAGGGGTGTTCGCTTTCTCGCCCGAGGAAGGCACTGCCGCCTACGAGATGCCCGATGACGTTCCCGACGAGGTGAAACAAGAGCGCGTTGATAAGCTCATGGCCATCCAACAAAACATCTCTTTGGAAATCAACGGACAGCGAGTCGGAAAGACAGAGAAGATCCTCATTGACCGTCTTGAAGGCGACTATTACATCGGTCGCAGCCAATACGACTCCCCCGAGGTGGACGATGAAATCCTCATCCCTGCAGAAAACGAATTGCAAATCGGCCATTTCTACCAAGTCAAAATCACCCAAGCGGATTATTTTGATTGTTACGGCGAAATAGAATAAGGTAGAGGCAGACCTATGTGTCTGCCTTTTTTTGTTTTGGAGGTGCAGCAACCATGTTATCTCCTCGTGGGCATGTGTGATGGAAAGGAATCTATGACTGTGTCATTATTGTTCATGGATTATTGTAGTTTTGTATCATGGCACTTAGAATGAAAAATATTTGTATCTTTGTAGATTATTTCCAATGAATAAAACACCGCTATGATAACAGGTGAAATCAAGAACCGCATCGATTCTATTTGGGACACCTTTTGGACGGGCGGCATCACCAATTCCGTGACCGTCTTGGAGCAGATGACCTATCTCTTTTTTATGAAAATGCTGGATGATGCCCAACGCACCAAGGAGGCCAATGCCAATGTGATGGGTGTGAAGGTAAAGGATCCTACCTTCAAAGAAGGTCTATGGCATAACCCAGAGACAGACAAGGATGTTCTATATAACAGCCTGCGCTGGAATGTCTTCAAGAACATGGAAGCCGAACAGATGTTCCGTATTGTCAGCAAGGATGTGTTCATCTTCATCAAGAACCTGAACGAAGGCAGGGAGTCGGCCTACAGCAAGTTTATGGCCAATGCCACTTTCCTCATCCAAAGTCCAAGAACACTAGTGAAAATCGTGGAGGGCATAGACCATCTTGACATGAACAACCGCGACACGATGGGCGATGTATATGAGTATGTCTTGGGCAAGATGGCGGCAAGCGGCAACAACGGCCAGTTCCGCACCCCGAGGCACATCATTCGCATGATGGTGGAACTGATGCAGCCTACGCTGAAAGACACCATCTGCGACCCGGCCATGGGCAGCGCGGGATTCATCGTGGAATCGGCCAAGTATATCCAAGCGCACTACAAGTCGGAACTGCTGAAAAAGGAGAATGCCGAACACTACAAGAACGGCATGCTTCACGGCTTCGACACCGATGCCACCATGCTCCGTATCGGGGCGATGAACCTGATGCTGCATGGTGTCGACAACCCCGACATCCAATATCAAGACAGCCTTTCGACCGACAACAAGGATGCCGACCGCTACACGCTTTGCCTTGCCAATCCACCGTTCACAGGCAGCCTCGACAATGAGGCGGTGAGCAAGACTCTATTAGCCATCACCAAGACGAAGAAGACGGAACTGCTCTTCCTTGCCCTGTTTGTGAGGATGCTGCAAATAGGTGGCCGTTGTGCCAGCATCGTGCCTGATGGCGTGTTGTTTGGCAATAGCACAGGCCACAAGTCCATCCGCAAGGAATTGATCGACAACCAGCGCTTGCAGGCTGTGATTTCGATGCCAAGTGGCGTCTTCAAACCCTATGCGGGCGTCTCCACCGCTATCCTCATCTTCACCAAGACCAACGCGGGCGGCACGGACAAGGTGTGGTTCTACGACATGAAAGCCGACGGCTTCTCGTTGGACGACAAGCGCACACCCATTGCCGACAACGACATCCCCGATGTGATTGCCCGTTTCAAGAACCTTGAAGGTGAAGAAAGCCGCAGCAGGAAAGATCAGAGTTTCCTTGTGCCAGTGGATGAAATCAAGGCCAACGATTACGACCTCTCCATCAATAAATACAAGGAAGTGGAAAAGGTGAAGGTAGAATACGAAAAGCCTGATGTGGTGTTGGGAAGGATTGAAGCTTTGCAAATGGAAATCACTGCTGCGATTAAAGAATTCAAAGAACAATATTTGTAATAAGTATAAAATGGTTACTGCATCCTATCGTCCGCGCAATCCTGGCCACGACTATTACGGCAAAGGCACCTATCTCATCACGATTGTGGTGAGCGGTCGCGAGCCATTGCTAGGACGTTTGGGCAATGATGCACAGCATCCAGAGGTGCATTTGTCACCTTTGGGTGAAGTGGTGCGGCAGATATGGGAGCAGACACCAGTTGGACAGGAGAAGCATGGCAACCGAGTGGTTGTGCATGCCTGCGTTTGCATGCCTGACCATTTCCATGGGGTGATAGAGGTGCTGGAGCCGATGCGATGGAGCCTTGGAGACATTATGCAAGCATTCAAGGCGGCTTGCACCAGCCGATGGCAACAGCAGGAGGGGCTTGCCGTTTCCATCAATCGGCCGATATCGGCCGATTGCTTAGGCCCTGATGCCCCTGCTTGGCTGCGCGAGAAAGCCTTGAAACACAGCGACGAAGGCTCTCTTATCCGCCACCTCTCAAAGAAGCAGCGCCAAGAATACTACGCCCTAGTAGGACGGCAACAGCGCCCCCTCTTCGATGACAACTACGACGACACCGTCTGCCTCGACGACCGCCATCGGGAGGTGATGATCGCCTATGTGCACGACAACCCGCGCCGCGCCATCATCCGACGCCTGCTCCCCGATGTGATGCAGCGCAGCCTCCATGTGCAAATAGGCAGCCGTTCCTACGGCACCTTCGGCAACCTCTTCCTGCTGCGCTGGGCCAACAAACTGCAGGTGCAATGCCACCGCAAGCACCCCATTACAGGCCAGCCCTACGAAGAGACCGCCGATTACGCCCAAGAGCACGACCAATGGATAACCGCCATCATGGGTGGCGCCACGGTGATTGTGACCCCAGGCATCTCGCGCGGCGAACTAATGATGAAAAACGAATGCATAGAGAAGGGCTTCCCGCTCATCCATTTGCAGAAAGAGCCCATTGGCCCCTATTGGAAGCCCGAACGCCAGCGCTTCGAGGCCTGCGCCAATGGCAGCCTCCTCATCCTCGCCCCCTGGGGCCTCGATGAGATGAGCGATGTGGCCGGTGTGCCTTCCAACAGCGACTACAGCCGCTTCCATAACCTGAACACCCTCGCCGCCGAACTGTGCTCCTTCAACGGCGACGCTAAAATAATGAAACAATAATGAAAGAAAACTGGACATATAAGAAATTTGAGGATTGTTTAGATAAGGTAAAATACACTTCAAAAGTGCCATCTTCGGATTATTTGAAGGATGGATTATTTCCTATTGTTTCTCAAGAAGAAGGACTGATTTCTGGTTATTGGGATGAGGAAGGAGATGTTTTTAAGGTTCAAAAACCTGTTGTCATATTTGGGGACCATACAAGAATATTAAAATATGTGGATTTCGATTTTGTGCTTGGTGCTGACGGTGTCAAAATCTTACAACCCATCGATGGTTTATCTGCTAAATTTCTATTGTATTATTTGACTTGGTGCAATATTCCTAGTTTGGGTTATTCTCGTCATTATAAGCTGCTTAAAGAATTAGATACCCCTGTTCCTCCTATAGAAACCCAATCCCGCATCGTCTCCGAACTAGACCTCCTCCAATCCATCATCGACAAGCAGCAAGCCCAACTGAAGGAATTGGACAAGCTGGCCCAAGCCGTTTTCTATGACATGTTCGGCGACCCGGTGGAGAATGAAAAAGGGTGGGAGGAGAAGAAAGTATCTGAAATAACTAAATACTATAATGGAATTGCTCATGAACAAGATGTGGATGAGAATGGTAATTTTATTCTAATAAATGCCAAATTTATTTCAACGCAAGGAGAAACAGTTAAACGAACATCTATGCAGCGTTTCCCTTTATTTGTAGACGATATAGTTATGGTACTAAGTGATTTGCCAAATGGGAAATCATTAGGAAAATGTTTTTTGATTGATAAGAACAATTTATATTCGTTGAATCAACGGATTTGTTGTTTTAGAGGTTTTGAGGGGGAAGCCATATTTTTAAAGTTTGTAATTAACCGAAATCCTTATTTTTTATCTTTTGATGATGGGAAAGGACAAACAAATTTGCGAAAAAATGATGTAGAAAACCTACCTGTTATTATTCCCCCGCTTTCCTTGCAACAATCCTTCGCCGCCAAAATCGAATCCATAGAAAAACAAAAATCCGCCATAAGCCAATCCATAACGGAAACACAAAAACTCTTCAACTATACCATGGACAAATACTTTGGATAACATGCGCAACTTCGACTACATAAAAGACCTCGGGCTGAACGACCTCTACCGCTTTTGTTCGGCGGCGGAGGAAAACCAGTGGAGCAACCCCGAATTTAGCGCTCTCAATGCCCGAAAAGCGTTGGAATATATCACCAAGTCGCTATATATCGCAAAAGGCATCCAGATTCCACCAAGGGCTCCACTAGCCGAGCTGGTCGACGGTGAGCCTTTCAGCAGCTTCATCAACGACTCCAAGGTGATGATGGCGGTTCACTACGTCCGCAGGGTGGGCAATCATGGAGCGCATGGCACCGTTTCGCGCAGAGAGGCGTTCTTCGCTTTGCTCAATATCTACAATGTAGTAGGGGCTATCTTGCTGAAATTGAAGATGGTCGATGAGGTGAAGCCTTTCGACAATGACCTGTTGCCCAAAGCCATTGAGAACGCTGTAGTTGTTCCCTCCGAGGTTGAAGTCAAGGAAAGCGACACCATCATCACAGAGGCCGACAAAGAATCGCTGAAAGACACAGACCCTGTTAAGGAGATTCCATCAGATATTTCAGAGGCTGAAACCCGTAAGCTGTTCATTGACCTGATGCTGAAGGAAGCAGGATGGGATGTGCTTGAAACGGAAGGCGCCGTGCAACCCTTGAAAGCCTGTATTGAGGTCGAGGTGCACGGAATGCCTAACGAAGAAGGCATTGGCTTTGCCGACTATGTGCTGTTCAGCAGCAATGGACTCCCATTGGCCGTTGTCGAGGCCAAGCGCACTACGGTCTCGCCACTCAAAGGCAAACATCAGGCGGAGCTCTATGCCGATTGCCTTGAGAAGCAGTATGGCGTCAGGCCAGTCATCTACTATACCAACGGCTTCGAGACCAACATCATCGACGGCTTGGGCTATCCGCCCCGACCCTTGTTCGGTTTCCACACGGCGGACGACTTGGAACGTCTGATCCAGAAACGTGGCCGCAAGGACATCATGGACTTTTCGGTGAAAGACAGCATCACCGACCGCCACTATCAGAAAATGGCCGTCAAAGCTGTGTGTGAGCACTACAACAAGAAGCACCGCAAGGCCCTGCTGGTGATGGCCACGGGAACGGGCAAGACAAGGGTCTCCATCTCGTTGGTCGACGTGCTGATGCGCAACGATTGGGTGAAGAACGTATTGTTTTTGGCCGATAGGACGAGTCTCGTCAGCCAAGCCCACAAGAACTACGCGAAGTTGCTGCCCAGCACCACCACTTGTGTGTTGAGCGAGAGGGACAACGACAAGAAGAAAGACCTCAATGCCCGCATCGTCTTCTCCACCTATCAAACGATGATTAATTATATTGATACGGAGGAAAAACTGTATTCAATAGGCCATTTTGATTTGATAATCATTGACGAGGCGCACCGCAGCATCTTCGGAAAGTATGCCGCCGTGTTCAACTATTTCGATGCCATGCTGGTCGGCTTGACCGCCACGCCTCGTGAGGACGTCGACCGCAGCACCTATGATATTTTCCAGATGGAAGAGGGCGAGCCGAATTTCGCCTACGAACTGGATGAGGCTGTGGCAGACAAGTATTTGGTCAACTATCATGGTTTCAAACGTGGATCACTCATCATGAAGGAGGGCATCAAGTATGACAAACTTACAGAGGTGGAAAAGCGGCAGTTGGAATTGGTTTGGGAATACGAGCAAATCAACGGCAGGGACATCGCCAACAGCGAGATATTCAGCTACATCTTCAACGAGGACACCATCGATGCCGTCCTTCAAGACTTGATGGAACACGGCCTGAAGGTGCAGAGCGGAGAACGCATCGGAAAGTCGGTCGTCTTCGCCTACAACCACCATCATGCCGAGTTGATTGTGAATCGGTTCAACGTGCTTTATCCTGAATATGGATCAAGTTTCTGTGTGCTGATTGACAACTATGTCACCTACGCCCACGACCTGATTGATAAGTTTGAAATCCGTGATGCGGATCCGCAGGTGGCCGTTTCGGTCGATATGCTCGACACAGGCATCGACGTGCCCGACATCCTCAATCTTGTATTTTTCAAGCCAGTAAAGAGTAAGATAAAATTCTTGCAGATGATTGGCCGTGGAACGAGGTTGAGCGAAAACATCTTTGGGCCGGGCAAGGACAAGGAATGCTTCTACATCTTCGATTGGTGCGACAACTTCGACTACTTCGACCAAAACCCCGATGGGCACGAGGCGCCTGTCTCGCAGTCGCTGACGGAACGCCTTTTCTGTTTGCGTTCGGAAATCGCTTTCCACTTGCAGCATCAGCAATATCAGGAGGACGAATACTGCAAAAGTCTTCATGATGAGAACAAGGCTTTGCTTCATGAACAAGTCCAAGCTTTGTCGGACAGCCACATCTCGGTCAGGATGAAGTGGGAAGCCGTGAGCCATTTCAAGGAAGCGGATGCTTGGGTTTATATCTCGGACATGGACTTGCTCACGTTGAAAAAAGATGTTGCACTATTGTTGCCCAAAAACACCTTGGATGAAAGCGCCAAGAAATTCGACGTGCTGACCTTGACCATCGAGTTGGGTTGCCTCGATTCGGAAGTGGATTCGTCCAGAAGCATTCAACGCGTGAAACTGATTGCAGCGGAACTGATGGAAAAGGCGACCTTGCCGCAGGTGCAGGCCAAGATGGGCACCATTAAGGAAGTGCTCTCCGATGTGGCGTGGCAGAACGTGTCGCTGCAATGGCTTGAAAAGGTAAGAACGGATTTGCGCGACCTAATGAAGTTCTTGTTAGGTGACAAGAAGAAATGGTTTGTGGTCGACATCGACGATGTCATCAGCGAAGAAGGTGAGGTTGAGGGTGTGACACCGAAAGTGAGTTACAAACAGCGTGTCATGGACTTCTTGGCAGCCAACAGGCATTTGCCTGTTTTGGACAAAATCTACAACATGGAAAAACTTGAGGATGGTGATTTCCGCGAGTTGCAGCGCATCCTTTGGGAAGAGTTAGGCAGCAGGGATGAATACAAACAATACACCCAAGGCAAGATGTGCGGCGACAATGTGGCCATCCTCATCCGCTCGCTCATAGGCGTGGACAGGAAAGTTGCCATGCAGCGTTTTGGCAGCTTCATCTCGGGCATGGAACTCAACTCAGAGCAAGAGGAATTCCTGATGACCATCATCAGTTATGTCTGCGAGAACGGCGATATCACCAAGGAAATCGTAGTGAATGAACCACCTTTTGACGAAAGATTGGATGTGTTCAACGCTTATATGATACCATTAGCCAAATACATCGACAATATCCATAATGTTGTGATTCCGCTGTATCCCTATATGGATCAAGAGTTTTCGAAGGCGGCTGAATGATAAGGGACGGTCTCAATAGGCATAGATTCCATGCCGCCGCACAGTTTGCCGTGGAGATGACATGCTTCGTATATATTAATTAGGTGTACAAATTCCCCCCTTTTTGTCATGTATGAAAATTTTTCCAACTGTAAATCAGTGTAGTATGGAAAACATGAAAAATACTTGAAAAAAGTGCTTGCGGAATGGGAAAAAGGTAGTACTTTTGCACCCGCTTTCGGAAGGGAAGAGGGGCGGAGACGCAGGGAGTACGGAAGCGGAAGTTCTTTGAAAGTCTGAGGCCAGCACAAGACCGGCGGCGCGGGGACGCGCCGTCAGTGGAAGGAACCTTATTAAAGGAACACCAGAGAGAACATCAAGGCGGAACCCGAGATTCAGAGTAGAACAAAAAGAAAAGACAATAGTACAACGAAGAGTTTGATCCTGGCTCAGGATGAACGCTAGCGGCAGGCCTAATACATGCAAGTCGTACGGTAAAATCCCCTTCGGGGGATTGAGAGTGGCGGACGGGTGCGTAACGCGTATGCAACCCACCCCCGACGGGCGGATAGCCGGTGGAAACGCCGGATAACCCGCCATGCGCCCCCGGGAGGGCATCCTCCTTGGGGCAAAGCGGCGACGCGGTCGGGGACGGGCATGCGTCCCATTAGATAGTTGGCGGGGCGACGGCCCACCAAGTCGACGATGGGTAGGGGATCTGAGAGGACGGTCCCCCACACTGGTACTGAGACACGGACCAGACTCCTGCGGGAGGCAGCAGTAAGGGATATTGGTCAATGG
>JAEEQP010000013.1 GCA_016285355.1 Bacteroidales bacterium
TGAGCGTGAAGTCGGAGAAGATTTGGGGTGGCAACGACACGGTGAACTATGTGGTGGATGCCTTTCGCGACACAACGGACATTGTCATTGCCGATGTGCTGAAGAAGATGCCTGGCATCGAGGTGAAGGACGACGGCAAGGTGGAATACAAGGGCAGGCCCATCTCCAAGTTCTACATCGAGAACATGGACATGCTGCAAGGCCGTTACAACCTCGCCACCACCAGCATCGCCGCCTCTGATGTGGCCTCGGTGCAGGTGATGGAGAATCATCAGGAGGTAAGGGCGTTGCAAAACATCCAGTTTTCGGACAATGTGGCCCTTAACATCAAATTGAAGGAAAACGCCAAGGGCACTTTTGCCTTGATGGCCGACCTTGGCGCGGGTTGGGCCGACAGCCTTCAATACGAAGGTGGCCTCACAGGAATGTACTTTGCGAAACGCAACCAGTTTCTTGGCACCTTGAAAGCCAACAATTCGGGCACTAACCTTGTTGACAATGAGAATGTCACGGTCTATCCGATGGCCTCGATGGTCAAGCCGAGCGCGCCAGGCATTTCGGGAGTGCGGCACACGATGAACCGCTCGCAAGGGATTACCATCAACAGTCTGCATAAACTAAAAAACGATGCGGATTTCTCATTTAACCTTCTTGTTGGCGGCGACCGCAACCGCAAGTCGAGCGAGTCGCACACGCTCTATCTCCTTCCCGACGATACCCTTAACCTCGTTGAACGAATGCAATCCTTGGAAACAGCCAGAATGCTTGAAGGCAGCATCAACTACAATCTCAACAAGGACTTGGACTATCTGAAAATCAACCTTACCGCATCGGGACACCGCAATTGGGGAGAGGGCGTGGTGGACAACGGCGACCTTATACGGCAAGAGGAAAACTACCAGTCACTGTGCGCCAAGGCCAACATCCACTGGATTCGCAAGAGCCGCCGCGACCCAGAAAGTGGCATAGAGTTCAATTCCACAACGAGTTATGGTACTTTGCCCTACGGATTGCAAGTCGCGCCAGGTTGTTTCCCAGAAGCCCTCAACGACGGTGAAGATTACCCTATGACTTTACAAAACATAGTTTTTCAGTCCTTTAAGAGCGAGAATTTCCTTCGATTTCTTACCAGCGTGGTTTGGAAAAGGTTGCGCATTATGCCTTATTTCAATTTCAGTGTAGAAGAGCAGGCACTCAATTCAGACGCGCTTTGCGTCATTGCGAGGAGGAACGACGAAGCAATCCAGGGGCTCAATATGTTTTCTGGATTGCTTCGCTCCGCTCGCAATGACGACACACGAGAGAATCAGTTCAGTAATGACATCCGCTGGCATAAGTACCAACCCGCCGCAGGTGCCTATTTTACTTACGAACGTCGGCGAGTGAATGTGACGCTCGTTTTGCCCGTGCAGTTGCGTTATCTGCAATTGGACGATCGTCTTGGCAACGGTTCCGACTCACAAATCAAGGTGTTGACCCAGCCGTCGCTTTCGTTCCATTACGACTTCAACCACAACTGGAAAGTGAGCACCAAGATTGCCACTTATAACAGCACCCCGAGTTTGCGGACGCTTTATACAGGATATATCTTGCAGAATTACAGAACCTTGTCGCACTACGACTGCCCTTTGTCCGACACCTACGGTGCCAACGGTTCGCTGACTTTTTCGTACAAGAATGTGATGAAATATGCTTTTGGTGACTTTTCGGTGAACTACAACCGCTACCGCAACGAGGTGATGTATGCACAAAGTTTTGAGGGCAACACTATGGTCATCAATGCCGTGGAACTGCCGAGTTGGGGCGATTATCTGGATGTCTCACTATATACGGGCAAGGGATTCAGTTGGAAACGGTTGAACATCAACGCGAAATGCTCCTACGGACTGGGACGTTCGCCGCATTTGGTGCAAAACCAAGTGGCTACCTATTACAATCAAGGCTGGAACGCCAACCTGACCGCCACCATCGCCTTCACGGACTACATCTTTTTCAGCAACAAAGGTAGTTTTAGCTGGATGACTTCCTCATTGGACGGCTTCAATGCTAACAGCCAGCCGATTGTGAGCCTCATCGACAACGCTAATTTGACCGTGGTGTTGCCTTTTGGTTTGTCCGTCACGCCTTCAGTGGAATACTATCACACTCGTTCCGAAGGCCGAACGGACAATTTCGTGCTTTTGGATTGCAGCCTCGGCTACACTTTCCGCAAGATCAAATTCACCTTGGATGTGAACAACATCCTCAATACCGATAGTTTCATTTATTCTTATTATTCAGGGATTTACGGATATTATTCAGCTTATTCCATCCGTCCGAGAAGTGTAATGCTAACGGCGCGGTTTAAGGTGATTTGACTCTAAAAAATGTCGTTTTTGTCTTTAAATTTTAAAATAGTTCAAACCATGAAAACACGCAATCTCATTACCACATTGTTTTTGCTGCTTGCCAGTGGTCTCACCTATGGACAGGAAAACTACCTTTGGCCCATTCCTGGTAAGCAGGCCGGCGACGACATCCTTTACCGACCTCAAGACTACATCGGCGTGGCCGATGGGGTGACCCAAGCCGAGTTGAATTTTGATCGTTTAATTATTGGTGCGCCTTTGTGGACACCCGTACTTTGCCCCGTGGACGGGAAAATCACTCATGCCAGCATTGGCTATAGCAACAGTTTCAGTTGTTCCGTTGATGTATTCAACCAACAAACGGGCAACTTTGAGCAAGATTCCCTGCTGTTCGTCGAGTGGGGGATGTCGCCGGAAAAGATTCGTTATATGAACACATGGGTTTCCATTCGCGTTTCCGACGGACGAGAGGTGCACGTGAGCGGTATGCGCCCGTTGCGGCTGTTCAAGACGGGCGAAACCGTACATCGGGGCGATGTGTTGGGCACCGTGGGCTATTATTACAAGCGCATCAAGGAGCCTTGCGTGGTGGTCAGCATCTCGAAAAACTCGCAAGCCGATGACCCGATGACGCCTTTTGGCCTAAAGACTACTTTCATTCCGCCCAAGGCGAACAACAAGACCCAACTGACGCACGATGAGGCCGTTGCCGACCTCGACAGACTGATGGAGGCCTTCGAGGATGCCTTCCCCGGATTGTACGACTACACTCCGAAGGATGAGTTTGACGCTTTTCTCACCCGAAAGAAGGCCATGATAGGCGAAACCATTCCTATCGGTGACTTTGAAGTGATTGTGTGCTCGGTGATTTCCAAAGTGCGCGACAGCCATACCTCCATCATTTCCGAATCGAAAGTAAAGGGCATAACTATGCCGACTTCTGTGTTGTTAGGCTGGTTCAATGATACGCTTCAGGTGTGGCGCACCGTTCCGAAATACAAAGACTATCTTGGAAAAAAAGTGGTTTCGGTGAACGGCATTCCTGCCGACTCGTTGAAAACCATTTTGTTGGAATTTGACACATCTTCCGATGGCTATGTAAAGAGTTGCGGGGATTTTATATTGCTTTTTGGAATGGACAATTATTATTGTGACCAAGTCGCGAAAGATTGCAATATCACCGTCACTTTTGCCGACGGCGAAACGAGACGTTTTGAGCAGATGGGGCGCAAAGACCCTCCTCGCAAACCGGAGTGGATGAAATACGTATATCATCATTTTCATGTGGACGAAAAAGCGCTTTTCCAATATGAGAAACTTTCGGATTCAGTGGCTTATCTCGACATCCGCACTTTTGAACTGGATGAAATGCAAGAAGACAGTGTGAGGACAATTTTCACACAAATCATCACCGACAGCGTTCCCAACCTCATCATCGACCTGCGCGACAACTACGGCGGTCCGCGTGAGGTGATGGAAACGATTTATTCCTACCTTGCGCAAAAGCCGTTCTGCACCTCGCTTTACCGATTCGTGAACAAGAAAGGTGGTTACAAATGCTGGGGCAGTTGTCCTGTGGACTATGAGCAAACAGAGGTTTTCCCTGATTATGAGCTACTTGACAACGGCGAAGGCTTCGTGAAGAATGAGCTGGAATGGGTCGCGCCTGACGGTTTGGTCAACTATAAGGGACGGCTGTATGTGCTGACGAACGAGGCTTCGTTTTCGGCTTCCACGTCCTTTGCGGGCTACGTGAAGAAGCAAAACCGAGGTGTCATCGTCGGACGCGAGACGGGTTCAGCCTACCATCAGATGAAAGCCGAGCATTTCACGCAATACATGATGCCCGCTTCCGGCATCACCGTGCAGATTCCGATGATCAAGATTGTGGCCGACACGGTGGTCAGCGAGCGTTTTCCCTACGGTCGGGGTGTGCTGCCCGACTATCCCGTCAACTTCACGCCTGAAGAACTCTCCTTCGTCCACGGCGACTCCATCCTGAACTACACCCAACAGCTCATCCGCGAGGGGAAGTATATTTATTATGTGGAGACTGAGCCTGAAACACTTGGTATGGTTGAGGAAACAGAGAAGAGTTTCCCTTGGCTTTGGGTTGTTGTTGGCGGGGTGGTTTTACTGGGTTCTATTGGATTTGCATTCCGAAAGCGGTAAAACTGGGATTTGAGTATCCAAAACAACCAAAACGACGACACTATCACCAACCAACGCGTGGTCATTAACCATTGATTCATTATTATTTTTCCATGAATTGGCTTGACTTCCAAAAATGTTCTTATTTTTGCAGCGAAAAATAATTCTAATCATCTTTAAATCTAATCACTATGAAGAAAACCCTACTTTTTGCATTCGCCTTGCTGTTTGCAACGGCAATGATGGCACAAAACCGTGCGGTTTTGCTGCAAGAATCCTTTGACGGTGCTTCGATGCCCGCTGGCTGGTCCATCGACGCACAACCTAACAACTGGTCAGTCTCGGCTACCAACAATGCCGGTGGAGAGGCCAACGAGATGCATCTCGCTTGGAGCCCCCAATTCAACGGCATGACGCGTCTGGTTAGCCCCGCTGTCGACATGACAGGCATTACCAGTGCTGTATTCTCCTTTAAGCACGCCTTAGACAACTACTCAGGTGCCAACACCATTGGCATCGCCACCACATCCGATGGCGGCTCCACTTGGAATCAGGCTTGGACTCAAAGCTACAGCACCAGTGGCGTGTGGACGGTGAGCCAAGAAATCAGCACGCCCGACCTGGGTCAGGCCAATGTGCAGTTCTGCATCTTCTTCAACGGCAGCAGCTACAACATCAACGACTGGTTCTTCGACGACATCATGGTCTTCACCCTCGAAAACCTTGACCTTGCCGTCACTTCGGTCACGCTTCCCGATTTCGTCGGCAGCGGCGAGACTTCGTTTGGCATCAATGTGTTCAACTTCGGTGCCACCACTGTGACTTCCATTGAAGCTACATACGAAGTGGAAGGCATGGACGCCGTCACTGAGACCTTCTCGGTCAACATTCCCTCTTTAGGTAATGCGACCTTGAACTTCAACACCACAACCATCATGGTCCCTGGTAGCTACAACGTTGTTTACACCCTCAATTTGGTCAACGGACAACAAGACGACGTGGCCGACAACAACACCTTGGAGAAATCCGTCTCCGTGGCCATCGGTGCCGCCGAGAAGATCCCGATGATTGAGCACTTCTCGTCTTCGACCTGCGGCCCCTGCGTGAGTGTCAACACCGCCATGCTGAACTTCTGCAACAACAATCCTGGCCGTTTCACCTACACCAAGTACCAGATGAACTGGCCCGGCAGCGGTGACCCCTACTATACTGAAGAAGGTGGCGTGCGCCGCAATTATTATGGCGTCAACGCTGTCCCGCAATGCTTCTTGGACGGTGAAGACCAAGGCTATGCCGCTATCACACAAACTGTCTTTGACGAACACGCTGAGAGAACAGCCTTCATGGATGTCCGTGGTTCCTTCTCGGTGAGTGGCAACACCATCTCCGTCAAGGCTGACATCATGCCTTACATCGATGCCGATGCTCGTGTGTTCATTTCCGTGAACGAAAAGGAAACCCACGGCAATGTGGGCAGCAATGGCGAGACCTCGTTCCACCATGTCTTCATGAAGATGTTGCCCGATGCCCAAGGCACTTCTATCAATTTCACTTCTTGCGAAAACCAACATCTGGAATTCACCCAAGACATGTCGGGAACCAACGTCGAAGAAATGAGCGACCTTGAAGTCTCCATCTGGGTGCAGAACTACAACACCAAGGAGCTGTTCAACAGCCATTTCGCTTACGAATACACTGAGGTGCATCCTTATCCTGTTGAAAACCTCACCGTGATAGATGAAGCCCCATTAAAGGGTACGATGTATGCCGTGTGGGATGCTCCTGCCAATGGCAATCCTATCGGATATGATGTTTATGTCAACAATGTATTGGTGGCCGAGAACATCACAGAACCCAATTATAGTTTTGAAAGCCAGCCTGATGTGTTCTATGTGGTGGGTGTGGTCGCCAATTATGAAGGTGGCATGAGTTCGGTGAAGGTGATGGCCAGTGCTTCAAGCACTTTGCAGGATATGGGATTGTTTATCCCCGGCTCACCATACGTTTATTTGACGGTCGCTGAACCCGAAGCCGATGTCTATGTGACCAATGGTAATTACGCCTCACATACGCCTATCGAGATTACTGCCATCACTGAAACCAATGCTTCGGGCGATATGTATGTGCTTATCGACCCCATAGTCTTGCTTCCTTATACGTTAGTTGAAGGAGAAGAATTCCATTTTATTATATACCCCAACTTGCCCGTTGGCAGAAGTGTGGCAGAAACCCTTGTTAAGGTGGAATCCAATGGCGGAGAGGTGGTATTTAATGTTACCGTTGACGGTGAACTGCTGAAAGTCACCGAGCTTTCATCGACGGCCAAAGTCTATCCCAACCCCGCCAACGACCAAGTGCGCATCGAGTCAGCCAACAGCATCGAGAGCGTGATGGTGTACAACATGATGGGTGTTTTGGTGGAGACCATTCCCGCCAACAGCATGATTGTCAACGTGAACCTGAGCCAATACAGCAACGGTGTTTACTTCTTCAACATCCGTCAAAACGACGGCACCACTACCAACCAGCGCGTGGTCGTCAGACATTGATGCAAGTTGAAGTTGTTTCCTAACAACACGAAAGGAACCCCGACGATTCGAGGTTCCTTTCTTTTTTGATGCTATTGGACTTGTAATCAGTCGCCCAGCGTGGCCACCATGACGGCCTTGATGGTGTGCATACGGTTCTCGGCCTCGTCGAAGACGATGCTGTTCGTGCTCTCGAACACATCCTCGGTGACTTCGATGCCGTTCAAGCCAAATTGCTTGTTGACGTCGCGACCCACTTGGGTCTCGAGGTTGTGGTAAGCCGGCAGGCAGTGCATGAACTTGCAGTTCGGGTTGCCGGTCATTTCCATCATCTCCTTGTTGACTTGGTAAGGCATGAGCAGGTCGATGCGCTGCTTCCAGACCTCGGCGGGTTCGCCCATGGATACCCAAACGTCGGTGTAGAGGAAGTCGCAGCCCTTGACGCCCTTCTTCACGTCGTCGGTCACGGTCACTTTAGCGCCGGTTTCCTTGGCGATTTCCTTGCAGGTGTCGATGAGTTCCTTGTTAGGTTGCAGTTCCTTAGGAGCCACGATGCGGACATCCATGCCCATCTTGGCACCACCCACCATCAGCGAGTTGCCCATGTTGAAGCGGGCGTCACCGCAATAGGCGAAGGTCACTTGGTTGAGAGGCTTGTCGGTGTGTTCCATCATGGTGAGGAAGTCGGCGAGGATTTGGGTGGGGTGGAACTCGTTGGTGAGGCCGTTCCACACCGGCACACCAGCGTATTTGGCCAGTTCTTCAACGATGTCCTGACCGAAGCCACGGTACTCGATGCCGTCGAACATACGACCCAAAACGCGGGCGGTGTCCTTCATCGATTCCTTGATGCCGATCTGTGAGCCAGTGGGGCCGAGATAGGTGACGTGAGCACCTTGGTCCTTAGCGGCGACTTCAAAAGCGCAGCGAGTGCGGGTCGAGGTCTTTTCGAAGATCAGGGCGATGTTCTTGCCCGTCAAACGAGGTTGTTCGGTGCCTGCATACTTGGCAGCCTTCAGGTCGGCGGCCAGCTTCAGGAAAAATCTGATTTCTTCCGGAGTGAAGTCCAACAACTTCAGGAAGTTTCTGTTTCTGAGGTTAAATGCCATTTTTCTTGGATTTAAAATTTAATATTTGAAAATTTAAAGATTCAAGATTCTTCTGACTATGGCTGATGGCTTATGGCCTATGACAGCTTTTACGAAAATTTGAAGTTTTATTCTTGTTAAAGCTGCCATGAGCCATTGGCTATAGGTCATAGTCACAAAAACGCGGCAAAATTAGTCTTTTTTCTTGTACCAATCAATCTTTTGTGTCGCAAACATGGCAATTCCTAGAATTATAAAGAGACCGACACTTCCCACAAGCAGGGCGTAACTCTCCAACTGCAACAAAACATAGACAAAAGCATAGAGCACTGTTAGTAGGAGGCCGATGCCCAAGGCTGTTTTTTTGTCTTTTGCAATCGAAGCCATAAACACGACAATCATCCCGATGGTCATCACGCTGGCGATGAGATAGGAAAGCCCGAAATTGATATGCTCGGAAAACGACAGCAAAAGGGTGTAGAAAATGATGAGCGCGATACCTATGAGGAGATACTGCACAGGATGGATGGGCGTGGACTTGCGCATTTCCACAAAAAACACCGCCGCAAAGGTGAGCAGGATGATGAGGAAAGCATACTTGATGGCGCGGTCGGTTTGCTGATATTGCTCTACTGGGACTTTCAAATTGACACCAAATGTGGAAGATGAAAGTTGTCGATGGTTATCGCTGTTGCGTGAAAAAAACTGCGGGTAGTCGCGGTTGATGGCCAACACTTTCCATGAGGCTTGAAAGCCGTTGTCGTTCACTTCTCGTTCATCAGGTAAGTAATAGCCATTGAAACTTGGTGTAGTACAGTCGGAATTCAAATTAACAACGGTGGTTTGCCCTAATGGTGCAAACATCAGATTGCCAGAGCCTTTGAAAGGAACGGTTACAGCAAAGTCGAGAGTTTTGCCTTCCAAGAGACAAGATAAATCAATGGGACAAGAGAGGCCGTTCCAATACTCCCCACAGGCTTCCATATCGTATTTTACTCCGTCCAAGTTGAACGTCACATTATCGCGCAATCCTCTTAAATTCGTGATGTCAATAATGATGCGAGCTTCTTCGAAATGCCAGATTTTGTTGTGCTGGTTCTTGTCGAAATCCTTGGGCAACTTGAATTGTCCCGTGAGGTCAAGTTCGGTTTCATAGGTTGTGAAATCATAAATGCCCCGCTTCAATGCTTTGGTGCTTACATTGCCTTTCACGTCCAATTGCTCGGGCAGCAAAATCATCGCATGACGTTCCATGGAGGCATTCCAAGAATAGGTTACCTCGATGAAAGGTCCAGTCAATGTTTGGCTACCGCCCCATTTTTCGAACACTTCATTTTCAGCACTTCTCTCGGTGCCTTGCCTTTCTGAAACCAAGTTCTGAATCAAGGCTTGAGGAATGAGAAAAGCAACGCACATTCCTGCAATGAGCAAGAGCTTCAACCCCGGGCGGGCTTTCTTTTCGTTGTTCTTGTTGTTTTCTTTTGTTGTTTCCATGATGTTTAGTTTTAATTGTTTATGATTTTAAAAGAACTTTGAATTTCAAAGTGGATAGGGCAAAAAAAAGAAATAGGTCAAACTTGGTTTTTTAGGAAATTTTCAAGAGCTTGAATATGAGCAGAAAAGGCAGCACGACCTTCGTCAGTAATGGAATAACTTGTATTAGGTTTGCGGCCGATGAACTTCTTTTCGCAGTGGATATAACCCAGTTCCTCAAGGCTGCGGGCATGACTGGCCAAGTTGCCGTCAGTGAGTTCGAGCAGTGACTTCATCGTGGTGAAGTCGACCGACTCGCTAGCCATCAGCACCGACATGATGCCGAGCCTAATCTTGCTCTCGAAAGCCTTGTTCAAACCGTCCAAATTGGCAATCATGGCTCACTTTCTCCTTTCGTATTTCAGCATGAAGATGATTCCAAAAACGATGTGAAGCACACCAAAGCCTAGGAACCAAGTCAGTACAGCATAATCAACCAGAAAACAGTCGATAAGACCTAGAGCCAACTCAGCATAACCCAAATAGCGCAACTCGTGATAACTGAAATAACTACTATTGATGAGTGCCAAACCATAGAAAATCAGCGTAATGGAAGAAACAAGGCCGTAATGCTGCTGCATAAGTAGAGCAGCACAAAGCAAGCCACCGGCGACCATAGGAGTGAAGAAATTGAGTAAGAGTCGGCGCATGGTTGTATCGAAAGTGAATCGGAGGTTATGACGCTTGGCTTTCAGGAAGGCCATGAAAAATACTGTCAAGAACGCCACGACCAACAGACAAAATGCCACAATGATGGTCGTCCGCCATTTGGCTGGTGTGTTGATGTGGTAATCACCCAAAAAGAAATAGATGTAGGCCGACACCAACGAGGCCAAAATGCCAATGATAATAATAGACAATCCACTGATAGCCTTGAACTTGGACGAACGTTCCATCATTTCCTTGATGTCGTTCAGTGTATTGAGAGCTTCTTTGTTTTCCATGGTCTTTAAAGTACTTTGCGCTGCAAAGTTACAACTTTTACTTTATATGGCAAGCATTTTTGGGAAAAAAATTAATTTTGCAGCATGATAATACTTGATAATGTAGTCGTCACAGACGAATTTCTGAACGCCCAGTTCTGTTGCTGCCTGCCGCGCTGCAAAGGCTGGTGCTGTGTGGCTGGCGATGCCGGTGCACCTTTGGAAGCCGCTGAAATAGAACAGATTGAAGACAATCTTGAAGCCATTAAGCCCTATATGCGCCCAGAAGGCATCAAGGTAGTGGAAGAAAACGATGTCTACGATTACGACGAGATGGGCGAACTCGTCACGCCCTTGGTGAACGGCGAGGAATGCGCTTTCGTCTATTTCCACGAGAACGGCACGGCCCTCTGTGCCATCGAAAAAGCCTATTTGGAGGGCAAATGCGACTTCTGGAAACCGATTTCATGCCACCTCTACCCTATCCGTTTGGTCGAAAAAGACGGCTTCACCCACATCCTTTACCACGAATGGAGCGTCTGTGTGCCCGCCAAACGCAAAGGCGAACGCGAAGGCATTCCCTTGTGGAAGTTCCTCAAAGCCCCGATGATTCGGAAGTTTGGGGAGGGTTGGTACAATCGATTGGAGAAGATGATACAAAAAGGATAGGCTCTGTCATTTGACGAAAAGCCTATCCTCATGAAACACAGACACTTTCATTTGTCGCTTTCCCGATGTGCGGCACCAATGTGCAGCACCTCCCAGCGCCGCATCCGCTCGTAGAAAGCCTCCATGGTGTCTTCTTCGTTGGAGTCTATGATGACTTCCTTCTGCTCAACAGGCGGCTTTTTGTTTTCGCCGTTTCTCCCGTGATGGCATCCCGCCAGCAGCAGGACGGACAAAGCCGTCACTGCTGCTGCGAGAATAATAGCATTTGATTTTGAACTCATTCCTTCACCACCTTTCTCACACATTTGCGGCCTTCACTGTCGGTGATGTTTACGAAATAGACACCAGCGGGCAGGTTGGCGAGGTCGATTTGCAGCGTTTCGCCTTTACCTTGTGCCATCGCCATGCGCTGCCCGAGGATGTCGATAGCCTCGGCGGCTTTTAGATCTTTACCCGTGATAGTGACTTTGCCTGTAGTAGGATTGGGGTGAATAGTAGCGAACACCATGGTTCCATTTTCTTCCACGCCCCAGTCAAAGCTAGTCTGGCCTATGCATAGTGGATAGTTAGGAATGGTACAATAGGCCATGCGGAAAATGGTAACATATATCTCTTGGCCATTGAATGAACCATTAACGACAGGGTCTTCCGAAATAGAGATGTGAGAGTCTATCCACCCATAGCAAAAGCCTCCTTCCACTTCATGCCGCACGGAAATGTAATAATGGCTGTCAGGATCAGGACATACTTGCTGGTATGGATACTGAGCGTTGTATCGATTGAACTGAAATCTATATGCTGGAGTCCATCCTCCCGTAATATTAGAGATAGTATCCCCTTCCCGTATGGTATCACCTATAATAGGCACGGCATCGTCTTGATGAAATATTTGATAGGGAAGTCTGAATCTCCATGTAGGATTGCCTCTCAATACTGTAGTAAGCATCAAATGATACGATTCCTCACATGTAAATTTGAAATCCTCCGTACCGTCATAATCCATATCAAGCAGTAACTTAGGCATAATTATATTCTCGGCATTGAAATAATGTACCGTTGAATCTGGTTTGAATTCTGCATAGATGATTTCGCCTTTCTGAGGCAAAGCCCTACCGCTTATCAACAGAGCGACGAAAACTAATAATAATACTTTTTTCATGTCTATAGAGTTTAATCATTCAATTTTCTTTCATCATTCTGGACAATTATGTTGTGGCAACACTACTCCTTCCATTGAACATTCTGGACAATCGTGTGTCATAAGTGTCATTTGAGTTCCCAATGGCAACTCAAACGGTCCATCAATAACAATGGATTCAACAGCCCTCATAGTGAAATTTCTGCCAACTGGAATTGTTAAAGTGCTGTTTTGCCCACCCATTGTAATCGTATGTTTCGTTTTGTATTGAAAGCCATTGAAATCGGAGAGGTTTCTTATTACAACATCAGCAGAGCAGTCTGCCTTCAATCTATAGCCTTTGATATAGTTAATCGTCATCTCATCATTCCAATTACCCCAAATTGTGTCTAAGTTTTCATCAAACCCAACCTTCGCATCAATATCTTCTGTATGTGTTATCTTAAGCCACATCGGATGTGGTGGGATTAGTTCTGGGTTATCAAACTCGTTAACAATCCTTCCGTCAACATAAAATGCAACCTGATTGGGCAACCACAAACATCCAAAAGTATGGTATTCGTCAAGTGATGGACCATTTTCTGGAATTGCATACAAATGATTCGAATACCTTACTGCAGCAGGAACAACCGTGTTACCCCATTCATCTAAAATAGCATGAAGATTCGATCCATACGGATTGAACCATATCCCACTCAGCGTTTCAGTATTCAAATTCGAGGGACATAGCGCCTTGGTATGTTCAAACACATCGATTTCATTGTATGTTTGTCCTAGTCCACTCCAAAACCAAAAAGCCGAGTATGCTCCCTCATGTAAAGGCATCTTGCATTCTATTTCATAGTATCCATATCCAACCGGATCTATGGATTCTATCATGCCTGTATGATAATGAACACATGGATGTTGATTCTCATGGAGTGAATCACAATAATGACAGTACTTATTCCAAGGGGCGGGAACATACCCTTCTCCACACCACAATGGGCTTTGACTCTTGAGTTCTTCAATTAATCTAAGAGTGTGGTTTGAATCAAAAACAGCATTGTTCCGTTGATATGCATGACGTTCCCTTATTGATCCAGTCACACCGGATCCCCAAATCTCGTCAGCAAAGCATTTCCAAAAAGGCTTATACCCTATAGTGTCTTTTTGGTCTTCCCAATGACCGTCCCAATACCGAACACCAGAAAAGTTTTCATTAATAAAACATTCCCAGTTATCGTCGTCTAAATCAATTTGCGCCATCATGTTCAAACTTATCAACATCATGCCGCAAAAGTATAAAAACCTTTTCATGGCTACATGGATTTTTATGGTTTTTCTGGCTCCAGCAGTCCGTTTTCCTCCAAGGTTTTGCGAAGCAACTCCATTTCCGACCGCTGTTCCTTTACGGCCTCTATAAGAAACACCGTCAATGCATCATAATCCACATACAGCAGGCCTGTTTCATCAGCAGTCACCGCTTCGGGCAATACTTCTTTTACTTCTTGGGGATTGACTCCAGGATGTCTTCCTTCTTCTGACTTTACGCTACCTTTGCCGCCCCCATCATCGGGAACATACCAAACTCCAGTAATCTGGTCAAGAACCATACCTGCTCCGCTGACATTTCCTAAAACACTACCCTCAGGGTGTCTCCAATTGCCTCGTTTGTATACGTAGCCGTTGCCCGTAACAAAGAATGTGTGTGTTCCTGGATTAGGATCATCTAGATTGGCTACAATCCAATGTTTTTGGAGTGAATCATTTGCATAGGATAATGTTCCCCAACTCCATTCTGCATTCGACTGTGTGCGAAAATAGGTGTATCCGTTGGGCTGTACTTGCACTCCGTATGCATGGGTCAGACATCCTAAACTTACATGTCCGTCGTCAAATAGTTTAATCTGCGCCTGTGCCGCCACTGCGAACAGTATGATAGCTAATGTCAATAATACTTTTTTCATAGTGTCTAAATTTTAATGATTTGAATTTTAATTTGTTTGTTGAATTGAAGTTGTTTTAATCTGTTACCGTAAACTCACCATAATACACATCCCCGCTGGGGAGCGTAAAAGTAATGATATAATCCCCATTGAGGGGTAAGTAGGTCTGAATACCATTAGGGGTGTAAACCCAAAGGTACTCTACGCTGGCTCCTGATGCCGTGATGATTTCAATGGACACTTGGCCAAGGTTTTCTGTGAAAACCACTGTGAGTACATGACCGTTAAGAGTAGGAACAATACTACCACTTTTGTCAAAGCTACTCATACTCGAACTTTCAATTAACTGAATAGGAACGCTGTCTCCTTTTTTCTCTGTTCTGGCCACGCCGTGGGCATAGCACAATGCTCCTGAAAGAAATAAGCCGAACATCAGAACTAATTTTGTTACTTTTTTCATCTTTTGGAATTTTACATGATTAAACTTTTGATTTCGAAATCGGATGCAAAAGTATCATGGTTTAGATGCCCTCGTCAAGAAAACGATGGTTCGGATTGGCTCGGATTTTTGATTAACATCTTGTTAATCATCTAAATAAAGAATCGTTTGCTAAGGTCCTTAAAGTAACCGAAAGTGTATTTTCTTCTCCAAAAATCTTTTTCAGCTTGCCATTGCGTTCAATGACGGTATTGTAGGCACGCTGCATCAAGGCAGCAATATCAGCATCGGTTAGGCCAAGCAAATAGAGGCAGCAATAGTCTAAGTCGCTGTTGGTAAGCTCAGGATAGACCTTCTTGAGACGAACCGTAAACTGTCTGAAATGACGGTCGACGGCCAAACGTAATTCTAGTAGTTGTTGCTTGTTCAAAGCGGAATCCTTATAGATGATATAATCAATTTTCGATTTGAACTGCCCTTCGTTCACTCTTTCTATGATGAGACGGCATATAGGTTCTTCATCGAATGATGAAGCCATTACAGATTTTGCAGCCAAGTCATCTAATTGTTTGATTTGATCTTTCAGTTCTCGTACTTCTTGGTTGCTTCTTTTTAGTCGACCAGATATGGCGGCCTGTTTCACGCGGTGAGCCCGATGTGCCGCTTCCATGGCCTCTTCATGGCGTTTGCTCTCCGTCTCCAACTTTTGTTGGGCTTCCGCATCTTGCTCAGCCAATTTCCTCTTGTTCCTTCTCCTTATTATCATAATAACAATAACAGCCATTAAAAAAGCTATTGGGACAAGAACTTTGACAGTTCTCAGAACCGCATCATGTTTCTCTTGAGCAGCTTTCTTTTCTTGTTTTTGGCTTATATGGCTTTGGAACAAATTATCAAGTTGGGAGACCAAAGCCTTGTTTTGGCTTTCAGTTTTTACATGATTGGCCAAAAACCGCACACATTCATCCGATTTCTCTTTGTTATCAAGACTATCGTATATAATCCGTAAATAATCAGCTGCTTGTATTTGAATAATCACGTTTTCTTTGTTTTCAAACACAGGTGCTAAATAGAGCAAAGCGGAATCATACATCATTTCCTTGAAAAAGATGCCGCCGATAATCAGACAACGTAGCAAATACTCGTTTTCGCTATCTACTTGTGCTTGAACTTGTCTTAATGTATTCAGTGACTGTTCAACGCCGTTTCCTAACTGATAGTCACAAAGCGCTTTTGTTGAGACCAAATCTCTGAACAAAAGCCCGTTGTTATTTGGCAATTCACGTATTGCACTCTCGTAATAGTCACTTGCCTTAGCTTTTTTTCCGATTTTGTCATACTGCTTCCCTAAACGATAAAGAATATTGGAAACACCTTGCGGGGAGGTAGGCTCTATTTTACAGAAAACGAGGGCGTTCTCATAGCTATCAATGGCAGGTTCCATCATAAATTGTTCAGAAAACATTTCCCCAAGACGACCGTATGTTAAGGCCATAAACCTCGCCTTATGTCCCACCAAATCCTTCTCCCCGAAATGGTTTTCAATCACCTCCAAGGTTTTCAGGTATTCGGCGCAGGCGGGCACGAGGCTGTCGTTTTCGTAATAGCCTACACCATTAATATAATGGGCGCGGGCATCTAAAAACGCAATGCGATTGGACGGCCCTTCGACGCTTCGACCATGCTCAGCGACCGCAGGCTCAGAGACCTGCGATATACTATCGAAATACGCCACGGCCTGCAACAATTCCGCGCGGTTGACTTGGGCATAATCGTTCTTGTATAACAATTCGGATAACAATAGGTTGGCGTAATGGCGGTTGTAGGCCGAGGCGGTGGAGACGCAAAAATTTGCGTCTCCACAGGTGTCAAAATATGGCAGGAGACAGGCCAAAGCGCTGTCGGGCTGGTGCC
This sequence comes from Bacteroidales bacterium, assembly GCA_016285355.1. The sequence continues at coordinate 16,660 of JAEEQP010000013.1, forward strand.
ACATGAGACTGTCGATAGCCAATAATTCGGCAGTCGGCCCTTCGACAGGCTCAGGGACCTTCGCTCTTTGTGTGCAAGCGGCCACCGCCAACAGCCCCATCAGCAGCATTCCTATGAAATGTTTCCTCCGAACCATAGTCGCCTTAAAGAATAAATTCCCTGCAAAAATAAAAAAAATAATTCCGCGTTTGCAATTTGTAGTATCTTCGCCACCTAAATCACAAAGAGTGAAACGCCTGCTTTTCATATTAGCCTTAGTATCGTGTTGCCTCGCCGCTGTCGCGCAAAGCCATGACGACGACAAGCGCGTGGACTTCTATGGCTATGTGGTAACTGCGGATAGCCTCCGCCCCATACGTAACACACACGTCATCAGCAAATTGGCGCATTGTGGCACTATCACCGACCGACAAGGCAAGTTCCACATCCAGACACGGCAAATTGACACACTTTGGGTGAGTTGTATCGGTTATTCGCGCCGTCTCATCGCCCTCGATTCCACCCTCACTTCTTCCGATACACTCGTCATCCGGCTGTATCCTGAAACCGTCACACTGAGGGAAGTGACTGTGTTGCCTTTCACCAATTACGAGACTTTCAAGGAGATGCTCATCACCATGCCGAGCATCAAAACCTATGACGAAATCGAGCGGCTCAACGACGACCTCGACGAGCTTTGGCTGAGTCGTGTGCCTGTAGGCAATGGCAAGCCTACCATCACCGCCAACCCTATACAATACCTTTATGACAAATATAACGCCTCGGCCCGCCGTCAAGCCACCTTGTTGCGCAACCGACGCATGTACAACGAGGTACTGCGCGAACAAGGCCGTACCGACGAACTCCTCCCCGACTCTTTGGACTTCGCCATCGACTACAAGATGTATGAACTCGACGAAGTCGCCGAAGCCAAGAAAAACAAGAATGAATTTGACACAACAAACGTGGTGGGGAAAGCCAAGCCGATGGTTCCGAGAAGAAAATATATCAAGTGGGGAAATTAAGACAAGACTATGACCTTCCGTGACTGGCTCAATAGCATCCTCAACCTGTTTTATCCTCGCGTGTGCGCTGCCTGCGGAGAGGCTTTGCTGAAGGATGAAGAAACCGTTTGCCTGAAATGCCGCTATCTCCTGCCCAAAACTGGCTATGAACTCAACCCAGACAATCCTTTGGCGCAAACCTTTTATGGAAGGGTCAAATTCCATGCAGTCACGGCTTGTTTTTTCTTTGCCAAGTCGGGCAAGGTGCAACACCTCATCCACGAGCTGAAATACAAAGGCAACAAGGAAGCAGGCATTTTCCTCGGCCAACAATTGGGCGAGAGTATCAAGGAAGCACCCTTGTTTCAAGGCATTGACTATCTGATTCCTGTACCCTTGCATCCCAAACGTGAAAAACAACGCGGCTACAACCAGAGCCTGATGATTGCAAAAGGCATCAATGAGGTGACTGGCATTCCAATAGGCGACAAATTCCTTGTCAGGGGCATTTATACCGAAACACAAACCCACAAGACGGCTGAGCAACGTTTCAAGAATGTAAAGGACATTTTTGAAGTTCGCTTCGCGGACGAACTACAAGGAAAGCACGTCCTCCTTATCGACGACGTGCTTACTACAGGCGCCACCTTGGAATCTTGCGCGCACCAATTGGAGGGCATTCCTGGGATTGTGATTAGCGCGGCTACAGCGGCTTGCGCTGGGAATTAGACACGCTTTGCGTCATTGCGAGGAGGAACGACGAAGCAATCCAGAGACAATTAGCAAAAACTAATGCCTGGATTGCTTCGCTTCGCTCGCAATGACGTAAACCGTCAATAATGCTTACTTGTAAATCTTCACATCGGTCTCTCCATTGAGAACCATGAGGCCATTGAACGCCAAAGCCTTCATCTCGTCTTCGCCAGGATAGACATACACGGGGGCAATCTTCTCCACATGACTCTTCACCAAAGCGCAGAAGCCCTTGTCGTAGGCCATGCCGCCCGTGAGGAAGATGGCATCAACGTCCATGCTCATGGCCGAAGCAGCGAGACCGCCGACTTCCTTGGCCACTTGATAGGCCATAGCCTTATAGACCTTTTCCCATTCCTTGTTGCCAGCCTTCACGGCGTTCTCCACTTCGAGGGCATCGTTGGTGCCGAGGTAAGCGACAAAGCCGCCTTTACCTTTCAGCATCTGGCCGATTTCCTTCTTGGTGTACTTGCCGCTGAAGCAAGCATCAACGAGGAAGCCTGCAGGCAGGGAACCAGCGCGTTCGGGGGTGAAGGGGCCGTCTCCGTTTAAGGCGTTGTTCGTATCGACCACGCGGCCTTTCTTGTGGGCGCTGACCGAGATGCCACCACCGAGGTGGATGGCGATGATGTTCATGTCCTCATACTTGCGACCGAGGTCTTTCGCTAACTGGCGAGCAATGATCTTCTGGTTCAAGGCATGGAAGATGGAGATACGCGGGAAGAGCGGGTGACCCGAATAGCGTGCCACTTCGTCCATCTCGTCGACCACGACGGGGTCGGCGATGTAAGCCTTCACGCCGAGTTCCTTGGCGATGTCGTTGGCAATCAAGCCACCTAGGTTGGAGGCGTGTTCTCCGTTGTAGCCTTCGTTAAGGTCCTTGATCATGAGTTCGTTCACTTCGTAGACACCCGAGACGAGCGGACGGAGCAAACCACCACGACCCACGACGCAAGCCATTTCGCTCAAGTCGACGCCCGCTTCCTTCAGCTCGCGCTTGATGGCTTCGGTGCGGAAGGGCTTCTGGTCGGAGATGTGCTCATATTTTGCGACCTCCTCGGCGCTGTGCTTGAGGTTCTTCTTGAAGACTTGTTCCTCCCCATCAAAGACGGCGATTTTCGTCGAGGTGGAACCGGGATTTATGGTTAATATTTTGTGTGACATGATGTTTATTTATGTTGTTATTGTGATGTCTTCTGTCGCTTTGCGTCATTGCGAAGAGGAACGACGAAGCAATCCTGAGGTTTTGTTTTCTGGACTGCTTCGTGCCTCGCAGTGACGCGAAGCGTGTCCAAAATTACGCCAACATTGCTGCAAGGGCAATGGAATACAATTTCGTTTTCGACGTGTCGCCGCGCGAGCTGAGCACGCAAGGCACCTTGGCGCCCATCAGCATGGCACCAATTTCGCTCTTGTCGAACTTCGAGCAACACTTGTAGAACACGTTAGAAGCCTCAAGGTTGGGGAACACGAGACAGTCGGCGTCGCCAGCCACAGGACTCTTCATGCCCTTGATGGCAGCGGTCTCGGCATCCAAAGCGAGGTCGAGGCTGATAGGACCTTCCACCATGCAACCCTTGATTTGGCCACGCTCAGCCATCTTGGCGATGATGGCGGCATCGACACAGGCGGGAATGCCGGCACTCATCTGCTCGGTGGCGGTCACCAAGGCGACCTTCGGGCATTCAACACCAAGTTTCTTGGCCACGGTGGTGACATACTTCAGCAGCTGTTGTTTCTGCTTGATGTCAGGCAGCGGGATGATGGCGCAGTCGGAGGCAACCATCAGCTTGTGGTAGTTCGGGTTCTCGATGACGGCGACATGGGCCAGCGTCACGTTGGGCGGGCAAAGGCCGCGTTCCTTGTTGAGAATGGCGCGCATGTACTTGTCGGTGGGAAGCAAGCCCTTCATCAGGATGTCGGCTTCGCCGGCGTTGATGAGGTCGCAGGCCTTGGCGGCGGCTTTCACGTCTTCGGGCTCGTGGATGATGCGGAAGTTGGCCATGTCGATGCCTTCGGCCTTGCACACTTCGGCAATCACTTTCTCGTCACCCATGAGGGTGGCGTCGATGAGACCTTCCTTAACGGCAGCGTTCACTGCACAGATGGTGTGGTCGTCGTTGGCGTAAGCGGCCACAAGGCGTTTCTTCGGTTTGCTGCGCAAAACCTCGAACATTTGTTCTAATTTTCTGATTTCCATATTACTAAATTTAAAGATTTAAAATTCAAAATTTAAGATTCCGCAAAAATACAAAATCAATAATAAATGATATTCAAGTCCATGCGCTTTTGTTGAAGTTTCTCGATTTCGCGAGGCTTCACCTTGGTGTTGTAAACCTTGAGTTGCTTGAGCGAAGTGATGTTCTCCACTGGCGACAGGCTCTTCACATTGGTGTTGTTGACAAACAGATTCTCCAACTTTTGCAGACCCGACAAAGGCTTCAGCGACTTCACAGGCGTGCCGCTGGCATTCAAAGTCACCAAGTCGTTCATCTTCGAGAGCGGCGAAAAATCATTGATTTGTGTGTTTTCGATATTGAGCAATTCAAGCTTTGTACTGCTTTCAATGGGTTCCAAACTGCTGATGGGATTGTTCTGCACGTTGAGTTCCACCAAATAGGCTTTATTGTACAAAGCATCCAAATCGTGAACGCCTTGATTGTGGATAGTGAGACGTTCTAACCAAACGAAATCCAACAATGGAGCAAGTGAAGTGATGGGCGTTTCAGGCGTTACCTCAATCTCCCTCAAATCGATTATCTTTTGAAGTTCGACTGCATTGGGCATCTCGTTTTGGCACGAAACATGGTTTTTCAAAATGCCTTTCCAAGTCTCGTCAATATCTTCCCACCAGCCTTGCAATTCCCTCGTCTGGTAAATCACGGTGACCTGACGCTGGCCTTCCTTCAGGGCAACCACATCCGAACGACGGATTTTGGTGCTATCCGCCTCAATGATTTCAATGCTATTGTCATTAATCAAAGGCGTGAGGTCGGTGACCAAGGTATTCATCACATTCAGGGACTTCAAGCTGGTAAGCTCTTGCAACGGCTTGAGGTCGGAAATGTGGGTGTGCTCGATGTTGAGTGATTCCAAATTGGACAAGCCCTGGATGGGTTGCAAGAATTCGATTTCTGTATTGGCGATATTGAGTGATTTCAGGTTGGTCAAGCGGCTGACAGGCACCAGATTCTGCATGAACGTGTTGCCCGAAATGTCGAGTTCCTGCATATTGATGACCTGATGCAATTGCTCGGTAGTAGGTTCCGATTCAAGTTGTATCTGCTTGGAAAACACGGCTTTCCAGTAAATCGGGAGACCATTCCACCAGTTTCTCAAGGCTTCTGTGTCATAAATGACCAAGGTAAAGGGATTAATCTTAGTGAAAGCACTTGCCTCTGTGTCGTGAATGCCGGAGTGGTCGCAATAGATTTTACTCAAACGACGGTTGCCTTTCAATGGGGAAAGGTCATTAATGGAAGTGTTGGCGCAATAAAACTCACGCAAGTTCTCCAATCCACTCAAAGCCTGCAAGTTGGTGACGGAAGTACCTGAAATACTGAGACTTTGCAGGTCTTTCAAGCTACTGATGGGCCCAAGGTCGCGAATGGAGGTATTACTGATGTCCAAAGATTTTAGTTGGGGCAAATCCTGCAAAGCACCGACGTTGGCAATGGATGTTCCGCTCAGATTGAGTGAAGTGAGATTCGGGCAATGCTTCAAATGGTTGATTCGATTGACTTGCGTGTTGGCAAGGTTGAGTTTCTGCAAGTTCCTCAAGGAGGCAAGCACATCCAAGTCGTCAACGGTGGTATTGGCCACTTCAAGTTCCTCAAGGGTGATGTTGTATTTCAAGGTTGAAATATCATCAACCAAAGTGGAATTGGCACGCAATACTTTCAGCTTGTTGAGGTTACGCACAGGTGAAAGGTCTTCGATGGAGGTTTCCGAAATATCCAACCACGTAAGGTCTGACAATTCGCTAAGGGGATCCAAAGAGATGATTTCACGGATGCCGGAAATATCGACGCGCTGTTTTTGGGTGACAAGTAGCAGTTTGGCATCAAACTCGGGGAAATCCGCGAGGGTAGTCGTGTCGATTTCGGCCAAAGTAATACTATCGTTGAGCTTGATGTCTCCACCCAAACGGTTCTTCCAATTCTGCGACAGGCCTTTCCACCAGTTGCGCATCGCTTCTTTTTCATTGATTTTGGTGGTATAGATACTGGCTATCTTCAGGCTGTTGTTCTGTCGGTCAAGGTTGATTTCGACGAAGCGGTTTTTCACGTCATCAATAGCCTCGTCGGTCACGGTCATGGCGGTCAAATGCCTTGTCAACGTGACCTTGAAAAAGGTACTGCCATCGTCTCTCGTGTTGTTGGCGATGCTTTGCAGGTCGAGCTTGAAATTGGCCCATTTGAAGAAAAAGTCGATGTCTTTCAGATAGGCCTGCACGTCTTTATTAATAGGTGTATTGCGGTTCACGTCGAGGTCGTCCTCGATTTGCACCTTGTCATCGATAAAGACTTTACTCCAGCTTTCCGTGAATACGATTTCCTTTTCCGAGGCCGAAGCGGTGCTGTCGCCGAGAAAGTTCATCGTTTCCTCCAAATACGAAATCATGCCGTTGATTTCGGCTTCATACTTCGCGACTTCGTCTTTGGAAAGCTTCTGGGCCTGAACACCAAAAGCCAAGCCAAACAACAATAGGGAGAGAATGGTAATCTTTTTCATGGTTGATAAAATTTAATGACGTTGGATTTTTCCTTTTCAGGCATGTAGATGACATTCGACATGAGCCAGCCGGAATTGAGGCCCGAGCGGTTGAACCACGACACTTCAAAATACCAGTCCTTGATTTGCAGGACATGGAACTTGACGCCGTCGACGTGTTGAAACACGAGTTTGCCCTGCTTGATTTCGTAGAAAAACAGGGTCAGATAATCAGGTTGAAAATCTTTTGAGGCGTAATATTCTATGATTTCAGGATCTTGGAAGGCCTTATAGATGTTCATGAAGTCGAGTTCGTGACTCATAGGATGCAGGAAGTGCTTCTCCTTTTCAGCCATCTCGCCAGTGGGGAAAAGCTTGTTGAACTCGGAGCAATACACATTGGTAATCACCCATTTCGAGCCTAAGCCCTCCTCCTCAACGGCCAAAAAGAGCATCACTTTGACCTCATTACCATAGTACTTGAAAGTACACGACACTTCGGAATACCATCTTCCGCCGAGGAAAGTCATGTAGGTGGAGTCGCCTTTGGTGACATCCTCGATAAAATAGCGTTGCAACTCGGTTTGGGTACCGTATTTTTCCTGGTCGAAAAGGATGGGCAGCGACTTGCGGCGCATCTTGTTGCTGCGATAATTAGGGTCTTTCGGGTTGAGCTGGTTACCGAATTGGTCTTCCTCGTAATTGAAGCGGCGCATGAACTGACCCATCTGCTTGGTCATCGCATAGAGTTCAGTTTCGTCCATCTTAAAATCGCCAATCGTCTGACCTGCAACAGGCCAGACGAAGGCGATAGTTAGTGCCAGAAGGATGATATTTCTGACTATTTTCATTTATTGGTCGTTTCCTTGACGCGCATGTCGCCGAGCAACACATCCCAGAAGCCGATGGTGCGGCCTCCGATTTGGGTCTCTTTGCGCTTCACGTAAACGGTAATGTCCTTTTTGGTTGTGTCCTTATACACCATGTTGCCTTCAGCGTCGTAGCCACGGAAGGTCTGGAAGATGGTAATGACACCCACGTAGGTGCCGTCGGGCTGACGCTGCAAGTCGCTGACATACTCGATGTTGTACCATTCAATCTCGACGCGGTCGTAGTTGAGGCGCATCAGGTGTTCGAAGTACTTACGGACACGATAGTAGGTGATTTGGTTGGAACTCAATGAAGAAACACCAATTTCGGCATCGTTCATGAAAAGTTCCTCGGCACGGTCGATGACGCGGTTGGCCTCGCTGAAAGGCGTTTCCTTCGAGCCGACGATTTTGACATATTTGCTCAGGTCTCTCACCTTTTCCAAGGCAAGGCTGTCGATGGCCTGCTTACGTTCGAAACTCAGTTCGTCCTGTGCCATGGCGCTACCCACAACGCACAAGGCAATCACTAATGTGGCGATGATCTTTTTCATTTCTTTATCAGTTCAAGTTCGTTAATCTTTCCGTTGCTGTTGTATTTGATTTCGTGCACCTTCTCGGTTGCCTTCTTTTGGTCCTTCAGGTAGTTGAGATAGTTCTCAATGGTGGTCGGACGGTCGTAGTCGTTGAAGTCAGGGTTTTGCTTGATGATGATGAGCACCGGCACGTTGGGCGACTCAAACAGGCTCATGGTTTCTTTGATGACGCTGTTGGCTTGATTGACACTGCTCGCATTGGCAATGGAAGTGAAGTTACGTCCCAGGACGACATCAGCGGCCTCGATTTTCTCATTCTTTTCGGCGGCGATGCGTTCCTCTTCTGCTTTTTGGGCACGTTCGCGGGCTAATTTCTTTTCCACTTCGAGCAGCAGGTCATCGACCTCTGCATTTTGCAGGTTCCAGTCCTTAATGGTCTGGACGCGAGCTTCTTTTTCTTCGAGAGTCCAAAGGGTCTCGTCGTTGAGGATGGCGTTCAGGTCTTTCACGGCCTGTTCGACTCTTGATCTCCATTCAGCTTCGGCGGCTTCTTTTGCCAGCTGTTTCTTGCTTTCGCAACTCGTGGTGCTTCCCAGCGTAACGAAAACTGCCAGAAGTACCATCATAATGCTTGTGATTTTACTTTTCATATTGTAAATTTTAAAATTCTTTCTTTATAACTCCAATGATGCTAATAAATTGCAAAAATAGTTCTTTTTTTCTTTGGTTGACTATTATTGCCCCAAAGAAATTTTCTTTAATACCTTATAGAAAGGTCCCGATGGTTGCAGAAAACTCTGGAAATAAACCAATTCCTTCACATCGGCATGAAGATAGGTCTTCTGCTCGATGGAGTTGTAAATCTGCATAAAAAATTGTTTATCAACTAATTGCTTGATACGACAAACGGTGAGGTGCGGCACAAAGTTTTGTCGGTCGCGGAGGTAGCCCAAATCGTCGAAAGCATCAAGCAGGTTGGCTTCAAGGTCAAACAAGGCTTTGGGTTGGTCGGTCATGCCGAGCCAAAGCACGCGCGGCGTGTGGTTGCTGCCGAAGAGCCCAGTGCGGTCGAAGTCCATTGTGAAGGGCCGGTGGTTTTTGGCCACTTTCTGGCAGGCTTCGATGATGGCGGGCACATCCTGCTCGGGCGTATTGCCCAAGAACTTCAAAGTCAGATGGATTTGATTGGTTTTCACATAGTTGATATAACGTTCATGCTGAAGATTTTTCTTCAATTTTTCCACCATAGCCGGAAACTCCGCGCCGCATGGAATGGAAATGGCTAAGAAGGTTCGTAAGGTTTTCATTAATTCAAAATTTGTTTGCAATAATTAGGATTGTTGACGCTGTTATCTCACTATCCCCACCGGATACACCAAGTAATTCTTGTCATAATAGGGCGAGCGTTCGTAGAACCAGTTCAGGATTTCGTACTGTGAGGGTTGCTTGTCTTTCGGGAAAGCGGCCTTCCATTGTTTAAACTGCTCCGCAAGGAAGGGGTCGGCGCTGAGCATCTGTTGGGCCATGGGCTCCATCTTATAAACCTCAAAGTATTCCACACGCTGCAACACATTGTTGAAGAAGCCCCATTCGAACAGCGAGCCTTGCATTTCAGGCTCCAGCAGATTCATTAGGAGTCGGACACCGTCTTGCGAGGTCTTGATTACCGCCGAGCCTTTCGGGAAAGTGACTTCCTTAGTGATTTCTTCCGTGTCGAAATGTGCTACACGGCTGTGACCTTCGGATGGCGTAGGCATAAACTCAACATTGCTGAAACGGTACGTATTCACTTGCAATGTCTTCTCACTCTTCAACAGATTCATCTCGAAGCCATGCGCCTTGACAATATCGATGACTTTACCATATTGCGCCGGAATGATGTATTCCTTGGGCACCGACAACAACTTCTCGGGCCGCGTGGAAAGCATCCTGCGGATTTTGCGCGTCTCGGGTCGCGTAGTATCATAGGCATAATACCAACCTCCTGTGATGTCGCTGTGCACCGTGTCGAAATGATAACCCAAGAAATCCTCCATGATGGTATCGTTCATTTCCGAATCCATGTTGATGGGCAACTCCTTAAGAGTCAAATCGTTTTTCTTGGCCTGCGTCAACGCGTTGTTGAAATTGTCTTTATCGTTGCGGATGATTTTCAGCGTCTCCACAATCATGTGATAGGTAGAGAACACACGGTCCTTATAAGGTTTCAACATGTGGGTTTCCAGCAGAATGCCCGGACAGTTGCGAGCCGTGGTATAGGCCTCGGAAAACATAGCAGAAAAGCTTTCGTCATACAAAAATCCCGTCGGGTCGCCCCAAGGACGGAATTCAACGTAGCGGGTGATGGGGATGCCTTTGTTTTTCATCTCTTGTTTGATCTGCGGCTCCCATATCAAATTTAACCAACGCGTAATCGAAGGGTCGTAATTGCCAAAATTCTCTGTCGAATAGGTCGTTACGTACTGATAATCTGCTCCATTGGTGGCATGAGTGTCGAAAAACAGGTCGGGGTGCCATTGATTGAACAGGGCTGCGAAGGCTTGTATTTCGGGGGTGTCAAGTTTGGTGAAGTCGCGGTTAAGGTTTAAGCCTTGGGCATTCACACGCCAACCCATTTGTTTCGGGCCGTTTTGATTGATGCGGTTGTAAGGCGAAAAGTTGGCTAAGCCATCGGGGCTCAAAACCGGAATGAAAAGGAAGGAGAAATCATTCAACAAATCAGCATTATTACCGTAGTTCAACATGTCGCGGATAAGCATGAACATGGCATCCTTACCGTTGGGTTCGCCAGGATGGATGCAGGATTGGACGAGGATGATATTTTTTCCACTCTTGCGGATTTTCTTTGGCTTGGTGTAGCCGTTTTCGTCAACGATGAGGAGCGGTATTTCACGACCTTGAACCGTCGTCCCAATACTTTGGTAATGCACTTGTTTGAACTGTTTCGCAAGCATTTTTGCATAGGCAATCGTACCTTCGTAATTGTCTGTTTCCAAGTAGTTTGACTTTTCGAAAGTGGTGGTGAGATCGACTTCTTTATTGCCGCAACCTGCCAAAAGAAGCAAGGCCAACAAAAAAGGAAAATAGTTCTTCATGCGCTTAGATTTTAGGTTATTGAACCAGCTAAATATTTTACAAAAGTAGGTCTTTTTGAGGAGATTTCGCTTGATGACAAGTTTTTTTCTTTCCAATTCAACAAAAAAACGTATTTTCGCCCATTCAAAATTGATTTTATTATGAACACTTATTCCATAGGAATCGACATTGGCGGCACCAACACCGACATTGGGCTGGTGCGCGACGACGGCCGCGTTATGGCCAAGAAAAACATTACCACCAGAAACTATTTCGACGCGTCGATTTATGTGTCAGACGTGTACGACCAGATTAAACTGTTGATGACTGAAAACGGTATTGACGCCGTCGATGGCATCGGTGTGGCGGCTCCGGTGGGCAACTACTACACAGGCTGCATCGAGAACGCCTCTAACCTCAACTTCAAAGGTGTGACGAACTTGAGGGAGATGTTCGGAAAATACACGGACGCGCCAGTGGTGGTTTCCAACGATGCCAACGCTGCGGCCTACGGCGAACTCGTCTATGGCGGTGCTCGCGGCATGAAGAATTTCGTGATGTTCACTCTCGGCACAGGCGTGGGTAGCGGTATTGTAGTTGACGGAAAGCTGGTACTCGGCAAGACCGGTGGAGCTGGCGAGTTGGGTCATGCCATATTGATTCCCGAAGGGCGTCTGTGCGGCTGCGGAGGAAGGGGCTGCCTTGAGACCTACACGTCATCCAAGGGCATTGTTCGTACTACCGTGGAACTGTTAGAGCAGAGGCTTGATTATAAAGGTGTGCTTTCGCATTACAAGCCCAGCGAAATCTCCAGCAAGATGGTTGGCGAAGCAGCCAATGACGGAGACCCCTTGGCTATCGAAGTGTTTGAAAAGACTGGTTACTGGTTGGGCATCGCCATGGCCAACGCGGTGACGTTCAGCGGCCCTGAGGCCATCTTCCTGATGGGCGGTCCAGTGAAGGCGGGTGAGGCGCTGCTGAAACCCTTGCGCAAGTCATTTGAAGAGCATCTGTGCTTCATCTTCAGAGGCAGCGTGGACATTCGCGTCTCTGAATTGCCAGATAATGATGCGGCTATCCTTGGGGCGGCTGCGTTGACTAAAGCGTAGACTGCTGGTTACAAAAGTCGCTTTCGTGATTGTCTTGTATGTAGCTGAGCGATGATCGTTGTTTTCTTTGATTTTCGTTTTGACATTAATATTACGTTTAAAAACAAAAAAAAGGCCAGAACCTTTTTAGAGTCTGGCCTTTTAAGTCGAAAACTAACAAATTACAGACCAACCACCATCAATTATTAGATTCTTTACAACAGTCATAATCACAGGACATAATTGTCTCCTTGTTCCTGTAATTCGTAGCATTTGCGCCCAGTTTTTTGGTCATGTATTCAATTTTATTAGCCTTCATTCTTAATATATAAAATCATTCTCTGATTGTTTGATATATTAAATCCTGGGTCACCTTTATACCCCCCATTGTCTTGGACATAGTCTAATAAAAGGAAACACCTTCATACTTTCCACCACTAACTTTGACTTTTCGGCATGTATAATTCCTTAACTGAACTATTTTTGAAATGTCGCTTAAATTGGCCGAATATTCATCCTCATTTGTGGAGTAGAAAGCCCTTGCATTTATACCTAAACCATGATTTACATGTCGTATCTTAACTTCATAAAGTCAACGGAGCTTTGCTCTCTTTCAAGCATCGTTTTCTCGTCTTTTGCGCATAAGTGAGCCCACTCAACCACGTCGAGATTCGGATGGTTGTAAAGGTTTTCAAAGCACTTTATGTTGGTTTGATGAAGCGGTATTGTGGTACCTGTCCAACTATAGGAACCTAAGTTGGCGTGCAAACTGTCCCGCACCTCTCTCATACTGCCGAAATTATCTAGAAGCCAAATAAACCAACTGCTGAAACGCTCACTGCCACCAGGCCTGTCATCCTTATCAACAGCGTCATAACAAGGAGCCATTGATGCAATCCTTGCTGGTGCGGAGTCTGGGTTTTTCAGACACAGATCTTTAATAAACTCTTCTCCCAATTCAAAGAACGGCCCTGTGCCAAATCCAAAACCAGAGCCAAGTTCGTCCTTTACTTGGAAATAGAATAGATAATAATCAGGCGACAAGAACTTCTCAATAAATTCATCCCATATCACGTCACGATAATCCCTCAACAACTCAGTAAACAAACCCTCGGAATTCAAATGTACGAACTTTGAATTATAGAGTTCAATCATCTTGTGGTTGATGGCTTTGGCAAAATCCTTGTCTTCTTTTGTGTGTTCAAGAATATGAACTACCAGTCTTATGTATTCATAGAAATTTCTGTCGCTATCGCCTACAACGGGGTAATGGATTATTGCATTTCTAATGGCTGACTTACAATCCAAATCCTCATCATGATCCATGAAGATACGATGTATAAGAACAAAATCAACCAACAGCTTATAATCCTCAGGATAATTTTCGTTGATGGCCTTCACCATATTTTCATAACGGCTCTTGGTTATTGCTCTGAAATAGCTCAGATATGTCACCAAGGAATTCTTTGGCAGTTTGCATGATTTTTCTTCTTCACCAATCCGATAAAAATTCCTCAGGTCATCATGCTCGGCGAATGCCAATATCCGTATATATAGTCCCTTCCTGTCATTATCATACAGCTTGTCCAAGAAAACCAGCAGTTCTTCTCTATTCTTCGCCTCATCACAAAAAGACAGCAGAAAAGAACTGTGGTAATTGTCATCGCCCTCAAGCACCACTTTCAGAATCACATCAAAAAACTCCGTTATCTCTTCATGGCTCAAGGTCTCGGAAATCTTTTTTGCGAATCTGTTGTCTATATATTCGTTGTCGTTCAAAATCAGGCGGACTTCATCTTCATTCTTATAGATTTCTTGGGCAATAAACTTGTCAGCCAATGGGTCGAACAACTGTGCCGAGAGTTGAACAATGTCCTCGTCCTTCATTCTATAGTCAGCCCACAATTTGTTTCTTGCCTCTTTAAGGTCGGTGATAAAACTTGATGGCCTGATTTTTTTTATCCATTGCTCTATATATTCCAAACTGAGCTTCCCAATTTCATTTTCTTTTAACAACCTTCTCGCATGTTCCAATTGTTCATACTCGTCATCCCATTTATTCCCTCTTATCTCAACGACTTTTTCAATGAGTGGATTCATCACATTCCAATTCCCATCTCTTATCCACTGGAACGTATTATCCACTACCACTTTCGCCACCATATCAACGCTTGATGGCTTTGTAGTCATTAGGCTAATCAAGAGGTCTCTACAGTCATACCAATAGTCGTATATCTCCTTGTAAGATTTGGGTGCATAGTCTTTCTTGTTTTCAAAACCAAATTTTTCAGCACCACCCATTTTCACAAACTGTCCGTTTCTGAACGCCTCACTGATGCACCTCAAAGCAATGGCAAGATAAGCATCGCCCAAATCAACAAGCTTCTTCAAAGTGTTGAACCTCTGAGTCAAATCAACTTCTGTACCCGCCAATTGCACATGGAACAACTGATTCAATTGCGCTGTTGCATTGTTGCCATAATCCTCATTTTCGGCAATTGCCAGTTTGGCAAGCACCTGTACCGCTTTTTCATAACTTTCTTTGGCAAAACACAACTTTTCCAATGCCCACACAACATTCCTCCTTCCATCGCCGTCAAACTCGTTCTTCAACCAATCAAACGATTTGCCTTTGACAATATCATAAATACACTCAGCTACGGCAGCCGGGTTCACCGTTGACATAGCGAGGAAGAGTTGTGAACCCAGACCAGAACAGATAACTTCCTCGTTGAAAAAAGGGTCATTCACATCCCTTCTCACCAGTTCACCAACAAGTTCAAAGGCTGCATTATCACCAGTCATCTGCTGGATATGTTTGCAGAAACCCTCACTAATATACCCTTGAATCTCCTGCTCTTGCAACTGTATATTATCAATCATCTCCTTAAAATGTTCACTGCTGTTGCAAACATTCTTGAACCATTGAGCCGTAAGCCAAACAGCCAAAGGGAAAGGTCTCACATGCAACCAATCGCCCAAAACATCCACCAAAGTTGGGTTATACTGTTTTATCAGCCGCTCAGCCAGACTCCTTCTTTGGGTAAAGTTCAATGGTCCCAATGGTGTGATATGCTCATAATTGATGATATAATTGAAAGCCTCTCGCGGTTTTCCCCTGTATGGAAACGGCATACACAGCGACAGGGTCTGCATCATGGTCATCGCTTCATTGTCATGCTCGCCCAAATTCAATAGCTTTGGCATTAAATGCTCAACCACTTCCACGCCGGCTTTTTTTTCTTTCAAATATGCCGAAACTAACTCTATGGCCATCTGTGGATAGCCACCAGCCAATTCCTTTATCGCCTTTACGTCTTCTTCAGGGAAACGGTCGTTGGGGAGGTTCTGGTCAATATATTCATTGACACGCACTCTCATGTCACTGGGGTTAAGCCACAAAACCTCTTCTTTCTTCCTCAATTTCAGTTTCTCGTTGAAATAGTCATGATTGGCCGCTATAATTCTGAACTGTGGGTTGTTTTGATTTCTACAACTAATCATTTGAAGCAAGAAATCCAACGGACAATCGTCAATGATAATAATTCCATCCCCATCTTCATTTCGTTTCATAATTTGAGCAGCCTCGGCCAACAAGTCATCCTCGTCACCCGAATACTTGGCGAAATAACGGTTAGGATTCCTTTCTGTCTGGTGGAATGCCTCATAAATCAACTTTGACTTACCCATACCCGATAAGGCAGTCAAAATCAACGTCGGCTGATCATCGTCCCGAAGTGCATCAATAATCTCCTTGGTTTTATCATTCTCCAAGAACTCACCCGTTTGGTTCTCAGCGTATGAAGAAACCGGCAATGGTTTTATTTTTTGCCTTTTATTGAAAAAAACAGCTTCACCTGTTTCTTGCGCAAACTGATAGTCACTTTCATCAACTATACTCTTCAATGCCTCAACCCTGGCAAATTCAAGAGCCGAAGGACAATCTATTTCATTATTGGTGCCTCTATATGAATGTATACCTGTCATGTAAGCAGAGAGATACAATCCTCCTTCATTGTCAGAATAAAAAACCCCACCACCTGATGTAGCCTCAAAAATAGCTTGAGCATTTATGTTTTGTGAGGTTAAATTAATATCAACAGCCCAAATACCAGATGCTCTTCTATTAACCTGATTGATCCGCAAATTTGTTTCCTTCCATCTATATCCACATAATGTGGCCTCCCCCGCAATTTCCTTTGCCAACAAACTTACTTTATCCAAACCAGAAACTGGAGCGTTCTCCATGTTCTCAACAATCATCACAGCAACATCTTTCGGTATATCAAACAGAGGGATGTCAATAACCCTGAGATTAAAAACGTTACTATTCCTATACAATGCAACTTTGATGTCATCAGCAGGTAGTGGTGCCTCCTTGTCTTTTGCTTGAATAACATGAGCTGCGGTTAGCACATAAAACACATCATTCACCAGCACAATGGTACCGGAGCCTTCACCATTGTCAGGTTGGCAAAAAATCTTCACAGCAACCTTTTTAAGGTCTTTTATTTCAGGTTTTGTTAGAAACATAATTCAGTTGTGTTTTCGTGAATTTCAAAATTGTATTGTTCTTTCTCACCATCATTCAGGAAGGGTGCTCCATTTGTGGTTATTTCCTCTAATGAATAATTCATATAGAAATGGACCCTCTCTTCTTTATTCCTATTGGGATGGCACAAAATGTGTGCAAACGTTTCCCTGTCGGGATGAGCGTAACGACCGTCGCCACCATTGGTTGAAATAATAAACTTATTGCACTTGATAATATCCATCAGTCCGTTGCTGGTATTGTTGCGGCTTCCATGATGCGACACTTTTACGAAATCAACCTCAAACGGATGGTCTTCCGACCAACCTTTTCCTCTCAAATACGCCTCAACGTTTTGTGGATAGCAGTCACCAAGCATAAGCACACTGAATTCATCGCAACGCAGAACAAAAGCTATGCTTGCCGCATTAGCCAATTGACTATCTTTGGTCAAATCAGGAGCTTTGGTATTCCTTTTAGCCAAATCATCAAGCGAAGTTTGCAAATCGGCATTAGTTCGGGCAGTGGCTTTGGTGGGTGCGCCATCTTCTACTTCTTGTTTCTTTATGGCCATATTCATCACCTCCACAGTAGGCGAAACCACTTCAATCTCGGCAAAAGGAATATCATTTCCGCAGTACCCTTCTGAAATACGATCACACCATACCAAATCACCATTCGCAACAAACCCAGTCAAATATTTAGCCAAGTCAACACCTTGTCCAGGGCTGGTTCTGGTTGAGCTAACCATCGGTACATACCGTGCACAATTGGCCCATATTTCCTTTACTGGCAAGTGCACCTACTTATCCAAACAATCATATACCAAAGAAAGAATGCCACCAATATGATCCTCGTCGTAATGAGTCAACACCATCAAGTCAATAGTTGGCAATTCACTGATTGCTTCAAGAAAATAGTCACTACTGGTTGTTGGCCCACCATCCACTACAATGATACCTTTTTTATCACCACGACCACATTCAATAATGATGGCATCACCATATTGAACTTGTAATATTTGTATTTTACCCATATCGTTTTAAAAAGAGATAGCTACAGAATTACCATAAACCATCAAAAAGATATTTTTTTGAATGTAAGTAATACTTATATCATTGCCCATTAATCACAGATATGATGACAGAAACTCTATTTTCAAACTCCGTGCAAAGAAAGGTATTCTATCATACAGACAAAAACCTATTACGGCTCCGGCAACTGGTTCTGCTGAGGCACGATGATGGCGCAGATGATGTAAGCCAATACGCCAGGGAAAGCAGCCGTGAAAAGCGTCATCACAACCCACAACAGTCGGATAACCGTGGGATCCAGATCGAAATATTCGGCGATACCACCACAAACGCCGCAGAGTTTCCTGTCGGCCATCGAACGATAAAGTTTTTTATTCATTTTGCTCTTGTTTTTAATTTTAGCACGCAAAAATACATACAAATTCATTATCCCAAAAGGGAATAAAATGGTTTTTTGACAAAAAAATCGGATTTTATGTCGAAAAAATTATTACTTTTGCATAATTATTTCTACATAAAACCGTCATGAATCCATTTGTAACCAAAGGTTATGTTTCAGCTAAATATTTCTGCGACAGGGAGAAAGAAAGCCAGCAACTGTTGCAAGAGTTGGAAAACGGCAACGATGTTGCTTTGGTCGCGACACGCAAAATCGGCAAGTCGGGACTGATTTTACATTGCTTCGATGCCTTCGACCTAAAAAAAGACTATAACTTGTTTTTCATCGATTTTTATTCGGTGGGCACGTTGCGCGAGATGGTTTACATGATGAGCCGCTCCATTGTCAACGCCCTTGCGCCAAAGGGTGCCATATGGCTGCAACAGTTCAGCGCAGCGGTCAGGTCGATGGCATTTGTGATGACTACCGACTTGGCAGGACTTCCGAAACTCAACATCCAGTTAGGCGACATCCGTGAGCCACAGGTCTCTTTGGAAGAAATTTTCCATTATCTCGAGCATTCCGATCAGCCCAACATCGTCGCCATCGATGAGTTCCAGCAAATCGCCAAATTCCCCGAAAAGAATGTGGAGGCTTTGTTGCGCACCTATATCCAACAATGCCATCAAACCAAGTTCATCTTTGCGGGCAGCCAGCGTCATTTGATGGGCGACATCTTCACTAGCGCGGCTCATCCGTTCTACCAAAGCGCATCGGTGATGCACCTTGGCCCCATCGACAAGGAAAAATACCGCGAGTTTGCCTGCCGTCATTTTGCCGAAGCAAACAAAACATTGGAACCCAACGTGATAGATGAGTTGTACAAGCGTTTCGAAGGCATCACTTGGTACATGCAGAAAACGCTGAACACTTTGTTTGTATTGCCAAACAAGACCCAATGTTACGGCCTTGATGAGATGGAAGAAGCCATCCAAAACATCATCGACACCAACGACTTCACATACGCTGAAAAGATGTTTCAATTGCCTGAAAAACAGAAGGAACTATTGTTGGCCATCTGTCAGGAAGGCAAAGCCACAAAAATCACCTCATTGAATTTTGTGAAGCGGCACAAGATTTACTCGACCAGTGCCGTACAATCGGCTTGCAAAGGTCTATTGGACAAGGAATTGATTACCGAAGAAGCTGGACAATATTTCGTTTACGACAAGTTCTTTGAGCTTTGGCTTAGGCAGAATTATTGATTTATACCTAATGAAAAAGTCGGGAGAACACAAAGCTTTCCCGACTTTTTGGGATTACTTCACTCGCAATGACGCGAAGCATGTGTGAAAACAAAGTCCTAAAAGGACGACCCGAACACACCCCGATATGAAATGTCGGGCTCGTAATGAAAACCTAATCTTTTGCAAAAAGATCCATATAATCTTTCCTATCAGGAAGCATAGGCAAATCTTCTTCGGAAACAACCGTGAAAACGTAAACCAATTCCTTCTCAGTCTTGGATTCTCTTATATATTGCCTCTTCAACTTCGGAACCACCCCAGATAGCCCCAGTGTTTCCTTCATCTTCCGCTTGAGGGTTTTCTCTGGGGTGTCGCCAAACGCCACATGCCACCAATAAAGCCTTGTGATTTCTCCCTTGCCATTAATGACATGCAAATGCGCGACAGGATGCAGCATCTTGTTCCCTTGGTGCAACTCCACGTACATGGCTCGTCCCACGATGTTGCCTCGCTCGTTGACAATGGGTAGGAATTCGATGGGATTTTCTTCGGGTTCAAATCTGCGTGGTCCATCCGCTTGGGCTGATAAGTCCTTCTCATCGTCCTCTACAATCGGCTGTTCTTCTACAATCTGCGGTAGTTCTTGCTCAATGGTTTCCTGTCTTGGTTTTTCTGTTGGTGCCGTCGTTACCATAGGCTTGTCATGGACAATCTGCGTAAGCATCATCGGCTCAAATGACACTTCCTCCACCACTACCCTTTCCTTGGCTCGCGGCCCTTTCAATTCAATGACGTCACCCGCCTTCTTCCCTATCAAAACCTTGGCTATGGGTGAAACGAACGAGATGAGACCTTTGTTCACGTCGGCTTCATCCACGCCCACAATTCTCACCACGCGTCCGTTGTAGCGCACCCAAGCCCCGAAACTCACCGTGTCCTTGCTGACCTTGGAGAGGTCGACCTCCACGGCACTAATAATACGGCCAACAAGCTGCTTGATTGTGGCGTCGATGAAATTAACCATGATGTAGTTGTCACCCGCCTTGACGCGCTCTGCCTCAAGGCTTTTCAGTTCCTCTTTGAGCGCGTCGAGGCCTTCTTTTGTGACATAATTGGGCACGCCTTCTGGCAGATATGCCCTTGGCGGCACCATTGGAATCTCTTCTTGATCACCTTCTTTTATGAAACCCCTACTCATAGAGTAGTTTATTTAAGTATGTAGATGAGCAAATTTAGGACGTGGGACGGAGGACATAAGACAAAGGACAAAAGACGGAGGACAAAGGACTAGGATAAAGACCCAAGTCCTATGTCCTATGTCCCAAGTCCTATGTCAAATAAACCTACAGCTTAATTTTATACAGTTACTCATTTAATCACCAACTCATCGATGATGTTCTGGCACTTGCCCACCTTCTCGATGCACCAGAGCAAGTAGCGGGCATCCATGCAGATGGTGCGCTGCACCTTGTTCTCGAAGCTGAGGTCGCCGCTCATGGCTTCCCAGTTGCCGTCGAAAGCCAAGCCGATGAGGTTGCCCTCGCCGTCGATGACGGGACTGCCTGAGTTACCGCCTGTGATGTCGTTGGTAGTGATGAAGTTGACGACCAACTCACCGTTTTCATTGGCATAACGGCCGTAGTCCTTCTTGGCCACGAGATCACGGACATCCTGCGGGATGTCAAACTCCCAGTTGCCGGGCACGTACTTCGCCATCACGCCGTCCATGGTGGTGTAGTAGTTGTAGTTGACAGCATCAGCGGCTTTGTAAGGCTCCACGGTGCCGTAAGTCAAGCGCATGGTGAAGTTGGCATCGGGATAGAAGTTGCGGTCGTTCTGCATTTCCATCAGACCCTTCATATAGAGACGTTCGCCCTTGTTGCCGTAGTTTTGGGCTTCCTCATAGCGAGCATACAAAGTCTGGTATGAGTCGATGATGTTCGTTGCAAGGGCAAAAATGGGGTCTTTGTCAAGAGCTTTAGGCTTCTGCATCCACTTTTCCAGACGGGCTTTATCGGTGAAGATGGACTTCTCAAAAGCCTTGGCCACAAATGCGGTGAAGTCGCCATTGCATTCTTTTCCAATGCGGTGGATTTCAGTAGGCATCAGGTCGGTGGGGATGTTCTTGTAGAACAAAGCCAGCAAAGCGGCGGTCACGTCTTGGTCTAAGGGCATGGAATAATCCTTGAAGAAGGTCTCCACGCTGCCCCGCATATTCTCAGCTGCGGCTTTGATGTCAGCTTTGTCAGCCTTGTCTGCAAACATGTTGTTGATACGCATGAACCTGCGGCTAAACGATATAGCTTCGCCACCATTCCAACCCGCCTCGCGGTGGTAGACAAATGACTTCTCAATCTCGTCGAGGATGTTCCATTTCTGCTGGATGCCAACGAAGATATCGCCATATTCGGCCTTGCGCTTCGGGTCGGCGTTGACCCAGTTCATGAAGTCTTCCTCTTGGGCGAGGCGGCGCTCATAGACGTGGTTGCGCTTGAGTTGCTTCACCTGGCCGATGTAATATTTCCAGTAGTTCGACACGCTGGCCTGCTTGGAGGCGTACATAATGAACACCTCTTGGTCGGCATCCATGTGCTTGCGGTAGTTGTCTAGTTTGGTTGTGCGGCAGTCGATGATGGCGGGGCCTTCTTCCTCGATGACGTTCTTCACGGTGTAAGAGGTCGAATAGCGGTCAGTTGAGCCAGGGTAGCCGAGAATCATGGCATAGTCGCCGGGCTTCACGCCACCTAAATTAATAGGAAGGTACCACTTGCTCTTCATCGGGACGTTGTCAGCGGAATATGTGGCAGGACTACCATCAGGGGCGGTGTAGACGCGGAAGATGTTGAAGTCGCCCTTATGGCGCGGCCAAGTCCAGTTGTCGGTGTCGGCACCAAACTTGCCAATACCCCAAGGCGGGCAGCACACGAGGCGCACGTCTTTGTATTCGTCGTATTCAAAGAGGATGTACTGGTTGCCGCTGTAGAAAGGCACAATCTCGATGCGCACGTTGCGGTCGCCTTTGCGGTCTTTCTCGAGCTGGCGTGCGTTCTTACCAATGAGTTCCTCGCGTTCGGTTTCGGTGGTCTGAGCGGTGACACCTTTCAGCACGGCTTCGGTCACGTCTTCCACCTTATTTAAGAATAAGACGGAGAGGCCTGCGTTGGGCAATTCTTCGCCCTTACTCTTGGCCCAAAAGCCGTCGGTGAGGTAGTCATGTTCGATGGACGAGTGTTTCTGCACATAGCCCAGACCACAGTGGTGGTTGGTGAGCAACAGGCCTTCGGGAGAGATGATTTCACCAGTGCAACCGCCACCAAATTGCACGATGGCATCCTTGATGCTGGGCTGGTTGAAGCTGAAGATTTGTTCAGCCGTGAGCTTGCAGCCCATAGCTTGCATTTCGGCCAAGTTCTGGCCATTCAGTGAATAAGGCAGCCACATGCCTTCGTCGGCGCGGGCCACCATCAATGTCAGCGTTAATGCTGCAATTAATGAGAATACTTTTTTCATTTGATTATGTGTTTGTTGATTCAAATTTTGCGCAAAGATAGTGAATTTATGAGTAAATAAAGAAAAAAGACTATCTTTGCAGCTATGAACGAAACAATGACTCTATATCATGGCAGCAATGTGAAAGTCGATAACCCTAAGATTCTCGTCATGGGATTCTACAAGGATTTCGGTTATGGATTCTATTGCACCAACATGGAAAAGCAGGCTCGGAAATGGGCTATTACGAAAAAAGGAGACAGCGTTGTTTCGGTGTACCATTATCATCACGATTCGACTTTGAGAATCTGTTCCTTCCCCGTGATGACAGAAGAATGGCTTGATTTCGTCATCAATTGCAGGCAAGGAGTACCACATGACTTCGACATCGTGGAAGGGCCGATGGCCGATGACCAGATTTGGGATTATGTGGAGGACTTGATGGACGGCATCATCACGCGCGAGGCGTTCTGGGTGCTGGCCAAATTCAAGTATCCTACCCATCAAATCGTTTTCTGCACACCAAAGTCACTATCATCCATCCAGTTTGAAAGGAGTTATGAATTATGACCAACTTCTATTTTCCCGAAGACACCGTCTCAACCAACGACCTCTATTTTGTCTGCTACATGATTGAGCGGATTGCGAGACAACTCAAACAACCCAACAAGTATGTTGCCAATGCAATGGGGCATGACGAGTTGGTGAAGAAACTCTCCGTTGCCGATGTGCTTCATTCTGAGAATCCAATGTCTGTGGCTGCCGACTGGATTGACGAGTATCATTTGCAAGAAGGCAATTATGACGTCACCCAAGTCAATCCTGAACTGTGCGAGCATATTCCTACGGCAACCCAAATGGGAAAAGTGTACAAAAGACTGATTCTAAACACGCTTTCGGACGACGAAGACTATGCTGACGGTATCCTTCGTGTTTACAACAACCCCATTTGCGAGACCATCGACAATTACAACGGCAGTGCCTATTACGAGCCTTCACCCTACATTGCCCGCAGTTATTATGCAGGTGGGTTTTGATGGCTTATGATGATTTGTCGCATTTCGATGGCTTCAGATTTCAAAATGGCAAATCTGGATCATACACATCGGCATCATCGCCATAAGTCCTGATGAGTTTTGCGTATTTACGCCGCCCCGCTTTATAGTACCACTGAGCGGCTTTCTCCAAGTCCTTTTTCACTCCAAGTCCTTCCCTATAGCATTGGGCCAACTGCAATGCCGCATCATTCCATTCAAAAAATCTTTTATCGGGATGTGCGGCGGACTGTTTGTACCATTTGACGGCTTCCTTGTAATCGAGCTTGACACCGTTTCCTTTGAAATAGCAATCCGCGACCAAAAGCTGTCCGTACCAATCTCCTTGCTTGGCCGCCCTCATGTACCAACAGAATGCCGCCCTCGGGTTACGTTTGACCAAGTCACCTTCTCGATAATAGTTTCCCATGTTGATTTGTTGGTCAGTATGGCCCATCTCCGCCAGTTTGCGCCGCAGTGTGAAAGCCTTCTGTTCGTCAGGTTCTATGCCCCAACCGAAACCGTAACACTCAGCCATCCAAAACATGGCATTTTCATCGCCTTCCTCACAGGCAGGCAACAAAAGGTTTTGTATCCCTTCTTCCAGTTTGGCTATCAACTCGGGATTGTTTTCGAGACTATTGTAAGGGTCGTTCCAATGCTTCAGGCAAAAGTCCGTGAAGGCGTCAAGTTCTGATTGTTGGTTTGGTTTCATTGGCTTTTTTGCAACAATATTAGTTGTTTTCGCAAAAACACAGTTGGTACTTATCTGTACATATCAAGTTAGAAAAACTACTATTTCAAATAAGTCACCTTATCGCCATTGAACTTCATCTTTCCCTTCACATATTGCCAGCTCTTCTTGTCATAAACCTCATACGGCAGTTCTCCTTTCGAATTGAACTCACCGATGTATGCGAAGCGTTTGTCAGTCAATATTTTACCATCAGCACTTGCCACTTCCCAATCCTCTGTTTGTCCACCACCCATAGAAATACCTTTGGGACTGGTTGAATTGTCCAAAGTTGCGCCTTTTCTTCTAAAGCAAACTGCCAAATACTTGTTGTTCAATGTGCGCACCTCAACGGCACCCTCCAATTCCGTCAAGGCTTTACCTTCCTTGGAAATATAATGAGGCTCAATTCCGTTGGTTATGTAACGGCCAATGACACCATCGAAAGTGAAATCTTTCGCGTCTTCGGGAAGCCAATTCGCTTCTTTCCCGAAAACCATGCCATATCTATCGTTTTCATAATCGTAAACCAACTTACTCTTCCCATAATCAGCATAATACAAGGATTCTTCCTCATCATAGTTTCCTACACCATTCATGTTTTCAAATATGAATGTTCCGTCATACCTTACGAGATTGTATTTTCCCTTATCATTCTGATAAACAGCAGATTCTTGGAAAGGAACAAGAACCGTCTTTTTGCTATCGGCAGGAACGACGACCTTCCCTCGGCTGACGATGCCAAAGCCTTCCCAATTGTTACCTATCTGACAACAACCCTTGTCAAAACTGGCATTGGTATAATTGCATGGAACAATCATTTGAAGGTTTTTGTCAAGCACTCCAAATTTCCCGTTTTTACTGACCAAAACGAGCCCTCCTTCCATATCTTCAGCATCATCAAAATAAAGGTCTTTCACTTCCTTTCCTTTTCTGTCAATGAAATAGGTCTTGCCTCCTCTTTTCGCTATGGCGTAATCGCTTCCTTCAAAAATGGAAACCTCGTCATACACTGTCGACAACGGCCTTGTATCAAGAACGACTATGTTGACTTTCCCTGCTTCGTCATTTGCCAAAGCGTACGCATAGTTCACAATTCGCAAGTCTGTATACTGAAGATCCAAGTAGACAGACCCGTCGTTTTTCAGTAGCCCATACTTGCCGTCTTTTTTGCAACAAGCCATAACTTGGTCAGTCACAGTACGGAAATAAGAAGACGCGGCTTCATACATGATGCCTGTCACCAAATCTCCTTCTTCGTTGATGTATCCGTAAAGGCCATCACTCTTAACGCAAGAAAGGCCTTGTAAGAAAGGCTCCACCTTGTCATATTTCATCTTGATTTTGGTCTTGCCTTTTTCATTTACGAAGCCCCATTTCCCCCTATTTTGCTGAGGCAACATTGTTGATTTGGGTGACTTCTCCTTGATGTTCCGCAGTTCCTTTGCGACTTCCAAAGACATAGGCTTAGCAACGGGTTTAGTTTCTTTCTTATCCCCATAATCTAATTTCGAAAATCCCGACACAGACTTGGATGCTTGTTTGTCTTTGAGTTCTTTTTCCAGCATTGGCATGACCGCATCCAGAGAATCCTCGGAATAGGAGGCTGTGAATACATGCAAAGGTCGTCCGTCCATCGTCTCTCGCGAAAGATTCCAGCTACCAGAAATTTGAGCCTTTGCGGTTGTGATGGCCACAAGGCTCAAAGCCAATAAAAGCAATGTCTTTTTCATTTTGTTATAGTTTTAGATTTATTATCTCGTCCACGAATGGCCACAGTTTGGGCAAGTGATTATTTTCTTGTTTTATTCTTGATGTGCAATGATGATTTGTCGCATTTCAATGGCTTCAGATTTCAGGAAACCATGAATGGAAACTTGTGTTCCGAAGGCATAGAACGAAATGGTGGAAAAGCCAACAATAGGCGTTTCAATATGCACGGATGAGATACAACTATACGGAATGTAGGTCGATTTGCCGCTGTAAATGAAGGGGCAACGCACCGTCACGCCGTTATCATCGAAAATGATGGTCGGTGGAAAAAGGACGTTGCCTTCTGAGATTCGGGATGCGGTGAAAGTCTTTTTCATTCAGCCAAATAGTTTTTCAAAGTTCTTGTGGGTAATCAATTCAAAATCTTCTTGACTTATTGAATCCACCAACTTTTGCGCAAGGTCAAGATAATATGTCCTCAAATCCTTCTCTGGGTAATAATATTTGGGGATTGGATAATCCGTACCCCAAAGCACATGATTAGACAATTTCTCATCACAGAGTTTAACTATATTTTCAGTTGGCATAAAGGCCGTATCGCACCAAACATTGGGATATTTCTTCATCAATTCGATGGTATCGTTTATCGGGCGGCCATGCGCCAATATGAAAGTCACGTTTGGGAAATCTGAAACAACCTTTTCATAGAGTTTAGGACAGCAGCCTTCCTTCTCTCCTGTATGGATGAGCAACGGCATTTGCAAAACGCTTGCCATTGACACCACCCATTTCATTTCGTGCGAATCATCTATCCAAGTCGTTGGATGCAATTGTGGATGTATCTTTAGACAACGCCAACGGATGCCTGCATCCATGAGTTGAAACAATCCACCGTCTTTCAGCATGGGTTGAGTAATCCACAACACGGGCAAAAATCGATTGCCACAAATGTTGGCCAACTCCTTCGTCTCGGCAATGACTTTATCATAATCGCCTTCGCAAATCGTTGTGGACGAAGCGGCAAAACGCTCCACTCCCACAGAATCAAGAAAGCGTTTCAATTCCATGGAGGAAGTGTAAAGGTCATAGAATTGGCCGAGATGAATATGGGAATCAAACAGCATTGCGGTGTTACTTCAAAAGTCCTTTTGAACGATATTCTTCTATCAATCTCTTGTTAAGGAACGCAACTTTACAAAAATGCTCGTTGATTTTGAACATATCACCCCCGCTTTCGTTGTAGTTGCGTACCAAACAACGGGCGCAATAGTCACGAGCCTCACACTCCAAACACTGAGGGAACGAGGCTTGTGTTATCTTCCGTAATTCTTTCACTCTTGGGCTTTGTTCCCATATCTCTTTCAACGGCTGCTTATACACATTGCCCAACACATAACTTTGCCATCCTGCACATGGATAAACATCGCCATTGGCGGTAATACAGCAGTTGTCGTAACCCACGCCACACACGGGTTGTTTCTTGTAGCGTTCCAAATCGAAAGCGATAAAGTCGCTTACAGGGGGCTTTTCTTCAACCATTTTCTTATAGTCGATGTCGTGTTCGATGATGTCGCGCAACAGTTCTTCCGTTTCCTCAATGGAGATTCGGTTGGCAAGGTTGTTGGTATCGAAATCGGCCTGCGCCATCATGATATAGTCAGTTTGAGCCTTTATCTTCAAGCCTTTTGCATATTCCAACACATTTGCGTAGCCTTTTCGGTTGGCTTTCATGATGGGGCAGGAAATCTGCACAGGAATGTCGTTTTTCACCAGCAGTTCAATGGCAGACTTTGTCTTGGCATGTGAACCTGGAACAGTAGTAATAAAGTCGTGGATTTTTGGATCCATCGAATACAACGAGGTCTGTATCAACGACAAATTTACTTCTTTCAAGGTGGGAATTTGCTCTTCTTTCAACGAAATAAGGTTGGAAAGAATGGATATTTTCAAGTCCTTCTCACGGCAATAACGGCAAATCTCCATCAAGTCTTTGTGCAAAAACGCCTCACCACCAGAGAGCGTGACATGTAGTCCGCCCATTGCGGCAAACTCATCAAGTATGCTTTTTACTTTTTCCAAAGGCATGTCAAAGCCTTCATTTTTCTTGCCATTGGGAATGTAGCAATGTATGCAACGCTCGTTGCAACGGCTACTCAACTCAAATTGTAAACTTGAAATCAATGGCCGTCTTTGCACTTCTTCAAGGAAAAAGTCTTGCGTGTTTTTGCTCACTTTCTCTTTGGTCTCTTGTGTGAAGTCAACAGCAAAAGTTTTTGGATTGTCAATCGCGTATGTAAAAGTTTGGTCGTTGGCATCCAATTCTTCAACCGTTTCACCTATCACAAGGAAATGGTCGGAGGCCAAATCGGTGATAAAACCGATGAAATCCTCCTTCAATTCATCGCGGTTTGCATTGGCGAACACTTGCATCAATCGGTCGACGATGTCTTCCGTATTCTGTGGTTCACGACTGATTTGTTTCAGATAATCGGCACCCGTCTCGTTATACGAACGGTCGTGCCGAGTAAGTTGATTAGAGACATATCCGTATCTATCAGTAGTACGGATATATGTGTTTTGTGATTGGCGAATAAGCATAGATATTCAGTTTCGATTTAATAATCCGTTGAGTAGATTGACGAACAGGTTAAATCTATAAGAATCAATTAGTAAGCAAATTGTTTATTGATTTTTTTGCCAATTCAAGGACTTCGTTTTCTGTTATTACATTATTCAAAATGTCTATACGTTCCAGTTTTTGTCCTTTAACTGTCACTGTGACATAAACTTCTGCAACTGCTTCCTTTTTTGTAACTTGATTTTGTTCATACAAATCACTGTCAAATACATAATAAACTAGTAGATTCAAGCAGTTCTCTGGAAATGGTTTGATTGCTATTTTAGGATTCATTTCGAATAGTTTTAAATTGAACAATTGATGATAAGAGGGTGTCTCAAACAAGATGGACACCCTCATCTTTTTTCCTACTTACATTGTACGCTCGCAATTAATGCAAGAATACTTGCCCGTGCTACCTTGTCCACGTTCTTGCGGAGGGCAACCAGCAGCATAAGAACCCGTAGGAAGGTTCTTTGCAATCATTTGGACTTTTTTGAATTCTTTCATTTTTGTAAGATTTTAAAACTTGCCTACTCTTTAAAGGATTTTCGGCATCTTCCTTTTTTCTTCAAATTCGGTTTTTGGGGGAAACGGCAACAAAAAAAGCCCGCACCCCAATCCTATCTTGAAGTGAAGGCTCTCGCATGCCCGAAGTAAAGATAAGGAAAGCAGTGCGTGCTTTATGGGCACGCAGCGCATCTGATCTGCCTTACTCCGTTCAAATTTGCGAGATTCTCACTTTCAGACAGGTGGTATCGCTACCGATTATATGCCGCAAATATACACATTTTTCATTCTTGCAAAGAAAAAAATGCCACTTGCACCACAAAAAAAACCGGCACTGCTTTTCCCGTTACAAAAGTATGGGATTCGGCTAAATTATAGTTGGTACTTTTCGGTACTTGTTTTCAGTTTCCCTGTAGCAGTCTTTCGAAAGGTAAGTCCTTATTTACGTTGAAATAAAGCTTTTGGCACTCTATCCGCAACGAATCCGCTTTCCTCGGGTTCTCCTGGCCTACCCATCCAATAGAGGGCAGATTCCCAACATACAATCCAGATAATTTTGAAACAAGTTCCTTGGAAACCACCTTAAAATCTGTCTCAAATTGAGCTTGACTTGCCAAATCCTTAGGTCTCGTCGAATTGTGTACTTCTTCCATTTCCAACACAAAACGGTCTTTATAAATCTCTCCATAATCCCAATATGCAATTTCACCGCTTTTCATCCCATCTTGGATTTTCTTTTCAAATCTTTTATATAAGACCTGATACGCCTCATGTATAGAATCCAAATTCAGCACGACTGCAGGATTACTAACAACGGGCTCCTCTTTTTTAGTTTTTGTGTGACTCTGCTTTACAGGATTGGATTGTTCCATCACAACCGTATCACGCTGCTCTTGAACAATAACTACCGTGTCGGGAACCGTAACAACTTGTGGAACAGGCTCTATTTGTGCTGGAGCCGAAACCTCTTCAACCTTTTTCGTTGGCCAACCCATAACAATCAAAGCCATAGCCAAAGCAACCAAAGCCAGCCATATACCAATCTCACGCCGCCGAATGGCTCTGCCAACTTCCGAAACTCGCTGATACCGTTTTGCAGCCTCCTTTCGCTGACACTTACGGACAACCCAACCATAACGGTGCGGAAACAGCAACTTGATGATAAAACCCAAAGAATAAATGTCGCTCACTATACCTGTTGTTTCCCGACGGGTCAACTCTGGAGAAGCGAAGGCTTTCGTACCTCCAGTGGCCTTGTCAATGCTGGAATCGCAGTCGGCATAGCCGAAGTCTATCAGTTTGACATTGTGTCCGTTGCGGGTGATGAGAATGTTCTCGGGCTTCAAATCGTTATGCACAATTTGGTGCTTGTGGACAAAACCCACCGCGTCGAGCAATTCGTTCAGAACACGTTTCTTCTCTTTGTTGGAGGGATGGGTTTTCATATAGTCGGTCAAAGTCTCGCCGTCCACGTATTCCATGACGATACAAGGCCCCACCTTGGCATCTTCGCGCCAGCCAATGCAGCGAACAATATGCTCGTTGCCATAAAGCCGTTCCAAAATCATGTATTCGCGTTGCAACCTCGCAAG
Source organism: Bacteroidales bacterium (assembly GCA_016285355.1). Next base: position 47,556 of record JAEEQP010000013.1, read on the forward strand.
GTTTTCTGCCGATGCACCTTGCTTCTGATTCAAGGCTTTCAGAAACAGTTTCCGCTCCCCACTAATGACCGTATATAAAACGCTATAGCCCGCACCACTATAAGGCAATTGCTTATAATCGTGGAACTTGGAAAAGCCGTCTGCCATTTCCCCAAACGAACCCGATGTGAAACTATTATCCACTTTTGGCCAATAATTGATGCAAAAGTAGGAATTTCCCGCCTTATCTGACCGATTATCGTAATTTTGCCAGACCAAACAAAGCCACAACCATGACAAAGACTTCTGTTTCAAGAAGCGTAAAAGAGCTTGCCAACTTGCGCGATGACATCAGGAAACGCGCTGGTTTTCAAGATAAAACCTTGTCGCCAAGCGATTTCGACTTCCTTGAGTCGGACATCAAAAAGAAACTTCCCCAAGCGGCCATCAATGCGAAAACCTTGAAGCGCTTTTTCGGCTACGACAAGATCCCAGAATCCTCTTTTGTGAGGCTATACACTTTGGATGTCCTGTCGCAATATGTGGGCTATGAAAACTGGCACGCCTATCTTGAACATTTGCGTCTTCTGGAAGGCAACGGCTCTGGCGATTTCAAAGGCGAGGAAATCAACGTAGATGATTTGAGCTTTGGGGAAACCTTGCAAATCGCGTGGCAACCCAATAGGAAAAGCACATTGAAATATCTTGGCAATCAAAAGTTTGAAATCATCGAAACGGAAAACTCGAAATGGCAGGTCGGTGACACTTTCTTTTGCAAGCATTTCATTTCAGGTAAGCCGCTTTATGTCGACAATCTGACTGACAAAAACGGTATTTTGAAGTCGACGATGTATGTGGTTGGCAAAGACCTTGGGATAGTCATTCACCCTGACAGATAACAAAAAACCCCTCCTGATGGGGAAAAAGGAGGGGAAAAACAATATAAAGATTATGAAAAAAATCCGACTTTATTTTTTCTCAATGCTTTAGCATCGAAAAGTGATGCAAAGATAAGCATTATTTTCATTCACGGCACACTTTTGGACATTTTTTTGGAAATTTTTCCAATTTTTTATCCCATCAGGGTACAAATCGCCCTATCGCGTCCACGTTGGAGCCGTGTTCACGCGCCAGCAATCACTGCTTGGCGGCCATGACCAGCTGACCTCTGTAGTACAGGTCGCCGTCCACGTAGTAAGCACGGTGCATCACATGCATGGTGCCAGTGGTGGGATCGATGGTCACGTTCGGGGTTTCAGCCTTGTAATGTGTTCTTCTCTTAGCGCCTCTGGTATGAGACTGTCTTCTTTTAGGATGTGCCATTTCTTTGTTATTTTAACTAGTTAATTACCAATTGTTTATTTATCGTTCAAATTGATGTCTTTCAAAGCGGCCCAACGCGGGTCAATAGTGTCGGTTTCTTCCTCTTCGGCAGGTTCCTCCTCGCGGTTCAGCATGGCTATCACCTCGGGGTTGCACTGGCCTTCGGGATGCACGCGGTGCATCGGGATGGCGAGGATGATGTACTCGTACACCAACGGCATGATGTCGTATTCGTTCAAATCGGGCGAAACGACAGCCACGTCGTCCGACTCTTCGGCATTCTCCGTTCCCAACTTGATGAAGAAGTCCTGCTGGCTCTCGATGGGCTGGTCGAACTCGTCGGCGCAACGGTCGCATGGCACGCGCACACTCCCTTGAAGGTCGAAGTGCAGGGTCAGCATGGTCTCCTGACGGTCGATATCCAACTTCACCGACACCTTTCCCTGCTGAACTTCGGAGTAATCCATCCCTGAGAAGAAATCGTCATTAATCTCATACTCAAAGGAATGGCTTCCTAAAGCAAGGCCACTGACCGGAATCAGGAATTCGTTCTTCTTTTCCATTCTGCCTAAAATTGACTTACGTCGAATCTGCGATTTCGGGCTGCAAAAGTACGGAATTAATTTGAATGTGGAACACTTGGGGTGGAATTTTCACAAAAATCCCTATTTTTGCGTCAACAAATCGAAGATTCAACGAAGTTAAAACCGCTGATTATGACACGCACCGAACGCATCACCCACATGGAAAACCTTTTGGACAAAAGCACCGAAGTCATCCACCGCTTGGAGCAAGCCCTTGAGGACTTCGCCGCCCTTCAGCCCGACATCGCCGAATTAGAGGCTTATTACACCTCGCCGCAGTGGCGCAAGGACTTTGAGGCCGATGAGGCCGGCAAGCTGCCCAAAGATTTGAAGCGCGGCGTGCTCAGCGAGGATGGGGTTTGGAATTTGCTGGAAGATTATAAACGTTTAAAGGAGGTTGTATGCGAAAACTAAAAGAACTCTTCGGTTACGCCCTCGGCGGCCTGATGTTCGTGCTGCTCATCCCGACCTTGATGTGGTGGGTCTCGGGAATGCCCAACTTGTTGGCTGCTCCGGTGGCAAGGATTGTGATTGCCCTCGTATTGGCGGTGCTCGGGCTGTCGCTCAGTGTGTGGTCCATCGTATACATGCGTCACAAAGGCGACGGCAACCCCATGGATGCCTTCGGGCACGAGGTGGCCCCTCGAACAAAGCACCTGATGACGGAAGGCCCTTACCGCCTGAGCCGCAACCCCATGCTGACGGGCAGTTTCGTCTACTACGCCGGCGTTTGCGTCTGGCTCTGGACTTGGCAGGCTTTGTTGGTGTATGTTGCCTTCATCGTCATTATGCTGCTGCAAGTGCGCAGCGAGGAGAAACGGCTCCGCCGAGATTTTGGCGAGGAGTATGAGGCGTATTGCAGGCAGATAGGGCGGTTTTGGCCGAAATTATAAAGACCCGACATTACATATCGGGGTGTGTTCTTGTCGCCCCTTCAGGGCTTTGCCCCACGACAGGGAAGCAGCAGCCATGTCATGCCAACGTGGGCAGGTGCATTGGCGGGCATCTATGGCTGCAGTTTATTGTATCAATCTCTTTTTCAGCATTCTACCCGACAGCAAACGACTACTGTCGACTACAAACGTTTAATCAACGGCTTAGTCTTGACAAGGTTTGCATCTTTGCGGCATAATTAAATTCATTAGATTATGACCACGAAAAAAAAGAAACCCACGGACGTCATCAAGGTTGTCGCAGATTGCGATAACCCCTGCCCACCCAAAGCAACATCCATCGACTATATCAAGGATGCAATTTACACCATCCGAGGTGTGAAAGTAATGCTTGATGCCGACCTCGCTGAAATCTATGGCTATCAAACAAGCCGTTTCAACCAACAAGTTAAGAACAACATAGAGAAATTTGATGTCGATTTCAGGTTCCAACTCACCAAAGAAGAGTATCTTCAGATTTTGAAGTCAAAATTTTTGACCTCAAAAATCTCCATAACAGGCTCAAATCCAAATGATAACGACAATGAAACAAACTTGAAATCAAAAATTTTGACATCAAGTTGGGGTGGCAATCGGAAACTGCCCTATGTCTTTACCGAGCAAGGTGTCTATATGTTGATGACCGTTTTGAAGGGCGAATTGGCCACGCAACAGAGCAAAGCCTTGGTTCGCGCTTTTAAAGCGTTAAAAGACTTTGTCGTTGACAACACCGCACTCGTCGGGCAACGCGAACTACTACAACTTTCGCTACAAACCACACAAAACACATCTGACATTGCCGAAATCAAAGACAACATGGTCACCAAAGCAGACTTGGCCAAGGTGGTACAAGACTTCACCGACCCTAACACGCGTCGCGAATACCTTATTCTAAATGGCGAATCGGTGGAAGCCAACATCGCCTATTCCAGCATCTACAAGGCCGCCAAACACAGTATCTTTGTGATTGACAACTATATCGGACTGAAAACACTTGTGCTGCTCAAAAACGCGGCTTTAGATGTACGGATAACCATCTTTAGCGACAACATTGGGCGGGGCTTGCACCAAAGTGACTACGACGACTTCCGCAACCAATACCCATCAATCCAACTGGACTTTCGTAAAACATGCGGCATCTATCACGATCGTTATATTGTGGTGGATTACGGCAGAAAAACTGAGAAGATTTACCATTGCTGGGCCTCTTCAAAGGACGCAGGCAAAAAAGTAACCACCATCACCAAAGTGACCGACCGGCAGGTCTATCATCCTTTAGTGGATGCCTTGCTTCTCAATCCTGTTTTGTCGCTAAATTGATACAAAACTTTCCTTGTCTTCAACTATTGCGGCTTCTGTCGCTTTGCGTCATCGTGAAGTTGAGCCTGCCGCGAGCGAAGCGTGGTGGAAGCGATCCATACTAATGACAGGCAACTGTCGCAAATTTTGCGATAGTTCCACAACGCCCACGACCGCTTCCTCTGCATCGACGACACCGTCTATCATATCGGGGCCTCGCTGAAGGACTTGGGCAAGAAATGGTTCGCCTTCGGGCGCATGGAGATTGGGGTTGAGGGGCTGCTCACAAAGATTTGAGTGGGAATGCCAAACACACCCAAATTGAGTACAACAAAAAGAGCTAAATTTAGAGGATTATTATTACTTTTGCAGCTACAAAAGCTACAAGTAGAATGTCAAATAACAAATGGACTCGAGAGGAATTAATCCTTGCGCTTGATTTGTACTTTCGCCTGCCTTTTGGACGGTTGAATCGTTCAACTCCAGAAGTAATAGAACTAGCAAATCTAATAGGACGAACCAACAATAGCGTTGCTTTGAGACTCGTCAATTTTGCCGCATGTGACCCCGTAATCATTAATAGTGGACGCACAGGTATGCCTGGCGGATTGTCTATTTGCAAACCAATTTGGGATGAATATGATGGAAGGAAAGAAGAATTGTTCTACGATGCTCAACAAATCAAAGCAAACCTTTCCAATAGTTCCATAGAAGACCTTATTGGCATTACCGAAAACGACCTCGTTGGCAAAGATAAAAAAGCTTTTGTTAAACAACGCGTAAACCAAGATGCATTTCGTTCCATGATTCTCAACCTTTACGAAAAACGCTGTGCGATAACTGGAATAAACATCCCTTCTCTGTTGGTTGCAAGTCATATCATCCCCTGGGCAGAGAATGAAAAGGAAAGATTGAATCCTGAAAATGGATTGTGTTTGTCCGCGTTGTATGATAAGGCTTTCGACAAAGGCTTTATCAGTTTTGATAACCAATACCGTGTAATGCTGGCCGAAAAACTCAAATTATATCAAATAGAACCTTATTACGGAAAACATTTTGCTCCTATCGAAGGACAAACTATCTCATTACCAGAATACCATAGGCCAAACAAAGAATTTCTTGAATGGCACAGGGACTGCATATTTAACAAATGATGGAAAATCCTCCTAAGTATAAAATCGGTGATACCATTTATTGGTACTGTGACATGGAGCAACGAACTCACCATGCCAAAGTTGAATTCGTAAACTTTGTACATATCGGCAGGTTTTATGAGGATATTAACTATGAAGTCGAAGTTGTCTGTTGCGGTGAAAAGAAAACTATGTTTATCGATGAATATGACGCAATGCCAACCGACTTTTAATACCTAAATTATTGATTGATTTCATATCCTTCCCCCCGCGTCCTCCTATCCATCCTCTTCTCGCCCTTGGCGGTGTTCGACCACGGCTGCGGCTCGATGCTCATCGTGTTTCTGCTTACGCTTTGCGGCTGGGTGCCGGGTGTCATCGCTGCGTTGATTCTTTTCAACAAGAACAAGTGACAGCCAAAAGACAATGGTATAGCAAGGCAATTTGAGATTTTTTTTGATAACTTTTGAGAATTTTTTTGATAACTTTTGAGAATTTTTCTCTATAGAATTGAGAATTTTTTACTATTTTTGCATCGTGAAATCAGATAGTTATGTTTAAAAGACCACAATTCAAAGAGCTAAAATCAAGATTGTCGGAGCCAAAAGACAAGATTCAAACGATATCAGGTCCCCGACAAGTTGGTAAATCGACTATGGTCAAGCAGGTGCTGCAAGAGACCGACATTCCTTATTTGTCGGTTAGCGCAGACAATGTGCCCAAAACAAATACTTTCTGGATCAGCGAGATGTGGGCTACAGCACGGGCCAGAATGAAGGCCACTCATGCACAAGAGTTTCTGTTGGTTATCGACGAGGTGCATAAGTTGGATAACTGGAGTGAGGCGGTCAAAAAGGAATGGGATGATGACACAAGAAATGACATCAACATGAAAGTGGTCATCTTGGGTTCTTCGCGACTGTTGCTGAAAGATGGGCTAACAGAATCACTGGCTGGACGTTATGAACTGATAAGAATGCCACATTGGAGTTACAGCGAAATGCACGAGGCTTTCGATATGGACTTAGACCAATACATCTACTTTGGAGGCTACCCCGGTGGAGCTAAGTATATTCATGACGAACGTCGTTGGCGAAGGTATATCAAAGACAGCATTATTGCGCCTGCCATTGAACGTGACATTCTGACAACTAAAACCATCTATAAGCCTGTATTGATGCGACAACTCTTTGACTTGGGATGTATGTACTCTAGCAAGGAGCTATCGCTGAACAAGATGTTGGGACAATTGCAGGATGTTGGAAATGTGACAACACTTGCAGGCTATTTAAACACATTAGGAGAAGGGCGCCTTCTGTGCGGTCTTCAGAAATATGCACAAGACGAAGCGCGCAAGTACAACTCTGTACCCAAACTGATGGTTTACAATACAGCACTACTCACAGCTCAGACCAACACAACCTTCCCAAAGGTCTTTACCACCCCTGACTTGTGGGGCAGATGGGTGGAAAGTGCCGTTGGTGCCTATCTGCTCAATCAAGCCGATGAATACGATTACAAAGTGTACTATTGGCGCGAAAACAATGATGAGGTGGATTTCATCATAGAGTTTGGTGGACAACTTATAGCCATCGAAGTGAAAAGTGGGAAACGCAGCGCAAACGAAGGCTTAAAGATCTTCACCAACAAGTTTCATCCCTTGCGGTCTTTCGTGGTAGGAACAGACGGCATTCCTGTCGAGGAATTCCTCTCCTGGGACTTGGGGAATTTATTAGAGTCAAATCCATCATAAGTAATACTTAAACCCATGAACACCAACCTCTTCCTTCAATCCCTAACCAAATTCCTCCTAGGAGTCGTTATCCTAGGATTGTTGATTTTTTTGCCCGCAGGCTCGTTCCACTATTGGCAGGGCTGGCTGCTGATGGGTATCCTTTTTGTGCCGATGTTCGTCGCGGGGCTCATCATGATGGCCAAGAACCCGGAACTGCTCCGCAAACGGCTGAATGCCAAGGAACAGGAGAAAGAACAAAAGACCGTCGTAGCGCTGAGTGGCGTGCTGTTTATCGCTGCTTTTGTCGTGGCTGGCTTAAATTGGCGCTTCCAATGGTGCGTGCTACCCGATTGGGCCGTTTGGGTGGCTGCGGCACTCTTCTTAGTGTGTTATCTCTTGTATGCAGAGGTGCTGCGCGAAAACACCTACCTCTCGCGGACCATCGAGGTGCAGGAACACCAGAAAGTCGTCGACACAGGCCTTTACGGCATTGTCCGCCACCCGATGTACATGGCCACCACCATCCTCTTCCTGATGATGCCTTTGGTGTTAGCCTCGCCCATCTCCTTCGGCATCATGCTGCTCTATATCCCCCTCATTGCCAAGCGCATCCGCAACGAGGAAGCCGTGTTGGAACAAGGATTAGAGGGCTACAGCGAATACAAACAACGAGTGAAATATAGAGTTTTGCCTTTTATCTGGTAACCTTAAAAACGCGTATCTTTGCCCCCATGAAACCCAAACTCGTTCTCTTCGACCTTGACGGCACGTTGCTCAACACCATCGCCGACCTCAGCGAAGCCGTCAACCACGCCCTGAAGCTACGTGACCTGCCGCTGCACTCGTTGGAGGAAATCACAAAAATGGTCGGCCACGGCGTGCGCAACCTCATCACACAGGCATTGCCCGCCGAGCTGCGCGACGACACAGCCACTGTGGATGCCGTCCTAACCGACTTCACGGACTACTACTTCGCCCATATCGACGTGTATACCCAGCCCTACCCCGGGATACCTGAACTCATCACGGCACTGCACCGCAACGGCATCCTGTTGGCCGTCGCTTCCAACAAGTTCCAAGCGGGGACGGAATACCTCATCAAGGAGTTCTTTCCCGACATTCCTTTCGTCGCCGTATTAGGCAACCGCCCTGGTTTCCCGCTCAAGCCCGACCCCGAGATTGTCGGCGAGGTGCTACGCAAGGCAGGCGTCAAGAAAGAAGATGCCGTCATGGTCGGCGATTCACCCACCGACATGAGGACTGCCGCCAACGGTGGCATCATGGGCATCGCCGTCGGATGGGGCTATCGTGATATGAAGGACATGACCAATTGGGGAATCAGCCCTTCGACCCTTCGAGAGGCCTCAGGGACCGCAGGCTCAGGGACCGAATTTCATGTAGTCGAAACCGTCGAAGAACTAAAAAAGCTGCTCTTGCCATGACCGACAAGATGACTCCTGCCCAGCGGCACTACTGCATGTCGCGCATCCACGGCAAGGCTACGAAGCCCGAACTGAAAGTGCGGCAATGGCTGTGGCGGCATGGCTATCGCTATCGGCTCAACGTGAAAAGTGTGCCGGGCAAGCCCGACATTGTGATGCGCAAGTATCGTACGGCTATTTTTGTGAACGGTTGCTTCTGGCATGGGCATGAAGGCTGCGACAAGTTCAAGATGCCGCAAACCAATGTCTCGTTTTGGGAGCATAAAATCAGCCGCAATCGAGAGCGTGATCAACAGAACTATCAAGTGCTGCACGACAATGGCTGGCAGGTCATTGTGGTGTGGGAATGTCAGTTGGTGCCCAAGCGCATTGAGGAAACGATGCTACGGATAGAACTATTGCTGAATGAGCATTTTTTGGCCTTGCACCAGCCGAAAGTGGTGCCTTACGATTTCGAAAAGGACACTGGTTTTTCAATGGCCGCCGAGGAGATTACCTATTCTCGTAAGCTTCCTTAGCATCGGCATAATCCGAAGTCACGCCGTCATCTGTAAAGGTATGGACGAAAAACGGCTTGCTTTCTTCCTCTTCGTTCTTTTTGTTGTTTTCGCTTTCACTCATTTTTCCAAATCGTTTCAAATCAAACACTTATATTCTACTTCATCCTGAATTCCAACACCCCACCCTCCATAATCTGCTGATGGGTAATCTTGTAGTCCTTAATCACCTTTCCATTCAACTTCACGCTTTTCACATGGATGCGCTTAGGCGTTTTGTTAGGTGCGGAAATCACAAAGTCTTTTCCGTTTTCAAGATGCAAAGTCGCTTTTGTAAATAAAGGCGTGCCGATGACATATTCCGCGCTACCCGCATGGAAAGGATAGAAACCCAAAGCGGAAAAGATGTACCAAGCCGACATCTGGCCACAGTCGTCGTTGCCGGCATAACCGCAAGGCGTGGCACGGTAAAACTCACTTCTCACCTGCTCCACCAACTCCTGCGTGCGCTCGGGCTTGCCTGCAAAGTTGTAAAGATAAACGGTATGGTGACTTGGTTCGTTGCCGTGCGCATATTGACCGATGAAGCCGCTGGCGTTACCGTTGACTTCACCGCTTGTGGCAGTGAGGCTGAAGTTCTCGTCGAGTTTCTTCAGGAAGCCTTTTGTGCCACCAAAGAGGTCGATAAGTCCCTGCGGGTCTTGCGGCACGAACCACATGTACTGCCAGGCGTTGCCTTCAACAAAACAAGGCTGTTCGTACGACAACGGATCGAAGCCTTCCATCCAGTTGCCGTGTTCATCCTTGGGACGGAAGAAACCAGTTTCGGGGTCGAAGAGGTTTTTGTAGAACATGCTGCGACGATAAAAACGCTCGTAATCTTCGGTTTTGCCCAATTTCTTGGCTACCAAAGCCACGCAGGCATCGTCGAAACTCTGCTCCATGGTGATGCTCACGCTCTCGTCCTGCAAGGTCTGTGGCAGGTAGCCATACTGTTCCCAAATCTCAAAAGGCGAGTTATAGTGACTACGCGTGCTGCTCTCCACCATAGCCTGATAAGCCTCCTCCACATTAATTCCCGGAATCTCGGCAAGGATGGCATCAGCCAACACAGGGATGGCGTGGTTGCCAATCATGCAGTAGTTGTCCTGTCCCCAAAGGTCCCAAATGGGCAAGTAGCCGTATGTTTGGTGATGCAACACCATGTCGCGAACAAATTGCGCGGCGATGTCGGGCGCAATAAGCGTATAAAGCGGATGCGCAGCACGGAAAGTATCCCAAAGACTGAAAGTACTATGATACACCTGTCCTTTGGGCATCTGCTTGATTTCAAAGTTGGTAGTCATATAGCGGCCATCCACGTCGCTCATCGTATTGGGCTGCATCAGCACGTGATAAAGGCCTGTATAGAAGATAGTCTTCTGCTCATCTGTGCCTTCGATGTCAATGCGGCTCAGTTCGCGCTGCCAAGCGTTGTGGGCGGCTTGCACATAATCGTCGAAACGCCAACTCTTGGCCTCGGCTTGCATGTTTCTACGTGCCCCATCCATATCGACAGGCGAGATGGCGACTTTAATAATTAATTCGCTACTATCAGAAGGGTCGAAACTCAAGGCGGCACGCAGTGTGCGACCGTTCACCACATCGCTGTTGCCGACATTTAAACCGCCGTTCATCAAGACATGATGGGTAATCGGTTTGGAGAACTCGGCGCGGAAATAGACTTTGCGTAGTTTCGCCCATCCGCAAACGACGCGATAACCTTCTATAGTATAGTCATCCACAAGGCGGATTTGTGCTTGAATGATGTCGTAATACCGCCGACCTGAGTAATACGCATCTCCACGATAGGTCATTCTGTCGAGGTCAAGGACGACGGTTTGTGGCTTCCCTTCCGGAAATGTGTAACGATGGATGCCCGCGCGAGTAGTGGTCGAAAGCTCCACATTCACACCGCTTTCCTGCAATAACACCTGATAATATCCAGGACGCGCAGACTCCTTGTCATGGCTATAATGCTGGCCAAAGTCGGCTGCTTTCAGCTGTTCAGGTGTCACGGCGACACTGACAGGCATGAGGCTCACGTCGATAAGGTCGGTGCAGCCTGTACCGCTGAGGTGGGTATGGGTAAAACCATAGATGACGTCTTTGTTGTAGTCATAGCCCGAACAAGGGTCCCAAGTGACCATCTGTTCCGTCTCAGGACTCAGTTGCACCATGCCCTGCGGCATCGTGGCACCTGGGAAAGTGCTGCCACTGAGGGCGCCTGTCTCGTCGGTTTGTGTGCCGATGAAGGGATTGACATATTGGGTGTAGTCGTTGGCGCTTTGGGCGCTTAGAAATAGGGGCAGTAGTAGGAGGGCTGCCAGAAGAAGAACGTGTTTTGTTTTCATTTTGTTATTTGTTTATTTTGAATGCGATTACCAGTAGCTCGTTTACGCATGGTGGATTGCATGGAGTGAACAAAGTCGTAGTATTCGCTCGGACTCAGTTGCTCTTCCTCCACCAAAGGTTGCAAGATGTCAAGTTTCCCCAATATTCGCAGCACCCTCAGTAATGAATCGAACGAGCGAATCTCTCCTTTTTCCATCTTTTTGATAGACGACAACGACACGTTGGCAGTTTCCGAAAGGCTTTGCTGGGTAATGTTCTGCTTCAACCTGACGGTTCTCAGTTTGTTACCGATTCGGCTAAGGATTACCGCATCAGCAAGCATATAGATATCATCCATAATAGTTTAATATTGAACTATTCGGATGCAAAAATACGAATAATAGTTTAATTTGCAACTGTTATTGACAAAAAACAATCAGAGTTTTTTACATCTTTCATCAAATTTTTCCCTCTATCTCTTATCATTCCAATATTTTTTCGTTTCTTTGCCTTGCCAAACGTATTAAACGCGCTTGGCAGACATACTAAAAGAAAAGGCGTTGTACTACGCTTTATCTGTGGCGTTCCGAATCTCGCAAATTCAAAACTTTCCACAAGATGAAGCAATGGCCAACGCCCATTGTGGTAGTTTATACACTCCTTATTTGTATATACTAACAGCGTGGGCTTCGGCATTGCTTATCCTTGGAAAGTAGGCAATGCGAGAGCCTCGGAACGCGGGATGAGCAATAGTTCAGATACCCGCGCTTCTTTTTTCGGTGTGTTTTGATAGTAACCAATCAAATTCAAAAAGGATTTGGCGTTTTGGGTGTCGCGCTGAAAAAACGAAGGAAATCAACATAAAATCAAACAGATATGAGTAAGTTTATGAAGGCTATAGCAGCCATAATGCTAATGGTGGCGGTAGCGTGTACCGCCGGATGTAACAAACCTGACGACACGAACGACCCCAATAATGAGGGAAATGGAGACGGAGGCAATGGCTCTGATACGGAACTCCCAACTGGTATGTATCTTGGTATCATTGGTTTTAATGACGATTTACACGTCTTGCCAATTACCCGACTTAATGAGCAATCAATTGGCGAGGATACCACATTCATAAATAATTTGAAGATGAGCGATGCCACCTTGCTTATTGAAGCAGTGAATACATCTTTGGACATGATTTCATCAAATGGCATTCCAAAGGATTTGATTAATGTCTCAATTGTCAATTTTACCGATGGTATGGATGAAGGATCTTATTGGTATTCCAATAATACACATGGCACTCATTATAGTGGTTATCATGATTACCTTGAAGTGGTGACACAACGAATTCGAACCGAGAAAGTCACTGAAATACCCATTGAAGCTCACACCATTGGAATCCTAGGTAATGATGTTCAAAATGTTGACCTTTTTCGTGACATTCTTAACGGAATTTCATCACTATCGATTGATGGAAATGTGTATGTGCATTTTGTCACCGATTTTTCTGAAGTTCAGGCAGATTTCAAAGAAATTGCGGAAAATCTTCACCAAACATCCATAAATTCTATTTTGACCATGCGTTTTCCGGCTCCAAACGCCAACGACCGAATACGTTTTACATTCGATTCCATAGATGATGTATCGCAATCACATCACTATATTGAGGGTGTCTTCATTTTGGGTAGTGATGGGAAAGGCGTGCTGACCAATGTGCAATATGTGGGAATGAGCAGTTCAAGTGGAAATACGGTCACGGCGAATTCAGAGGGAACTTCCAAGATTGTTTTCAAGTTTGAAGGCATGAAAGACTCTGGTAATAACAATTTCACCACTAATAGCATCAAGCATGTCAAAAAGTGGACTTACAATACGGACAATAACACATGGGTTCACAATTCTGAATGGGTAAGTTCAGGAAATACAAATGTCGACAATAAGTATTACAGTTCTCTTATCATTTTGAATCTGGATTGTTCGTTATCATTAGGCGAACAGGCATTTAAAGAGCTGAAAACTATTGCTAAAGAATTTGTAAATGTATTAAAAACAGACAATTAATCACAATGACTTATGAGGAACATGTATAAAAGTGTTACAGCCATTATTGTGATGGTTGTTTCGGTATTCGCATTATCAACTTGCAAGAAGGACAAGGAAGAGAAAATAGATCCTCCTATAGTGAAAGTCTTTGATGCCGCCATCACGGTCAACTACACCAAAGCAAGTGTTTCTGCCGAGGTAACCGACCAAGGTGGTGCCGAGGTGAAATCAAAAGGTTTCGTTTACGGCCTGCCGAATGGTAGCATGGATACGGTATTCTGTGGTAGCGGAACAGGCATTTATTCCGCAGATTTGAACAATCTTCAGCCCAACACCACATACGTTTACGAGGCTTTCGCCAAAAACAAAGGCGGCATGGGTACAAGTGGCAAAGTGACTTTTACCACCCGCAACCTTGAAATGCCAACGGTGAAAACCAGTGAGGTAGATGATGTGAAAATCACCACGGCTTTATGTGGCGGTAATGTCATCGACGACGGTGGCATGAATGTTACTCAGAGGGGTGTTTGTTGGAGTACAAACCATAATCCAACGACTGACAACAATCATGTTTTGGTAGGAAGTGGAACAGGTGTTTTCTCGTGTACAATAACCGACCTCTCTGCTAACACGACTTATTACATCCGTGCGTATGCCATCAACGATAAGGGTACAGCTTACGGCGAGGAAAAGAAATTTACTACACAAGATTATGGCTTGCCTAAATTGATTACGAACAATGTGACCAACATCACACAAACCACAGCCATTGGTGGTGGCGAAGTAACCGACGATGGTGGCCTAACGGTGACTGATCGCGGTATCTGCTGGAGTTCCAACCACAATCCCAGTATCAACAACCACATAGTACCAGCTGGTGAGGGTCTTGGCAGTTATACATGCAATATTACAGGTTTAAATGTGCACACAACCTACTATGTTCGTGCCTATGCCACCAACAGCAAAGGAACTTCCTACGGTGACGAAGTGAGTTTCAACACATCGGCTAGTTTACCCACAATATCCACAGGAACCATTTCCAACATTACCCAAACTACTGCTATTAGCGGTGGCAATGTCACTTCGGACGGAGGCGCAACAGTCACAGCTAAAGGCATATGCTGGAGTTCTAACCAGAATCCTACGATTGGCAATCATCATACAAGTGATGGCACAGGAACAGGTAGCTTTACCAGTAACCTAACAGACCTGACCCCAGGCAAGACATATTATGTTCGTGCGTACGCGACCAATAGCGTAGGCACAAGTTATGGCGAACAAAAGACTTTTACAACCAATCCTGTGAATAAGCCTACGGTAACAACTAATAATGTGACCAACATTACCCAAACCTCTGCCACTTGCGGCGGCAACGTAACTTCAGATGGAGGCGCAACAGTTACCGCGAGAGGTATCTGTTGGAGTTCAACAAATCAAAATCCTACGATTAGCAATCATATTATTAGCAATGGCACAGGAACAGGTAACTTCACGAGCAGCATTACTGGATTGACTGCGGGTAAGACTTATTATGTTCGGGCTTATGCAACCAATAGTGCAGGAACAAGTTATGGCGAGCAAAAGACTTTTACAACCAATTCTGTGAATAAACCTACTGTAACAACTAATACCGTGACCAATATCAATCAAAATTCTGCCACTTGCGGCGGTAATGTGACCGCTGATGGAGGCGCAACGGTCACAGCAAGAGGCGTTTGCTGGAATACAAGCCAAAACCCAACAATAAGCAATAGCCATACTTCAAATGGTTCCGGAACAGGCAACTTCACCTGCAACATTACTGGATTGACTGCAGGTAAAACTTACTATGTTCGCGCTTATGCAACCAATAGTGTAGGAACAAGTTACGGCGAACAAAAGACTTTTACAACCACTTCGGTTAATAAGCCTACAGTAACAACCAATGATGTACTTAATGTCAACCAAACTTCGGCTTTTTGTGGTGGTAATGTGACCAATGCTGGTGGTGGTACAGTGACAGCCCGAGGAGTGTGTTGGAATACTAGTCCTAATCCAACCATTAATAACAGCCACACAAATAATGGGTCAGGTACAGGTAGTTTTTCAAGTTATATTACAGGTCTAACTCCAGGCAAAACCTATTATGTTCGTGCCTATGCGACTAATAGCGCTGGAACAGGATATGGAATTCAAAAGACATTTACAACAGAAAGTACCTTAGAGGGCTGGCTATATTATGGAGAATGGAATAATCATTGGCAGAGTTGGGGGTTAACTAATGGTGGTACAAAGGAGTGGGCTGTGATGTTCCCAACATCAATTCTTTCACAATATTCAGGCACTAGTATAACTAAAGTGGATACTTATATTGGTGAAACTGGATCATACACTTTAAAAATTTATAGAGGGGGTACATCCCAACCAACTACATTAATGAAAACACAGAATTTTAACGTAACTACTACTGGATGGAATACAGTTAATATTTCACCTATCACAATGGTTACAACATCTACTCTTTGGGTTTCAATAACAACTACGCATAATGCAGGCCAATACCCAGCAGGTTCTTGTGAAGGAATTAATAACCCTAATGCTCGTTGGAATAATGATAATGGATATGGTTGGACTGATGTATATGAAAGCAATGGCAATGTAGACCTTTGCTGGGAAATACAAGTTTGGGTTACCAATCAAGCCAAGGGAGAAAAAGGACTTGAGATACAATTACCCCAAGTGCCAGCCAGTCCGCAACAAACACATGAAATCAAAGTATCCAGGAACCCACATGAAGGCCCGAAAAAGTATAAATGATAATTGTTTTAGAGGAAGTATAATTCCAAGCAACTAAAGTGAACGAAGCCATCCTTATAGTTCCGAAGGAAAACAGGAGCATAAGGATGGCTTTTTGTGTATATCGAGGTTTGACAAGATAAAAGAAAAACAATCATAAACCGCCTCATGTTTTTGGACGGTTTGTTACTACCGCTATGTCATACCATCACAACCCAATGCCCAGCACTTGTGTTGCCCTCACGGATCAGAATACCCTTCTTTTGCAGGGCTGAAAGGTCACGTTGCACAGTTCGAGAATCTACTGACAAAACTACCGACATTTGCTTGCTGGAAATGAATGGATTCTCTTTTATCAACTCACATATTTTCTTCTGTCTATCAGTTAGTTGAACTACCGACAAACTTACGACATCACTTACGACATTTTTTCTGCCACTGGTGACATCATAACCGCGCTGGAATGCCACCAGTGTGCCACCGCAATGTAATTTCACCGTTGGCCATTCTACAAAACCACACCACTTTTCTCACCGAAACAAAACATTTCTTATCTTTGCCGCTTCAAATTTTCAATCATCATACTATTATGAAAACTCCGAAACAAGTAGAACCTACCAAACACTTTTTTGAATACTTCAACGAGAACCTCCCCAAGAACTGGGACGAACCCGCTTTGACGGATTACGATGACGTCACGAGTTATACCTACGGCGAGATGGGTGCCAAGATGATGCAGGTGCAAGCCATGCTGGAGGTTGCAGGATTAAAGGCTGGCGACAAAATTGCTATCTGCTCGAAGAACTGCGCCAACTGGGCCATTGCCTTCCTCGCCATCGCTGCCAACCGTGGCGTGGTGGTGTCCATTATGGATGCTTTCGTCGAGAGCGATATCGAAAACCTCGTTACGCACTCCGACGCCAAGGCCATCTTCGTCGGTCCCGCGGTCTGGAAACGTCTCCACCCCGACAAGATGCCCAACATACAAATCGCCATCGGAACGGAACAGTTCCGTGTGCTCTATACCAAAGACGAGCAACTGAATACGGTGAAAGAGGATGCTGAAAAGCTCTTCAACGAAAGATACCCCAACGGCTTCACCAAGGCCGATGTCAACCTGCCCACCGACAACCTCGATGAGCTGATGATCATCAATTACACCTCGGGCACTACAAGCGCCCCGAAAGGTGTCATGCTGTCGTACCGCGCCATCTCCGCCAACGTGCAATACAGCCAAGAGACTATCCCCAACCACGCCGGCTGGACCGAAGTGTGCATGCTGCCTCTCTCCCACATGTTCGGCATGACGATTGAATTTCTTTACCAAATCGCTGGCGGATGCCATGTCTATTTCCTGAGCAAGACCCCTTCGCCAACCATCTTGTTAAAAGCCTACAAAGAGACAAAACCCTATATGATTCTCACCGTACCGCTTGTACTGGAGAAAATCTTCAAAGCGAAGATCTTCCCTGCCCTCAACAAACCTATGGTAAAGTTCTTGTGGCATACGCCGTTACTCTGCAAGATTGTGGAAAAGACCATCTACAAACAACTGATGGAGGCCTTTGGTGGCAACCTCATCTGGCTCATCACCGGTGGTGCCGCCATCAACGCGGAAGTGGAAAAGGTGTTCCGACGCATCAAGTTCCCCTTCGTGGTGGGCTATGGCATGACCGAAGCTGGACCGCTCATCTGCTACGAGCACTGGTACAACGAGATGATAGGTTGTTGCGGCTCCTGCGTCACCCGCAACGAGCTGAAAATTGACTCACCCGACCCAGAGAATGTGGTTGGCGAAATCCTATTCCGCGGCGAACACGTGATGATGGGCTATTACAAGAACGAAGAAGCCACCCGCAACGCCATTGACGAAGACGGTTGGCTACATACCGGCGACCTCGGCACCATGAACAAGAAGGGCTTGCTATTTATCAAAGGCCGTTCAAAGGCCATGATTCTGAGTTCCAACGGCCAAAACATCTATCCTGAAGAAATCGAAGACAAGATCAACAACCTGCCTGGTGTGGTTGAGTCACTCATCGTAGGTCGTCAAGGCAAGATTGTCGCCTTGGTCTATCCCGATGAGAAATACGACCTGCATGACATGAGCATGGATGAGTTGATGAACGAAAACCTCGCCAAGCTGAATGCTATGCTGCCTGCTTATTCCAAGGTGTCGTCCATCGTCCTCATTGACAAGGAGTTCGAGAAGACGCCCAAACGGAGCATCAGAAGATTTTTGTACAGTTAGTTGATAGGATAATCACTCCTTCACCAGTTTAATGATGCTTGTACCAGCCTCACTTGAGATGCGCGCCACATAAACGCCTTTTGCAAAAGCACTTAAATCAAGTTCAGCACGGCCATTGATGACTGATGCCGTTAGCATTTGCTTGCCAAGCATGTCAAACACAACGACTTGACCTTCGTTAGTATTAGTCTCTACCATGACCCTGTCCGTAGTGGGATTGGGGCTGACGTTAGCAGCAAGTGCCGACTGCTCAACAACACCGACACTAGGGTTGTTGCCTACCCACACATCATCGACATACACACCATCAGCTTCGTTCGATTTGCCCTTAAATGCGATAAGATAAGCGTCTGAAGCCTCGGGCAAAGCGAGGGTGATGGTCTCCCAATCTTCGCAAGCGTAGGTATAGTCTCCGAGGAGATGCCAATAATCGTTTATCGAAGTGGCATACCAAACCGATAGTTCATCCACAAATTGGCCCAACGAACGCTGCCTGTGATTGAAAGTGAGGATGGGGTTAGAGACGGCTGTGATGTCTAACGGTGCGGAAACGAGCATAGCCTCCTCGCCCAACCAGATGAAGAACGCTGTGTTGTTGAGGATGAGATAACCAGGGTCAACCACCCAACCGTCTTCGCCCGACAGAATCTCGCTCTGCCAGCACACGAAATCCTCCGAAGCCTCAAAATCATCGAAATAAGGCTCATCGTCGGTGACGGTAATCACGTCGCATAGCGTTTTGAACGTCAGCGGATACGACCATTCCGATTCCAACCCTTCGCCGCAGTTCGCCTTGACGCGGACGGTGTATTCAGTGTTGGGCTCCAGATTCTCCATCAGATAGGGTTGCGAAGTCACGGTAGCCTGATGTCCATTCTGGTCAATCGTCCAGCTTTCCTCGTTGCCGACTGATGTCCAAGCGAGCAATGCCGTGAATGCCGTAATCTCAGTGGCTTGCAAATTCACCGGACGGGCACAGCCGCCAGCAGAGGCAATCTCGATATCATCGATGAAGATGTAGTATCCGCCATTGCTGTGACCTAAAAACGAGACTTGGAAAGTAGACGACAATTCATCCAAAGTGAACAATTCATCGTAGGTATTCGACCAATCGCTGAAACTATAACTGCCCAATTGGTGCCAGCTGTCGGTTGGCGAGGTGCGGTAGCTCACTATCAGCTCATCGGCATCGTACAATCCCATCATCGCGTAGGCGAAACTGAAAGTAGCACTGTTGCTGCCTGTCAGGTCGAAAGTGGGAGAAACCAGTCGGGCCTCTTGACCTGAACTAGCATTTTGGAAGGCCACCACATTGGAACCTGTACCTTGCATCACGGCCCAAGTGGCAGAGCTCGTCGTCTCCACCGTCCAACATTCCATCTCCCCCGATTGAAAATCTTCAATATAGGATTGTCCTGGTGCAATAGGGATAGTGCATTGTGCAGTCGCAGTAGCAACAAAAAAGAAAGCCATCATAGTGGCAAATAGTGCTTTTGTGAAGTAGTGTTTGTTTTTCATAGTGTTTATAATTTGATAATGAAGAATTTGTGGCAAAGATAAAAAGAAAATCCGTATCTCACATTATCCTTTTTTTCCAAAATAATACTGGCCCTTCCCCTCCGTGCCTTTACCGTATTGGATGGCGTTGACAGGACAATGATGATAGCACGCCATGCACATGGTGCAGTTGCCATGCCATTTCGGACGACCGTCTTCCAAAGTGATGTTCTGCAAAGGGCAGACCTTTACGCATTTACCGCAGCTGATGCACTTGTCAGTTGATAGATATTTCGTATCGTCGGTGGCATATTGATTGAAGCCTGGATTCACCAAATAGGTCTTCAGCCAAGACAGGGTGCCTTTGACAATCTCAGAAAAACATTCCTTATTAATTAATCGCGGGATATTGCGCGTCACGGCGGCATCCGCTTCAGCGATCTTTTGCTTGGCTTTCTCCTCGGTATCAAGTTTGAAGCCTGCCATGCCGATGTAAGTTTCGGGCATTTGCACACTGAAACAGGCCGATAATGACCAGCCTTTTTCTTCTACAGCCTTGCGGAAGACTTTCTCTGTGTCGCCGCAATTGTCACCACAGGTGCAGGCGAAATAAGTATAAGGCAAGGTCCCTGAGCCTGTCGAAGGGCCGACTTTCACTATCATTTTCTTCACGAAGTCGAGCACCAATTTCGGCGGTGCCCATGAATAAATCGGAAACACGAAACCAAGTCTTTCGCCTTCGGCCAATTCGTATTCGTAACGGTTTTCGCGAGCCGCCTCGGGAATGAAAACCAAATTGTCGTTGAGACCTGCCGCAATGGTCTCTGCCACATGTTTGCTGTTGCCACAGCCGCTGAAATAGAAAATCATAACAATTGGATTTAATGCCGCAAAAATAAGCAGAATATCGTACTTTTGCAACTTCAAAACTTTTCCAATGCCCAAAGACTCCCTAAACCGCTCCATACTAAAGCTGGCCATCCCCAACATCATCAGCAACATTACCGTGCCGCTGTTAGGTTTGGTGGATATGGTGCTCATGGGCCATCAGGACAGCATTGCTTATATCGGGGCTATCGGCTTGGGCGGCACCATTTTCAGCGTAATGTACTCCATTTTCAGCTTCATGCGGGCGGGTACCACAGGCTTCACGGCACAGGCCTACGGTGCCAACGACCGCGCTGAGATGGCCTATTCATTGTATCGTTCGCTCTGCATCGCAATGATTGCCACCGTTTTGGTATTGTCTCTGCAAGGTCCAGTGGAATGGCTCAGCATGAAGCTATTACACGGCAGCAACGAGGTATTAGCTCATACCGCCACTTATTTCCGTGTGCGTATCTGGGCGGCACCCGCAGTGCTTTGCCTTTATGCCTTCAACGGCTGGTTCATCGGAATGCAAAACACCACTATCCCCATGATTATCGCTATCCTGACTAATGTGGTGAATATCATTTTGAGCGTCATCTTTGTTAATGCCATGGGTATGGGCGTCTCGGGCGTTGCTTTGGGAACCGTCATCGCGCAATATTGTGGACTGATTACAGCTATTATTTTCCTATTCGCCAAGTTCCGCTATCATCTCATCTCGATCAGGCGAGTCATTCTGTTACAGCGCGACAAACTAAAACGTTTCTTCTCGGTAAACACCGACTTCATGATTCGTAGCATCCTTTTGGTGTTGAGCATTGCCTATTTCAACAACCAGTCAGCCAAGCTCGGCGACGATATGCTGGCGGTCAACATGATTCTCATGCAATTCTTCTATATCTTCTCCTACTTTACCGATGGTTTTGCTTATGCGGGAGAAGCCTTAGTGGGTCGTTTCACCGGTGCACATGACCAAAAGCAACTTCACCAAACTGTGAAACTGTTGCTGATTTGGGGATTCGTTATCGCTTTGCCATTCACCTTATTATACGCTCTCTTCCCCGATTGGTTCATCGGCCTCATTTCCGACCAGCCCGAAATCGCGACACAAGCCCAGCCCTACCATATCTACATGATTCTCATCCCGCTCATCACCTTCGCAGCCTTCATTTGGGACGGCATTTACATCGGTGCCACGGCTGCCCGCGCCATACGCAACACCATGCTCATTTCGGCTGTAGGTGTGTTCTTGCCCGCCTCCTTATTATTAATGCCTCATTTTGGCAATCATGGCTTGTGGATTGCTTTTCTAATGTTCATGGTTGCAAGAGGATTGTCTATGACTTTGATGGCGAAAAAGGCGGTGTTTGGAACTTTGGTAAAGTAGCGAGACAGTTATATTTCGTCGATTTCCTCGGCCGTCAATCCTGTGTATCTTGAGATTTCTTGTATGGTCATCCCATCTTTCTTCATGCGACTGGCCATCTGTACTAGATTCTTATGAACAGCAGTTTCGGTAATCACTTGTGAGTTTTTCTCCCATTCTTCCCAATCTGTTTCAGCAATATAACGCATCACTTGCTCACGCAAAGGCAACAAGTCATCTTTGAGAACAAACCAAACGACATTGGGATCAACCTGATAATAACCATGCACTAAATTATGACGCATTTTTGTGATTTGAAGCCAATCAGTTTCATTATACTTTTCCTTGAAAGCCTTGCTAAGATGATAGGCGGCTTCACCAATAACCATGGTGTAATACACAATGCCTCCAAAAACTATTTTGTCAGCAGTCAGGGCCTCATAAGTCAAACCATTTGACTTCTCCAAAATAGTATCGATAGCAGCAAGAATATGCTCCAATCGGCTTTTGTCTTTAAGCGGCTCTCTCATAAATCAATATTTTATCACGATTGGCACTTTCCACGGCAAAAGGAGCTAAAGAGCCTTCTGTTACTAAATCCACACTTCTATCTAACAAATTCTCCAGATCATTCCACATGCCGAAAAACTTCAATCCTACATGTTGCGAAGGGTCGAGGACAACAAGAATGTCGACATCGCTCAAAGGCGTTTCTTCGCCTCGGGCAAACGACCCGAACAACCATGCCTTCAGCACGGGCTGGTTGGCGAAATACCCTGAAACAATATGTCGAATTTTTTCCTTGTCCATTTTGATTTGTACTATTTCTGCCTGCAAAAATAACACTTTTTTGCAAAAAACACTACCTTTGCCGAAAACTTTACCTCATGGAAGAAATCCTCAAATTCTTAGACGACGTCCTCCACAATAACAACCGCCCTTGGTTTCAGGAGCATAAGAAACAATACCAGCAGGCACAGGCTAATTTCAATACCTTAGCCGAGCAAATCATCGCTGGCGTGCAGAAGTTCGACGACAACTGCAAAGGTTTAACTTTGAAAGATTGTACCTACCGCTTCTACCGTGACACACGTTTCTCGCCCGACAAGCGGCCTTACAAAACCCATTTCGGTGTGTTCGTCTGTCCCGAAGGCAAGAAGTCGATGCTGAGTGGCTATTATTTCCATTTGGAGGCAAAGGAGTCGGAATACCTCGGCCACAACATGCTTTGCACAGGGATGTACATGCCCGACACAGCCATGCTGAAGACCATCCGTAACGAAATCCTCTTCAACGGCGAACCGCTTGTGGAAAGCATCGCCAAAGCCGACACCTTTGACCTCGACACCAGCAATGCCATGAAACGCGGGCCCAACGGCTATCCCAAAGACCATCCGCAAGCCGAACTCTTCAAGCAGCGCGACTGGCTCTTGGTACAAGACCTCCCTGACGTACGCCTCTCTGACCCGCATCTTGTGGATTGGGTGGTATCCGAATTTGAGAAGACCAAAGATTTCTGCCAGTGGCTGAATCGAACTGTTCGTGGTGAATAAAACAGTAGTGGGTGACTAAAATTTTTACAAATAGCCTTGTGTTTCAAGGATTAATTATCGGTATAATAGACAAAAATGATTGGTGAGATGAAGCCCAATAGTTCAAGTCCTCCGCTGTCTCCGTTGATCG
>JAEEQP010000014.1 GCA_016285355.1 Bacteroidales bacterium
AAGACCTGGAATCTGCCGAAGTCGTCAACACCCTCGGGCAGCGCGTGGCCACTGCCACGGGCAAAGGCAAGACGCTGCAAATCAACATCGCCAACCTGCCTGCGGGGGTCTATTTCGTCAACATCACGGACGAGGAAGGGCGGACGTATGTACGTAAAGTGGTGAAGGAATGAAGCCAAAATCAATTGTTTTTATTCTCGCGGCAGCAGTGACGGCCTTGGCCGTCCTGCTGCTGGCGGGATGCCATGAAGGGAGAAACGGCAAAAAAACGCCAGTCGAGCAGAAGGAAGTCAAGGCGGACACCAATGAGGCTGACACCATGGAGGCTTTCTACGAACGGATGCGGCACTGGGAGGTGCTGCATGGCGGGATGAGCCGTAGGGAGAGTGATAAATGAAAGATGTGGAAGTTTCCTGAATTTCAAGAAAGATTTTTAAAAAGTTTTCTGAATTTCAGGAAACTTTGTATTTTTGCACACAGTTTATAATTTAAAGATTTATTATTCAAATATTTAAAATTTAGTATTATGAAAAAACTATCCCTAATCCTAATGCTTTTGGCTTTCTCCTTCGGGATGAATGCCCAGGTTGAAAAGACCTTCGACTTCAACGATTACGAGTATGGAGAGAACCCGAATCATCTCCTCAATGGCCAGGATGGCTGGTATGTCCGTGTACATCATGCGGGCAACGGAGCCTTCACTCCGATGTATACCGACTACATGGGCCACTTCTGGGGCACCACACCGCCCATCCCGACGGCAGACGAGACCATAGGTGTGTTCTCGGATGCCTCTGGTACCGCTTTTGGCGATATTGCCACACACGACATCACCCAATACGGTTTCGACTTCTCCTCTGGTGGTATCATCGAGTTTGAATGCGACATCCTGCGTCAGTGGTGGGGCGACTTCTTCGGCATCGGCTATGACGGCGACGGCGACGGCTCAGTCCTTCCTCCTTTGCGCAAGGCTTCTTCGCAAAATGCCATTTGTGAGCCTGTCTATCCCGATGAGAACAGCACCATTCCCGATGGTGGTATCTATCTGATGATGACCGGTGTCAACCCGACTAATCCTCTGTTTATGAACGGTGTGGTGCTGCCCAACAACACTATTACCAGCAACATTCAACCTATCGGACAAGAGAGCCACTGGTACCGTTGGAAGGTCTCCATCGACCTTGATGCCAACGATGGTGCCGGTGCTGTCACGCTTTTCATGAAGTACGACGACCTCGATGCTGAATGGGAAGCCGTGCCGGAATGCCAAGGTGTCAACGCTGGACTTACCCCTGGCAGCGGCGACAAGTTCGACCCTGCCATGTGGCACTACATCTATATGCTCAACAGCGGCTGGGGCGGCTTCGATAACTTCACCATTCGTCACATTCCTGGCGGATTGGCTGCGCAGTTTATCGACTTTGCTGAAATCCCAGACCAGTTGGTCTATAATGCCCCCATCACTTTGGAAGCTTCCACTACTTCAGGACTCCCTGTGTCCTTTGAGGTCGCCCAAGGCCCAGCCACCGTGGAGGGCAACATTCTCACCCTCACTGGCGAGGAAGGCACCGTAAAAGTTCGTGCCATCCAGCCTGGCGACGGCACACAATGGCAGCCTGCCCCTACGGTGACACGTACCTTCTATGTGGTTGACCCTGAAAATTATACCCCTGAGATGACCATCCGTCGTCCTTACGAAGGTACCAAGGTGTATATGCCCAATTTCGAGAACCCTGTCATGGTGGTGTTGAGTGCCTATATCGACCACGGCAATGTGCTCAAGTTTGAAGAGGTGAAATGCTCTGTTGACGGACAAGAACTGACATTGAAGACCGACTATCCCAATGATCCTAGCAACGGCTATTGGTACACCACTTGGACACCCTCGGGCGAAGGTACTTACAACATGACCGTATCCATCACCCAAACTGGTGGTAAAGTCACAACGGCATCCAACAGCTTTGAGGTGACCACTAACTACGATGACATGGTGGTTTCCGCGATGAATGGAGAAATGATGGCAACTACCTCACAGTTTACCGACTATGGCGAATACGTCTTCCCGACCCATGTCAACGCATTCAATGCCATCAATCTGCATTATCTGCACAACTGCGTGAACGGCAACTGCAACACCTATGACCACATCAGTTATGTCCGTGTGAAAAACTACCGTGGCGAATGGGTGGAACTCTGCCGTTATATCACTCCTTTCGGTGTGGAATGCGTCGACGACCTTGATGCGACCGATTTCACTTCCGTGCTGCAAGGACTTGTTGAATTTGAATACTATAGCGAGCAATACGCCACAGGCGACGGCTATAACCCAACCGCCATCTTCGAATACACCAAAGGCACACCTGAATATCCTTATGTGGATATGCGGGAGATTTGGTATGGAAACTACGCGTTCGGCGATTACTCAGACCTTTGCCCCATCCCGACCCGCAATGTCGTTTTTGACCCTTGTGTTGAAAAAGCCAAGCTGCAAATCACGACCTCTGGACACAATTGGAGCGATACAGGTAACGGTGCCTACAACACAGGCAACGCAGCAGAGTTCTACGAAGCCACGCACAACATCAATATCAACGGTGCTACAACCTACACGCAACATCTGTGGGAAACCTGCACGCCTAACCCCGCTGGTTGCCAGCCTCAAAACGGTACTTGGACTTATTCCCGCGCTGGCTGGTGCCCGGGCAGCATGGCTATGGTGTGGAACTACAGCCTCGACGATTATCTCGCCGCTGGCCATGTCGATCTGCTCTATGAGTTCGATCCGACCTATGTCGACCAATGCCATCCCAATTATCCCGACTGTGTGAGTGGCCAGAACAGCTGCCCCGATTGCAATAATTCAAGCAACCCGATTTTGAGGGTTTCTGGCAAGGTGGTGACCTATAGCCACAACACCGACATTCTGACGGAAGTCCCGGAAATGCCCAATGTCGATGCTGACCCGTTCCAAGTGACCATCGCTCCTAACCCGGTGAGAGGCCAAATGACCATCACTACGGATTATGAGAAGGGTAAAGTCAGTGTCGTCATGATTAATTCGCAAGGTGTCAAGGTAAAGGGCTTCAGCGTGAAAGGCTCCGACACCATTGATGTGAGCGACCTGCCGTCAGGACTCTACTTTGTCCACGTCATCGGTGGCAAGGTGGTGACCAGGAAGGTGATGATTCAGAATTAAGAACACCAAAACCTTCAACTACAAGACCTCCTGTTGGCAACGACGGGAGGTTTTTTATTTACATACCAAAAAAAACTGTAACTTTGCGGCTTCAATTGAGAACAAACAAAAAGAATACAAATATGAAAGTAGCAACATTATTAGGCGAACGTTTCAAGAAAGCACCAGCCGACTGCGTATTTGACAGTCAGGCATTGATGGTGCGTGGCGGCTATATCAAGTCAGTGGGTACTGGCTTGTTTTCCTTCTTTATGCCGGCCAAACGCATCGCAAAAAAGATAGAAAACATCATCCGTGAGGAGATGGACCACATTGACGGACAGGAAGTCATGTTCCCCGTCGTCATGCCAGGTGCGCTGTGGCAGGAGTCGGGCCGTTTCACGAGTATCGGTTCGGAGCTGCTTCGCTTCAAGGACCGTAACGGCATCGACATGGTATTGGGTATGACCCACGAGGAAGCTGCCGTACAGTTAGCCCGCGATGCCGCGAAGAGTTACACGCAGTATCCCTTCATGATTTACCAGATCCAGACCAAGTTCCGCGATGAACCTCGTTCACGTGGCGGCCTTATTCGTACCCGCGAGTTCACGATGAAAGATGCCTATAGCTTCCACACCTCACAGGAGGATTTGGAGCAATACTATGCTGAGGCTTACCATGCCTACGACCGCATCTTCGCCAGAGCTGGCGTGCCGCAAGTGGTTGCTGTGAAGTCCGACTCAGGTATGATGGGTGGTCGCGTGTCGCATGAGTTTATGCTGCTGACCGACATTGGCGAGGATACTATCGTCATTTGCCCTGAATGCGGTTACCGCTCTAATAGCGAAGCTGCCGACTGCATCGTCCACAATGAGGAATATCCCATTGAGCCTTTGGAAGAGGTTTACACCCCAGATCAGAAGACTATCGAAGATGTGTGCAACTACCTGCATGCTTCGCCGTTGCAATCTTGCAAGGCCGTGCTCTATCAGCGTAACATGGATGACTCGTTGGTCATCGTCTTCCTGCGTGGTGACCTGGAGGTAAACGAGACCAAACTCCGTAACCTCATCGGTGCCGAGGTGCATGCTGCCACTGTCACTCCTGACATGGGTATTTGCGCTGGCTTCATCGGGCCTAAGGGTCTGCCTGAAGGTATCACCGTGGTTTACGATGAGTCGCTGAAGACCTTGAACAGTTTTGTGGCAGGTGCCAACAAGGTGAACTACCACTACAAGGGCATGAACATGGCCCGCGACCTTGGCGAAGTGAAATATGACAGTGTTGCCAAGGCCACCGCAGGCGGCATTTGCCCCGTATGCGGCAAACACAGCATCACCATCAGCCGTGGTATCGAGGTGGGCAACATCTTCCAACTTGGCACGAAATACACCGAATCGATGAACATGCAGTACCTCGACAGCGACAACACGCTGAAATACCCCATCATGGGCTGCTACGGCATCGGCGTGGGTCGTTTGATTGCCTCGGTCTGCGAAGTGAGCCACGACGACTACGGTCCAATTTGGCCCATTACCATCGCCCCATGGCAGGTACAGGTCTGCGCTCTGCGTATCGCTGACGAGAACGTGCGTCGCGTGGCCGACAAGGTCTATGAAGATTTGAAAAAGGCTGGTGTGGAAGTCATCTACGACGACCGTAACATCAGTGCAGGTGTGATGTTCTCCGATGCCGACCTGCTCGGTGTGCCATTGCGCATCGTGGTCAGCCCAAAGACGCTGGAGCGCAATGCCATTGAGTTCGCCAGCCGCGATAAATCGTTCAAGGCCGACCTTAACCCCGATGATTTCGTCGATGAGGTGAAGGCCAAGATTGCTGAGATGATTGCGGCTTTGACGCCTGAGGATTAATATAGTAGAGACGGTGCATGCACCGTCTCTACAATGAATTGACGAAAAAATCCGGTAGATTACTCTGTCGGATTCATTTCTACCTCAACCACCTTCTTGTTCTTTCGGAACCATTCCGTAATGTCCTTCACACGGCCATCGGCCAAGCGTTTCATCATTTTTTGGTTGGTGGTCGCACTATCCAAGGCACCCAACTCGGCCACATATCGACCCAATTTGATGTAGTCGAAATGGTCGGTGGAGACATTCTGCGGCAGGTCGTTCTTTCCGGAATACCAAGCCACCTTCATTTTGTAGTCTTTCTTGACCTGTCGGGCCAATTGAGCCACGGATTCAGGCTCGTTGTCGCCGCCCATGAAGCACACACAAGTGATGCCTGTCTTGTATTGCTCCACAAGACGATACAATTCCTTAGTGTCCAATGGTTTGCCAGTGTTTTCCCACAAATATTTGCTGTGGCAACCAGGGCATTGGTTGGGACAGTTGGAGATATTAATGGCAAGCGTCACTTCTTCAGGAACTTCCTGAAAGACGATATCAAAATTGGCGTACTTTAGCATCGGTCCATCTCCATTTTTCCATAGTGACGGCGGGCGGCTTCCTCTTGACGCGGCTCGCTGAAATTGCTGACGCGCTTCAAGTAACCGATGATGCGGGTCAGGTAGTCGATGTTATGGCTGTGGCACTCGGGGCATTCCTTCAAGAAACGCTTGTCAATGTGGCCGCAGTCGTTGCAAATCGTGTTCGGGATGTTGAAGGTGAAATAGTTACAGCCTTCGCGGGCAGCCACACGCAACAATTGGCGGTATTGCTCCTTAGTGAGGTGTTCCTCCAAGTTGCAGTGCAGCGCCGAGCCACCGGTGAGGTGTTTGATGTACTTTTCGCCATGCAGACGGAACTTGTCCAACACGTTGGTGTTCGGGTCTTCCACGATGTAGAAATAGCTGTTGTAACAGTCGCGGTGCACCTCGTAGCCGTCTTCCTTGTCCCATTTGGCATGTTTCACGCCCACGTTCTCAGCAGGAATCATCTCGCAGTTGAACATCAGGCCGTCTTGCTTCGAGTAGTACTTCTTGTTGTACTTCTCGATGAGACCGAGCACGTCCTGCACAAACTTTTCATACTTTGGGTTATCTGAAATCTTGATTTTCAGGAACTCGGCAGCTTCCACAAGACCATTCACGCCGATAGTGAGGTATTGGCGGCCCAAATTAATGTAACCCGCATCAAACAACGGCAACATACCTTTCTTCTGTAATTCCTTCAGGTTTTCGTTGTAGCACATCTGCACTTTATGGCAGAGGTCGACGATTTCCTCAAGGAAGGTCAGATAGTGCATGTTGTTGCGTGCGGCATATTGGATGCAACGGTTCAGGTTGATGGTCAATACACTCTTGGAGCCTGTGGACACGCCACCGGCACCGAGGGTGTAGCTGAAGCCGTTGTCCTGAATTTCGTTGCGCAGGCGGCAGCACGACGAGAGGGAGTCGGCATTGTCGCTGAGGTAGGTGAAGAACGAGTGCCCTTCGGCGTACATCTCGGCGGTGAAGTCGGCCCAATCCTGGTCGATAACATCGCCATCTTTCGAAAGCAAGGCCATGGTTTCGACAGGGAAGGTGAGCACACTTCTCAAACGTTCCGCATTGAACCACTTCATGAAGCGTTTTTGCAACCAACTCAATGATTCCCAATCAGGTTTGGTGCCATCTGGGAAGTAGAAATTGCCAAACAGCGACTCGAAGTAATAACGGTCATAGTAAGCGATGTTCCAGAACACCGACTGGTAGTTTCTTGCACCTGCAGGTTGGTTCAAGGAATAGACGATTTGCTGGAAACAGTCGGTGATGACCTTATCGATGGTGCGCGGTTTCAGGGAGAAATCGACCACCTCGTCGGCGCGTTTGTAATAGTCTTGGCCGTAGTCCTTGGCGATGAAGTAGTTCATGTACATCAGGAACTCCGGCGTGGCACAAGCCCCCGACAATTGCGACGACACCATGAACACCATATTAATAAAACCGCCACAGAAGGAACGCAGCTTGGTGGGGGCCGTAGAGTTGCCGCCGATGGAGCTGGTGCCTTCGTTGAGCCAGGGATACATGGTGATGGAGGCGCAGTAGTTAGCCAAACTGGTCTCGTCGTTCTTGTAGATGAAGTGATTGTTGAGCAGGTAGAGGTAACGGTCAGCAAGCTCCTTGCCAAACATCGACTTAATGCGGTCCGTCAGCAGGCGACGATTAATGCGGATAAAGCTTGACTTGGGCAACTCACCGATTAATGTAGCGATGTTTTTCTTCTCCACATTGGCATTGGCGTCGTACTTCGAGCCAGTGGCGGCGTTCGAGGCGTTGACATAGTTGCTCAAAAAGTCGATTTTCTCGCGGATCTCACGGTCTTCGGTGTGCTTCTGGCGGTACAGGATGTAGTTTTTGGCCACTGTATAGTACTGCTCCGCCATTAATGCCGTCTCCACCTGGTTTTGGATTTCCTCCACAGTGATGCCGTTGGTCACGCGAACACGGCTCAGGATGCCGTTGAGGTCTTCATCGGTGGCATAAAAGCCCGAAGCCAAGAAGGCCTTGCTGATGGCGATTTTGATTTTATCAAGGGAGAAAGCTTCCTGCTTGCCGTCTCTTTTGGTAATGTATAAACCTCCGTTGCTCATATAATGTGCTCGTTTTCTGTTTGTTGCGTTATTACAAACGCAGTGTATATCTTATTTCCTTATTGTTTGTACACTTCCCTACTTCCCGAGGGCCATAGTGCTTTCCGTTTCAAGGCAGGTCTTCTGGCTTACTCCCTTCCGAACGGCCTTCCCGTCCTCATGGGTTGGACAGTGGCACGTAGTGTTCGGCATGTTTCAGAGCTCACAGCTACGGGTATAGTCCCTGATTTTCACAGGGTTCCCTTTTCATCTTCTCCGAAGAACCTTGTTCTGCAAAGGTATAGCATTTTGGTTTCACCGACCAAATTAATTCTTTATTTTTTTGTCAACAGGTTATCAACAAGGTAAGTGTTTGATTTTCGTTATAATCCAAAAAAAGCAAGTTCAAGTTAACAGAAAAAACTTCTATCTATTTTAGGGCGGTTGTTTTCGCTTTAAAGTTACAAAAATCCAACAAACTTGCTGTGCCATATTGTTTTTTCTTTAAATTTGTGCCCGACATACATCCTAAGACCTAACCCAATCCAACTGCCATTGAGATAACAATTTGATATAACACATTAAACTAAAAAATATGCAAACAAAAGATTTACAACCGAAAAAGGCGTTACGTGCTGCCTTGTTCTTCCTGCTGCTGAGTGTGGTGGGAATGACAAAAGCCAACCCCGTTGACATGCAAACCGCCCGCGAAGTGGCGATGAAATTCATTAACGCCAATACAAGGGTGCCGTTGCGAGGTGAAGAAGACCTGCAACTCGTGACCACCTATAAAACCGAGAGCGACGATGCCGCTTTCCACATCTTCAACACGCCGAATGGTTTTATCATCGTGTCTGCCGACGATTGCGCCACACCTATCCTCGGCTATTCTGATGAAGGCCAGTTTGACACCGAAAACATCCCGATTCAGTTGCAAGACTATTTGCAAGGCTTTGTGGAGCAGATTCAGTATGGCATAGAAAAAAACCATTTTGAAGCTGATGAACAAACAATCAGACAATGGGAATTGGTGAGAACTGTTGGACGATTGACAAACAACCGTTCGAATAGAACAGTGGAACCATTGCTTACCACGAAATGGAATCAAGACTATCCGTATAATATATATGTTCCAAATGGCTGCCCTACTGGTTGCACTGCCACGGCAATGGCTCAAGTGATGAAATATTGGGATTGGCCAATTCAAGGAGCTGGTGTACATTCATACCAATGGAATGGCCAAACACTGAGTGCTAATTTTGGAGAAACCACTTACGATTGGGACAACATGCTTGACGATTACGACAATAATCCAGGAACACAGGAGCAAAAGGAAGCTGTGGCCACACTTATGTGGCATTGTGGCGTGTCAGTCAACATGGATTATTCACCAAGTGGTTCTGGGGCTTTATTAAATCCCAATTCGATGATTTATTATTTTAGATATTCCAATGAGATGAGTTATGAATATAGTAGAAATTTTCCAGATGCAATTTGGGAAGCAAAACTTAAAGACTGTCTTAATTTGGGTAGGCCATTATATTACACGGGTTATCAAGGGATGCTTGGTCATGCTTTTGTATGTGACGGATATGATGTCAATGATATGTTTCATTTCAATTGGGGATGGGGTGGAGTACTAGACGGTTATTTTGCTGTTGGAGCTTTGAATGTCGGTGGTTTCCAATTTAACAGTAACAATGCTGCCATGTTTAATATTCATCCTCAAGGCGAAACAACAACTTATTCCATCAATGTTTCGATATACAATGATGAAGGTGGCACTGTTTCGGGTGGGGGTACTGTTGCTCATGGTGATAATGTCACTCTTATAGCAACTGCTGATGAGGGTTATGGATTCTGCTATTGGGAAGAAAATGGAGGAATTGTTTCGACCAATCCAATATATTCTTTTACTGCAAACTATAACCGTGAGATAGTAGCAGTGTTTGCTGGGCCTTTTGCAATAAATACATTGTCCACAGAGGGTGGTGTGGTTTCTGGGAATGGATCTTATTATTATGGAGAGACATGTTTAGTGACAGCTACGGCTAACGAAGGTTATTGCTTTGCATTCTGGACAGAAAATGACAATGTTGTTTCTTACAATGCCAACTATAGTTTTGTTGTGACGAGCGCAAGGCAGTTGAATGCCCATTTTGTGTTGTTGGAAGATAATATTGTTTTCGCCGACCCCAATGTAAAAACTATTTGCGTGGCCAATTGGGATTCCAATGGTGATGGTGTGCTGAGTTATTCAGAAGCTTCTGCTGTAACAAGTATCGGTGAAGTGTTTAGAAATCACACAGAAATCACATCGTTTAAAGAATTACAGTATTTCAATAGTTTGACCTCAATTGGCAACAATGCTTTCTATGGTTGCAGTGGATTGATAGCAATAAGCATTCCAAATTCTGTAACAGTAATAGGAAATTACGCTTTCTATAATTGTAGTCGATTAACAGGAACATTGATTATTCCTAATGGTGTTATCTCAATTGGCTATAATGCTTTTTCTAATTGCAGTCAATTGACATCTACTGTTATTCCAAATTCCGTTAGTTCGATTAATAGTGCTGCTTTCTCCAGTTGCAACGGCTTAACTTCACTGATTGTCTTTGCTGAAACACCGCCTACTTTGGCTTCAAATACGTTTATAAATGTGCCGACATCTATCTCGGTATATGTTCTTTGTGGTTCGGAAGAGGCTTATCAAACCATGGATGGATGGAGTAATTTTCCCAATATTATGGGATTATGCTTGCCAGGTACCATAACCGTTGATACCGATCCGTCTGAAGGTGGGATTGCTGTTGGGGCAGGAACCTATATGGGCGGAACTTCTTGTGTAGTTACAGCCATACCGAACGAGGGATATAGTTTTGCTAATTGGACAGAAAACGGCAAAGTAGTGTCTGTTGATGCCGATTACAGTTTTATCGTGACAAATGACAGACAATTAGTTGCCAATTTTGTAATTGAGGATAATATTGTTTTTGCTGATGCCAATGTGAAAACCATTTGCTTGATAAACTGGGATACTAATAGTGATGGTGAATTGAGTTATGGTGAAGCCGCCTCAATGATGAGAATGGGCGAAGTGTTTAAAAACCATACTGAAATTACCTCATTTGATGAACTACAATATTTTATTAGTTTAATTGCTATCGACAATTCTGCTTTCTCCGGTTGCAGTGGCTTGACCTCTCTAACTATTCCCAATACTGTCACCTTAATAGGCAGTTCAGCTTTTTCTGGTTGCAACGGCTTGACCTCTTTGACTATCCCCAATTCTGTGACCTCGATAGGCAGTTATGCTTTCTCAGGTTGTAGCAGTTTAACAGGTGATTTGACCATTCCCAATTCTGTGACTTCGATAGGCAGTTATGCTTTCTATAACTGTAGCGGCTTGACAGGTAATCTGACTATCTCCAATTCTGTGACCTCAATAGGAAATTATGCTTTTTACAATTGTAGCGGCTTGACTGGTAATTTGACCATTCCCAATTCTGTGACCTCGATAGGTAAGTATGCTTTTCAGAAGTGTAGTGGCTTTACGGGAAATCTTACCATTTCAAATTCCGTCATCTCGATAGGGGAATACGCATTCAGTAATTGTGGAAACTTAACAGGCTCGTTGACCATTCCGAACTCCGTCACCACGATTGGCGAAGGTGCTTTTTATTATTGTGAAAGTTTGAATGGAACTTTGACTATCCCTAATTCAGTCATTTCAATAGGCCGTTCTGCTTTTTCGGGTTGTAGCAGTTTGACTGGTTTAACTATCCCAAATTCTGTAACCACAATAGAATATGGTACCTTTTCTAGTTGTATGGGTTTAACAGGTTCACTGGTTATTCCAAATTCTGTAACTTCAATAGGTGATTATGCATTTAGTTTTTGTATTGGTTTGACAGGCACACTCACCATCTCAAATTCTGTTGGTTCGATTGGCAAACATGCTTTCTGGAATTGTACTAGACTGACTTCAATGGTTATTCTAACAGAGACACCGCCTACATTAGGGACAGAAGTGTTTTATAATGTGTCGACATCTATTCCAGTATTTGTTCCTTGCGGTTCTGTTGAGACTTATCAAGCAATGGATGGATGGAACAGTTTCGCCAATATTATGGATTTATGCATGCCAGGAACCATTACTGTTATGGCTGACCCTGCTGAAGGCGGTGAGGTAACTGGCGCAGGAACATACGAAAGTGGCACATTTTGTACTGTTACTGCTACACCAAACGAAGGGTATCGTTTTGCAAATTGGATAGAAAACGGCAATGTGGTTTCTTATAATGCAAATCATAGTTTTGTTGTGACGGGTGAAAGTCTGTTGATTGCCCATTTTGTATTGGAAGGAAACATTGTTTTTGCCGATGACAATGTGAAAGCCATTTGTGTATCCAACTGGGATACAGATGATGATGGTGAGTTGAGTTATATTGAGGCAGCCTCGGTGACGACCCTATCGGTGGTAAACGTAGGTGAAATATTTAGAAGTAATGCAGATATCACTTCATTTGATGAGTTAAAGTATTTTGTGGGATTGACTTCTATAGGGAATAATGCTTTTTTTTATTGCAGTAACTTAATAGCATTGCCAACATTACCGAGCACTATCACCTCAATAGGCAATTCTGCTTTCTCTATTTGCCAAAAAATGAAGGGATTGTTAACCCTCCCGAATGCTATTACCTCAATAGGTAATTCTGCTTTTTCGAGTTGTAGCGGCTTAATGGGTCCATTAACTCTTCCTAATTCTATTACTTCAATAGGCAACTCTGCTTTTTCAGGTTGTAGCGGCTTAATAGGTCCATTAACTCTTCCTAATTCTCTCACTTCTTTAGGTGCTTCCGCATTTTCTAGTTGCAGAGGCTTGATAGGATCGGTAACCATTCCGAATACCATCACTTCTATAAAGAGTTCAGTCTTTTCTTGGTGCGACGGATTGACATCAGTGACTATTCCGAATTCTGTCACTTCGATAGGATCATCAGCTTTCAGCAATTGTAGAGGCTTGACCTCAATGATTGTTCTTGCAGAGACACCTCCTACACTGGCTTCGGCTTCAGATGTTTTTAATGGTGTTCCAACTACAATTCCATTATATGTGCCATGTGAATCCATTGAGGAATATCAGGTAGCGGAAGGCTGGAGTCGTTTTTCTAATATTGTTGGTATGTGTTCTCCTGGAACAGTTACGGTTGCGGCTGATCCTGTGGATGGGGGAGAAGTGACTGGTGCTGGAACGTATGAGAGTGGTACTACTTGTACTGTCACTGCTACATCGAATGAAGGTTATACCTTTATGTATTGGACGGTAAATGGAGCAGTAGCTTCGACCCAAGCTGAATATACTTTTGTCGTTCCTGCCGATTGCAATCTTGTGGCTCATTTTACTTTGCCACTTTGTATTACAGCAACTGCTAATCCAATAGAAGGCGGTACGGTAAGTGAGGGTGAAGCGTTTTATGATTACGGAACCTTTGTGACCCTTACTGCTACGCCCAATGAAGGTTTTCTTTTTAATAGTTGGAAGAAAAACGGTACGGTAGTTTCCTATTTTTCTGATTATAGTTTTTTTGTTACAGAAAACGCTGATTTCGTTGCATGTTTCGAGTCTGCGCCTCAAGGCATCCTCATAGGGGAACATTTGGCTTCGAATACATATTTACCTAGCAATACATATTCCTATTATTCTTTATCTCAGCAAATCTATACGGCTGATGAGATTGGAATGACTTGTGAAATTAATAGTGTATCATTCTTCAATACGAGTGAAACAAAGTATCTCGATTATGACATATATTTAGTTCATACTGATAAAATAACGTTTGAAAGCAGCAATGATTGGATACCTGTTACAGAAGCTGATAGGGTTTTCAGCGGTAGTGTCATCATGACGGTTGGACATTGGACAACTATATATTTCGATACGCCATTTAACTATGATGGTATCTCCAATCTTGCACTTATTGTTGATAACAACTCAGGCAGTTGGTCTGGTTCTGTTTCTTTGGCTTGTCAGGTGTTTAATACCAATGGCTATCAATCCATAAGTGTAGCTTCTAGTACTAACTATGACCCATATAATCCTTCTAATTACTATGGATCACGCTGGTCTGAGAAGAATCGTATTATTTTTGGTGCTATTCCGTCAACAACCCAGCAGACCATCACCCTTTCCCAAGGCTGGAACTGGTTCTCAAGCAACGTGGAAATCACTTTAGACGACTTGGAGACAGCCCTCGTGGAAGCTTTGCCTGATACAACGATCACCATCAAATCGCAGACCCAAAACATCAAATACCAAAACGGCAGATGGACAGGCTCACTGACGACTTTGGATAAGACCCGGATGTATATGATATCAGTCACTAACGACTGCGAAATCACGCTTGAAGGCGTGCCTATCGATCCTTCAAATCTCACTGTTACCATCAACAACGGAGCCAACTGGATTGCATTCCCCTACGATGTAAACATGACCGTTACGGACTTCTTCGGCTCGTTCCCGGTGAATAACGACATGGTCAAATCGCAGTCGCAAAATGCGAGATACCAAGGCAACAGATGGGGCGGACAGTTGGGCACGCTTGTGCCTGGAAAGGGCTATATGTACATCTCGAATACGCAGGGAACCAAGACATTCACTTTCCCTGCAAGCTCGAAATAATTGAATATAACCCCATAAAAACTCAAAACGGTCGCTCTCAAACGAGGGCGACCGTTTTTTGATTTTCCCCTAAAACAAGTCCAACTTTTCCATTCTTTTTCTAACTTTGCCCCAATCTTTAAATCTTGAATTTTTAAATCCTTAAATCTTAAACAATTAAAAATTAAATCATTATGAAAAAAGATTTCCTTAAATCAATGCTGTTGGCACTCCTCTTTGGGGTTGCAGTGCCTTGTGTGAACGCTCAAGTTGCCCATATCGGCGACATCCTCTGCGAGGGTAACTATGTGGTTAGCCCCGCCAATTTCAACGCCTCCTCTGACAGCCCCATTGGTGTCGTCTTCTATGTCGATAATGTCGGTAAGCATGGCTGGGCCATCGACTTGCAGGACGCATCGGCATCATGCTCATGGGCAAATAATGGTAGTGATACTCCTTTGACCAACTATTCCAGTAATAGGTTGGCCATCTATGACCTTGACGGCTATCGGAATACGGAGATTATTTATGCCCAGTATAATGATAGTACATTTAGTACGCGATTCCCGGCATTCAGTATCGTTGATTTCGAGAACGGTTGGTATCTGCCCTCCATCGGGCAACTCAATTACCTCTATGGCAACCTCATTGAGGTCAATGCTGGCATCTACGCTGCGGGAGGTACCCCATTTGAAACGGGTAGCGAATGGATGTATTGGTCATCTACCGAAGAAGGTGGCTATGCATGGTACTTGACATCTTCTGGTACATTGGTACCTAATCCGAAGAGTTGGGGCCGTCGTGTTCGCGCAGCCCGCAATTTTTCCATTGGCCAATAAAACTTGTGCATTATGAGAGCAAGAGACAAAATCAAGAAGTGGCTGTTGCTGTGCTTCGCGTTGGTGTTGGGCTGCGGAATGGCCCATGCCGCCGAGTTGCTTCCCGATGGCCCAACGCCGCCTGACACATGCCGCGTCATAGCCACGTGCAGTCCATTGGAGGGAGGCACCATTACGGGCATATTAGATGGCTATTATTCCATAGGCACTGTTTTGACCTTCACGGCCACGGCCAATCCAGGCTATTACTTTAGTGGATGGTCCAATGGCTTTGGCGAGGTGGTGAGTGTTTCCAAGACATATTCCTTTGTCGTCACCTACCATTGCGTCTTGTTTGCGAATTTCACCACCCAGCCGGGCATAGGCAGCCTTGTCACCAATGCCGACGGTAGCCAAGGTGTGTTGTTCCACATCAATGCCGCAGGCACCGAAGGCTGGATGGTGGCCTTGGACGATGCCTCGCCGAGCGTGTGCCAGTGGGGCGACAACTCCAATGTATTGGCCTTGCATGAGATGCCTTTCCAACTTCCCATCGCCTTGGAAGACCAGTCGGGCTATCTCAACACAAGCATTCTCCGTGGCTTGCAAGACCCCGAAAGCGGCTATGCGGCTACTTTGGTGGATTTCGACAACGGCTGGTATCTGCCTTCGGTGGGCCAGTTGCGCAAACTCTATTCCGCCTTGCCTTTCATTGAGACGGCCATTACGGATGCGGGGGGAACCACATTAAGCGACGGTGATTATTGGAGCAGTTCAGAGTATTCGACTGGCCAAGCTTTCAGCCCTGCGTTTACCTTGAGTCCGTCCAACAAGGGAGCTGGCTGTCGCGTCAGGGCCATCCGCAACTACATCATTGCGGGCAGCAATGTCGTGGTTGTGGCCTCTAACAACAGCAGTTTTGGAACGGCCGCGGTGTCGGGTAATGGTACCTTTACCAATGGGCAACTTGTGACGGTGACGGCCACGCCCACTGCGGGTTATGCTTTCGACCACTGGTCGGAAGACGGCGCGGCGGTTTCGTATGATGCCACTTACCAATTCCCATTTGAACGTAGCCGCTCGTTGGTGGCTAATTTTGCCTTGATGGGTAGTGTGGGCAGCATCATCTCCAACCCTGACGGTAGCAAGGGTGTGGTGTTCTGGCAAAGTCCAGACGGCACCGAAGGTCTGATGGTCGCTTTGCAGGATGCCTCCGACGGTTGCAATTGGAGCGAAAACACCAATGCGCTTACCTTGGTTGACAAGCCCTATACGCTTCCCATCGCCCTGGAGGATGTGTCGGGCAACACCAACACGCGCTGCCTAAGGAAGCATTTGGATACGCAGACCGGAAATTTTGCAGCGAATGTAGTCGATTTCGGGCACGGCTGGTATCTGCCTTCGGCGGGTGAGTTGCGCAAGCTTTATGCAGCCCTGCCGTTGATTGAGAACGCATTGGCTGTGGCGGGTGGTGTCACCCTTACTAACTACACCTATTGGAGCAGCACGGAATACAACTCCGGCCAAGCCGCTACGGCAACCTTTAGCATGAGCGGTAAGAACAAAATGGATACAGGTCCCGTAAGAGCCATCAGGCATTTCTCGACCTTGGGCGCGAATGCCATCGCGGTCAGGGCCAACAATGCCGCATCGGGCACGGTGAGTGGAGGCTCAAGCAACTTTGCCTACGGCCAACCGGTTACGGTGACGGCCACGCCCAACGCAGGCTACATCTTCAACTATTGGACGGAGAACGGAATGATTGTTTCGTATAATGCGGAATATCAGTTCCTCTTCAGGCGCAGCCGCTCGTTGGTGGCGCATTTCGTGGTCCCGGGCAGTGTGGGCAGCGTGGTCAACAATGCCGACGGTAGCCGCAGCGTGGTGTTCTGGCAAAGTCCCGACGGCACCGAGGGCTTGATGGTTGCTTTGGAAGATGCCTCTTCTGAAGCTTGTGCATGGGGTGAGAATGTCAACGCGCTCACCTTAATCAATAAGCCATACGAACTCCCCATTGCCTTGGAAGATGTGTCGGGTAACACCAATACGCGCTGCATCAGGAACCATCAGGGCACCGATAATGCATACGCCGCTTCTATCGTCGATTTCGAGCACGGCTGGTATCTGCCTTCGGTCGGCGAGTTGCGCAAGCTTTATGCAGCCCTACCGCAGATTGAGCCTGTACTCCTCAATGCGGGCGGCGTGATGCTGACCGGCGATACCTATTGGAGCAGCACGGAATACAGCTCTGGCCAAGCCGCCACTGCCACCTTCAACTTGGGCAATAAGAATAAAGGAGACGCAGGCCGCGTGAGGGCCATCAGGCATTTCTCGGCCTCGGGTCCGAATGCCATCGCGGTCAAGGCCAACGATGCCACCATAGGTACCGTAAGCGGCTCAGGCACCTTCAACAACGGTCAGACCGTCACCGTGACAGCCACACCCAACCAAGGCTATGCCTTCAACTATTGGACGGAGAACGGGATGATTGTGTCGTATGACGCAGAATATTCGTTCCCCTTCACGCGCAGCCGCTCGTTGGTGGCCAACTTCGTTTTGGAAAACAGCGTCGGTAGCGTCGTCACCAATGCTGACGGCAGTCGCGGCGTGGTGTTCTACAGCGATCCTTCTGGAGAGGGTTATTTGATGGTCGCCTTGAACGATGTCTCTGAAAGTTGTGCATGGGGTCCGAATCAAAATGTGGAACCTTTAGAGGACTGGCCTTCAGCGACACCCGAGTTGCTCAATGACATGAACGGACAAAGCAACACGCAAATCCTCCGTGACTGGTTCGAGAACAACACCGACTATGCCGCTTGTAAGCCGGACTTTGCCCATGGTTGGTATCTGCCTTCTGCTGGTCAGTTGCGCAAGCTCTATGCCGTCTTGCCCATGGTTGAGAGCATCATCATCAA
The DNA here is from genome assembly GCA_016285355.1 of Bacteroidales bacterium. The sequence continues at coordinate 18,088 of JAEEQP010000014.1, forward strand.
CGCCAATGGCACGCTCATGACGGAAAACAGCTACTGGAGCAGCACGGAGCGTGGGTCAGGCACCGCCTGGACACCCATGTTTGCATTGAGCTATGACAACAAGGGAAACAGCTGTCGCGTGAGGGCGATTAGCGGTGTGATTGATACTGGTCCGCAGGTTGTTACGCAAACTATTACACTCAACCAAGGTTGGAACTGGATTTCGTTCAACGTGGAGACTACCTTAGACGACTTGAAGGCAGTGCTTGTGGAGGCTTTGCCAACAGGCAACAACACGGCAATCACCATCAAGTCGCAGACGCAAAACGTCAAATACCAACGTGGCAGATGGGCTGGACAGTTGGCAACTTTGGATATGACTCAAATGTACACGATTGCGGTCAGCTCCGACTGCGAAATCTCATTGGAAGGCATACCTATCAATCCTTCTACGTTAACGGTTACCATCAACAAAGGTGTTAATTGGATTGCATTTCCATACGGTGAAAGCATGACCGTTATGGACTTTTTCGGTTCATTCCCTGTAAATAACGACATGGTCAAATCACAGTCACAAAACGCGAAATACCAACGCAACAGGTGGGGTGGACAATTGGGCACGCTTGTGCCAGGTCAAGGCTATGTCTATATCTCGGCAGATGAGAATGAAAGGACTTTCACTTTCCCTGCAAGCACGAAATAACTAACTCTATTCGAAAATGTAGAGGATGACCATGACTTTTTTGGTCATCCTCTTCTTTTTTATCCAAAATAATGCAAGAATCCCTTGCATTGTATTGCTTTTTTCCCTTTATTTGTTGCAAAAATATATACCATTTAAAACATAGTAATATGAAAAAGTCACTTACCTTAGTTCTTCTGGTGCTATTCTGCCTTTGCGGATATGCCCAGACCATCGATCCCGTCCTGAGACAAGAGATGGGGCAAAGAAGTGACGATGAGAAGATTAAGGTCATCGTCATCATGAAATCGCAGTACGACAGGCAGCAACTCAACCGTCGTGCTGCACACTATGTCACACGAGCCGACCGACGCGAGTTCGTTGTCAACGAGCTGAAACAGTTCGCCGAGGCTTCGCAGTATGATATTAGAAGGTCTCTTGATGAAATGGAAAGGAACGACATGACCACTGCTCCGAAAATCATCTGGATGGCTAATGCCTTGTATTTTTCCGCTACCAAACAAGCCATCAACGATTTGGCCTTACGAAGTGATATTGCCATCATTGGTTTGGACGAGGAAAAGTACGCGTTATTTAACGAAGAGTCAAGTCAAGCCACCACGAACCGTGGCATTACATCCAATGTCACTCAAGTAAATGCTGACCAAGTATGGGATTTAGGTTACACAGGTCAAGGCGTGGTTGTGGCAGTTATCGACACGGGTGTGAACTACAATCACTTAGACCTTGCTGACCACCTTTGGGATGGAGGTGTAGAATACCCCCATCATGGGTATGACTTCTACAACAACGACAATGACCCCATGGACGACCACAGCCACGGCACGCACTGTGCTGGCACGGTGTGCGGCGACGGCACGGCAGGTCAGCAAACCGGTATGGCACCCGATGCCACGCTGATGTGCGTGAAAGTTTTGAATTCCAGCGGCAGCGGTTACGTGTCTGTCACCTGCAACGCCATGCAATGGGCGGTTGAACAAGGATGCGACTTGTTCAGCATGTCGTTGGGTTGGGCTAGTGCGACTATTACCGAACGTGAATTGTTCCGCACGACCTGCATGGCGGTTTTGGATGCCGGCGTTGTGGGTGCCATAGCTGCAGGTAATGAAGGCAGCGGCAACGAGCCGAACAACGTGCGCGTGCCTGGCAGTTGCCCACCGCCTTACATGGACCCCATCCAAGCTAACAATGAAGGCGGCTTGTCCTGCACAGTTTGTGTGGGTGCCGTTGATGTCAACGATAACGCGGCTTCCTTCACTTCACGTGGACCTGTTACATGGACGAATACTGTATTTGGTGATTATCCTTATACACCAGGCAGCACTATAGATTTCGGTCTTATTCGTCCCGATGTGTGCGCTCCAGGTGTAAACATCACTTCTGCGGATTACACAGGCACCACGGGTTACTCCGTAAAGAGCGGTACTTCTATGGCGACGCCATGTGTTGCGGGCTGCATCTCACTCTTGTTGAGCAAAAAACCCGATGCAACTCCTGAAGAGATTTGCCAAGTATTGGAAGAGACAGCTGTGCCGTTGGCCGAAGGCAAAAGCAACACTTACGGCTACGGCCGCGTGGATGTGCTGGCTGCCATCAATGCGCTGTATTCCGGTCCTTTGACTCTCGAATCCTTCACGGTCAACGACGGCTTAGGCAATAACGACGGCAAATTGAACGCAGGGGAAACCGTAAAGCTCAACCTCACGCTGACGAACGATTCCGAGGTTGTTATTAATGGTGCTACTATGGTACTTTCAACCGAATCGGAATATGTCACCATCACCAACGGAACAGTGAATTTGCCCCGCTTTGGTGTAGGACAAACCCGAATCCTTAACAACTTGTTTACCTTCAGTTTGAGCGATGATGCTCCTGCAAAAAGGAATATCCAATTCTTGGCCGAAACCTTTGTCAATGGCGAGTCGGTGGGGGCCTTTAGGATTAGCGTCATGGTATATGGCCATATCTTGAAATTTGTTGAAGTCACCGTGTTGAACGACAATAATGGCAACGGCTCACTTGAGGCTGGCGAAACCGCTAACTTGCATGTGGTTATTTCCAACGCTGGCAACGATCCGGCGGCATCAGTTATGGGAGCTTTGTCAACCACATACCCCTACCTTGCCATTAATAGCAACAACAAATCTTTTGGTAGCCTTGAAGTCAATGAGCAAGCCTCAGCCGACTATAATGTCACACTTGCTGGTGGAGCCCCCGACAGCTACACCATCGGTTTCTCCCTCGACCTCGTCGATTCCGTCCAAAAGCACACCAATGTGGACTTAGAGCTGTGGAGGAAACCCATCACGCTCACTTCCAATCCTGCGGGAGCAGGAACATTGACGGGTGGAGGTTATTATGGGCAAGGACAAACTTGTACCATCACGGCAACACCCAACGATGGCTATGCTTTCGTGAAATGGACATTGAATGGTGCAACAGTTTCTTACCTTTCCACATATACCTTTGAGGTTACTGGAGAGGCTAATTACGTTGCAAATTTCCAAGCGTTCGATAACAGTATCTTTATTGGTGATGGTTCCACTACCAACGCCTATCTTCCGAGTTATTCGTGGTATTGTTACACCTTGTCGCAACAAATCTATACCGCCGAAGAACTGAACCATACAGCTTGTGAGATTTCAAGTGTTTCTTTCTTCAATACGGTAAGTTCGTATGATACCCGCAATTATGCCATTTATATGGTAAATACCGAAAAGACGGCTTTTGAAAACAATTATGATTGGATAACCGTTTCGGAAGCCGACCAAGTATTTAGCGGTAGTGTGACTTTGAGTGCAGGCAGTTGGACGACCGTTTATTTCAATACGCCTTTCAATTATGATGGCTCTTCCAATGTTGCTCTCATAGTTGATGACAATACGGGTAGTTATTATTCCACGATGTATTGTAGGGTCTCTCCTACCGAAAGCAACCAGGCCATGTATGTTTATAACGACTACACAGATTATAATCCAGCTAACCCTACAGATTACTATGGTACTCCGTTAGCGGTAAAGAATCAAGTTGTCCTTGGTATTGCCAGTTATGACTACACGGTCACAGTCTCGGCTAGTCCTGAGGAAGGCGGCCAGGTGAGCGGAGGAGAAGGCTTGTATTATCATGGTCAACCCTGCACGGTGACGGCTACTCCGAACCTGGACTATTGCTTCTATTATTGGACCAAGAATGGCTCAATTGTATCTACCGAAGCCAATTACACTTTCCAGGTCACGGAGAGCACGCAATTGGTGGCTGTTTTCGGCCTGCCGCTCAACATCACTGTTTCGGCCAATCCAGCGGAGGGCGGTATGGTGTCAGGTGCCGGTGCCTTTGATTACGGATCCTCGGCTACGATTACGGCTACAGCCAATGACGGCTATGTCTTCTATAGGTGGACAAAAAACGGCTCAGCGGTTTCATACCTTTCCACCTATACTTTCTCGGTGACTTCCGATGCGGAATATGTGGCTGAATTCCAATGGGTTTCAAATGGTGTCGCCATTGGTGATGCGGTAACAACGAACAGTTTACTTCCCAGTTATTACTTTTACAGCTATACTTTGTCGCAGCAGATTTATACTGCTGAAGAAATTGGAATGCCTTGTGAGATTTCCAGTATATCTTTCTTCAACACGGGTAACCAGAATACACGGTCCTATACGATTTACTTGAAACATACCGACAAGTCCTCTTTCGAGAGTTCTAACGATTGGATTACCGTCACCGAGGCTGACGAGGTGTTTACAGGAGATGTCACAATGGTGTCGAACAATTGGACTTCTATTGCCTTCGACACGCCTTTCATGTACGATGGCACTTCCAATCTTGCCCTTATTGTGGATGACAACACGGGCAGCTGGAATTATTACAGCATGTACTATAGGGTGTTTAATACCACGGATTATCAGGCCATTTACATATACGGCGACGGCACCGATTACGATCCGTTCGATCCTTCGGATTACTCTGGAAACCTCTTGTCGGTGAAGAACCAAATCATTCTCGGTTTCCCATGTTCCGTTACGGCTACAGCCAATCCTACGGAAGGCGGCACGGTGAGTGGTTCTGGTAGCTTTGCTATGGGCACAACTTGCACTTTGACAGCCACACCCAACGACGGTTACATCTTTGTGAATTGGACTGAGGACGGCACTGTGGTTTCATACGACACGATTTATTCCTTCACCGTTAGTGGTGACAGGAATTTGGTGGCCAACTTTGCCGAAGAAGGGTCGATGTGTCGCATCGTCTTTGATTTGTATGACTCATACGGTGACAGTTGGAATGGCAATTACTTGGTCATTGACTATGGTAACGGCCAATCCGAGCAGATGACTGTAAATAGTGGTTCGTATGCCTCCTATTCTCGTGTTGTTGCAACGGGTAGTAATATCACTCTATCTTGGATTGCTGGCTATTATATAAGTGAATGCTCCTTCGACATCAGCTTTGAAAATGGTGTCTTAATTTATCATGGGGCAGGTATCAGTTCCAGTTTCCAATATGAGTTCACTCTTGATTGTGGAGAGGCCACTGCACCTCACACCATTACCGCTGTTGCCAGTCCTGTGGAGGGTGGCACCGTGGAAGGTGCAGGCACTTACACTGGTGGCACGGTCGTCACCTTGACAGCCACTCCCAACTCAGGTTATACCTTCATGTATTGGACGGAGAATGGAACGACAGTCTCGTCAGATGCCAACTATTCCTTCCTCGTCTCCTCTGACCGCGATTTGGTGGCTCACTTCTCCTTGCCTCTTACCGTTTCTGTTACGGCCAATATGACTGAAGGCGGAACAGTTACTGGAGGCGGGACATTCACCTATGGCACTACCTGCACTTTGACTGCCTCGCCTAATCCTGGCTATGTTTTCAATAGTTGGACGAAGAATGGCACAGTGGTGTCATGCCTTTCCTCATTGACAATAACTGTGACGGAGAGTGCGGAATACGTTGCGAACTTCCAACAAATGGACGGCATTGTCATAGGAGGCGCAGTATCATCAAGCTATTATCTTCCCACCTATTACTATTATTCCTTGACGGAGCAAATCTACACGGCAAGTGAAATTGGCGGAGAGGCTACCGAGATTTCCAGCGTGTCGTTCTTCAACACGGGTACAAGTAACATTACCCGCAACATGAATGTCTATATGGTCAACACCGACAAGACCTCGTTTGGAAGCAACACCGACTGGATTCCAGTGACAGATGCGAACCTGGTGTTCAGCGGCAATGTGACCATGTCCGCTCGCAGTTGGGTGACCATCTACTTCAGCACGCCATTCGCCTACGACGGAGTGTCCAATGTTGCATTAATCGTTGACGACAACTCTAACAGTTACAACTCCTATACAAATTGCCGGACCTTCAACACCGATGAGAGCCAAGCTATCCGTATCTTTGGCTCTGGTACGGACTATGACCCGTATGCTCCAAATAGTTATACAGGCACGCTCATGTCGCAGAAAAACCAAGTCATCTTTGGCATTCCGAACTATGAATTTACAGTAGCGGTTTCGGCTAATCCTTCTGAAGGTGGCACAGTAAGTGGAGGCGGAGGCACATATTTCTATGGTCAGCCTATCATCCTCACTGCCACGCCAGCCGAAGGTTATGTGTTCAACTATTGGACAAAGAACGGCGAGGTGGTTTCTTACTTCTCCAACTTTAGTTTGTCCGTAACCGAATCCGGAGAATATGTAGCGGAGTTCCAGGAAATCAATGGCATGGTTGTAGGAGAGGCTGCCAATTCCAATTATGACCTCCCGACCTATTCCTATTACCCCTATTCATTGTCACAGCAAATCTACACGGCAGAGGAGATGGGTGGCGAGGCAAATGAATTCGCAAGTTTGTCCTTCTTCAATATTGGAAGTGCCAAAACCCGCAACTTTACTATCTACATGGTCAACACCGATAAGTCAACCTTTGAAGACAATTACGACTGGATTACTATTACGGAAGCTGACCAAGTGTTCAATGGTAATGTCACCATGTCAGCCCAGGCTTGGGTAACGATATGTTTGGACACGCCATTCAATTATGACGGTACTTCAAATGTTGCCCTTGTGGTGGATGACAATTCAGGCAGTTGGAATTACGGAACGAGTAGTTGGCGTACATTCAATACGGATGAAACACAATCGATTCGAATCTATGGTTCAGGTATAGATTATGACCCATTTAACACATCGGAATATAGCGGATATCGTCCATTGGCGAAGAACCAAGTTATTTTCGGATTCCCTTGTTCTGTCAATGCTACGGCTAATCCTACTGCCGGCGGAACGATTAGCGGTACAGGAACCTATGGCATGGGAGCCACTTGCACCTTGACGGCTATGCCCAATCCTGGCTACTACTTCCTGAATTGGACCAAGGATGATGTTGTGGTTTCGTATGATGCTGCCTATTCCTTCACCGTCAATGGCAACATGGATTTGGTGGCCAACTTTGTCGCTGGATGGTCGACATGCACGATTGTCTTCGATTTGTATGACTCTTATGGCGACGGTTATACGGGCAATTACTTGGTCGTAGACTATGGAGATGGCACTTCCGAACAGCTTACTGTGGCAAGCGGTTCATTTGCTTCCTATTCCCGCGAAGTCGCAACGGGATGTAACATTACACTGTCATGGATTTCTGGATCATACCCAGGGGATTGCTCTTTCGACATCAGGTTTGAAAACGGTGTTATGATATATCATGGGGCGAATCTCAATTCCAATTTCTATCAGGAACTCCCCATCAATTGTGCGGTTGCTACTGCTCCTCATACCATTACCGCTATTGCTGATCCCGAGGAGGGCGGTATCGTCGGGGGTGCGGGTACTTATGAAAGCGGTACTGTCATCACATTGACGGCTACTCCCAACCAAGGTTACACCTTCATGTATTGGACGGAGGATGGGACAACGGTTTCATCGGATGCCAACTATTCCTTCCTCGTCTCCTCTGACCGCGATTTAGTGGCACACTTCTCCTTGCCTCTTACCGTTTCTGTTACGACCAATATGGTTGGAAGCGGAACAGTTTCTGGAGGCGGGATATTCAACTATGGCACTACCTGCACTTTGACCGCCACGCCTAATTCAGGCTATGTTTTCAACAATTGGACAAAGAATGGCTCAGTAGTGTCATGTCTTTCCTCATTGACAATAACGGTGACGGAATCAGCCGAATATGTAGCGAACTTCGAACAAATGGACGGCATAATCATAGGTGAAGCGACCTACGCCAACGCGTATCTTCCCACCTATTACTATTATTCCTTGACGGAGCAAATCTACACGGCAAATGAGATGGGCGGTGTGGCTACCGAGATTTCCAGCGTGTCGTTCTTCAACACGGGTACAAGTAGCATTACCCGCAACATGAGTGTCTACATGGTCAATACCGAGAAGACCTCGTTTGAGAGCAACACCGACTGGATTCCGGTGACAGATGCAAATCTGGTGTTCAGCGGCAATGTGACCATGACCTCCCGTAGCTGGGTGACCATCTATTTCAATACGCCATTCGCCTACGACGGAGTGTCCAATGTTGCCTTGATTGTGGACGATAACTCATATAGTTACAATTCATATACGAGTTGCCGTACCTTCGACACCGAAGAAAACCAAGCACTCCGTATTTATAGCTATAGCACAAATTACGACCCGTATGCTCCGAATAATTATACAGGCACGCTCATGTCGGAAAAGAACCAAGTGATCTTTGGTATTCCGAATTACGAATTTACGCTAACGGTTTCAGCCAGCCCTGAAGAAGGAGGAACGGTGAGCGGTGCCAATGGTGGTCTCTATTTCTATGGTCAACCTGTTAACCTTGTTGCTACGCCAAACGAAGGCTACTTGTTCTTGAACTGGAGCAAAAACGGCGAAGTGGTCAGTTGCAATTCTAATTTCAGTTTCACTGTGACAGAGGATGCCGAATTAGAGGCGGTCTTCATGCAGCTTGACGGTACGCTGATTGGTTCAGGCGAATCGACAAACGCATATCTGCCGAGTTATTCCTATTACTGTTACACTCTTTCGCAGCAAATCTACACTTCAGATGAGATAGGTGAGGCTGGAAGTATTTATTCTGTTTCCTACTTCAACGCAGGGTACACCAAGACCCGCAATTACAACATCTATATGGTGCATACTGATAAGACGGCATTTGAAAGCACTACCGACTGGATTACAGTTTCGGAAGCCGACCTGGTTTACAGCGGTAACGTGACCATGACCAATGGCTATTGGACGACAATTACCCTCGACACGCCATTTGACTACGACGGCATTTCCAATCTTGCCATCATCTTTGATGACAATACAGGAAGTTGGACAAGTAACAACATGGCATGCCGCGTGTTTAATACTGACGGTAACCAAGCCATCCGCGTTTACAGCGACGGCACCAACTATGACCCCTACAATCCTTCGGAGTATAGCGGCACACTTTATTCGGTGAAAAACCAGATTATCCTTGGCATTACGCCTTCGATATCGCAACAGACTATTGAATTGGCCCAAGGCTGGAACTGGTTCTCGAGCTATATAGAGATTACTCTGGATGACCTTAAAGCAGCTTTATTGACCGCTGTGCCCGGCACTAACATCACCATTAAGTCGAGAACACAGAACACAGCCTACAACCCCGTCTCGAATCGTTGGGGTGGAACGTTGCACTCGTTGGATGTGGCCTATATGTACATGATCTATGTTAGCAGCAATTGTACGATTACGCTGACAGGCGACCCCATCAACCCGGCAGAACATCCGGTTACCATCTCTTATGGTGCCAACTGGATTGCATTCCCATTCAGTGAGACCATGTCTCTCAGCAATGCCTTTGTAGGATTCGCTGCCAATGGCGACGTTGTCAAATCCATGAGTAAGAATGCCAGCTATAGAAACGGACGATGGGGAGGAAGTCTCAATACCCTTGTGCCCGGACAGGGTTACATGTACAATTCAAATGTTCATGGAAATAGAACCTTTATTTTCCCGACGAGCAGTAAGAAAAAGTAGATTTAAAGAAAAGGGTGAACAATAACCCTGAAAACGAAAGCCGATGCCAAGCACTTTGGTGTCGGCTTTTTTGTTTTTTCTGTAATGCTATGATGTATTGGAAAGCCTAATGAAAGTTGCTTATAAAAAACACAAAATGTATTTGAATTTTGATTTTGTTTTTCTAACTTTGCTACGAAATTATGAAAAATCAATCTATTAACAACAAAATATTAATGTTATGAAAAGAATTCTACCAACTACAGTTTTGTTTGCCATGATAGCAATTCTTTCGAATCTTGCTATGGCACAGACTTTTACCTATCCTGTCAATGGGCAGCAAGGTTTCAATCTGACCGAAAAGACCAGAGGTGGGCTACACATTAGCTACAACTTGGGTCAGTTTTCATTGAACACAATCAACTATCGCGGTGAAGACATGTCTGAAATCACTATTTCGGGTGTGTGTTTGCCTAATGCAGAGGGTTGTCCCGATTTGCCTGTGGAAAGCAGGATGTTGGCCATCCCGCATGGCGCAACTGCTACACTTAACGTAGTGCATTTCGAGACAGAAATCATCAGGGATGTGAACATTGCGCCTGCTCTTCGCATTCAGGCCATGAATGAAGAACCCGAAAGGAATTATGTGAAAGACATGAACGTTTACGGAAGGAATGCTTATTATCCTGCCGAACCTTTTGCTATGGGGACATCGTACATCCGGGGCGTTGATGCCGTGACTGTGGCCATTTCTCCTTTCCAGTACAACCCTGTCACAAGGGAGCTTGTGGTCTATACCAATGTTGAGCTTTCGGTGTCCTTTGAAGGGGGTACTGGCCAATTTGGTGACAACCGTCTGCGTTCGCCCTATTGGGATCCCATCCTCGCCGCAGAGCTGATGAACTATGACCAGTTGCCCGCCATTGATTATGAGGCACGCATGCAACAGTGGCTGCGCGATGGAGCCGAAGGTGCTGAATACCTCATCATTACGCCTAACAACGATGCTTGGGCCGAATATGCCAACCAATTGCGGGACTATCGTACCCGCCAAGGCATCCTTACCAAAGTGGTTCGTCTCGATGAGATGCCCGCCACCACAACCGATGAAATGAAGGCTTGGTTCCACAATGCCTACAACACATGGGAAATTGCACCAGTAGCCGTTTGCCTTTTGGGCGACCATGGCACTGATATGAGCCAATATATCCCTGCTGAAACTCTATTCCATTCGGAATCATACGGAGACTATATCACAGACAACGGCTATGCCGATGCTTCGGGTGACAATTTGCCTGACATGGTTTTCTCGCGACTGGTCGCTCAAGATGCCTCGGAACTGCCTGTCTTTGTGGGCAAACAAATCGAATATGAATATACCAATCCTAATATGGATTATAATTTTTACGACAAGCCAATTACAAGTTGTGGATGGGAACCCAGAATGTGGTCTGCGCTTGGTGCTGAGATTCCTGGCGGTTATTTGCGTAACCAGGGCTATCATCCTCGTCGTATCAATAGTATTAGTAATGGTGAACCAGGGCCAACGCCAGGAGAATCTTGGTCAAATTGGTCAGATACGTGGCCGATAGTCAATTATTTTGGACCTGAAGGGACAGGATACATTCCTGCTACTCCATACGAGTTGGGCGGTTGGACTGGTGGAACGGCTGCACAAATAGTGCAAGCCGTTAATGAAGGTGCTTTTTGGTTGCATAATGATGGTCATGGCAATGTTACTTTTATGGGTACACCTTTTATGGAAAATAGCGATGTGGCTCAGACCACCAATGTCGGGAAACTCCCCTTTGTCATCATGAGCAATTGCTCTACAGGAGAATTCAATGCTTCTATAGATTGTTTTACAGAAGCATGGATGAGGCATACCTATAATGGTAATAATGCTGGTGCTGTAGGTGTAATTAGTGCAACACAGGTTTCCTACAATGCTGTTAATGAATTATTGTATTGGGGAATGTATGATTATTTTGAAGATGACTTTATGCCAACATACGGAACGGATGTAGAAAATTCGGGAAGCTGGATGCCTGCCTTTGGAAATGTTGCTGGAAAATACTTTCTTTCACAAACTTCATGGGAATCAAATGGACCTATTAAAGAAAAAACATTTAATCTGTTTACTGCCCATTGTGATGCCTTTTTACGCATTTATACTCAAGTTCCACAAGAAACATCTGCTTTTCATCCCGAAAGTATCATCACAAGCCAAGGTGAAATCACTGTCATGGCACCTGTGGGCTGTGTCATCTGTTTGTCGAAGGCGAATCAAGAAGGAGGTGTGGATATCTTGGCGGTCGCTACGGCCACAGGCACATATCAAAACATAACTTTTGAACCTCAAATGGCTGCAACGGAAATCAAGATTGTGGTTACGGGACAGAACTATCTCCGTTATGAAGGAATCATGGAAGTGGTCTCCCCCGAGGGTGCATACCTTGTTGTAGAGGACTATACTCCTCATGCGGCTCCCGTCAACCAACAAACCAATCTCGGCATGAGCTTCAGGAATTTGGGTAATATGGCCTCTTCGGGTATGACAACCATTAATCTTAGCACATCGGATGAAAGACTTAATATTATCAATGGAACTGCCACAATGGAAACCATTGTGCCGAATGAAACCATCAACTTGGAGAGTGCTTTCAGTTTCATCATTGCTGATGGAGTTCAAGATGGAACAGAGTTCCCTTTTGAGGTAACCATGAGTTGTGGAGATAAAACCTGGACGGGCTATGGCGTCATTACTGCCCAACAGGCCGCATTTGAATATTTAGGCATGTCATGGTCTGGAGGCTTTGTTCCTGGGGAAACCTTGACCGTCACAGCCACTTTCAAAAACACAGGTCATTATGAGGCTGTTGGTGCGGTTGCACAGATAGCATCAACAAGTCCATACGTTTCGTTTGAGAATGAAACTTACGAAATAGGGGTCGTTGGAATCAATGAGGAAGTTGAATGCTCGATTAATGTGAGCATTTCCCCTGATTGCCCAGAAACAGAATCTATTCCACTGCTGTTTTCCATCAATGCAAATGGCAATGTTTCCACCGAAGCTCCAGCTTTGTTGAGGAATACATGTAACCTCACATTTAATCTTTATTCATCATGGAGCACTGGCTGGAATGATAATATTTTGGTAGTCGATTTTAGTGATGGTACTCCAACTATGGGGCTTTATCTTGAACAGGGGCAATATTCCCATTCTTTCATTGTACCAATTGGAGAGGGCGTTCATGTCACCTTGAGTTGGGTTTCTGGCTCCTATACTGAGAAGTGCTCTTTTAATGTGGAATATGAAAACGGGGTGGTCTTATATCAAGGAACAAATCTCCATGCAGGTTTGTTGTATGAATTTGACATGAACTGTGATGACCAATTCTCACCGCTTAATGTTGCTGTCAGTGCAGAACCAGCAGAAGGAGGTGTCGTGACAGGAGGTGGTGCCTATGAACCAGGCGAGACTTGTACCATTACAGCCATCGCAAATGAGACTTATACTTTTGTCAACTGGACAGAAAACGATGTTGTGGTTTCTACCAATCCCACCTATTCTTTTACGGTCATGGCCAATCATGATTTCGTTGCCCATTTCATGCCTCCGCTTGCCATTACTGTTAGCCCCAATATCGAAGAAGGCGGCATGGTAACTGGAGAAGGATTGTACGGTTATGGTGAAACGTGTACCCTTACGGCATCAGTCAATGAAAACTATGTGTTTGATAGTTGGACCAAAGACGGCGTTGTGGTTTCCTATTTTTCCACCTATACTTTTACTGTTACAGAAGATGTCAACTATGTGGCCAACTTTGAATTAGTTGATAACGGAATTATCATAGGAGACGCTGTGAGCGAAAGTAATAATCTCCCCAGCATTTCGGATTGGTATAGTAAATTCTCTCTTTCACAACAAATTTATACTGCGGATGAGATAGGATCGGCGTGTATGATTACGGGTGTCGCTTTCTTCAATACAGGCAATCAAAATGTACTCAGTTATACCATTTACATGAAACATACGGATAAAAACAGTTTCATTAATGGAAATGACTGGATTTCCGTTGTAGAATCTGACGAAGTGTTTAATGGTGATTTCGTAATGGCAGCGGGAAATTGGACCTACATTGATTTTGATCGACCATTTTATTATGATGGCTCCTCAAATCTTGCTTTGATTGTTGATGAGAACTATTACAGTTCAAACGGTATGAAATGCAGAGTGTTTAATACCGGGGAATATCAATCAATTCGTATGAGTAGTTCTCAAATCAATTATGATCCGACCAATCTTTCTGGCTATTATGGCAGTCGAGGTTTGGAGAAGAATCAGATTGTTTTCACCCAACTGATGCCATCAACCGATCCAGTCACCGTCACGGTCATTGCCAATCCTGTCGAGGCAGGCATTGTGAGTGGCAGCGGAGCGTACTACTTGGGCGATACATGTAACGTCACTGCAACGTCAAATGAAGGTTATTGCTTTGCCCATTGGACGAAAAATGGCAAAGTGGTTTCATCTGATGCTGATTACAGCTTCGTTGTGGTTGGAGAAAGTGTCATGACGGCTCATTTTGTGCCGGAAGGGAACATCGATTTTTTTGATGACAATGTGAAAGCCATCTGTGTGGCCAACTGGGATACCAATGGCGATGGTGAATTGAGCTATGTTGAAGCTGCATCCGTGAGGAATATTGGTACTGTATTCAGGGAGAATACCACCATTACCTCGTTTGAAGAACTACAATATTTCATTGGTTTGACCTCCATATACAATTATGCTTTTTACAATTGTATCAGTTTGACAGGTTCACTGACCATTCCTACTTCTATCACTTTGATAGGCAATTCTGCTTTTCGAGGTTGTAGCGGTTTGACTTCATTGACTATCGGCAATTCTGTGACATTGATTGACGGATATGCTTTCTATGGTTGCAGCGGCTTGACAGAAGTTCGTTATTTGGGTGATTTGGCCGAATGGTGCAATATTCAATTTGGTGGTAATATTTATTATTCAAATCCTCTTTTTTGTGCCCACAAACTGTTTATTAATAACGAATTGGTAACTAATTTGGTAATTCCTGAATCTGTAACGGAATTAAAGCCTTATGTGTTTTGTGGAGCCTCATGTTTGACTTCACTGACCATTCCGAATACTGTCACTTCGATAGGTAACTATGCTTTCTATGATTGTTGGCGTTTGACAGGTTCACTGACCATCCCGAATTCTGTGACTTCGATTGGCAGTGCTGCTTTCGCTCGTTGTTGGGGTTTTACTGGTGCATTGACCATCCCGAATTCTGTGACTTCGATAGGTAGTTCTGCTTTCTCTGGTTGTAGGAGCTTTACAGGTTCACTGATTATTCCGGATTCTGTGACCTCAATAGGAGGCAGCGCTTTTTATGGTTGTAGTGGCTTGACGGGCTCATTGATTATTCCTAATTCTGTGACTTCAATAGGAGGTTCTGCTTTCTCTGGTTGTAGTGGCATGACAGGCTCTTTGATTATTCCCAATTCTGTCACATTGATAGGTGCTGAAGCATTTAGGAATTGTAGCGGTTTTACGGGTTCATTGACTATTCCGAATTCTGTCACTTCGATGGGTTATCGAGTTTTCCAAGGTTGCAGCGGCTTGACAGGTTCACTGACCATTTCTAGTTCGCTTACTTCCATAAGTCTGTCTGCTTTCGAAGGTTGTAGCAGCTTGACAGGTACACTTACCATACCGAGTTCTATCACTTCTATAGACAATAATGCATTCTATGGGTGTAGTGGGTTGACTGAAATGATTATTTTTGCAGAGATGCCTCCGACCATGGGAACGAGTGTGTTAAGTGGCATATCTATCGACATTCCAGTGTATGTGCCTTGTGAATCTGTTGGAGCATACCAAAATGCTCAAGGTTGGGATAGTTTCTCTAATATTATTGGGATGTGTTCTTCGGGAACGATTACCGTTTCTTCCGTTCCGACTGAAGGAGGAGAAGTTACAGGTGCTGGAGTTTATGAACCTGGCACTTTGTGTACTGTTATTGCTTCGCCAAATGAGGGTTATACCTTTGTCTGTTGGAAGGAAAATGGTATAGTGGTCTCTACTCAAATCGAATACACATTTACCGTTTCCATTGATCGAAATCTGGTAGCCCTTTTTGTTACGGATGGAAACATTGTATTTGCTGATGCCAATGTGAAAGCCATTTGCGTTGCCACTTGGGATACCAATGGTGATGGTGAATTGAGTTATGCTGAAGCTGCCATGGTGACAACTCTTGGAAGTTTATTTAGGTATAATAATGAAATCACTTCATTTGAAGAATTGCAATATTTCGTCAGCTTGACCACTATAGACAACTATGCTTTTGGTGATTGTACCAATTTGGCAGGTTCGTTGATTATCCCCAATTCCGTGACCACAATTGGCCAAGAAGCATTTGAAGGCTGTAGTGGCTTGACGGGTTCGTTGATTATCCCCAATTCTGTCACTGAGATAGTTTATGGTGCTTTTTTGGGCTGTAGCGGTTTGACTTCTTTGACCATCGGTAATTCCATCACCTCGATAGGTAATTGTGCTTTTAGAAATTGTAGCGGATTGGCTTCGTTAACTATCTTTGCGGAAACGCCTCCTACGTTGGTAAGTACAAATGCTTTCGATAATAGGACATTACCTATTTATGTGCCTTGCGATGCAGTGGAGACCTACCAAAACGCATCTACCTGGAGCTGGTTCACAAACATAGCAGGTATGTGCTCTGGCGAGATTGCGGTGACGGTAAATCCGTCTGAAGGCGGTACGGCGACAGGGGCAGGTTACTATGAAGGTGGTGAAACTTGCACGCTCACCGCTACAGCCAATGAAGGCTATGTGTTCAACTGTTGGACAAAGAACGGCGAAGTGGTATCATATCTTTCCTCATTCACAATAACTATGACGGGGGGGGCAGAATTCGTAGCGAACTTTCAATTGATGGATAATGGCGTACTCATTGGTGATGGAGAAATGAGTAGTAAATACCTTCCTAGTTATTCAAGACATGGTTATACATTATCACAACAAATTTTTACTATAGATGAAATTGGAATGAATGCTTGTGAAATCATCAGTGTTGCTTTTTTCAACACCCTGCAATCTTATCCGCGCGATTTTATGATTTACATGGTTAGCACAGACAAAACATCATTTGAGAATGAATCCGATTGGATTACTGTTACGGAATCCGATTTGGTGTTCAATGGTACAGTTGCTTTAAATCAAGATTGTTGGACGACTATATATTTCAATTCGCCATTCGCATATGATGGCACGTCCAACCTTGCATTGATTATAGATGATAACACAAGTAGTTATTGGTATGCTCCAGACGGTATAAAATGTCTCACGTTCAGTACAGGTATGAATCAAACATTATGTATCAATGCTGATATTACAAATAATCATACAAATTATGACCCGTATAATCCATCTGATTATACAGGCTTGCTGATGTCGGAGAAGAACCAAGTCATATTTGGCATCACACTTACAACCGAACAGCAGACCATCGCCTTCACCCAAGGCTGGAACTGGTTCTCCACCAACGTAGAAATCACCTTGGACGACCTTGAAAATGCCCTCGTGGAAGCTTTGCCAGGCACGACAATCAACATCAAGTCACAGACCCAAAACGTCAAGTACCAAAACGGCAGATGGACAGGACAGTTGACAGCTTTGGATATGACCCAGATGTACATGATTTCGGTAGAGAATGATTGCGAGATTTCGCTTGAAGGCATGCCTATCGATCCATCAGGGCTCACGGTTACCATCAACAATGGAGCCAACTGGATAGCTTTCCCCTACAGCGAGAGTATGAGCGTTACGGACTTCTTCGGCTCGTTCCCGGTGAATAACGACCAGGTCAAATCACAGTCGCAAAACGCGAGATACCAAGGCAACAGATGGGCCGGACAATTGAACACGCTTGTGCCAGGAAAGGGCTATCTGTACATCTCGAATACACCAGGAAGTAGGACTTTCACCTTCCCTGTGGGTGCGAAATAGTTTATTATAACTCAACTAATACGCAAAAACGACCGTTCTCTGATGAGGGCGGTCGTTTTGTTATTAAAAAATTTTGTTTTATCGGGTTTTTCTGTTAATTTTGCACCCAATGACGCAAATAAATTACTCACAAAAAAAAGTATTAATATGAAAAACAGACATTTACATTCGGGAAAGGCATTGCATTCCGCCTTGTTTGTCCTGCTGCTGAGCGTTGCGGGAATGACGAAAATGTATGCCTACGATTTCAGCGCGGTTTGCGAAACGGGGCAAACGTTGTACTACAACATTACGGACGCTGTAAACCATTATGTGGAATTGACCTGTCCGGGAATGTCTTCTTATAATAGCAGTTGGTCGGGATTTACCGAACCCGCTGGTGATATTATCTTGCCGGAAAGTGTCCAATATGAAGGGAACACTTATACTGTCACTTCGATAAGCGCATGGGCCTTCTATGATTGCAGGGGCTTGACAGGATCTTTGACTATTCCCAACACCGTGGTTTCCATAGGTGAATATGCTTTCTATAGTTGCGGGAACTTTACGGGTAGCTTGGTCATTCCTGATGGCGTGACCAGAATTCCCCAATATGCATTTGCTAAATGCAGCGGCTTCAATGGCCTCGTCATCCCCAGTTCCGTGGTTTCCATACGCAGTCATGCATTCTATGGCTGCAACCACCTTGTTCAGGTAAGTATATCGGGCAATACGCTGACCCTGATAGGTGTGGGTGCTTTCGCTAAATGCAGGCGATTGACGGGCCACCTTGTTATTCCCAATTCCGTGACCAAGATACACGATGGCGCCTTTTCCGAGTGCAGCCGATTGACGGGTGTAACCATCGGCAGTTCAGTGACTTCCATCGGACAATCGGCGTTTTATGAATGCAGCGGCCTAATGGAAATAGAAATCCCTCATTCTGTGACTTCCATCGGTGAGTGTGCATTTATGGGTTGTAGAAGCTTGACATCGATAACCATCCCGAGTTCGGTGACCAATTTAGAATTCACAGAGAATTATGGGTGCAGGATATTTGCTGATTGCCCAAGTTTGGAACTAATAACAGTCGAAGCGGGCAATCCAGTTTATGACTCACGTGACAACTGCAACGCTATCATTAAAACCGAGACGAACCAATTATTCATAGGCTGCAAGAACACAATTATCCCTAATTCCGTGACCTCCATCGGAGGCCATGCGTTCTATGGTAGCGGTCTGACCTCAATAACCATCCCCAATTCCGTGACCTCTATCGGACAACAGGCATTTAGGTTCTGCACAAACTTGACCACGATAACCATCCCAAGTTCCGTAAACACAATGGGTAGCAGCTTGTTTGCTGATTGCAGCGCTTTGACCTCTGCTGAAATCCTGTGTCCACTGACCTCAATCCCAAGCTATATGTTTTTGAATTGTGGCAGTCTGGCCTCTTTCGAAATCCCAGAGACCGTGACCATTATTGATATGTATGCGTTTAGCCATTGTACAAGCTTGACCTCCATCGAAATCCCGAGTTCCGTGACCTCTGTCAAAATGTGTGCTTTTTATTCTTGTACTGGCCTGAACTCAATAACCGTTTGGGCAGACAATCCACCTGCTTATGGTTACGATGTTTTTCAAGACGTAAACACATCCCTCATCACCCTCAATGTTCCTTGCGGTTCATTAGAGGCATATCAGAATGCCGAAGGTTGGAATGAGTTTACTGACTGTATTGAAATGTGCCCTTCCCATTGGACCCCTGTTGCCCCCGGGCTGTACTCGAATTCAACCATCATCCAAGGAGTCATCTTCATCAATGGAGTTGAACAGTATTCCGACCAATTAGAGCTCGGTGTCTTCTGTGGCGAGGAATGCCGAGGCAGCCAAAGGGCATCCTATTTCCCACCAACGGGTCGTTATATCGTCCAAATGATGGTGTTCGGAGAAAACAACGATGTGCTTTCGTTCCGTTTGTATGACCATCAGCAGCAACAAGAGATTCTTTTGACTCCACCAGCGAATGTTGTCTTCAACGACGATGGGTACGGAACCCTGCTTGAGCCGTACGTGTTGAACTTCGCTTCTTCGGTAGTCCACACACGGACACTTGATATTGGCTGGAACTGGTATTCAACCTACATCGAGCAGAGTGGCATCGACGGACTCGGCCAGTTAGAGAACAGCATAGGAATTCCTAATGCCATCATCCAGTCGAAAGACGACGGCTTTGTCAAGTCAGGTCTGCGCAATGGCCAAGTAATTTGGAGAGGCGATTTGAGTTCCATCCACAACGAGGAAATGTACAAGATTGGCACCAAGGAGGCTTGTGAAGCCACTATGGAAGGCCAAGTTACATATCCTTCAAACCACCCCATCACCATCAACAGAGGCTGGAACTGGATAGGCTTTCCGTGCAGTGAGAGGGTGAGCGTTAGCGAAGCTCTTTCAGGTTTCACGCCCCAAAACGACGACGTTATCAAGGGCATAAACAGTTATACGACTTATTATTCCGATGGTAACTACAATTTCTGGTACGGCACCCTGAACACCTTGGAGCCTGGACAGGGTTACATGTACGGTTCGAAGAGCAATGCGACCAAGACCTTGGTCTACCAGACAGGTAGTAGAGGCGAAGCCACCCTTGCCAACATTACGCCCGAAAACAACTACTACCAACCGACAGAAGACTATGCCGACAACATGACCCTGACCGCCATAGTTGAGTTGGACGGTGAGGAACTGCGTTCAGAAGATTACGAAATAGCAGCCTTCGTCGGCGACGAGTGCCGAGGCAGTGTCAAGTTGATGTATGTGGAGCCTGTCTACCGTTATGTCGCCTTCCTGACGGTTTTCGGCGAAAAGGAAGAAGAGCTACGTTTCGTGCTCACCGATGGCGAGAACATGAATTGGTCGTCCGACGAATTGACTTTTGCTGTTGACGGCATGAGTGGCACCATTACCGAGCCGGCCACTTTGCATTTCGGGACTTCAGCCCAGCAGGATTATGTCAACATCTACCCCAATCCTTCCAATGGAGTCTTCAATATCGAGGGCAAGGGTATTTGTAGAGTCAATATCGTCAATGCGTACGGCCAAGTCATCCTTTCCAAGGAAGTCGTAAACGACATTATGCAGATAGACCTGAGCGGCAAAGCCGCTGGAGTCTATATGCTGCAAGTCGTCACGGACAACGGAATTACTACGCGACAACTGATTAAGAAGTAAAGCAAACCTAAAATCTTTCATTACATCGGGATGTACCGTAACTTGCGGTCGGAGCATTTCGGCATCGGCTTTTGTCTTAAGTAACTATTCAAAATTAAACTGCATACAATAGATTCCCCTGCGGGGAATGGAGTTGAGACATAGTTTATTAAGCGGCGGCAGTAACAAGTTGAGTGTTCGTAAGCTCCACAAGCCGCCGCAGGTAGAAAAACGAATGAACTCCATTCCCCGCAGGGGAATCTCAACAAGTTGATTATGTAAACTAAATTTGCTCATCTACTTTTTCAATCGGTTTTCGTATTTTTGCGCTCGTAAATTGAAATGTTATGGCCAAAAAGAAAAAAATAGAAAATAAACTCAGCACGTTCACCAGTGTCATCCTCGGCATCTTCGCCGACCAGCCTTTCCGCCCGAAGAACTACAAACAGGTCTGTAAGATTATGGGTATCAAGGACCAAGCGGGGAAGGATGTGGTATATAATCTGCTCATCAAGTTGAAAGACGAAGGCTTGCTCAAGGAAGAGCGTCCCTATAGCTATGTAATGGGTCCTGAGGGCATGGCACAGTTTGGGCCCAAGACGAAGTATGTGGAAGGTATAGTGGAGATGAAATCTACCGGCAAGGCCTACGTGGTGCGCGACGACGGCGAAGGCGAAGACATTTTCATCGCGGCTCAGGACACATACAAAGCTCTGCATGGCGACCGTGTGCGGGTAGCTATGTTCCCCAAGCGTAACAACAGCAAACCCGAAGGCGAGATTGTAGAAGTGCTGGAACGCAAACATACCGAGTTTGTGGGTGTGCTTACCATTTCCCACGGCTACGTCTTCGTCCGCCCCGATGTGGAATGGATGCCTGTCGACATCTTCATTCCACGTGGCGACCTCAATGGTGCCAAAGACGGTATGAAGGTTATCGTCCACCTCGTCGATTGGCCCGATGGCTCAGGCAACCCATTCGGTGAGATTGTCCGCGTGTTGGGTAAGCCTGGCGAGAATGATGTGGAGATGGAGAGCATTTTGGCGGCACATGAATACCCGATAGAGTTTCCGGAAGAAGTGGAGAAAGAAGCAGATAAGATTCCTGTCACCATCAGCAAGGACGAAATCAAGAAGCGTCGCGATTTCCGCAAGGTGTTCACCATCACCATTGACCCCACCGATGCCAAGGACTTTGACGATGCCATCAGCCTCCAAAAGATGTCCAACGACCATTGGGAAGTGGGTGTCCACATTGCCGACGTATCGCACTATGTGCAAAAAGGTTCAGCCATTGACAGGGAAGCCCTCGACCGTGGCACATCCGTCTACCTCGTCGACCGCACCATCCCCATGTTGCCTGAAAAACTCTGCAACAATGTGTGCTCACTCCGTCCCGATGAGGAAAAACTGACGTTCTCCGTGGTATTTGAGATGGACGACGAGGCCAAGATATACGACCGTTGGATTGGCAAGACTATCATCAAATCGTGCCGCAGGTATACCTACGAAGAAGTGCAGACCATGATTGAAGGCGGTGAAGGCGACTACAAAGACGAAATCTTGACCTTCAACAATTTGGCGACCAAACTCCGCGAGCAACGCATGGAGGCAGGCAGCATTAATTTCCACTCGGAAGAAGTGCGTTTTATCCTTGACGAGAACAAGAAACCCATCGACACCTATGTGCGCGTGCAGAACGAGTCGCACGAACTGATTGAGGACTTCATGCTGTTGGCCAACCGCACCGTGGCCGAGACCTTCGGCAAGCCAGACAGCAAGTGGAGCAACAACACTTTTGTCTACCGTATCCACGACGAGCCTAACCCCGAGAAACTCAACAAATTCATGCTGTTGATTTCGCGCTTGGGCTACACCATGAACCTCAGCAACCGCACGACTTTGGTGCATTCTTATAATAAACTGTTTGAAGACGTGGAAGGTAAGGGCGAGAAGAACCTCATCCAAACCGTTGCCTTGCGTACCATGGCTAAAGCCGTCTATAGTACCGACAACATCGGGCACTATGGTTTGGCCTTCGATTACTACACTCATTTCACTTCCCCCATCCGCCGTTATCCCGACCTGATGGTACACCGCCTGATTGAGAGGTATCTTATTGAAAGTCAAGGTTCTGTCAACAAGAAGGAATACGAGGAGATGTGTGTTCACGCCAGCGAGATGGAAAAACAAGCCGAAGAAATGGAACGCCAATCCATCAAATACAAGCAGGCTGAATACCTGCAAGACAGGATTGGGCAGGTGTTTGAAGGTTTGGTCTCAGGTGTGAGCAAGTGGGGTTTGTTTGTGGAGCTGAAAAACAACAAATGCGAGGGCTTAGTGCGTTATGAAGACCTGCCTGGCGACTATTATTATTTGGACGACGACAATTTCCGCGTCATCGGCCAGGAGACAGGGCGTATCATCCAGTTGGGCGATGAGGTGCGCATCCGCGTGAAATCTGTTGACCTCTTCAAGCACAGGATGGACTTCGAGATGCTGGCCGACACGCTGCCCAAGAAGTCGAAGCAGAAAAAACGCCTGCATTAAACAAAAATATGTACTTTTGTGCCATTAATTAAAAAGAATCCAAAATGAAAAAAGAAGTCAATTTTTTGAGTGTCTTGTTGCTTATCTTTATGGTAATCAGCTTGTTAGGATGCAAGAAAGAGAAAATTACTCTTTCCGAATATGAGTTTTGGTTTCCGGGTGAGGCCGGTGTACAAAATATTCAGGTCACAGCCAATTGCGACTGGACTATCAGCATCGATGATGGTGCCGACTGGTACTCCATTAAAAAAAGCATTGATACGACCGTGTATTCGGCAAATGGAAGTTCGACATATTTCATTATCTACAATAGTGCTCAGACTATATCTTCAGGAAGAGGAAGCATGACACTTGCTATTGTTGTGGAGCCCTTGGAAAACCTGCTTGAAAGATCTTCCTCGTTCACCATCACCTCGGCTAAAGGTAATGTCCAACTAAAAGTGCATCTCTCGCAAAATACAGAGGAACCCACTGAATTAGAAAGCATTACCGATATGGTTTTCGGTGTAGCGAATGTGGCCCATTGGAATGTCGATTATTTTGGCGAAGTGATAGAAGAAAGCTATCGTAGGAAAGAATTCAACCCATACGACACCACTTCGGGCTATATCATGTATTTCTTTCAAGATTCCATCGGCATACAACGAGACAATGTCAACGGCGATTCCACGACGTATTATTCGTTCAAGTATGCCTTCGACCCTGATGCTCGTATCTTACACCTTGAGTTTGAAACAATTACCGATACTTCGGAAATCTATAATGCTCCTGTTCTCATAGCCACTGAAGAACTGTTCCGTTTTCAGCATGAGTATATGCCCATGCGTTGGGAAATCTCCGATATGAGGAAGATAGGCACGCTTCATCCCAATCAAAAGACAAGGATGATGAGACAAGCCACCAAGAAGAGAAAGCCGAAAGGTGGGGTATTCCAATTCTGATGGGAACACGTCTCCTGAGATATATTTCGGCCTTCGGCATAGGGGTTTATCTTGTTGCCCTCATCACCATAAGTCTGGTATTCAGAGATTATGCGCTACAGACCCTATGGATTTTTTGGGGTCTCGGTGAAGTGCTGTTTTTCTTCGTGCTCACCTCCGTTTTTTACCCTCGTTGGAAACACGATGACCCAAAACAGTTTTGGAGAAAGGTGTTTTGGGTTGCGTTGGCCATTAGGGTGGCATACGTCATTTTCTCGTATTATTACTACTATTCCCAAATGGGATACCCGTTCGACAAGCCGGGAGATGCCGTAGGGTATTACAACAGGAGTGTGTATTTGTCGCGATACCTTAGGAAAGGTGACATTGGTTTTATTGTTGATTACCTGAACAGATATTTCATGGGGTTCTCGGATCGTGGGTATTTGATTTGGCTGACGGTTATTCACGCCATTTTTGGTCCAAACCTATTGATAGATAGGTTCCTGAAAGCCTTGATGAGTGCTTATCTGTGCATCGTTGTTTATAAATTGAGTTCCAGAACTTTTGGTGAACGTACAGGTCGTTTGGCGGCAGTGATGTGCGTTTTCATGCCCATTTTGATACAGATTTGTGGCCTGCACATTAAGGAGATGGAGATGATTTTCCTTTCCATCCTCGCTCTCGAACGCATGGATTACCTCATTCGCAGCAAGAAATACACTGTTTGGAATATTCTTTTCCCCATTTTGCTGACAGGCCTTACTTTTGGTTTTCGAACCGTCGTCGGCATGTGCTTGATTTTCGCTTTTTTTGTGTTTATCGTTTTGTCGCCAAGGGATTTGGTATGCAAAAAAGGTAAAATCATCACCATTTCGGCCACTGGGGTTGTCTTGTTGGTGTTTTTGTTTACAGCCATCGGAAACGAAATGGAGGTTTATTATAGGCTGAATTTCAGCGGTTCGGACTACCTTTCCAAAAAGTACGATTCCTTGGGCTTGGAATATGCTGAATTGGCCAAAAGCAAATACCTGTTTCCGGGTGGGTTTGTCTTGCCTTTGGCTCCCATGGTGGAAGAAGCACCCATGCATAACAAAATGTTGCATGGAAGTATATACATTAAAAATTTCCTTGCATTTTTCGCGATGTGGTCCATAGTGATAGCTTTCAGGCAGAAAAAATGGCGCGATTTTTCCTTGATTGGTGCTTACGAACTGGCTTATATCGGCATTGTTATGTCTAGTTTCACGGCCAATTCCGAACGCTACCACGAACCGGCAATTCCACTGATTTTGGTCATGGCTGCTTACGCGATGACACATCTGAGGCGCAAGGATATGAAATATTTTTATGCTTATTGCGGTTTGCTTTTGGTGGCGCTATTTGCTTGGAATTGGCTGAAATTAGCCGCACGTGGATTGGTGTGAAAATGAAGAAACAATGGGGACGAAACTGCTTCGACATATCGCTTTCATCGGCATTGGGGTCTATCTCGCGGCTTTGATTACGATAAGTTTGGTTTTCAAGGATTATGCCTTGCAACCCAAATGGATGCTATGGGGCATTGGTGAGGTGTTGTTTTTCTTCATGTTGACCATTGTTTTTTATCCCCGTTGGAAAAACAATGACTCCAAATGTTTCAGACGCAAGGTATTTTGGATCGCGTTAGGCATTCGGGTCGTATATACCATCGTGATAGGCTACTATTATTATTATCAGACGGGAATCGCGTTTGAATACGATACAGGTGATAGCTTTTGGTACCATTCCACTGCCTCCTATCTGTCGCGATGCGCTCGTCAAGGCCACGTGTCCTATGTTTTCGGATATTTGCGAGGCTATACCATGGGTTTTTCCGACCAAGGTTATGTGCTTTGGCTTACCTTGGTTTATACCATCTTTGGCCGCAATTTGCTGACGCCAAGGCTTTTCAAGGCATTAATGAGTGCTTATCTGTGCATTGTGGTTTATAAATTAGGTACACGGACTTTAGGTGAGCGCACAGGCCGTTTGGCCGCCATGATGTGTGTCTTCATGCCTATTTTGATACAGATTTGCGGTCTGCATACCAAGGAGATGGAGATGATTTTCCTGTCTATCCTTGCCCTTGAGCGCATGGATTATCTGATTCGCAGCAAAAAATACACCGTTTGGAACATTGTTTTCCCCATCTTGCTTGTCGGCTTAACATTTGGTTTCCGCACCATCATCGGTATGTGTTTAATTTTTGCTTTTTTGGTGTTTATTCTTCTGTCTCCTAATGCGTTGGTGGGGAAAAAAGGCAAAATCATCACCCTTTCGGCTACGGCACTTGTGTTTTTGGTGTTTCTTTTTTCAGGCATAGGAAGAGAAATGAAGGTTATTTACCGCTTGAAATTTAAGGATTTAAGTGCACAAACGGAAAAATACGATTCTTTGGGCTTCAAACATGCCGAGTTGGCGCAAAGCAAGTATTTGTTTCCGGGGGCTTTTGTGCTTCCCTTGGCACCAATGGTGGAGGAGTCGCCAGACCACAACAAGATGATTCATGGCAGCACCTACGTGAAGAATTTCCTCGCTTTCTTCGCCATGTTAGCCTTTGTGATAGTCGTAAGGCAAAAGAAATGGCGTGATTTCTCTTTGATTGGGGCGTATGAGCTGTCTTATTTGGGTATCATCATGTTTTCCTTTGCCGCCAACACGGAACGTTTCCATGAGCCAGCGATACCCTTATTAGTATTAATGGCCGCATATTCTTTGACGCATTTGCGCCGTAAAGACTTGATACTCTTCTATGTGTATTGTGGTCTCCTCTTTGTTGCCTTGTTTGCGTGGAACTGGCTGAAACTGTCGGCGCGTGGCTTGGTGTAAAATTTTTCTTGGAAAAGCCTTGCGGTTCAATAAAAAGATGTATCTTTGCAGCCGCAATAGGGTACCTTGCCCGAGCGGTTAGGGATCGGTCTGCAAAACCGGGGACGGCGGTTCGAATCCGCCAGGTACCTCACAAAGCCTGCTGAATTTCGGCGGGCTTTTTTGTTGGCATTGCCCGATGCCGACATAAAACAAAAAGAGGATGACTGCTTTTTGGTCACCTCTCTACAAAGTTTGGAAAATCAATGCGTCAAAATCTCCAGCCCAGTCTCGGTCATCAAAAACGTGTGCTCCCACTGTGCTGAGGGCAGTTCGTCTTCGGTGATGACCGTCCAGCCATCGGCACTATCGACGAAGACCTTCCATGTGCCTGTATTAATCATCGGTTCGATGGTGAACACCATGCCTGGGACGAGCAACATTCCAGTACCTTTTTTACCATAGTGTAACACTTCTGGGTCATCATGGAATTTCAGGCCCACGCCGTGGCCGCAGAGGTCGCGCACCACGCTGAAACCATTCTTGTGGGCGTGCTGCTGGATGGCGTTGCCGATGTCACCGACGAAGCCGAAAGGCTTGGCGGCCTCCATGCCAATATAAAGGCATTCCTTAGCCACATCCACTAATTTTTGTTTGCGGTTCGAGGTCTTGCCGATGATGTACATGCGCGAGGCGTCGGAATAATAGCCGTCCAAAATAGTGGTGACATCTACATTGATGATGTCGCCTTCCTTCAGGATTTCCTTGGCGGACGGAATGCCGTGGCAGACCACTTCATTAATCGAGGTGCAGACGCTCTTAGGGAAGCCTTCGTAACCTAACGTGGCAGGAATACCGCCATGCTCGATGGTGTAGTTATGCACAAGGTCATTGATTTCCAAGGTGCTCATGCCGGCATGGATGGTTTCGCCCACGAGGTCGAGGATGCCGGTGGTGATGACGCCACTTTTTCTGATGCCTTCGATTTCTTCAGGGGTGCGGATGAGGGTGCGTTTGGGCACCATCGCGCCTTTGGCCTCCATCGCCATCACCTTTTTGTCTAATGCTGTCGGCTCCTGTCCGGCCGGCACATGCCATTTTCTACGCCTGGTAAACATATCGTTTCAAATTTGGGCGCAAAAATAGGGATTTTTTGAATACGGTCAGCCGCCTATGTCATTCCAAGAGGAGGTTGTGCGATTTGGAATCAATAGGCGGCAGCTTGGCCTGCAAACCTACTTTGCTATTACTATTCCTAATTCTTTATTAATCTGCTTGCGGATGTCGTCGAGGTCTTTTTTGCGCTTCAGCAGGATAAACTGGTCATCCATGTCCTCAGCGTTTTTCAGTTCCTCTTCAACAGCTTTGCGGCGTTCTTCGATAATGAGGTCCTTGTAGCGGTAAATTGAGGATAACACCGTAGTTCTCAGATTGTTTTCCTCGCGTTTGACGAAGATGCTGAATTTATCCCATTGGTCGAGTTTGTAAGGTGTGGAAAGCAAATCGGCGGCCAGTTGGGCGATGGTTTCATCCTCATGGGAGACAAAAAACTGGTCATCGGGAATACGACCCTCGTCGATAGCTTGGTCGAAAATGTCGAAAATCTTTCGGTTAACAGCATTGGTGAACAAAAAGCCGTCCATCTTCAAGTCATCGATAATGAATTGTGCCACAGTGACTTGTTCGTAAATCTTCTGTCCCTCTTCATCTATGCGTTCGTCAGTAATCATGTCTTGGCCGTACATCAGCAACAGCTTCACCAATTCGCGCTCCTGATAATAACCCGCAGGCAGCTGGTCTTCAACGGTTTCCTCCTGTTTGGGCGTCACTGTCGTGGTTTCCGTCTCGGAAACCACATTATCCTCAATGCCCAAAGTTTTCTTCATCTTCGCCCGAAGAATCTTGTTCAGCTCGTTGGTGAGGGTCTGCTCGGGCATGTCCAACAATCGGCTGCATTCCTTCACGTAGGTGATGCGGAAGATGCTGTCGGGGATGACGGAGATGGTCTCCACAATGTCGCGGATGACCTGCCCGCGCTTGATGGGGTCATTTTGCGCGTCTTTCAGTAGCAGCTCAGTCTTGAAGCGGATGAAATCTTTAGCGTTCTCTTTCAGGTAGTTGCTGACATACTCCACCGAAAACTCCTTGCCGAAAGTGTCAGGGTCGTGCTCGGGAGGCAGTACTACCACGCGTACGTTCATGCCTTCGGAGAGAATCATGTCGGTGCCGCGCAAAGCCGCATGGATGCCCGCCGCATCGCCGTCGTAGAGCATGGTGATGTTCTTCGTGTAACGCTTCACGAGACGGATTTGCTCCATTGTCAGCGAGGTGCCACTGCTGGCCACCACGTTCTCGATGCCGATTTGGTGCATCCGCAGTACATCGAAATAGCCTTCCACGAGGATGCATTCGTCGTTTTTCGCGATGGCGTTTTTGGCGAAATAGATGCCGTAAAGCGTCTGTTTCTTGTCGTAAATCTCTGACTCAGGCGAGTTTTGGTATTTCGGGCTTTTCTTTTCTGGGTCGTTCACCAAAATACGTCCACCGAAACCGATGACACGCCCCGTCAAGTTGTGAATGGGGAACATCACGCGGCCATGGTAGCGGTCGTAGAGGCCTTTTTGTCCCTTGATGGAGAAGCCGATTTGCTCCAACAGCTCCTCAGAATAGCCGTTCTGCTTGGCGTGTTCGGTGAAAGCGTCCCATTTGGCTGGACTGTAACCGAGATGGAATTTCTCAATGATGGGATTAAGGTAGCCGCGCTCACGGAAATACTCTAAGCCAATAGTCTTGCCTTCCTCTGTGTTCCACAACGTATCGACGAAATACTTGTCCGCGAACTCGTTGATGTTGAACATCTTCTCGCGGACGCTCTGCTGCATGATTTCTTCGGCAGTCTGCTCCTTCTCCTCGATTTTGATGTTGTATTTTTTGGCGAGGTAGCGCAACGCCTCTGGATAGGTGAAATGCTCGTGTTCCATGAGGAACTTGGCCGAGTCACCAGCCTTGCCGCAGCCGAAGCATTTAAAGATGTTTCGGGCCGGATTCACGTTGAACGAGGGTGTCTTCTCGTTGTGGAAAGGACACACGCCGATTAGATTCGCCCCACGCTTCTTCAGCGTGACGAACTCTCCTACAACCTCCTCAATACGAGCGGCTTGCAGAATCTGTTCGACGGTTTCCCTTGGAATGGCCATTTTGCAAATTTTTGGCAAAGGTAGTGTTTTGTCGGCGAATTACGCTAATTAAACGAATTATTTTATCGCCAAAATTCGCTTAATTCGTTTCATTCACCGTTGTTATCTTTACCGAATTCGTTACCATTTTTGGGTGCAAGGAATCCTTTTGTGTTCCAATGACTTTTTGCCAAAGTTAATTAAAAGCCCCAAATCCATACCGCTGGCTTTTAAGTAGTTGTAAACTTGTGCATAATGTTCATCGCAAAAATCGGACACAGCTTTTAACTCTACAATGATTTCGTCAAAGCATACGAAATCTGCACGAAAATCCTTTTCTAATAATTGTCCTTTATAATGAATGTGAAAGGTCTTTTCTCGTTCGTAGGGTATGTCTCGTAATTGGAATTCAATTTCCAACGCTTCTTGATAAACTGGTTCGGTGAAGCCACAGCCAAGCACTTTGTGAACTTCCATAGCTGCTCCAATTATTTTGTACGATTCTTCTTTGAATAAAATATTGTCTTCCATTTCTCATTGTTTTATCGGCGATTTTAGCGAATGAAACGAATTATTTTGTTGTCTCCACAAATGAAATTCGCAAAATTCGTTTAATTCGCCGTTGTAATTCTTTGCCGTATTCGCTAATGCGCCTCCAACCAATTATTTCCCGTATTCATCTCCACGACCACCGGAACCGACAACGTCAAAGCATTCACCATCTTGTTCTGAACGATTGTTTTCAGTGCGTCAAGCTCATCGAGATGCGCATCGAAGACTAATTCATCGTGTACCTGCAAAATCATCTTCGACTGCATCTTCAGTCGTTCCAACTCCTGATGGATGCCAATCATGGCAATCTTGATCATATCGGCGGAGCTGCCTTGGATGGGCGCGTTGATGGCGTTGCGCTCGGCGAAGCCGCGTACTACACTATTCGCGGCGTTAATGTCTCGCAAGTAACGGCGGCGTCCCAAAATGGTCTCGGCATAGCCGCGTTCCTTGGCCAAAGCGATGCTGCGGTTCATGTATTCCTTGATGCCCGCATATTCCTCGAAATACTTTTTAATGATGTCGGCGGCCTCGCTGCGTGAAAGTTCCATGCGTTCAGCCAAACCGAAAGCCGACATGCCATAAATGATACCAAAATTGACCGCCTTGGCACGACTGCGCTGTTCCTTAGTGACTTGCTCCATCGGCACATGGAACACCTTGGCAGCCGTTGCCGCATGAATGTCGTGGCCGAGGTTGAAATCGGCGACCATGGCAGGGTCTTGGCTCAAATGGGCGATGATGCGCAACTCGATTTGGGAGTAGTCGGCGGCAAGAAGGGTATATTGTGGGCTGCGCGGTACAAATGCACGACGAATTTCCCGACCTTTCTCAGTGCGCACAGGGATATTTTGCAAGTTGGGATTGTTGGAACTCAAGCGTCCAGTTGCTGTAACGGCTTGGTTGTAAGAAGTATGAATCAGTCCGTCTTTTGGGTTGACCAAAGCGGGTAGTGCATCCAAATAAGTAGACTTCAGTTTGGTTAAGGAACGATAATCCAAAATCTTTTGGATGATGGGATGCTTGTGCGACAGCTTTTGCAACACATCCTCGCCGGTGGCGTATTGTCCTGTTTTGGTTTTCTTGGCTTTTTCGTCGATTTTCAGTTTCTCAAAAAGGATTTCTCCCAACTGTTTCGGCGATGCGATATTAAAAGGTGTGCCCGCCAACGCATAAATCTCTTCCTCGATTTTCTTTATTTCTTTTCCAAATTCCTCGCTGATTTGCTGCAAATTTTCGGTGTCGATTTTCACTCCGTTGGCCTCCATGCGACTCAGCACAGGCACCAGCGGCATCTCAATCTCGTAAAACAGCTTCTCCACGCCGTTTTCTTTCAGCAAGGGCAACAGTTTTTCATAGAGTTGCAGCGTGATGTCGGCATCCTCGGCGGCATATTCCTTGACCAACTCAATTGGTACTTCGCACATGGTCTTCTGCTGTCGGCCTTTGCCAATCAAATCCTCGATGGGGATAGTGATGTAGTTGAGATAGACCTCAGCGAGGTAATCCATGTTGTGGCGTTGTTCGGGCTCCAAAAGGTAATGCGCCAGCATCGTGTCGAACAATTTGCCCTTTACCGCAACGCCATATTGCGCTAACATGGAGATGTCATATTTCAGGTTCTGCCCGATTTTCAGGATGCTTTCGTTCTCAAACAAAGGCCGCAATAGTTCCAGTTTCTGCTGACATTCCTTGCTTTCGGCAGGCATGGGCAGATACCAAGCCTCGTGCGCCTTGATGGCGAAGGAAAGCCCCACCAACTCAGCGGAATACACATCGATGTTGGTCGTCTCGCTGTCGAAAACGAATTGCTTTTGTTTTGACAAAAGTTCCACCAAAGTCTTGATATCAGTTTCAGTTTCCACCAATTTGTATTCATGCACCACGGTCTTGGCCGAGTCCTTGTCAGAAAATTCCAACAGGTCATTTTCACTTTGGCCGAAAAGGTCAAATTGACCCGAGGCACTTGGTGTTTCGTTGGAAAACAAATCGGGTGACGAAGGCTTGGCTGTGGGTGTTTCCACTTGCGGCGCATTGCTGTGGGACTTCTTGTAGTCTTCCAAAAAGCGTTTGGCGAAGGTCTTGAACTCCAGCTCCTCAAACAAGGCCATCAAGGCGGGCAGGTCGGGTTCTTTGGCTTTCAGTTCTTCCTCATCAAACTCGACAGGCACCTCCAAATTAATGGTTGCCAAAGCCTTCGACATCAAGCCTTGTTCGGCAAAATTGATGACATTTTCCTTTTGCTTGCCTTTCAGCTCGTCGGCATGGGCAATGAGGTTCTCCACGCTGCCATATTGTCCCACCAATTGCGCCGCCGTTTTCTCACCGATGCCTGGAATGCCTGGGATGTTGTCGGCAGCATCACCCCAAAGTCCCAGAATGTCAATCAGTTGCTTAGGTTCTTGGATGCCATATCGTTCACATACCTCTTTCGGTCCCCAAATCTGTGCCGGTTCACCGAATTTGGCGGGTTTGTAAAGCAGGATTTTGTCGGTGACTAATTGCCCGAAGTCTTTGTCGGGTGTCATCATATAGGTGACAAAACCTTGTTGTTCAGCCTTTTTCGACAAAGTGCCAATGACATCGTCAGCCTCATAGCCTTCCACGCCGTAAACTGGAATATTGAAGGCCTCGATGAGCCTTATTATATAGGGTATGGAGTCGCGGAGGTCGTCGGGCATCTTCTCACGATTGGCCTTGTATTCGCTGTATTCGGCCTGTCGTTGGGCAGTACCGGCCACATCGAAAGCCACACCGATGTGAGAGGGTTTCTCGTTTTTCAGAATCTCGTAAAGCGAATTCAAAAAGCCCATCACCGCCGAGGTGTTGACCCCTTTCGAGTTCATCCGAGGGTTCTTGTTCATGGCAAAGAAAGCCCTGTAAATCAAGGCGTAAGCATCCAAAAGGAAGAGTTTTTTCTCTGAGGTTTCCATAGTGTTGTTTTTATGGGGTAAAAATACGAAGTTTTGAAATACCACAGATGGGATTTTTTCTAATAAAATAACCAAAGCATTTGTAGTAATAGGAATTCTATGGGCTTTTGGTTGTCTTTTTTTAGCAAATATATTTGCACATAAAGTGTTTGAGAAAGATGTTTTCGTGTGACATCTTTACGGGGTAAAAAGATCCCTCACAAAACCTATTTCAGCCAAAGCCTCAAAACAGGGTTGTCGATAATGTATCCTTTCACCGTCAGTTCCATCAACTACATCTAATTTTCATATTACACAAGTTTGTGTAACACAAGTTTGTGTAATTTATAAAATATTGACAACCAGTTTTATACTTGCAAAAAATGAGATAAATATGGCGGTTTAGTTCTATTCTGGAAAGAAAAACAAGCTCGTTTGTTCATTGCCCTAAATGTATCAAAAAACCGAAAAAATATGCAGTTATAAAAAAAAGTCGTACCTTTGCCGCCGAAAACGAGTATTTTTTATTCACTAAAAATTGAAAACTATGCAAGAAATTTTGAATGAAATCGTTCCGATTATCGCTGAAAAACTCGGCGTGGATCCTTCGGAAGTTACCATGGAAGCCAGCTTCACCAACGACCTTGGCGCTGACTCATTAGACACTGTCGAACTGATGATGGAATTTGAAAAGAATTTCAACCTTTCCATTCCGGACGACCAACAAGAAAGCATTGTGACTGTTGGCGACGTTGTGAAACTCATCGAAAAGATGCGTGCCGAAAACAATTGATTTTTAATTAAATAAATCATTTATGGAATCGAAACGAGTTGTCGTCACTGGTCTGGGTGCCATCACCCCTATCGGAAATACCCTCAAGGATTTTTGGGAAGGTTTGGTGAAGGGCAAAAACGGAGCCTGTGAGATTACCCGTTTCGATTCTACTTTATTCAAGACCCATTTCGCCTGCGAGGTGAAAGGGTACAACCCCGACGATTTTTTCGACAAGAAGACAGCCCGCAAGTACGACTTGTTCGCCCAATTCGGCATCGTGGCCGCTGACGAAGCCATCGCCGACTCAGGCATTACGCCCGAAAACACCGACTTCGAGGATGTGGGTGTACTCATGACTTCGGGCATCGGTGGTGTCAACCATTTCTTCAACGAGATGAAGGAATACTTCCAAGGCGACGGCACACCGCGCTTCAGTCCTTTCCTCATCACCAAGATGATTGCCAACATGCCAGGCGGCGTCATCTCCATCAAATATGGTTTCCGTGGGCCCAACTTCGCCACCGTGTCGGCTTGCGCTTCTTCGGCACATGCCATCATGGAGGCCTTCAACTACATCCGCTACGGAAAGAGCAAAGTCATCGTCGCGGGCGGGGCAGGAGCGGCCATCGGCGAATGCGGTATCGGCGGCTTCAACTCCATGAAAGCCCTCTCGACGCGCAACGACGATTTCATGACAGCTTCGCGTCCCTTCGACCTCAATCGCGACGGTTTCGTCATGGGTGAAGGTGCAGGTAGTCTTGTGTTGGAGGAATACGAACACGCTAAGGCGCGTGGCGCGAAGATTTACGCCGAAATCGTGGGTGGCGGTGCTTCTGCTGATGCTTACCACATCACGGCTCCGCATCCCGAAGGTAAGGGCGGCATCCTCAGCATGAAACGTGCCTTGGCAGATGCCGAAATCCAACCGGAAGTCATCGAACACATCAACACGCACGGTACTTCGACACCTGCGGGTGACGTGGCTGAGCCTATCGCTATTAAAGAGGTGTTTGGCGAACATGCCTACAACATCAGCATCAACTCCACCAAGTCGATGACAGGTCACCTTTTGGGCGGTGCCGGTGCTGTTGAGGCCATTGCCTGTGTGCTGGCCCTTAAGAATGGCATCATTCCGCCTACCATCAACCACTTCGACGACGACCCGCAAATCGACAGCCGCCTCGATTTCACCTTCCACAAGGCCCGCAAGCGCGACATCAATTACGCCCTCACCAACTCCTTCGGTTTCGGCGGACAAAACGCGACCTTGATCTTTAAAAAGTATTGATTTTAATGGCTTTATCCTCTTTTTTGTCCCATCTTAGTCCCGAAGAAAAGAGGCTTTCCGATTATATCCGCAACATTTTTGGTTTCCGGCCTAAGAACATTTCCCTGTACCAGTTGGCTTTCACGCATAAGTCGATGGCGGCGGAGACGGTGGGCAACTACCATATCAGCAACGAGCGCATGGAATACCTTGGCGATGCGGTGTTGAGTACGGCTGTGGCCGATTATCTGTTTCACACCTATCCCACTCAGGCTGAGGGTTTTCTGAC
The DNA here is from genome assembly GCA_016285355.1 of Bacteroidales bacterium. The sequence continues at coordinate 54,286 of JAEEQP010000014.1, forward strand.
GGAAATGCGCTCACGTATCGTCAGCCGTGTCTCGCTTAACAAGTTGTCGCAAAAGTTAGGGTTCGACGATTATATCATACACGCTCCCGATATGGGCAACAATGCCCGTTCGATGGGGGGCAACGCTTTTGAGGCCCTCATGGGTGCCATCTATCTCGACCGTGGCTTCGACTTTGCCAAACGTGTGATTATTGAGCGTATCATCAAAGTCCACATTGACATTGACGAGTTGCAGCATACCGATGTCAACTTCAAGAGCAAGCTGTTGGAGTGGTCGCAAAAGAAGAAAAAGACCACTGTTTTCAAACAATTAGAAGAGGTAGGCGAGGGGCATAAGAAACAGTTCCACGTGCAGATTTTCATTGACGGAAAACCTTACGCCGACGCTTACGACCGTTCCATCCGTGGTGCCGAGCAGTTGGCAGCTGAGAAAACTTATCAAACTCTATTTGAAGAGAACTAATTAATCCTTGTAAAAGCAAGCCGTGCATGTCATTCCGTGTGAAGGTTTGTGTGCAGGGAAAAGGAATCTATGCACGGCGGTTCAATAAATGGACGGCCTGCTCTTTATAGATTCCATCCCCAGCAATCCTCTGTTAGGAATGACATAAAGAGCAGTCCTGCAGTGTACTTCGGTATGACATACTTTCTGAAGCCTACAAAAGTCAAGCATTATTTAAAAAATGTAGTAATTTTGCGGCATGAATCCCAAAGACAGAAAAATCAAAATCGCCTCGTTTGAAGGCACTACCGTCATCGGCATCAATTCCGGCATGGTCGATTACAAACTCGCGTGGAACATCAACAAAAAGCTCTCCCTCGACCTCATCAAATATGACGATCTCATTTTCGAGGGTGCGCCCTTCTCCTTTTTCTATTACACCGCAGGCGAAAACTACAATGTGTACAATCTGGTCTCCCTCGTGTGCAAGGACAGGGTGCTATATCCTTTTTCGCCGCGCCTCGATTATTTGTTGCTCATTCAGAACACTTTATCGCCCGAGCGGCAAATCGCCATCATGCGCAGCCTTCGCGAAATCGACGGCATAGGTCACGCTTTCCTTTTGGAGAAAGACAAGAACCTAAGGATGGTACTTGAAACCATCGCCGACTGCGAGCAACAAATGATCAACAAGAAAAAGAAGCTGAACGACATCAACGAAATCCGTAAACAACTGCGCGAGAAAGAAGCCCAAGAGGTTGAACTCAGAAGTGTTTACAAATAGCTTGTTTCCAGATAATTATCCTAATCTTTGATGATAATTTCGATTTGGTTTTCTTCCGTGACGAAGGAAGAAATGCCGTCGCCAATGCCAAGCGTGAAACGGTTTTTGCCAGTTTTTATGTCATCGTTGACTACTGTAAACAAGTGGCCGTTGTAAGTCTCATGGGCAGGAATTACGGTGATGTCCTTGTAAAAACAATAGCTGAAATCGTTGCTCAAAAGGTATTGCGCTTTGATACACATGTCGAACTCAGGATGATGAAAGTCAATGGCTTGACTGTAAGGATTGTAGATGGAAAAATCGACATGAATGGTATCGCCATGATGGAAGACAGGAATTTCGGATACATCGCGGTTCGTGATGTGCAACGCCGTCACCAAGCGGTTGGCCGACTGGAAATGCTCTGTTATAAACCCATGAAATTCAACGCCATTGATTTGATACGCTTTGGATAGCTTGTGCGAAGGGGAACACACGAAAACGCGCTTGCCAATCCAGTCTTTGTCAAAATGCCAAAGGTCGTATTGCGTCATACGGTCATAATAGCTTTGCAAGGTGGAGCTTTCCTTGCCTGTGAAATAATGATACAAAGCCGGTTGCTGGAACGAGCCGCGAAACACCACAGGATTTTCTTTTGTCACTTGTTCAATGGCTTTGTAATACGTCTCTTTGCCGTGATAACCAAAACGATCAACCAAAGGAGTCAGCAGGAGAATCCTGAAAGCGATAACCAAGAGAATTGAAGGTAGGACAAAATGTTTGATGTATTTCCTTAACTTCTCGTCAATCAATGCTTTGCGGTAAACCAACACAACTATAGGAATAACACAAACGATAGTCCAATGCGGCTCCACATGTCCCCGGAAGGCCATCAACCAGAAGAAGAAAAAGAAGCCGATAAGGATGAAATACAACCCACGTTCGAAGATTTGTTTTTCAGCGAGGGTTGCACTGCCCGCATCTGTTCGGGTCGCCCTTTCAGGGCTCTGTGAGTTCCTATTCTTAATTAATACATACACCACCGCCCCGAAAGTAAACGGATTGAAAATCAGCAGCTGATTAGGCAAATACTCCAAGAAATAACTCCAACGAAACGGCTCACTACGTCCCGAAAGATGGTATCGGAAACTTGGAAAATCATTGCTGACCTGCCATAAAACGTGCGGTGTCAGCAAGGCCAAAGCCAAAAGGCAAGCCACCCAAAACTTACCATCTTTCAGCAATTTAAGGTTGGACAGAACAATCAGTCCTAAAAACAAAAAAGCGTGATATTTGCTATAAATCATCAGGGCCATCGAAACACCCATCAGTAGGGCTTTCGGCCAAGTTTCTTCCTCCAAATACCGCTGATAAACCAGCAAAAACAAAGCAGAAAACAAAATTAAGCTCGCATCAGGCGTAGTGACAAAGCCATAGATATTGAACATCACGATGGAGCAGGCGAGGGTGAAGAAGAGAAATACATGCTTGGAAGTCGGCCCTTCGACAGGCTCAGGGACCTCAACTGAAGCAGCAGGTCGTTGAGCCTGTCGAAACGCCGTCCCATTAACAATTTTCCATATCACAAAAAGCGACAAGCAAGATGCAATAATCGTAAAAAACCTAACGCTCAATGTGCCCGAAAAGAAAATGCTGCTCAAAAAAGTCATCAACCCCACCATGGGCGGATGGTCAAAATAACCCCAGGCGAGATGTTCACCATACAAGGCATAATAGGCTTCATCCTCTTGAATCTCTGTAAAAATGCCCTGCAACAGGTTGACAACAAACCAAATGAAAAGGCCACAACAAAGGCAGAATTTCCAATTAAATTTGTCCTTTGTCATGGCCGTTTTCGTTTTCGTTCGGTTTGTAGAGACGTAGCGCGCTACGTCTCTACCAGACCAAACCGTTGAATTAACCCACGTGAATGTTATCCTTCACTAATTTCAAAATCTTCTTCGTGTCGTTGCCGAGGTCCTTGCGGAGGTTGGCATCCTTGAAATCGGAGAGGAATTTGATCATGTAGTCGACAATGGCGTCGGAGAACACACCCTTGGCGGTGTAGATCTCACGGTCCTTGTCGAGTTCCTTGGCGGCGGCCACGCAGCTGTCGGGCAGTTGTTCGAGGCTTTCTTGCAATTGCTTGTTCTTCTCGTCGTGGATATTGACCCCGAGGCCGACGTAGGTCTTTTCGGCAATCTCAAGCGCATCGGGCATCTCAAAGCCGTGACGGGCAGCGGCGCAGAGGGCGGCCATCAGCAGGTACATGTCGGCGCAGCCGTCGGAAGCACGCCATTCGAAGGTCTGCTTCTCGCTGAAGTCCTTGTTCGACTTCTTTTCCAGCGGGTTGGCGCTGGCTGACATATCCTTGCCATTGCTAATCCAGCCCAACGGCACGCGCACCAAGGCGCTGCGGTTGCTGTAAGACCAGCACAGTGAAGTCGGAGCTTCCTGATGAGGCACCAAACGCAGGAATGACAGCGGGTTGGGGTTACCAAAGGCAGGCAACGAGGTACCAGCTACCATGTAGCCAGCGATGGCCTTCTTGGCGTAGTCGGTCAGTTCGCCGTTCTTCACCATCACGCTCTTGCCGTCCTTCGTGAACTTGCAGTGGACGTGCATACCCGAGCCGGCCTTGCCCACAGTGATCTTCGGGGCAAAGGTCAGGGTGACGCCATATTCGTAAGCCAGTTGGCGCATGATCCATTTGGCGACTACCAGTTGGTCGGCGGCGTCCTCGATGTTGGTGGGCAGGAACTCGATTTCGTTTTGCTCGTAGATCTTGCCGTCGTAGGTGAAGTTACCCACTTCGGAGTGACCGTACTTGATTAAACCACCGGCTTGGGCGATGAGGCGCATGGCCTCGACGCGGTACTCGGTGAACTTGTTGAACGGGGCGCTCTCGTGGTAGCCCTTTTGGTCGGGCACCTCGTAAATCTCTTCGTCATCGGCGATGATGTAATACTCCAACTCGCCCATGGTCTCCATGCAGAGGCCCGTGGTCTTCTTGAACACTTCATGCGCCTTGTGCAAGATGTGCTCGGGTGAGCTTTCGAAGGGCTCGCCGTCGCGGTTGTAGAAGGAGCAGAGGATGTCCAAGGTCGGCACCTCGGTGAAGGGGTTGCGGAAGGCCGTCTTGTACTTCGGCACCACATAGAGGTCGCTCTTTCCGGCTTCGATGAAGGGGAAGAGGCTCGAACCATCGACGCGCTCACCAGCGGTGAGAATGTTTTCGAGATGCTCCAAGCTGTGAATCACGAAGTTGAGGGTCTTCAGCTTGCCGTCCCAGCCACAATAGTGGAAGTTGACGAATTCGATTTGGTTTTCCTCGCAATAACGGATGATGTCGGCGCGAGTGAACTCTGCTGCAGGCTTCTGAAGGTACTGCACCAGACGATTGGGGTTCATGGCAATTCTTTGGTCCATTACGATTTTGTTATTTAAAGATTTAATAATGCTATTTAAAGATTTTGCGCAAAGATAGTGAATATTCCGTCATAAAAGGTCCAAAAGAAAAAATATTGTAGTTTTTTCCCGTATTAAAAGATTTATTTCTACTTTTGCAACGATAAAACGTCAAAATAACAATTTAAACCATGAAAAAATCCATTTTATTCGCACTGTTGTTTTGCTCGACTTGGGTAAATGCACAAACACTTCTTGAAAGAATTGTGGATTCTGTTTCGATAAAGGAACGTCATGAATTCATCTTGTCGAAATTGGATTCGGCTTTTATCTTTGACAATGACAAGTTGGAGTTTGTCCGCCCTTTTGAGCCAGAAAATTGTGTCGTTTATGATACCTATAACTGCCATAAGGGTCCGGGGGGGAATTATTTCTACTATGAAGAATCCCTTGTTGACACTAACTTGTTCACCAAGAATTATTTTGTGAGCGGAAAGTTTTTGGCAGACTGGGTCAAACTAGTAGAACAAGGGAAGGCTGGAATAAGAGTGAATGATTCATTTGTTTTTGATACTGTAAATGACAAGGCGTATTCTTGTGTTAAGAGATATCCTCGACTTTCCAAGATTCACCATGTTTCCCATGATTTAGACACGATTCTCCATATTTCTCATGATTTAGACACGTTTTTTTGCAAGTTTGGATACCCGATACGTGAGCTTGATCATAATTATGAAGAAATTCTCGGTAAATTATTTAAAGCCGATGTGATAGATTTTGTGTTTTGTTTTCCTACTTTTTTTGGAAAGGCAGATTGGGACTTTTCAAAAGACTATGTTTTTTGGAGTCCTGGCTATTATTTTGCCATGAAAGGAGACAAATTCTTTTACATTGATACCCAAGAAAAAAAGATATATCCCATGGAAGAGGTCGTGGAAAACCATTGGGATTGGATAACGAACGTGATTGAAAAACAAGAATAAAACCAAGCATTATGGCACTAAAAGACTGGATGATTGCCTTCAACAACGCCAAGACGATGGAGTCGAACGGCGAGCAAGGCCCGGAATTGATTGAGGAATACGAGCGCGTGTTGTCCAAACTGGGCGAAGGGCCTTTCACTGAGGCCGAGGAACATGTGCGGGAGGAGGTGCGCCGCAATTTGAAAGAGTTGTATTCTCTCAATGGGGATGAGGAGAAAGCGAAGGAATATTCCGAATTTTGTTGAAATTTTCGGAATTGAACTCCGAATTTTCACGCTTTCTCAATAGATTTTCCCCGACCAGAGTTGTTCAAAGAACTGCTTGACAGGCCAAATTTCCACTTCCTTGAACAAACGCGGATTGGGGTCAAGCGAAGCCACGATCATACGCACATCGGGATGTTCCTCCTTGAAGGCTTTCAGGCCGTGCAAGTGCCGTGATTGCACCTCGTCTGTCGATTTGATTTCAATGCCTACTTCGGCATCGCCCAATACCACATCTACCTCATAGTCATTATAAGTATGCCAATACGACAGTTTTTCCAACTTGCCATGATAACCTAAATAAGCGATAATCTCTTGAACAACAAGATGTTCAAAAGCATGTCCGAAATCCGTCGAACCAGGTTGTAAGTTTCGGCGCCCCAACAGATAATTGGGAATGGAGACATCGAAATAATAAAACCGAGGTGCCTGCCGAACTTTGCGTTTCACGACCTTGGAATAAGCTGGCACCATATAACCAATCAAGGTTTCCTCCAAGATGGAAAAATAGGCCGCGACCGTTTTGGAATCGATGCCACAATCTTGTGCGATATTGCTGTAATTCACCATCTCACCATCGGTCAAAGCGGCGGCTTCCAAAAATCGTGTGAAAGTGGAAAGGTTTCGCACCAAAGCCTCCGCCTTGATTTCCTCTCGAAGATAGACCGCGACGTATGCCTGTACCATTGACCAGTATTTGTCTGCCTTGGCCAAATAATGCCTCGGAATCATGCCTTGGTTGACAGCCTTAATCAAGTCGAAATCAGGAATTTCCGCACTTACTAAAGGATAAAGGTTGGTTTGCATGGCCCGACCGCCAAGCATATTGGCTCCACCCCGCCGTAGTTTTCGGGCACTCGAACCACTGAGGATGAAACGGATGCCTTTTCTCACGATGAGCCATTGCACCTCATTCAAAAGTATTGGGAGCGACTGCACCTCGTCGATGATGACCAAAGTGCCGCTCTCGCACATTTCCAAATCCTGACGCAGCAACGAAGGATTGCGTTGCAGTCGCTCAAAGGTGTTGCTTTCAAGCAAGTCGTAAAAACGGGCATCGGGGAACAATTGCAACAACAAGGTAGTTTTCCCGGTTTGTCTCGCCCCGAACAAAAAGGTGTTGTCCTCAATAAGAGTTTCTGCTGTCAAAAAACGCTCTATCATGGCCATAGATTTTGCTGCAAAAATAGTAAAATTCGGAATACTACTCCGAATTTTATTGAAATTTTCGGAATTGAACTCCGAAAATTCTCTATTTGTGCGTAAATCAGCGGAATCTCGATTTTTTAGCACATTCCGCTGATTTACGATTATTATTTATTTGATTCCTAATTCTTCGGGTAGCTCTGGTGTGGCAGAGTCGTTCTGAGCGACGAAATGACTGACTTCAGTTCCTTTGGTATATACATATTGTAGATTCTTGCCAAGGACTAAAGAAAAACAACGGTCTAGATATTATTATCCATGATGAGCCTGTAGCAATCAATGGTCCAGTTGCTCGATGCTCCGCCATGTGTGAGTAGCCCTTTCTTCAGGTTAATATCGAAGAGGATTTGTCCTAAGGAAATGATGTATTTGGTCATGGTGAGTGATTATGTTGCTGCGAAGATAAACAATATTTTGAAGTTACATTACATGGTGTAGCATAAATCTATGAAATCAATGATTAGAGAATAATGAAGTTGTTTGTAAACCCAATTCATGGATTGTCGCACCAACCAAAGAGAGCTGTGATAATGGAAAAACGTCATTTTGTGTATACTTATCGTAATTAAGTGTATTTTTGCAGGCAATAAATTACAGTTAACAAATTATGAAACAGATTAAAGTATTCTGTCTCTTGCTGATTGCTCTTGTGATAAGCTTCGTTTGCCGCGCTAAAGTTGCTGATAGTTCAAATTGCTACACCCGCGCTCAAGTGGATAGTATTGTGGCTATAGAAGTACAACGACAGGTGGAATCGGTAGTGAAAGCTGAAATGATTCGGCAGGTAGACAAAGAGCTTATTGAATTGAAAGTTGATAGAGCGGCGAATGAAAAACTAGGTACATATATTACGGAGCAGAATAATCATTTGACAATGCATGATTTCTTCATGGGTGGAATTATCACTTTCTTAGTCGCAATTGTAGGTGTTGTGATTCCGTTGATTATGAATCATAATAGTAAAGAGAGGCTGCAAAAATTAGAAAACAGAATTAATGATATTGCTGAAAAAGTTCAGGATGCTAAACAAGATGCAGAAAAGTCAGCACGTAAATCAAAGTTTTCACAATTCTTATCTCAAGCATGGAACGAGAAGGATTTCAACAAGCAAATTGATTTAGTTTCCAAATTGATTAAAGAATATCCAGAAAAAGATTTTGTATCAGAATCTTATTTTGCTCGAGGCACATTTTATGGAAACAATGGAGACTATGACAAATCTATTATTGATTTAACAGAAGCAATAAATAGAAATCCTGACGATGCCGAAGCTCACTATAATCGTGGGCTTTCTTATGGCTATAAAGGTGATGATGACAAGGCTATAGAAGATTATACTGAGGCGATTAGAATCAATTCGAACTATGCTGATGCGTACAATAATCGTGGGATTTCTTATGCTAATAAAAAGGAATATAATAATTCCATAAAGGATTTTACCGAGGCAATTAGAATCAAACCGAACGCCAAAGCATACTATAATCGTGGACTTTCTTATTCCAAAATAGGCGATTATGATATGGCTATAGTGGATTTTACAAAGGCGATAAGAATCAAACCAGACTATGCTGATGCATACAATGATTGGGCATGGGCTTTATGTAGCCAGAAAAAATACGAAGAAGCTTTACCTTTGATAAACAAAGCAATTGAATTGGATGCAGATGACAGCAATTTTTATGACACCAGGTGTGTGGTAAATAAGGGTTTAGGGAAAAAAGAAGATGCTCTAAATGATGCTAAGAAAGGACTAAAAATCGCCAAAAGAAAAAGTGAAACAAAAATGCTTTCGGAATTGGAGAAAAAGATAAAGGACTTGGAAAACAATGGAGACTGAATTCATGTTTATCTTTTCAACATATTAAAATAAGCATCCAAAAGTTTCTGCGCGCCTGTGTACGCACTTATTCGTTGCCCGCACACATTGCTCTCGACCAAGGGTAGGAGGTCGGCGACGAGAGCTATCGGCAGAAGAGAAGAAAAAATACTAAGAGACAGGCATTATTATGAGGGTCGGGAGATAAGGTATAGCTTTGAAGACAAAGAATAAAAAGTATCTTCTTGACACTATATTACAAATAAGGTTATATCAAAACCACGGCAGTTATATCTTCAATCTAGAGTTATAGTTGCTGTTATTGTAATGATTTTCTAATATATAAGGTGTAAGGCGTTTTTCTAAGTTGGTTTGGGGTATTCAATGCCAACTTTGATGGAAAAACAAGAAAAAATAATTCATTAATTGCCCTTTATTGAAAAAATAGTATTTTTGCAGCGATTGTTCGGGGGAAAATCCGAGCAGTTGAAGGCAATTTGTGCTTGTATCCTGAAATACGAAATCTGGAAAATTTTGGAAAATGGATGCAAGATGCGAGTTGACCTGCCTAAATTGTATTCAAACAGTTTTTCTGTTGATACATATAGGCTAGGTGAACAGTATCTGTTTTATTTCCAAGGGTGTTTTCCAGAGCCTGTATTTCTAGAATAGGTACATTTCAAGTTTCCTAGCCTTCTTGTATGATGTTGTGCCGAATCGGGGGAGCTATAGGCAAAGTATAAAACTAAGAAAGAAATGATTTCTATTTCAAGATTTACCAAATCATTTATTGCAATCATTATTGCTGGAGTAGTCCTGACCTTTTTCTCTTGCTCAAAGTCAGATCAAGAGAAAGCTGCTTGTCTATTAAAAGAACATGCTAAAACGATAATAGCCGATTATGAATCCTTTGAAATTATTCAAATAGATACGATTAGAGAGGTGTATTCTGATGTTTATGATGAGAAGGAGTTGAGGGATATATCTTTTATGTATTACTATTATTTGGATAGTATAAATAGTATGAAGTCAATCATTTCGGAGTTAAACGATTATATAGATGAAAACATTCCTGTTTTAGAAGACTTGGTCAGACGATCTAATAGCGCTTCTTGGCGATACTTGTCATCTTTTTCAGGAAGTAGTTATTATAACCATCTAACTGCTGAAAACGACTATATAAGCATTAAAGAGAGTGGGATGCGTTTAGCCAAAGAGTTGGATAAAGCTGATGCTATGCGTAAAAGTTTACAACAATCCGTTAGTAATTGCGATGATACATTATTAGTTTTGCAACAACGAACTACAGATTACTATTACAATTACAAACCAAAATATCTTGGGCGTGGGACTACCGTAAAATGTAGGTATAGAGCTGAAAATGCAAATATGAAACTTATCACGTATAAAGCCGTGTTTAATGAAGACATTTCAGCGTTGGTGGCAATCAAGGACGTAACGGTTGACGATAATCAAAGTATAAAGGCTTTTGTTGATGGTTTTATCAATTAAAAACAATCACTATGCAATAAACCATATCACTATGAAGAAGATACTGTTAATTAGTTCATTTTTAATGCTGATAAGCTACATTTCAGCATATTGTCAAAACATAAGTAATGTTCCTACTCCTAAAAAAGAAACTATGAATGCGGTTGGATGGAGTACTACTTATGACATTAACGACAAAAATTGGGTGGCTTGGGGATTACGGACACCAATACTCGAAAAACGAGAAGTTAGAAATGGTGTAAATAAGGATGGCATACCTTTCAATTATTACTGGGGGTCTTTCTATTTGTGTAATAATTCTATCATAATCACGGTAAAATATAAAACTTTCTATGAACGCGAAATAGTTCACTTCCTGTTCGATTATGGTTGGGATTCGAAAAAAGGCGAGAATTGCTATAGAAAAGTTAAAGATGCAGTTTTTTCACATTATGGCAACAATGCATCTTATGCATATAGTAATGATGAGGATTTGGTTAATTGGGTAAAAGAAGAATTGAAAAACAAAACTTCAGAAATAGCACCTATTCAGGTTATGGTCACAGAAAATAATGGATTCGGATATTATTACCCTATGATTACTTATGACCTATATCCTTATTCTGAGAAAGAAATAACAAATTGTAAAAAAGTGCTATTTTCAAGACCTGAAGACAAAAGAGTAACTGAAACAGAGCGACTTGATGTTTATCCAACGCCCATCAATAGCAACAAAACTATTAAAGACTATATTGATTGGAAATTGGCCAACACCCAAGGATATTATTGCCCAAAAAAATCTGCTTGGGCAGATGTTGAGTTTATGATAGAGACAGATGGCTCGGTAAGCAATTTGATAATTGACGGAGCCGAATTTCGTGTTGGGACCAGGGATTATAAGCAGTGTTTGGATGTTGAAAAAGACCTTAAAGGTTTTAATAATTGGGTTGCTGGAATAATTAATTCCATCACATTTAATCCTGGAAAACTTAACGGCAATCCTGTTCGAACGTTCTGCAAGTTTGAGATAAACTATAAAAACAATAATATAAGAGAGTTCAGAGGGGTCAATATAGTATATAATGGGGAAAAGTATGGTATTATCAATGAAGATGGAAGATTGAACTATAGTTACGTTTTTGATGACCTTATTATTTTGGACAATACTGATTTGGAAGTTATTATAAATGGGAAACATGGGATTTTACAGGATGTACATAAGAAGTCGGGAAATGGTTTTATAGTTCCAATACAATACGACAGTATTATTAGAATATATCAAGGAGAAGGATATTATGGCCTAAAAGACTTCTATTATATTGCAATTAAGGATGGTAGGCGAACAATATATGACAAATGGGAAGAAATGTTTACTCTTGATTACAATATTGATGTCTCTTTATTTGATAGAAGTTCAGAGATGTGGAAAACCCAAAATCTTGGCAATAAAAAACAAGGAATCGTTACTAAAAATGGCAAAGAGGTTCTGGCCTGTGAATTTGAAGGCATAGGATATTATGATTCTAAAGAATGGGCAAAAGACAAAGGATTGGATTTATTCATAGTCAAAAAGGAAGGGAAGTTCGGAATAATTAGGTGGGATCATTCAAGTTTAGGTGATATAGAGAACGGAAGAAATTCAAATCAATATATTCCAATACCAAAAATGTGGTTTGATGACCTTGATATAAAGCACAACAGTTTAATACAAGGTAACAAAGACAACCGTTTTAATTATACATTTTGGGTAAAAATGGATAGGAATGAAGGGTGGGGCTTGGTGAGAATCAATAAAAGTGGATCAGTTGATGTTCTGCTTATGCCAGAGTTCGATAATGTTAATGCGTATAACGAGGTTTCCAAGGGAAATAAAACATATCGTATTATTATTGACGAAAATGAAAAAGCAAAAAAGACTAAAATCAGAAAATAATCACAAGAGTAACAATTTAAAAGAATAATAAAATGAGAACCAATTGCTTACATTTAATCGATTTGAAGGGAACAGCCCTTTTTATCCTGTTTTTTGTTGCAACAGGAACCACGAAATCTTTTTCTCAAATTAGATTTGAAAGTAGCGGAATAGATGCGAAAAATCAGTTTGTCAAAACCATAGGAAAAGGAGATGCTTATTCACTGGTGAAAAGAGGAGAGTATTATGGCATTATGAGGGCTTCTGATTTTGTCGTTCAACCTGAGTTTGAAGAAATTGAGGAAGTAAAATCGTCTTGGAGTTTTACTATGGGCAGCGAGTATAAGGAAGAAGGTGGGGATTATTATACTCCAATCATCGCAAAAAAGAATGGTATGTATGGTGTTATTAGAATTCAAGAGACACTTCCTTATGGCGGAACATATTGCGAGTTTCACGTTGATACAATAATTCCATTTATTGCCGATAGGATTGAATATGCTTTTTATGATGTAAATTTATACAACGGCCATCCGGCACATTGTTTTTATTTTCAAAAGAATGGAAAATGGGGTCTGATGGTATTCAATAACTGGTCGATTCCTGTTGGATGTGTATCTGACGATAAGCCAATACCTGTTTTCTATTATAATAAAAAAGCCCATATGGCTTGTATTCATGGTTTTATTGTTAAAGCGGCAGGAAAGTATGGTATTATTGCAAATCGAACAATCGAAAACAATTCGTACAAAATGGTTCTTAATATGGGTTATGATGACATCCAATATTATAATCCTGATATAGACAATAATTATCTATATATTAAAAAAGACGGGAAATGTAACTGTTTTTTCAACATTGACAAAATAAGTGACGAAGTGGAATTACCTTTTGACGATATTCTTGGAAGGGATAAAAGACATGGGTTATTTGCGGTTAAATTAGATGGAAAATGGGGTTTTGTGAGATATTCATATAATAGCAAATTGGATGATTATCAATATAAATGGGTGATCAATCCCGTTTATGATGAAGTTGAGAATATTGATGAATTGCCAGAAAGCACAACTGTTTGGAAAAAGGGTAAGAAGTATAGGCTTGTTTGGGACTATCACAAACAAAAGTACATTGAACATAAATGTAATTAATGATATTAAAGCGTTAATGTTCAATTATTTATAGAAAATGAAGGGCGGCAGGGTATTATTCCTTATCGTCCTTTTTTATGGGTTGGCTTTCTTGGTTGAGATTCTAATAAAGATATCTTAAAGTTACTTCTTGATCTTGACTGCTATATCCATAATGTTTTGACATCGCGCTATAAACAAAAACACCTCTATACTCAGCGGAATCTATCATTTTTCACCATTTTCCGCTGAGTATAAGCATATTTTTCCCGATTAATTAGCCCGAGTTTTTTCCAAACTTGTCAAATTTTGACGATTTTGGAAAAAACTCAACGATTTTTTTGTACCTTTGCAGACGAATTAAGATGTGAAAAACATGGATAAACTGATAGGTAGAGAGCAGGAAATCAAGCTATTGAAAGAATACACGGCTTCTGGACGGCCAGAGTTTGTGGCCATTTATGGCAGAAGACGTGTCGGAAAGACGTTCCTTGTCAACCAATTGTTTGGTGGGAAGTTGTCGTTTTCCATGACCGGCGTTCTTGATGGCTCCAAGGATGAACAAATGGAAGCATTCGTCGATGTCATGCAGGAATACAGCGGCGAATTGATTGAGAAGCCGAAGACATGGATGGAGGCATTCCGCGTGCTGAAAGCGTTCTTGAAGACGAAAGTGGGGCTGAAGCAACGCTGTATCGTGTTTCTCGATGAACTGCCCTCAATGGACACGCAGCGTTCCGGCTTCGTCAGAGCGTTGGGCTATTTCTGGAACAGTTGGGCATCGCTTCAGGACAACCTGACACTGATTGTATGCGGCTCGGCGACCTCGTGGATGATAAGCCATATCGTGGATGACAAAGGCGGTCTGCACGACCGTATCACCCACGAGATGCATTTGCGCCCTTTCACTTTGCGAGAGGCCGAACGCTATCTGAAAAGCCGTGGATTCAAGTGGGAACGACTGTCAGTAATGCAGGCCTATATGGCTCTCGGCGGCATACCTTATTACTTGGGGCTGCTCAACAAGCAAGAGAGTTTCGCCATGAATATAGACCGCTTGTTCTTCAGCGAGGACGAGGAACTGCGGCGAGAGTACAAACGCCTTTACGGCACGCTGTTCAAGTCGCCCGACTCCTATACGGCCATCGTGTCGGCACTCTCGAAAGTGCGTTCGGGATTGACGCGCAACGAATTGAGAAAAGCCCTCGGCAAAGACTCAAGCGGTTCTTTGAGCAAGAAGTTGGAAGACCTTGTCAACTGCGACATCATTCGCAAATATGTGGTGCGCGAGAAGAATGTCAAGAAGAACTCAGCCATCTTTCAACTAATGGATTTTTACTCGATTTTCTACCTGACGTTTGTTTTGAGGGCTGAGAGAGAGACGGACTATTGGAGCAACCACATCGGGACATCGGAAGTGAACACTTGGCTTGGGCTGAGTTTTGAACGGCTTTGTATGGCTCACGCTGTGCAAATCAAACAGGCATTGCGGCTCGACCGTATCGCCACCAAAGTCTACTCGTGGAGGAGCAAGAGCGCAAAGCCCAAGGCTCAGATTGACATGATTTTAGAACGTGCGGACGGCATCATCAACATCTTTGAGATGAAGTACAGCGATGCGGATTATTCTTTGGACAAAGAGGAAAAAGAGAAGTTGAATAGTAGGATTGCGAAGTTCCGAAAAGAAACTGGAGTCAAAGGGGCACTTTGGCCGACACTTGTGACAACCTATGGCCTGAAAGACGGCATACACTCGGCCACTTTCGTTGCCATATTGACGATGGACGACCTGTTTATGTAAGACAAATCAGCTATTGGAAGGGCTTTAAAATTAGCCTGAGTTTTTTCCAAACTTGACAAATTTTGACGATTTTGGAAAAAACTCAACGCTTCAGCATATTGAAATAAGCATCCAACAATTTCTGAGCCCCAATGTAAGCGCTCATGCGTTGCCCGCGCACATCGCTTTCGACCAATGGTAGGAGGTCGGCGACGAGTTGGTTTTGGTAGAAATCGTTTTTAAGGGCAGCATCCATCGAGTCGTACATCATCTGCACGTCCTGTTGGGCGCGTTTCTTATAAAGGTAGCCGTTGTCGCGGATGGCCTGCACGTGGTCGGCGACCATCTGCCACACCTCGTCGATGTTGAAACCTGTTTGGGCGGAGCAGGTCATTACTTTGGTTTCCTGGCCTGATTCGGGCAAGGGGAAAAGATGCAGTGCATTGCGGCATTCCGCGGCGGCGCGATTGGCACGCATCACGTTGTCGCCATCAGCCTTGTTGACTGCGATGCCGTCGGCCATTTCCATGATGCCGCGCTTGATGCCTTGCAGCTCGTCGCCGGCACCACTGATTAATATAAGGAGGAAGAAATCGACCATGGAATGTACTGCTGTTTCGGATTGGCCCACGCCTACCGTCTCCACGAAAATGGTATCATAACCCGCTGCTTCACAAAGGATGATGGTTTCCCTTGTCTTTCTTGCCACACCGCCCAAAGTGCCAGCTGAAGCCGAAGGACGGATGTAAGCGTTGGGATGCACAGAGAGGCTCTCCATGCGGGTCTTGTCGCCCAGGATACTGCCCTTGGAGCGTTGGCTCGATGGGTCGATGGCTAAAACCGCAAGCTTCTGCCCTTTGTCGCAAAGATGCACGCCCAAAGCCTCGATGAAAGTACTCTTGCCCGCACCCGGCACGCCTGTGATACCCAAACGCAAGGCTTTACCAGCATGAGGCAGACAAGCCGCAATGATTTTTTGCGCCAAATCCTGATGCTTGGGCAGGGCACTCTCCACCAAAGTGATGGCTTTGCTGAGTGCCACGCGGTCGCCCTTGAGGATGCCTTCGACATAGTATTCTAACGGCATAAGCTGCTGCTGGTTGCGTTTCATGCGCTCCAAAGCGTTCGGGTTGACTTGAATGGGACCATCTACACCTTCGGTGACCTTGAGGTTCGATTCCCATTCATGTTCTTGATTTTCAAAGTGTTCGTATTCCATAGCGGGCTGCGGTTTGTTTTTGCAAAGGTAGGGTTTTTTATTTTTATTTGCGTTATTCCAAAAAAAATGCGTAATTTTGTAGT
>JAEEQP010000060.1 GCA_016285355.1 Bacteroidales bacterium
AGGCTAAGCCTATCAAGCCGAAAGCCACGGCGATAGCCAAATACTGGTTGTGGGCGCGAAAGCGGAACTCCTCTTTCAGTGGGGAATGAATCTCGTCATACGCCGTGCTGAAAGCCTGCGGCACATCGCCTGTGCCCACGCCAAACCAAGGATGCTGCCCGATGATATGGAACGAAGCCCGAGTGAACTCGATGCGCTGCGCCAAAGAGCCTCCGTTGGGGTTGTTGAAACGACGGTAGAGGTTGTACTCAAAAAGGGTCGAAGAGAGGCGGGCATGAAGGCCAGGGTGTTTCCAGTTGTTGTAGTTGGCCACGCCCTGCTCTATGTTGCGGATATCCTCGTCGGTCAGGGCCATCACGCCTTGGGCATCCTTGCGCAAGTCCTTGGAAGTGAGGTAACGCGCCAGTGTGGCTTCAAGGTTTTCGCCGTTGGTGGTCGTGCCGTCCAAAGGCAGGTCGCTGCGCTGAGGCCAGGCTTCCTGCAACTCTTTGCGGCAGTAATAGAGACCCACAAATTTGCCGTCTTCCACAGGGTTGTAAATCGTGTCGTGCCAATAGTCGTTGCCGAGGGTGGTCTTCTTTTCCAAGGTGCTGAAATCCACCGTTTCCACCTTCAGCAAAGGTTTTACGAAATGCACCATCACTACAGCCGCCACAGTCACCACTACCAAGGCGGTAAGCCCGACGGCGATATGCCATCCCCTACCCTTTTTCCAGCGCAGGAAGGCATAAACGCCTGAGGCAACGACGACCGCCGCCAGAATGACATAGCCTGAGAGGGATTCGAAGATATAGATTTGGTAGACGAACCAAAGCAAGAGTGGCCATTGCAAGAAGCGATTGATAAGGGACGGCCCTTCGACAGGCTCAGGGGCATGAGGTCGTTGAGCTTGTCGAAACGCCGATGCAGAATTATTGCTTTTAGACGGCCCTTCGACAGGCTCAGGGACCTTAGCTTTGAGGGTCGTTGAGCCTGTCGAAACGCCTTTTTTAACAAGATACCAGCCGATTATCGCAATGCAAAACACGATATTGAGGCAGAAGCGGATATGGCTGATGAAATGGGAGATTTCGCGGATGTCTTCGTAGTCGTGCCGCCAGTAAGATACGCTGCTGAACAGCGTGGCGATGAAGACCGACAGCACATAGACGAGCATCACGAAGTCGAAACGCTTGCGGTCCAATGGCTCCATGCTGGACAGGACTAAGGGCATGACTAAGATGGGCAGCTTGACGCGGAGGTCTTTCATTGCGTATTCAAAGTCGGTTGTCCAGAGTAGACCTACTATGTGCATTAGATAGAAGGCGACCAGTAGGACTGCTGCTTTGTTTTGCCAAAAACGGTGAAATTTGTACTTGAAATCGTGACGAAAATAGATTCCACCCTCCCCTGCACTACCTCCGCACGGAATGACATTTTCATCACGATTTCCTACAATGCCATCCACGAGCCAAACGAGGACAAGCCAGAACTGCGACATGCCCATGAGGAAGGGCGAAAGGGTGAGGCCGACGGCCACCATCAGCAGGCCCAAGAGATAGGCCTGGTTCAGATAGGGTCGTATGGAAGCCTGCGAGGTCATCACTTGCCGCTCAGGATGCTGTGGTATTCGTCTTTGCCGTTGGTGTTGAGGAGAATCTCAAAGGCGCGGTTCAGGTCATGGTCGTCCTGCAACGAGGCAATGATGCGGCCTTTCTGGTAATAATAGCGTCCCACAATCTCCGAACGCAGCAGTTCTTCAATGTCTTTGCGGTTGCTGAGCAGGTCTTTGTCTTTCTCAGCGGCGAGGTTTTTCTCCAGAAGGTCGATTTGCGGCTGAATCTTGTCCAAATAGCCTTCGTCCTTAGCGGTTTTCTTCAATTTCTCGATGGCTTTCTCACTCTCGGTGGTATAACTGAACTTCTTGTCTTTCACAAACTTCATGAAGTCCTGATAGGTGGCCTCGTCGATTTGAAAACGGTCAGCAGAGTCGATGCTCTTGTGCTCGCTATAGAACTTGTTGGCATAGTCGAAAATGAAGTTCTTGCCGTAGAGGTAGGCTGTCACCGTGGCGTAGGGGTCGCGCTCAACCTTCACATCGGGCATGATGCCGTGGCCTTCGTAGACGGTGCGTCCGCCCATGGTCTTGAAGGCCCTGCCGAGGGTGTCGGTCTTCTTTTGGGTGGTGTCTTTCTTGTGCGAGTAGTCGATTTCCTGAATGCAGCGGCCACTGGGGATGTAGTAATGCGCCACCGTGACCTTCATCTGGGTGTTGTAGCTCAACGGCAAGATGTTCTGCACCAAGCCTTTGCCAAACGTTCTTTGCCCGATGATGACACCGCGGTCGTAGTCCTGAATGGAGCCTGCCACAATCTCGCTGGCCGAAGCACTGTTGCCGTCAACGAGGATAGCAAGCGGGATTTCAAGGTCGACTGGCTCATTCATCGTGGGATGCATACTGTTGGCCGAAGCTGCCTTACCTCTCATTGACACTACCGGCTTCCCCTTGGGAATGAACATGTTGACAATATCGACTGCCTCGTTCAGCAGGCCGCCGCCGTTGCCGCGCAGGTCGATGATGAAGCCTTTCAGTTCACGGTCTTTGCGCATCTCCAAAAACTTCTCCTTCAGCTCTTTGGCGGCATCACGTGTGAAACCACTCAACGAGATGTAAGCGACACCGTTGTCGAACACGGTATAATAGGGTATGTTGTCGATTTTCACCTTTTCGCGCTTCAGCTTGAATTCCAAAGGCTTCTCTTGGCCGTAACGTTTGATTTTCAGCCTCACCTCGGTGCCCGGCTGTCCCTTCAGCAAGTCACTGACTTCCTGCGTGTTCTTTTTGACGCAGTCCACATCATTCACCTCGATGATGGCGTCGCCCGCGATGAGTCCGGCTTTCTGTGCAGGCCAACCTTCGTATGGTTCCGAGATGCGGGTGTACTCGCCGTCGTATTGAATAAGGGCACCGATGCCACCGTATTCGCCGGTGGTCATGAATTTGGCGTTCTCGATGTCAGACTCAGGGATGAAGACCGTGTAGGGGTCGAGGCCTTTGAGCATGGCCTTGATGGCGGTCTCGTTGAGTTCGCCCGGGTTGATTTCATCGACATAGTTGAGGTTCAGCTCGCGCAGGAGGCTATTGTAGATGTCGAGGCTCTTGGCGATTTCGAAGTTGTTCTGCTTCTCTTGGGCAAGGAGGCTCACGGAGAGGAGCAGAGCTGTGATTAAAGTGACAAGTGATATTCTCTTCATTTTATTCTGTATTTACAATTACTATATTTAGTTTCCCCTTCGGGGAATGGAGTATTGTTCATTATGTATAAAGCGGCGGCAAAACTAGTTACCTATTTATAGCAGTTCAAACCGCCGCAGTTAAAATTTGACTCCCCTCCATTCCCCGAAGGGGAATCTGTCCCTACGGGACTGGGTCATATCCGCTGCCGCCCCAAGGGTTGCACGAGAGGACACGTTTGAAGGTCAGCCAGCCGCCCTTGAAGAAGCCGTATTTCTCAATGGCCTCAATACCATAGTTGGAGCAAGTCGGCACGTAACGGCAGCTCTTCCCCAACCAAGGCGACAAAGTCACCTGATAGAGTCTGATCAACAATATCAGGAACTTAGCGGGCAGTTGGACGATGCGATTCATACTTCTTGATTATCTCTTGGACAGCTTTCCGAGTCTTCGCCAGCATCTCCTCGTAAGAGTGGATGACCGTGGCCGTATACACTAACGCGACATCAACGGAAATATTATCCCTTTGGCAGATTTCGTAAAGCGGGGCCTTGTTTTTGCGCCAAGCCTCACGCGCCAAGCGTTTCACACGGTTGCGCTTGACGGCATGATGGAAGCGTTTCTTAGAGACCGAGACCAGCACCCGCACGGTGACAGGACGGCTCTCGTCATGATGGAACAGGTAAACGACCCGATATGGATACACCGACACGCCAACGCCTTTGTCGAAAAGCGTCTGGATGTCGTTTTCCTTGCAAATCCGTTCGTATTTCGGGAGTCCTTCCGTGGCCATCATGGCATGAAACGCTTTGGAAGACAGGACGTTTATTTCTTTTTGCTCTTTTTCTGTTCAGCAGCGAGATACTCCTCAATGGCCATGGTCATGGAAGGAGCCGTTTGGGTGGGCGCACGGAAGTTGAGTTCGAAGCCCGCGTCGACGATGGCCTGACAGGTGGCATCGCCGAAACCGCCGATAGCGACCTCTTTTTGCTCAAAATCGGGGAAGTTCACCTTCAGCGACTGGATGCCCATGGGGCTGAAGAACACCAGCATGTCGTGTTCCTTGATATTCACCACATCCTTCAAGTCAGCGGGCACTGTGCGGAACATCACTGCTTTGGTGAAGTTGAGCTTGGCGGCGTTCAGCAGGTCGATGGTGGCATCGGAACTGATGTCGGAGCAGCAATAAAGGTATTTCTCGTCCTTGTGCTTCTTCATAATGTCGATCAAGTCGTTCAGGGACTGGTTGCCGTAGAACACCTTGCGTTTCCTGTACTGGACATAACGTTGGAGGTAGAAGGCCGTCGACTCGTTGATACAGAAATACTTCAAGGTCTCGGGCACAGTGTAACGCATTTCCTTAGCCACCCTGAAGAAATGGTCGATGGCATTGCGGCTGGTGAGGATAATGGCCGTATATTCCGGGAGTTTGATATGTTCTTGACGGAGTTCGCTTGCCGTGACGTCATCGAGCTTGATGAACTTCTCGAAAGTAAAGTTGACCCCATACTTCTTCATCATGTCAGCGAACGGTGTCTTTGAGACATCAGCCGGCTTGGGCTGGGACACCAAAATAGACTTAATCTTCATCTTTCTTCTCTTGATTTAAAGCGTCTATATTCAAAAATTTCACCGCCCCTGAAGCATGTAACCCATTAAAACACAGAACCCTTACTAAAGTACCGAATGCCTGCCGTCACGAGTGTTGCAAAGGGTGCGATTTCGAGGCCGCAAAAATACAAAAAAATATAAAATGAAGACATTTTTGTTGCAACTCTTGTCTCAATTATCCCCAAAATCAAACGGAAGACCGCTGAAAAGCCCAATAAACCCAAGCCAACCCACACAAAATACTTCGTCGGATTATATAGTAAAAGCAGCAACATCGGGACCATAGCGATAAGCGTCAGGATGGATACCGAAAACTGCACGGACATCTGCCGGTCGACGGTATCGCGGGCATCAAAAAGCCAGTTCACGAAATACAAAAACAGGTAACGGAGCAGCACCCAACCGGCCACCATGGCACAGAGGATTCCGAACACCTTACCATTATTATATTGGAGCATGTCGTGGGAGAGAATCACGCAACTTTTCTGGACAAACAAGGTAATCAGGACAATGTAACCCAAAGTGAACGAGGTTCCCAAAAAGCTGCGCACAGGGTTCCATTCCCTCAGCAACTGGTTGGTGCGGGCCACGCCACCCGAAACGGAAAGAATCTGGCGGAACTGGCGCGGATACAACTGCTTGTTCAGCACGACGAGCAGCAGCATGATGCCCAAAATGGCCAAATTCCAACCTTGCACGATGTCGTAGGTCATGCGCGGCATAGGCGTGATGTTTCCTCCAAAGCCCGAAGTGATAAAACTCGGCACCACGCTATCACAGGCCACCGTATCGATAACCTGAACTGTATCAACAGGTTGAACCGTATCCACAAAGGGGTTGTGATAGAATATATCGGGGTATTGGGGCATGAAGGGCATTTTTTTGCGCTGCAAAAATAATGGATTATTTGCAAACCGAGGCAAAAACTTACTAACTTTGCAACCGCATATACATGGGCGGACACGTGGGTCCGCCCCTACAAGTGAACAATCAATCAACAATTCAACAAATCAACAATAAACAATTCAACATGGATTTAATGCAAGAAATCATTGCCAATGCCCAAGCCAACAAGCAGCGCATTGTGCTCCCCGAGGGCGACGAGCCCCGTACCCTGAAAGCCGCCGACCGCCTTCTCGCTGATGGCGTCGCCGACATCATCCTCATCGGTCCTGCCGACAAAATCAAAGAGATGACCGCCGAGTTCGGTCTGAAAAACATCGACAAGGCCCGCATCATCGACCCGAAAAACAACCCCGACAAGCAGAAATATGCCGACCTGCTCTACGAACTCCGCAAGAGCAAAGGCATGACCCCCGAACAAGCCGACGACCTGGCCCAGAACTTCATGTATCTCGGCATCCTGATGGTCAAGGCGGGTGAGGCCGACGGTCTCGTCAGCGGTGCCCGCAGCACCACCGGCGACATGCTCCGTCCTGCCCTGCAAATCATCAAGACCGTGCCCGGCGTGACCTGCGTCAGCGGTGCCTTCACGATGTTCCTGCCCGAAGGTTGTTCATACGGCACCAATGGCCGCATGGTCTTCGCCGACTGTGCCGTCACGCCCATGCCGACCGCTGAGCAATTGGCCGAAATCGCCATCTGCACTGCCGATACGGCTAAGGCTATCGCCAAGATTGACCCCATCACCGCCATCTTGAGCTTCTCCACCAAGGGCAGCGCCAAGCATGAAGTCGTCGACAAGGTCATCGAAGCCACCCGCATCGCCAAGGAACGCCGTCCCGACCTCGTTTTGGATGGTGAACTGCAAGCCGATGCCGCCATTGTGCCGTCGGTAGGTTCGAGCAAGGCTCCTGGCAGCCCTGTCGCTGGCAAGGCCAACACGCTTGTGTTCCCCTGCTTGGAAGTCGGCAACATCGCTTACAAGCTCGTGCAGCGTCTGGCTGGTGCCGAAGCTGTTGGTCCCGTGCTGCAAGGTCTCGCCAAGCCCTGCAACGACCTCAGCCGCGGCTGCTCCATTGACGATGTTTACAAATTGGTCGCCATCACCTGCAATCAGGCTATCGCGCAGAAGAAATAATTTGACCCGCTTCGCGTCATTGCGAGGCACGAAGCAATCCAGGGATATAGCCTGATTGTCTAGATTGCTTCGTCGTTCCTCCTCGCAATGACGCAAAGCGACGCATACAAACAATAATTCAAAAGCATAAACAATGAAAATATTAGTCTTAAACTGCGGCAGTTCCTCCATCAAATACCAATTGTTAGAGATGGAAAACGCCAATTCATCGCGCCTGTTGGCCAAGGGCCTCTTGGAGCGCATCGGCCTCGAAATGGGCGAATTCACCCACAAATACAATGGTGAGAAATACTACGAACAGCTCCCCATCCCGAACCATACCGAAGGCATCAAGTTGGTGCTGAAGGCTTTGGTCGACCCGAAGATGGGTGTCATCAAGGACCTGAAAGAAATCAACGCTGTCGGTCACCGCGTGGCCCATGGCGGTGAGAAGTTCTCCCACAGCGTCCTCATCGACGACAATGTCGTCAACCTTATCAAGGAACTCTGCGACCTCGCCCCGCTGCACAATCCAGGTGCTTTGCAAGGCATCGCCGCCATGGAGGCAGTACTTCCCGGCATCCCGATGGCTGCCGTGTTCGACACCTCGTTCCACAGCACCATGCCCGCTGAGGCTTACCTCTATGCCCTGCCTTACGAGTTTTATGAGAAATACCGCATCCGTCGTTACGGCTTCCACGGCACCAGCCATAAGTACGTGGCAGAGAAGGCCGCCGCTTTCATTGGCAAGGACTGGAAGCAGACGAAGATTGTCACCTGCCACTTAGGCAGTGGTGCCTCCATCGCCGCCGTAGAATACGGCAAGTCGGTGGAGACTTCTATGGGCTTCACTCCTGTTGAAGGTCTCGTCATGGGTAGCCGCACTGGCGACCTCGACGTGGGTGCATTCATGTACATTATGGACAAGGAAGGTCTCGGCACCAAGGAAATGAACACTTTGGTGAACAAGAAATCCGGCCTCGTGGGCATCACGGGCGGCAAACAGGACATGCGTGACGTGCGTGCCGCCAAGGAAGAAGGCGACGAGCGTTGCACCTACGCTTTCAATATGTTCGCTCACCGCGTGAAGAAGTACATCGGTGCTTATATGGCCGTAATGAACGGTGCTGACATCATCGTCATGACTGGCGGCATCGGCGAGAACGCTTGGTTCATGCGTGAGGCCATCCTCGAGAACATGGAAGGCCTTGGCATCGAGTTCGACCGCAAGATGAACAAGGAAATCATCGGCGATGCTGGTGTCATTTCCACGCCTAATTCTAAGGTCACTGTTGTTGTGTATCCTACTGATGAGGAATTTGTCATTGCTCAGGATACATATAACTTGGTGACGAAGTAAGATATAATAAAAATTGTACTTTTGTAGAGACGGTGCATGCACCGTCTCTATACCACAAAACTGAAAAATCCTGTCATTGGCAGGATTTTTTTGTTTGCTGAATTTTGTGTAATCTGTAGAGTTCGCCATTTTAGATTCGGGCTTACCCCCATTCAGCAAGTACCAGAATAGTTATTTTTGACCCTTTAAAATTACAGCAATTTTTGAACATGCAACAAAAACAATGAAATTTTCGTATTTTTGCCACCATCAAACCCAAAGTCTAACCAAATCGAATTGAAATGAATACAGCGCGGGCGCATTGACGAAAAACGGCATATTAAAAACTAAGCGTTGCTTAACGCTTGCGTTCCATTAAACTTCCACTTTTATTAGACACCGCAAGCCAATACAGCAAAGTTCATGTGTTTTCACATGGGCTTTACTTATTAGTTGAGGTGTCTGGCTGTGGAAGGCCAATGGAACCAACTAGAGTAAGTCCATGTTTTTTATTGCCCTATCTGAAAAATACATTATTATAAACACATGATTATCAAAAAAATTAGAAAACAACAACAAAGAAAACACACAATTCTCAGACTAATAAAATGTCCGTATGGTCTCTATTGGTCAAAACCTATTCAAACGAATTATGCCAAACTAAAAGAATAGAAAAATGAAAACTTCAAAAACACATTTGAAAAGAGCCTTACTCATCCTGATCATCTGCTGGGTGGGCTTAGTAAAAGCCATAGCGCAAAGTTTCACCGTGGGTAATTTGAATTACTCTGTCAATAGTGACAGCACCACCGTAACCGTGACAGGCCATGTGAACGGAACTTCTGCCACAGGCTCTTTGGTTATTCCTGAAAGCGTAATTTATGAAGGCTCATCGTATGCTGTGACTGCTATAGGCGACTATGCTTTTAATGGATGTAGTGGTTTCACAGGAGACCTAAGCATTCCCAATTCCGTGACCACATTAGGCAGAGAGGCTTTCGCTAATTGCAGCGGCTTCTCAGATAATTTGAACATAGGAAATTCTGTGACATCAATAGGTACTTGTGCTTTTCTGAGATGCAGCGGCTTTACAGGCAGTTTGACCATCGGCAATTCTGTAACGTCAATAGGAATTGCTGCTTTTAGCGGTTGCAGCGGCTTTTCGGAAGTATATTTCAATGCCACCAATTGTTGGGATGCAAGTAGTACACAGCCGCCATTCACAGGCTGTGGAGGCTCTCTTATTATTGGAGATAATGTAGAGAGGATTCCAGGAGACATGTTCAAAAATGGAGGCTTTGCTGGAAGCTTGACCATCGGCAATTCTGTGACCACGATAGGCCAACGTGCATTCTATGGGTGTAGTGGCTTAACTGGAAGCTTGATTATTCCCAATTCCGTGACAGCGATAGGCAATTCTGCTTTTTATGGGTGCAGTGGTTTTAGCGGCGACCTTATCATTTCCAATAGTGTTACCTCAATCTATTATTGGGCCTTCGAAAACTGTAGTGGATTCACGGGCACTTTAGTTATTCCAAATTCCTTGACTTATATCGGAGAGCGTGTGTTTGCCGGCTGTAGCGGTTTTTCTTCAGTACTATTCAATGCCATCAATTGTACCGTTGATTCTATGGTAAGCCATCCACCGTTTGAAAACTGTGGAGGCACATTAACCATTGGCGACAGTGTAGAAAGCCTCCCACAATGTATTTTCAAAAACGCTGCATTCACTGGCGACCTTATCATTCCTGGTTCCGTGACTTCGATAGGCAATAGTGCCTTCTCGAATTGTATCGGATTTACAGGTAACCTTGAAATTCCTGAAAGTGCAGTAACTATTGGACCCCATGCTTTTAGCAATTGCAGAGGCTTCACAACGGTGCATTACAATGCAAGAAATTGTCAAAACAATGGTTACGGTTATGATTATTTCGACAGCTGTGGCGGCACATTAATACTTGGAGATAATGTGGAAAACATCCCTACTTCACTGTTTCGCAATGGCAACTTTACAGGTAGTGTGACGATAGGTAACGCCGTGACTTCCATAGGAACAAATCCATTTTCTGGATGCTCCTTGTTGGAACAAATCATCGTAGATCCATTGAATCCAATTTACGATTCAAGAGAGGACTGCAATGCCATCATTCGAACAAGCAACAATGCATTAATAGCAGGTTGCCAAAACACCATTATTCCAAATTCTGTGACTTCGGTTGCCAGTCATGCCTTTCAAAACCTCAGCACTTTGACTTTTATTAACATTCCCAATTCGGTAACTTTGATTGGAGAACAAGCATTCCTTTCTTGTATCGGCTTATCTACCATGACTGTACTGGCAGAAAACCCACCCCACCTGGATAGAGAAGTCTTTTTTAATGTGCCGAAAAATATCCCCGTCTATATACCCAGTGGCACTCTCGAAGATTACCAAAACACCGACGGTTGGAACGAATTCACTTGTTATTATGAATTAGGGCAAACGCTCGTTTTCAACACCTACGTAGATGAAGATGTGTATGCCATGGGCACTCCCATCCCGATTCATGGAACCGTAATGGATGGCGAAAATGCTCCAGTAGCCAATGTGGGAGTGGAAATCGGTGTCTTCGTCATGGGCATGAAACGTACATTGCAAACCAACACCGATGAAAACGGCCAATTTTTCGCCACTTTTGAGCCTATGCCTTCCGAATCAGGCTATTATACCGTTAATTCAGGTAGGGTGGGCAACCATAGCACCTCCATTCACGACGGCTTCAACATCCCTGGCATGGCTGTCATTGCCAATAGTTATATTCTGTGCCCAGTAACCCAGAACCAACCTAAGACAGACTCCATCCGCATTAGGAACAAATGCAATTTGGAACTGAATGATATTCAAGTTTCCGTGCTCTCCGCTCCAGAAGGCTGCTCCATCAGCTTCATGCCGCTGAGTCTCGGTGCCTTGGAAACCGATTATCTTGTTTATACTGTGAGCGGCACCGAACCGACCCAAGGCAACTATTATCAGGAAATCCAACTGAAAGCAACTACAAGCATCGGAGCTGAGACCAATTTTAGCATTTGGTACTATTGCATGGAACCGAAAGGCATTCTCGAAGTCACTCCAAAGAGCCTTGCTACCACCATGACCAAAGGACAGAGCAAAATCGTTGACGTGATGCTGAGCAACCATGGTACAGCCGCCACAGGCGAAATCACCATCGACCTGCCCGAAGTGGAATGGATGTCGGTGGTCGGCAGCAGCACTTTGCCTTCCTTGGCCGTGAACGACTCCGCTTACTTCTCCCTGCGTCTTGCTCCCGGCAACGACATTCCACTGACGCAATACTCTGGCGACATTTCCATTAACTGCGAACATGGTGAGTATGTCAACCTTCCTTTCAACATCACGGCTGTTTCTGAATCGACAGGAGCACTGACAGTCGATGTCACCGACGAATACACTTGGAACACCAACGGAGGATTTGGCCCGCACTTGGCCAATGCCGAAGTGACGCTGACAGGATATTTCTCCTTGGAAACCGTAGCACATGGCTACACGAACGAAAACGGCATTTTCAATGTGGAGCAACTACCCGAAGGCTATTACAGACTCCATGTGGAAGCCGACCTCCATGAGGAATACAACAATATCATCCTTATCGAAGCGGGTACATCGAACGAACAAGAAATTTTCATTCCCTACCAAGCCGTCACCTATAATTGGACTGTGGTGCCGGGAGAAATCCAAGACGAGTATGAATTCATTTTGAACATGACGTTTGAGGCCAATGTCCCCTACCCTGTTGTCACCATTGATGCACCTGTGGGCATTCCAGATTTTGAAGAATCCTATACTTTCAACTACATCATCACCAACCACGGCTTAATCAACACTTACAACATCAGGCTCCATGTGCCCGAAGACGAAGACTTTCTGTTTACGCCACTTTACGAAAACATAGACACTCTTTCTGGGCTGACCACCATCGAAATCCCTTGCATGGTTACCCACCTGACCAACAACACGCACATTTGCAAACATTGGGTGGAAACATGGATAGAATACCAATATGATTGTGGTCCTTATATTGCCACTAAATACGCACACGACTACACTTTGCTTGGAACAGAATCATGCGGCATCACACCTCCATCAGGTGGAGGACATGGCGGATTTGCAGGAGGTGGCGGTGGTGCGCCATGGTTTGGAGGCTGGTGGTGGATTGAAGGCTCTGGTCAATCTAGCCTTTACATCTACAATATCCCAATCAACACGCCTTCAGGTTCGATATGTGTGCAAGTCGGCGTGCAGTTCAACCAGCAAATGGTAATGACCCGCGAAACTTTCTTCGGCACATTCAGCGTACACAACGGCTTTGAGACAAACGCATTGGAAGCCATCGGACTCAACTTTGTGGTGAAAGACGAGGACGACAACGACTGCACTGGCTTATTCCAAATCACCACCAATGCATTAACCAATTTGACCGCCATTGACGGTTCTGGTTCCTTAGGCAGCGGATTGGATGGCATGGCCCAAATCCTGTTTATCCCCACTAAAGAGGCTGCCCCAACCGAGTCTAAGGTTTATCGCTTCGGTGGCACTTTCACTTTCTTCGACCCATATACAAATAATACCATTGTTTGTGATCTGTATCCTGTCCCACTCACGGTTCACCCCAGCCCTGACCTTTACATCGACTACTTCATGCAACGCGACATCATTGGCGACGATGCCCTTACCCTCGACATCGTTGAGCCCAGCGTCCCTGCTGAATTGGGTGTCATTATCAATAACAAGGGTGCCGGCGTTGCCAAGAATGTAATCCTTGAAACCGCTGAGCCGGAAATCGTTGAAAACTCGCAAGGTCTCATCATCGACTTCTCGATGTACGGTGCTTCCTTCAATGGCAACGAAGCCCAACTCGGCCTAATGGAGATTCCTTTCGGCAACATCGAAAGCGGTCACACTGCTATGGGTGAATGGCTATTCACCAGCTCGTTGCTCGGCCACTTTGTTTCCTATGAAGCTCATGTCATCCACAACAACAGCTATGGCAACCCGAATTTGAGCCTCGTCAGCCATCTCGACATCCACGAACTGATTCATCCGATTCGTGCCTACGGCAACCTTGAAGACGGCATCAACGACTTCTTGGTCAACGATGTGCCTGACCAAAACAGCTATCCTGACTCCATTTATTTCTCCAACGGTGGTAGAACTGGTGTCAGCATCGCCAACAGCATGAGCTACGACCACGCTGTTACGCCACAAGACACCATCGTCACTCTCACCGTCAGACCTTCGAAAACTGGCTGGAACTATGGTGTAGTCGATGACCCAGGAAGTGGCTATGTGCTTGTCGGCTGCAAGAGAAACATTGACAACCAAATCATCCCGCTGCACAACGTTTGGCAGACCTTCGTCACTTTGCGCGACGGTGAGGAGCCCATCTATGAAAACAAGCTGCATTTTGTCGACACACTCTCCAATGGTCGCCAAGACTATACTTACACCCTTATCTATAGTCAGAACGAACCCACCTCACCTTGTCAAATCAACATCGAGGATGAACTCTGCGAAGGCGACGACTACACCATGAACGGTTTCAACTTGACTGACCTCTCCGCCGGAACGTACGACGAGACCCTGTATGTCCAAAATACATTTGGCTACGACAACATAGTTTCACTACACCTTGTAGTATACGAAATCCCCGAGGTCAACATCCAAATCGACACCATTCATGATAACGGCATCAGTTTCAGATTAACAGCAACGGGTGCTGAATATTACGAATGGTCAACGGGAGAGACCACCGCATCCATCCTTGTGTCACCAACAGAGCCGACTACCTATTCAGTGATTGGAACCAACAACCATGGTTGCACCGACTCCGCTGAGGTCATAGTTTCTGGAGGAACTGGAATCGATGAAAACAGCCAGATGTCATTAGTTGAAGTGTATCCGAATCCTGCACACGAAAAGCTATTCATCAAGACTTCAGAATTCGTCAACACAATTGAAATCTTCACGATGACCGGAGCCATGGTGCAACAACAATCTTGTTGGTCTGATAACATGGAGATTAATGTCCAAAACCTCAGCCCGGGCATGTATGTCCTCCGCTTGGTCACCGACTATGCCGTTGAGACAAGACGCTTCGTGAAAGAATAATAACCGCTCCTTTTATTTTTTGTTTGGTTGTAGAGACGGTGCATGCACCGTCTCTACATGTTTTTATCCCCTATCATAATGCGGCATATCCTCCGGCAGAATGATGGAGAACTCGACCAATCCGCCGACGATTTGCTTGGCATCGTCCTCGTACCAAGGTGTTTGGTAAATCAGTTTCTTCTTGCCTTTCTTGGAAATCGTGTAGACATTGGTGGCAGCATCATCCAAGAGATGACGGATAATCTGTTGCGAACGTTCGTTGTGACATTTCATCAGGTCGCGGCCACGGGCGTCGCCGTTCACTTCGATGGAGCTGTCGTTTTGATACAGGATTTCGCCGTCCTTCGCGCTGATGGTGATGGCTATGTTAAGCCCTTTGAAATAATCAAGTTGGTTCATAGTGCGTGTATTTTTTCGGCAAAGATAGAATTTTTCTACCTTTGCAGCGTTTTTATTCAAAAATGAAGAAACTTTACCGCTATATTGTCAAATCGTTTATTGGCACCTTTATCCTCACCTTTTTCATTGTGGTGTTCATCTGGGTGATGCAATTCGTTTGGCTCTATGTGGACGATTTGGTTGGCAAAGGTTTGGAATTCAAGATTATAGCCGAGCTTCTGTTCTACACCTCTATCACTGCCATCCCCATGTCGCTGCCTTTGGCCTTGTTGCTGGCCTTGCTGATGTGTTTCGGCAACCTCGGCGAACACTACGAGTTAGTGGCCATGAAAGCCTCGGGCATCTCCATGTGGCGTTCCATGCGTCCGTTGCTCTATTTCTCGTTGCTGACCAGCGTATTGGCTTTCTTCATCTCCAACAGCGTGATTCCCATTGCCACCCTCAAATGGCGCACTTTGCTCACCGATGTGCAACGGCAGAAATTAGCTTTCAACATCAAGGAAGGGGTGTTCTATAAAGACATCGACCATTATGTCATTTACGTCGAAAAGAAGGGCAAAGACGGAAGCAGCATCTATGGGGTCAAGATTTACGACCACACCGACCGCACCGGCAACACCAAAATCATCTCCGCCGACTCGGGCAGGATGGAGATGAGCCCCAACCAGCGCAACATCATCTTCACGCTCTTCGACGGCTACAACTACACCGACATCACTACGGGCGACTACAAGGAAAAACGGCCTTTCGAGCGCATGTCGTTCAAGCAGGAGCAAATCAAGTTCAGCTTAGCCTCTTTCGACATGACCCGTTCGGACGAAGAGATGTACAAGTCATACCAACAAATGATGAACATCCGCCAGCTCTCCAATGCTCTCGACTCGTTGCAAAAACGTGAGCATCGAAAGCAAGATGAGTTTACATCGGGCTTCACAAGACGTTGGGGAAACTACAATGATATGCGTACTAAACCCCAACCTGACAATCAAGCCATTGCAGAAAACGACAGCCTTGCCGCCGACACTTGCTATATACTTACATGGCCTCTGTTAGCTCAATTCGAAGGCGAAAAACGCGACAAAATTGCCAGCTTGGCCTTGGGTACGGCCCAAAACGCCAAAGACAATGTAACCTTCAATGCGACGGATTTCAAATATCAAACCGAGAACATCAACAAGCACAAGAAAGAGTGGCATAAAAAGTTCACTTTGAGCATCGCCTGTATCATTTTCTTCTTTATCGGCGCACCTTTGGGCAGCATTATCCGAAAAGGCGGATTAGGCTTACCCGTCGTGATTTCCGTGGTGTTCTTCATCATTTATCACCTCATCTCGACCATCGCTGAGCGTATGGCCGTCTTCGGCGACCTCAACATGTTCCTCGGCGTGTGGCTTTCGTCCCTTGTGTTGTTGCCCGTCGGAATGTTCTTCACCTTCAAGGCCACTACCGATGCGGCATTGTTCGATGGCGACAGCTGGAAGAAGGCCTTCCAAAAACTCTTCAAACGCCACAAGGCTCCTCTTTCGGTCCCTGAGCCTGTCGAAGGGCCGAAAACTAACCCATAGAAACACTCTATCATGAAAATACTCCTACTCTGCAACAAACCTCCCTACCCTGCCTCCGAAGGCGGTCCCATGGCCATGAACAGCATCATCACCGGACTGTTGGATGCGGGACATCAGGTCAAAATACTGGCCGTCAACAGCGAGAAATTCAACGTAAAGGAATCGGACATCCCTGAAGAATACAAGAGAAAGACCGGCATCGAACTCATTGATGTCGACCTACGCGTCAGGCCTTTGAAGGCTTTCACCAACCTTTTCACCAGAAAATCCTACCATGTGGAGCGGTTCATCTCCAAAGAGTTCAGGGAAAGGCTCATCGAAGTACTTGAAAAAGAGCAGTTTGATGTTGTGCAGTTGGAAATGCTCTACATGACACCTTACGTTGACGACATTCGCGCCCACTCCAAGGCCATGATTGTATTGCGTGCCCACAACGTGGAACACAAGATATGGGAGCGCATGGCCAAAGAGACGAAATTCCTCCTTAAACGCTGGTACATCAACCACTTGGCCAAGACCTTGAAAGAGTACGAGCTCAACGCTTTGGAGACCGTCGACGGCATTGCTGCCATCACCCGCAAGGATGCCGCTTTTTTCCGGAAATACTGCTCTAAGCCTATCATCGACATTCCTTACGGCGTTTATCCAGAGGAGTTTACCCCGAAATACGAGGTTGAAGGCAAGCCCAAGTTCTACCATATCGGTTCCATGAACTGGATGCCCAACGACGAAGGCATACACTGGTTCATTGATGAGGTTTTACCAAAAACGGTGGAGAAAGTGCCCGATTTCGTCTATCATCTGGCAGGACGCAACATGCCTGAATGGCTCACTACATTGAATGACCCACATGTCAATGTCATCGGCGAAGTGCCTGATGCTAAGGAATTTGTCACTAATCATGATGTGGCTATCGTGCCTTTGCTTTCGGGTAGTGGCATCCGCATCAAGATTATCGAATCGATGGCTATGGGCAAAACCGTTATCACTACACGCGTGGGTGCCGAGGGCATTCTCTACGACGAGGAGGTCAACATCATCATCGCCGAAAACAAGGCCAAGATGGTGGAAGCCATTCGCAGCCTCAACGAGAACCCACAGACTGCTGTCAGAATAGGCCAAGCCGCACGCAGACTCATTGAAGAGACCTACGACAACCGCAAAATCATCGCACGGCTTTTGATGTTTTATGAGCAAATTAAGCCTGGGAGTAAGATTAGTTTTCTGTAGTCTTACGCAGAAATAGCTGAATCCGCAGAACCTGCCGAACAATGATTTGAATCGCTTTGCGTTTCTTAATATTCTGCGTATTCTGCGTGCCATATAAGAATATTTTCTAAATTTGTCCCCCAAATCCGACGAGATGAAGATATTTGTCCTCCTGCCCCGCATCCCTTATCCGCTTGAGAAAGGCGACAAGTTGCGGGCTTTCAACCAGATAAAGCAGCTTGCAAAGCATAACGAAATCATCCTTTGTGCGCTCAACGACAACCCGAAAGTCAGCGAGCAGGATGCTTTTCATGCACTGCAACCTTACTGTCAGTCCATCAACTTCATCAAAATCACGAAGCCGCAAATCCTTTTGGGGCTTGCCCGAGCTTTCTTCAAAGGACTACCTTTTCAATGCGGCTATTTCTTCAACCGCAAGGCCGCCAAGAAAATCAACACCCTGATTGCCAAGCACAAGCCTGAAATGCTATACGGTCAACTGCTACGGACGGCAGAGTACATCCGGCACAAGAACCTTCCCAAAGCCATTGACTATCAAGATATTTTCTCCTACGGTATGAAACGCCGCGCCGACATTGCCTCTCCCATCACGCGACCTGTATTCAATATGGAATACCAACGCCTGAAACGTTACGAGGCTGCCATCTTTGAAGATTTCGATGTGAAGACCATTATCAGCGAGCCTGACAGGAAACTGTTTCCACATGAGAAACGCGACGAAATCCTCATCATCCCCAACGGTGTGGACCATGACTATTTCAAGCCTCAGAAACGCGAAAAGAAATACGACCTTGTCTTTACTGGCAACATGAGTTATCCACCCAACGTGAATGCTGTGGAATACTTGGCTGATGAGATTATGCCCATAGTGTGGAAGACCTTGCCCGAAACGAAATTATACATCGCTGGTGCCACCCCCGACCCAAAAGTCAAGAAAGCCGCCTCAGAGCGCATCATCGTCAGTGGCTGGTTGGACGACATCCGCGATGCCTACGCACAAAGCCGTGTTTTCATCGCGCCCATGCGCATCGGTACTGGTTTGCAAAACAAGCTATTGGAGGCCATGTCAATGCGGTTGCCTGCCATCACCTCGCCTTTGGCGAATGCTTCTTTGGGTGCAAAACCCAATGAGGAGATTTTGATTGGCAGCAATGCCGATGAGATGGCGCAAAACATCATCACCTTATTAACTAATACGCAAAAAGCAGAACAGATTGCCCAAGCGGGGTTTGATTTCACGAATCGTGTTTATGATTGGGGACGGGCGACGGAGGTTTTAGAACACGCAATGAACCAAGCCCTGTAAGGGCGACAGCTAATAAGCAGGCGACGTCAGTCCCTGCACCAAACAAAAACAAATAGAATATGGCACAACCCGACGACAAAAAAATCATCTTCTCGATGGTAGGCGTGAGCAAAATCATCCCGCCTTCACGCCAAATCCTGAAAGACATCTACCTCTCCTTCTTCTATGGCGCCAAAATCGGCATCATCGGCCTGAACGGAGCGGGGAAATCGACCTTGCTGCGCATCATCGCGGGCAAGGAGAAATCCTATAACGGCGAAGTGGTCTTCTCGCCCGGCTACTCGGTCGGGATGCTCGACCAAGAGCCGCTATTAGACGACAACAAAACCGTCCGCCAAGTAGTAGAGGAAGGCGTGCAGGAAATCGTCGACATCCTCAAGGAATACGAGGAAATCAACAACAAATTCGCTGAACCTGACGCTGACTTCGACAAACTGATTGCCCGGCAAGGCGAACTCACCGAGCTCATCGAGCAACACGACGCTTGGGAACTCGACAGCAAACTGGAACGCGCCATGGATGCCCTCAACTGTCCCGATGGCGACACGCCAGTCAAGAACCTCTCAGGAGGCGAACGTCGCCGCGTAGCCTTGTGCAGACTTCTATTGCAAGAGCCTGACATTCTGCTCCTTGACGAGCCGACCAACCACCTTGATGCCGAGAGCATCCAATGGTTAGAGAGCCACTTGCAACAGTACAAGGGCACCGTCATCGCCGTCACCCACGACCGTTACTTCCTCGACCACGTGGCCGGCTGGATTCTCGAACTCGACCGAGGCGAAGGCATCCCGTGGAAGGGCAACTACTCCTCCTGGCTCGACCAGAAGACCGCCCGCCTTGCCATGGAAGAGAAAACCGAGAGCAAACGCCGCAAGACCCTCGAAAGAGAATTGGAATGGGTACGCATGGCTCCGAAAGCACGTCACGCCAAGGGCAAAGCGCGTTTGGAGTCGTATGAAAAGATGCTCAACGAGGATGTGAAAGAAAAAGAAGAGAAACTTGAAATCTACATCCCCAACGGCGACCGACTTGGAACAAAAGTCATTGAAGCGCATGACGTCACCAAGGCATACGGCGACAAACTTTTGTTCGAAAACCTGAACTTCAGCCTGCCGCAAGGCGGCATCGTGGGTGTCATCGGGCCCAACGGCGCAGGCAAAACGACTTTGTTCCGCCTCATTATGGGCTTGGAGCAACCCGATTCAGGCACTTTTGAGGTCGGTGAAACGGTAAAAATCGGCTATGTTGACCAACAGCACGCCGAAATCGACCCAGAAAAGACCGTTTGGGAAGTCATCAGCGGCGGCAACGAACTGATTCAGTTGGGCAAGCGCAGCATGAACTCACGCGCCTACGTCTCGCGCTTCAACTTCGGCGGCAACGACCAGCAGAAAAAAGCAGGCGTACTCTCAGGCGGTGAGCGCAATCGTATGCACTTGGCCTTGACCTTGAAGCAAGAAGCCAATGTCCTCCTTTTGGACGAGCCCACCAACGACATCGACGTGAATACCCTTCGCGCCTTGGAAGAAGGTTTGGAAAACTTCGCCGGCTGCGCCGTCATCATCAGCCACGACCGCTGGTTCCTCGATCGTGTAGCGACTCATATCCTTGCCTTTGAAGGCAATTCTCAGGTGTATTTCTTTGAGGGAAGTTACTCGGAATACGAGGAGAACAAACAGAAGCGCCTCGGCAACATGGAGCCCAAACGGTTCCGCTATAAGAAACTGAAAGTGGATTAACATCTTTGGTCAAAGCACGCCTCCTATGTCATTCCCACGTAGGCTTGTGCGCAAGCGGGAATCTATAGAAGGCGGTTCACAAAATCAAGACTTATTTGACGGCTTCAGAAAGCATAGATTCCAACCTCCCTACATGCCAACGTTGGAATGACATGCTCTCTGAAGCCTGTATAGACACAAGCAAGCCGCCCATGTCATTCCGTGAGGAGACTCGTGTGGAAGGATGGAATCTATGGGCGGCGGTTCAAGCAAAAAAATTTGTTTTCTAAAACAATTTGCTACCTTTGCAGCGTATTAACCCTTAAAAATTAAAACTATGAGTTTCGGTGAAGCCATCAAAAGCGTGTTTTCAAAGTATGCAACTTTTTCGGGACGTGCACGCCGTTCCGAGTTCTGGTATTTCTTTTTGTTCAACTTCCTCGTCAGTTTCGTTTTAAGAC
>JAEEQP010000015.1 GCA_016285355.1 Bacteroidales bacterium
GTAGAGACGTGGCGCGCCGCGTCTCTACTGAAGATCACTCGTCCCATCACGTCAATCACCTGTAAGGTACAGGTCCCTGAGCCTGTCGAAGGGCCGTCCGTGATAATGATGTTGCCCGAAGCATCGATAAACGCAAAGGTCTCATTGTCGCCATTTGCGTCCCCGCTGGCGGAAAACACCAATTTGAAACGCGATTCATAATCCGTTGTCTGGGCCGTGAACACGTATTCAGGCGTTTGCAGCAAATCCACATCCGCGCCGGTGAGGTTGTCAATCAGGTGCAGATAACCCATTTCCACATTCTTGGGGTTCACTGTGATGGTGTACTCGCCATTTTCGTGGGCCTTGAAATTGATGGGCATTTCGCCCGTGTTGCCAACGGAAACGATGGCATATTCCTTGTTGCCCTGCGGGATGTAGATGTTGGCATCTTGTGTTCCGAAGTAGAACTTGCCGAGCTGGTCGCCTTCGTTGAAGCTGACGATGGCGTTGTCCATCAAGGCATTGCTGCGGTTGCCCGCTTGGGTCAAAGCGATCTGCAAGGTGCCGAAACCGGTTTCCTGCTGTCCTTTGGCGTTCGACTTGGTGAAGAGGACGGTTTCATCCTCACCTTCGGCCTTCACTATCACACCAGTGCAAGCATCGATGGCGGTGTAGCCCGAAACCGCTTCAGCCACCAGGCCTGTACCTTCCGGATTCATCTTGTAGTACGACTTATTGAGGGTGGCAGGAGCATGGAACGGGTTGCCCACCAAGTTCCAGCCTTCGCTAAGGCCGACCGCCTGCTCAGTCGCTGTGATGGGTGTTCCGGCAAAGGTCAGGGTGACATTGTTCTTGTTGGCGTAGAGGTAGCCGCGACCGTTGACCAAGGTGGTGAAGTCGGGGTGGTTTTGGGTTGAGGTGGCCTTGATGTTCTCCCACATCGTGGTGCCCGGGTTGAGGCGGTAAAGGTCATATTCCGATGCTGTGGAAGCCACGAGGTTGGTGACGACGCTCGGGGCGAGTGCTTCCGCAACGGGTGAGGCGATAAACGCCCAGTGGTCGCTCGCGGTGCTGTTGCCCCAGCCGGTAATTGTCGTGGTGAATTGTTGCCCCGCCAATGTGCTGAAACTCACCGTCTGCGTCGGGTCGCTGTAGCCTTCGCTGCCGCAGTTGCCTCGCAGGTAGGCTTCGTAGGCGGTGCCGGCAAGCAGGTTGTTGAGCGTGGCGGTGGTTTCGGTGGTGCTGGCGGTCTGCCATGGGCCGGCGGGCACCGTTGCGCCGACCAACACATTGTCTATGTGCAGGTTATTGTTGGCGTTTTGCACCGTTGATTCGCCGTAGAAGGCGATGCGCACCGTCTGCCCCTCGTAGGCGGAGAGGTCGAGGCTCACGCGCTCGCCCGTGGCGGTATTAGCGATGTTGTTGTAAACATATTCCGAGCCACTGTTGTTCCACTCGCGCAGGATGGTCCAGGTTTCCTTGTTGTCGGTGGTGATGAGCACAACGAACCGGTCATCGTTGCCGTTGGTATCTGGTGCGATTAATGAAGAAGTGGAATAACCAGTTAGGGCGAGGTCAAAGTGAAGGCCGCCGCCCTCTCCCACGGCGACCTGCGGAGTGATGAGCCAGTTATTTCTATTATCATCCTTGATATTGAAATAGGCATGACGGTCAAACACACCGCTCATGGTGCCAATAGTCCAATAAACAGCAGGGGAAAAATTACCGCCACT
Source organism: Bacteroidales bacterium (assembly GCA_016285355.1). The sequence continues at coordinate 1,716 of JAEEQP010000015.1, forward strand.
CAAGATACTGCTCAACTTGCCGCCTTTGCGCTCCCAGCCATCGGGTGGATTGCCTGTTTCGAACCCTTCGCTCGTGCCGACATCATACGCTGCCGTTCGGTAACTCACCTCGTATTCTGCGCTGCTGCCCGTCCAAGTGAGTGTGGCGGAATGAATGTCGGTGGCGGTGACGGCAAAGCCGGTGGGCGTGCTGCAGTTCGCAATGGTGTGGAAGGCCATCATGGCGATGGTGCTGAAGTCGCCCTCGTCGCACTTCTTGCGCAGGAAGAAGCCATAGTCGCAGTTGGGTGTCAAGTTGTTCCAGTTGAGGCTGCTGCCTTGCGTCTCGTTGCCGAAGGTCAGGTTTTGGAGGTTTTCAGGGGCGAGGGTGATGAGCGCGTATTGGAAGGTGGCGCCCGCTACGGCATCCCAAGCGACACCGGCCCCGTGGGTGGTGGGGGCAGTGGTGATATGCAGGCCCGTGGGGGCAGTGCATGATACCAGGGTGTGGAAACTCACCCAGTCCGTCTCGTCGCTTTGGCCATTCTCGCCGCAGTCGCCTTTCACCTTCGCGTAGTACCAAGTGTCGGGGGTGAGGGTGCTGAAGGCAAGGGTTGGTGCAGTGGTGGTGTGTTCGCTCAGCGAGCCGACGCCCGTGCTGATGACGATGTCGTCCACATAGAGGCAGTCGTCGTTGCTGACAACACCACCGCCTTTTTCATAGTTCCAGCGGAGGGTGTGTATGCCGGCGGCGAGGGGATAGGAATAGGCCGTCCAGTCGCCTGCGCCCGTGAGGTCGAGTTGCTGGACGCCGTCGATGTAGAAGCGGCCGTGTTGCGCATTACCCGTGACAATCTTGGCCCAGAAACTGACATTCATGTTCCAGGGCAGATACACATCGAGCACCATGTCGGAATTGGTACTTAATTGGCCTGCATTGCCGCTCTTGGCGCAATAGTTTCCGTTGTGGCCGTTGGCCGACACTGTCCACGGATAGGCGGAGGTGGTGGTGAACGGGGCTTGGCTGAAGTCGTTCGTCTCGAAGTCGGCCTCAAGGGTGCGGTGTTCCTCGCCCATTGTCACGATGTAACTGCCGCTGTAGCCAGTCCAGGCAAGGGTGGCGGTGGTGGTGCCGATGTTGCTCACGGCGAAGCCGGTGGGGGCAGCGCAGGGGATGGCCGAAATCACGGTGTTGTTGGCTTCCATGGTGAGGGTGAACGAGGAGCCGGAACCTGACAGGGTGCCGTGGTCGGTTTCGTAGAAGCCCGAGGGGCTGCCGCTGAGGGTGAGGCTGATTTCCGCGCCAGCGGGAGCGTAGATGACATTGCCGTAGCGGAGAAAGCCCGCGTAAACCTCGATGCCGTTGTAGTCGTAGGTGGTGGTGGGAGTGCCATTCACGGTGAGGGTGACCCCTTGGCCCGCGCTGACGGTGTAGGCCTGGCAGGCACCGGTTTGGTCTCCAGCAGGGTGGCCCATGCCAATATTTGTGGTGACACCGCCTACGGAGCAGTTGTGGTAATAGTTTGCAGTACGCTCGTATAAATCATCAAATTCAGAATCACCTATAATGGCACCGCTACTACTGCCATTAATAACTGTGGCGCCATGGGCGAGGCAGTTGGCGACAGTTGAACTTGTATATCCTCCAACATCGCCCACAATGCCGCCGAAATCCGAGCCTCCGTCAGCGAGGGTGGCCGCGCTGGTGCAGCCCCTGATGGTGGAATTGCTTCCACCCGCAATGCCGCCGTGATTACTTGCTCCTGATGTTGATGAATGGATAACCACGGTGGAGGTGACATGGCAGTTTTCAACCGTGCCGTAAAGTCTTCCTGCGATGCCGCCTATGTAGTCGCGACCTCTGATGGAGGCATCGGCGAGGGTGAGGTTTTTCACTGTGCCATCCACGCGGCCGAAAAGACCGTATTCGTTGGCCATATTATCAGAAGCATCATCATAGATGCGGATGCCGCTGATGGTGTGGCCTTGGCCGTCGAAGGTGCCGTCGAAGTGGCGGTTTCCGTTTTTGGGGTCGTGGCCGATGGCGGAGAAGTTGTTCTCGGTGCTGTTGGCGTTCCATGCGGTTTGGGGGTGGTAGGCGATGTCGTTGGCCAGCACGAAGTATTGGTTAGCGAAGAGATGGCCGCTGTTCACCAACTGTGACAACCCGTTGAGGCCCACGGTATCGGTAATGACGAAGGGGTCGGTGGCAGTGCCGCTGCCGTTCCAAGGAATGGCCAACCACTGGGCGTAAAGGTCAACGATGGCACCGTTTTGGTCGGTAAGGTTCTTTACCTTCTGTTTGTTTCTGTAGGCGGTGCCGCTACCGTCGGCCTTGGTGTTCCATCCGTCGAAGTAATGGCCCGGGCGGCTGAAGGCGTTGTCTCTGAGGGACTTTGCATTGTCGTAGGTAAAGGTTTGGTTGATCATCGTGCCGGTGGCGTCGTCGGCATTCTTATTGAAGCGGACAGTGTAAGTGTTGGGCGTCCATTGGGGGTAGAGTTCTACGATGCCGCCGTCGATAGCAGTGAGGTTGATGACGCTTTGCCCGTTGGAGTATTGATGATAACCGCCTTCGTCGAGCCAGTAGGTGAAGGTGTAGCCCGTGCGGATGAGGGTGTTGGGGGTGAGGTTTTGCGCGGTATTGTAGGTGAAGGTTTGGTCGTCCATCTCTCCGCTGATACCATTATAACCGGAAACAAAGCGTACGGTGTAGGTGGCCCAATGCAAGGTGTATTGGGAGCTGGCGCTGCCGGTGAAGATGCCCGTAGCGTTGGCGGTGACGGTGGCCGTGCCGGGGGAGGTGTTGTTGGCCCACGCGAGGGTGTAGTGGGTGTTGCGGGTGAGCGTGTTGCCGTGCCAAGTGACGGTGGGAATTGGCGCAACAGCCGTATCGCTGACGGGATAATTAGCCTCGATGCCGGAGAGCACCGCATCGCCGAAGGGAATTTGGTCGGCATACTCCACCTCGATAGTCACGACACCCATCTGTTGGAAGCGGTAGGTGTAACTATTTGTCATGTTCCACACCTCGTAGGTGACGCCGTTTTTGTCCGTCAGGGTGACATGATAGATGTACATGGAGCCGTGAGTTAGGGTGATGTAGCCGCCGGTGGTGCCATTTGCCTCAATGTTTAGTCGGTCTTGGACGGCGAGCGAACTGGTTTTGTCAGAGCCGAAGTTGATGGTGATGTTGCCTGGCAAAGTGAGAGTGCGACTTTGGGTTGTGGCGTAGTCCCACACGTCGGTGACAGTACCTGTAACACTGCCCGAGGCGGTGACGATGAGGTTGCAGGTGATGTCACCTAGATGGGGGTAGTCGGTCTCGGTGTAGCCCGAGAAGGTATAGGTCACGTTTTCGGCCAAGGCCTGTTGCCCGGTCATCACTGCCGCTGCGAGCAGGAGGAGGGCGAGGATTGATGATAGATGTTTGGTCATAGTTGTCAGTTATCAGTTGTTAGTTGTTTGTTCGTGTTAGCGCAGGGACTGACGTCGCTTGCTTACTGGAGTGTCGCCCCTACGGGACTTTGCTTCCACATCCCGAAACCACTATGATTTATTAGGGTTTTCTTCGTTTTTCAGTTTTCAATAGGTTTGATTTTGAGGGGATTGAAGCCAGTTTTGTTTGAAAGCGCAAAAATACGAAATTAAAGATACAATAAGACAAATGCAAAAGTTTTTTTTTGCAAACGAATTCATCCCCAATCCACTAAAGACATAGCCGCTCAAGCAAGGGGCTATAAGTAAGTGTTCAGAATTAGACAGCATCATTTTTTACTACAGGACTTTTCTCGCTTCGCGTCATTGCGAGGAGGAACGACGAAGCAATCCAGACATCAAGCCAAATGACTATTGTCAGGATTGCTTCACTGCGTTCGCAATGACGCAAAGCGTGTTATTCCTTGATTTCAACGTAGAACACCGTCGGGTCTTCGTCTTCACAAAACGATTCGTCGGTGTAGTATTGTCCGGGCTTGCCGTCGTCTTGGAAAAGGAGGAGTGTCACCTTTTTGAAAGGAATGGGTTGGCCGTTTTTGCTGTAACGTTCGATGTCGGTTTCGGTGAGGCCTTCCATACGCATCATTTTCAGCATCATGGCGAGGTCTAAGTTGACATTGAGCAATTCCTGTTTCCACTCGATGCTGATGACCGCTGTGGTGTAGAGCTTGAAATTCTTGACTTCAATCTTTTTCATGGCTTGAATTTTTCTGCAAAGATGAGAAATTTGCACGAAGTTTGCAGTCGTTTGCGCCAAAATTTATACTTTTGTACAACTTTTAAAATCTAAGAAAATGCGTAAAACTTTGATTATCACAATGATGGCATTATTTGCCATGCCTATGTTCGCACAAACCATTGAAAGTGTGGACGTTTCGAAAGCCAAGGACGGAAAGTTCACCACACAATCCGGCGAATGCACTATTGAAGGTAATGTCTTGAACAGCCAAAAAGTGGGCACTTGGATTGAGTATTTCAACGGCACCTATCTGCCAAAGAAAATCGTGAACTATGAAAACGGAAAGAAAAACGGCGTTTATGTTGAGATTGACAAGACGGGTTCCATCGTGAAAAAGGCTGAGTATAAGAACGATATGCTTGATGGACAGGCTAGCGAGTGGTATCGTGGCGGTCGTCTCTCGAAGCTGAACACCTATAAGAACGGCAAAATGGATGGCAAACAAATCCTGTGCTACGAGAAGGGCGGCAATCTTGAAGTTTCCAACTACAAGGACGGTGAACGTGACGGCGAGACCACTTGGTATTATGAAGATGGTCAAAAGAAAATGACCATTGAGTATTCCAATGGCCAGTTCAACGGCAAGCAGGAAAGTTTCTATCCTGATGGCTCAGTCAAGAGCGAAGCCACCTACAAAAACGGTGTGTTGCAAGGTAAAAAGAAGACCTACGCCGAGAAGCAGAAGCCGCAAGACGAGAAAAAGGTGACAGACACTAAACAGGTGAAGGACAAAGAGATAAAGGGGAATGCAACCGATATAAAGAAGGACAAAGAGCTTAAAGGAAAAGTGAATGCCAGCAAAAAGGATGTGAAGAAACCTTGAACCGCTTTGGACTTATTGTTTTGATTTTGTTGGGCATGGGGCTCTCGCAGCTTCATGCCCAAGATACTATTATACTGCATTCCGTTGAGGTGACGGCGGAGCGGAGTGATATTGAGGTGCTGAAACCTTTGGTGGCGAAAAAACTGGACACCCTCGTGCTGCAATCCAAAAGCACTTCAAGCCTTGCAGATTTGCTCATCCAACACAGTCCTGTTTTCATCAAGACATACGGCCCTGGCGGTACTTCCACGGCTTCGTTTCGCGGCACGACCGCCAGTCATACCTTGGTGCTTTGGAACGGTTTCCAACTCAATGCGCCAAGCCTTGGACAAGTGGATTTCAGCACCATCCCTGTGTTTTTGGCTGACGATGTGAGCCTTAACTGGGGTAGTGGCACCTCTAATAATAGCGGCGGTTTGGGCGGTGCGGTCAACATTGACAATACGCACCACTTTGGCGATGGTTTTTTGTTGGATTTGAAGCAGACCTACGGAAGTTTCAATACTTTGGGTAGCTTTTTAACGGTGGGTAACTATGGCAAAAAGTTCTCTTTTCGTGTGAAAGCTTACCGCAATTCATCGGACAACGATTTTGAATACGAGAATTTGGCCACCATTCCGCACCAAAAGATGAAGCAGCGCAATGCCGATTTTGTCGACTATGGCGTGATGCCCGAGATGAGCCTGATGTTGGGCAACAATGTCATTTCCGTCTCGTCGTGGAACCAGTGGAACAACCGCAACCTGCCGCCCATCATGCCCAACGTGTTCAACGTCAATTCAGAGGAGTGGACGAGGGACAACTTCTCGCGCAATTTTATTTCCTACAAAACCTATTGGGAAACAGGCAGCCTGCAACTGAAATCAGCAGCCTTTATGGAAAACCAGCGTTATTTTCTTTTGACGCGCAACCCTATTACCGACGACACCGTCACCTTTATTAATTCCGAGAACCATGCCTTAATTCTGCACCAAATCGCCAATTTAGAGCAGCATCTTTATAAGAGTTGGACGCTGAAAGCCAAGCTGCAATGGGACAACGAGCGGGTGAGGAGCAACAACTATGTGGGGGAGAAGCGGCGCAATTTGGTGTCGGCCTACGCTGCCGTAAACGGTGAGCCTTTCGACTGCGCCCAACTCAACCTTACCGCTCGATACGACTGGACTGATGGCAAAGGCATGGGTCTTTTCCCGACAGCGACCTTTTCGTATCAGTTGCCGTTCTACAAGGCCATGAGTTTCACCTTGGGCTACAGCCACAACTACCGCAACCCCTCGCTGAATGACCTCTATTGGTATCCTGGCGGCAACCCCGACCTCTTGCCTGAAAATGGTCGCACAGTCGACTTAGCCGTAAAATATGGTCTGCAAGAAGGCCCTTTTAAACTTGATTTGCGCACAGGTGGCTATTTCTCCAATGTGAAGAACTGGATTCAGTGGATGCCGACCTCGTACCGTTTTTGGGTGCCGGAGAACGTGGCCAAGGTTTATGCACGAGGTATCGAGAACCACATCGATGCAGCTTTTGTTAAGGAAAATTGGAAAATCACATTGTCAGGAAACTATGTTTACACCGTTACCACCGACGAAAGCGAGAAGGCCGAACAACAAGGCACCAAGGGCAAGCAACTCATTTATATTCCGCTACATCACGCCAATTTCTTCCTTAACGCCCAGTGGAAAACCTGGAACCTTGGCTACACCCTCGAGGTAACAGGCCGCCGCAGTACCTCCTATAACGCACAGGAGTTCTTCGCCTACGACTTGCCAGCGTATGTGTTGCATCATGTCGCCTTGGGCAAGCAACTCAAGAAGTTCCGCATCGAGTTGCGTTGCAATAACCTCTTCGACACGGACTACCAGAATGTGATTTGGAGGGCTATGCCCGGTAGGAGTTTTGAGGTGATGGTGGAGTATAGGTATTAGGCTTTTTTATAGGCAGGGTTGCGTAGCGCTTCACCACTGCCTTGACGTCGGGTCGCCCTTTCAGGGCTTGGTTTAGCAGCTATGTCATTCCTGCGGGGGTAGGTGTGTTGGCGGGAATCTATGGCTGCGCTTTTTTTGCCAAACATGAGTGAGTTGTGGAAAAAGTTTGTATTTTTGTAAATTAAATCGTTTTATACCACTTTTATGGCAACAATACAACAACGCGACGAGCTTCACAAAACGATTTGGAACATGGCCGACGAACTGCGCGGCGCCGTGGGCGGCTGGGAGTTCAAGGCCTATGTGCTCGGTACGCTTTTTTATCGTTTTATATCAGAGAACCTTACCGATTACATCAACCGTTTGCAAGAAGAGGCTGGTGTCAAAGGTTTCAATTATGCCGACATGAGCGATGCCGAGGCTGAATTGGCTCGCCAGCAGATGGTGCAGGAAAAAGGCTTCTTCATTTTGCCTTCACAGCTGTTTCAGAATGTGTGCAAGAACTGCAAGGACGACGACAACCTCAATATGACGCTGTCAAATATCTTCAAAGCCATCGAAGGCTCTGCCATCGGTACCGAGAGCGAGGATGACATGAAAGGCCTCTTCAGCGACTTCAATGTGGACAGCACTCAATTGGGCGGCGACGTGAAGACCCGCAACAAGCTCATCTCGAAGGTGTTGCTTAAGGTGCGCGACATGAACCTTGGCGATGACTTTCAGGAGAACAAGATCGATGCTTTCGGTGATGCCTACGAGTTCTTGATGACCATGTATGCCTCTAACGCAGGCAAGAGTGGTGGCGAGTTTTTCACACCGCAGGAGGTCTCGGAGCTGCTGGCCCGCCTCACTGCAGCCGATGGCCATGCCATCCGCTCGGTGTACGACCCCGCTTGTGGTTCTGGCTCGCTGCTGCTGAAGTTCTCGAAGACGATAGGGAAGGAGAATCCCGCGCTGAAATACTACGGTCAGGAGATTAATCCCACGACCTACAACCTGTGTCGCATCAACATGTTTCTGCACAACATCAATTACGACAACTTCGACATCCGCTTGGGCGACACACTACTTAATCCGTTGCATCGCGACTTCGAGTCTTTCGATGCTATCGTGAGCAATCCGCCTTACAGCATACCGTGGGAAGGCTCCAAGAACCCGCTGCTCATCAACGATGACCGTTATGCAGGCCCAGGCGTGTTGGCACCTGACAGCACCGCCGACCTCGCCTTCACGCTTCACATGCTGCGTTCGCTGAGTGAGAGCGGCACGGCGGCCATTGTTGAGTTCCCTGGTGTGCTCTACCGTGGTGGCAAGGAAAAGGCCATCCGCCATTGGCTGGTGGAGAACAACTACATTGACACCATCATACAGTTGCCTGCCAACCTTTTCTTCGGTGTGGGCATTGCCACTTGCATCATCGTGTTGCGCAAGGGCCGCCGCCCCGACAATCGTGTGCTCTTCATTGACGCCTCCAAGGAGTTTGTGAAGAACGGCAATAAGAACAAGCTGACTGAAGCCCACCAAAAACACATCTTCGAGGTCTTCAAGGAGCGCAAGGAAGAGCAGTATTTCTCGCGTCTCGTGCCAATTAACGAGATTTTGGACAACGACAGCAATCTCTCCGTTTCGAGCTATGTCGAGCAGGAGGACACTCGCGAGGTGATTAACATCGTGGAGGTGAACGCTACTTTGGAGAAACTTGTTGTCGAAGGGGATGTGTTAAACAAGAAGATTGCTGAAATCATTAAAGAATTGGGAGAATAACGAATAATTGAGATGGGAGCTAGTTTCCACATAGATGGCACACAAGAGTTTGGGTATTCTACCGTAAATAGATACTTGTACTCGTTTTATATTTTCATGAATACCGTGAAGAGAGTGTGCTCCCGTTATAATAATGCATCTGTGTGGGATTTGAACGGATATGCTGCCCATTTCTGCTATCGTAGGCTTAAATCGTTTGACACATTAACGAAAGTGGTTCTTGAGCATAAAGATTTTATTGCTGCAGGTTGTATTTTAAGGATGTTGGGAGATAGTGTGGCGGTATTTCATTTGATTTATATGGAGCCAGACCCAGATATACGGCGGTTGCGACATGCCTTGTATGTCATTGATGGCTGCGAAAAGAATTTGAAGGCTCTCCCCGAGGATGATGATTTTAATAAAGGGACTATGCCTGATGATGAATATAAAATCTATAAAAAACAAAACCGTATTAATCGAGAGACCCGAAAACGATTAAAAGATCAAGCCCAACGGATAATTGACAGTTCACCTCTGAAAAATCGTGATAAGGAAGCCTTTGACAAGATTGTCAATGACAAGAATTGGAAGTTTAAAGAATTCAAAACATATAGAAGGGCTGGGGCTAATCAATATAAATGGACTGAATTATATGAAAGAATAGGAATGTGTGAGGGTTATGATGTGCTCTCGTTTATCTCGCAATACGCTCATGGTTTAAGCATGAGTAATTTGGTGATGGAGATGAACGAGCGCAATCTTGATGGGATAATAGGTGAAGCTTTTATTCTGATTAAAAGGTTGAATGCCTATTTGATGAATTATTATTTAATGGATTACAGTTATATCATGAATGGATTGTTTGAACCCAATATGCGCGATAAAATTCTTGCTTGTTATGATGAGGAACATCGACCAAGCATTGATAAGTGGAACCAAAATATCATGAACTTAATGTTAGAAAAGGGATTTTTATGTTAGAGTGGAAAAAACTAGGAGATGTTTGCGTATCGTTAAGAAAAGCAATTATCAAACAAGATAATTTGGATGAAAAGGGTACATATCCTGTGATAAACTCAGGAGTGACTCTCTATGGAAGATATAATGATTATAATAATGACGGTAATGCATTTACATTTGCTTCGCGAGGTGAATATGCAGGTTTTTTGACTTATATTGATGAAAAGTTTTGGGCTGGTGGTTTATGTTATCCGTATCGTTCAAGAAATGAGAGTGTATTATTAACCAAATACATTTACTCATATCTTAAAAACAATGAGAAAATGATAATGGATACACTTGTAATGAGAGGAGGAATTCCTGCTTTGAACAAAGCCGATGTTGAAAAGATTCTCATCCCCATTCCCTCTCTCGCCGAGCAGTCCCGCATTGTTGGCATCTTGGACACTTTCGAGGCAAGTATAGCCAATCTGGAGCAGCAGCTTGAGATGCGGCAGAAGCAGTATGAGTATTATCGGAATAAATTGTTGACATTTGAGTAGTTGGGGGAATCGCTCCGACTTGAGAGCGAGGATTACTATTTGTTGTAGAGATGGTGGTGTGGGTCGTCGTGCTGAAGGCACGATATTCCATTTACCCCATACAGCTCTGCTGTGTGGGCAGACCGGACTGTAACTGCGTGCTGACGGCACGCTACTACTCATGCTACTACTATCGTCGCTGTGGCGTGCCTTCAGCAAGTGGGGTGCCTTCGGCACATGAGGTGACACTGTCTGGGCTGCCCCACATGACACTGCGTTTATGTGGGGTAAATGGGATGTCGTGTCTTCGACACGCTGTGTCTGTACAATAGAACCGTATAAGATGCGTTACATAATCATGAGCTACACTACATCATACTATCATATCGTATTTCGCACCTACCGTAGCGAACACACCATTCCCATCGAACATGATAGGGAATTGTATGCCTATATCTACGGCATCGCGAAGAATCTCCGCTGTCAGACCTACCATTAAGGAGAATGGTGCCGACATTGATGAACGTTATTTCTTGAAAGACGAATAGAGGCTTGTGGGAAAGACCTCACACTGAATGAGTTTGTTTGAACAGCAGCTAAGTAGCGGCAGAAGCAGTACGAGTATTATCGGAATAAATTGCTTGATTTTGAGTGAGGAATGAAAAAAGTTGTATCTTTGCACTGCAAAAAAGTGTAACGTTGTTATAGATTTTTGCAGTAAAATAATAAAGATACCATGGTGATCGAACGTGAACAATATGTAAATGAACTGCTTGCGAAACGTTGGAACGGTAAGGTGAAAATCATTACCGGAATTAGGCGCTGTGGTAAATCGTTCCTGCTTTCCATCCTATACAAAAACAGGCTTTTGAACGAAGGAGTGGCCAAGGATGAGTTCGTTGAAATCGCCTTGGACAGGAAGTCGAATGTGTCCTACAGAAACCCTGAAACCCTGTTCGAATATGTCGTCAGCCACACCCAAGACCCAAACAAAAAATACTATGTCTTCATCGACGAGATACAGCTGTCTTATAAAATCAAAAATTCGGATATCGATGAGCAACGGGTACCAGTAGAAGACCGCGACCTGCTCTACACCACCTTCTATGACATTTTGAACGATCTTGCGGCACGACCCAACCTTGATGTATATGTCACTGGCTCCAACTCCAAGATGCTGTCGAAAGACATCGTCACCAATTTCCGTGACCGTGGTACTGAAATCAAGGTGTTTCCGCTTTCATTTAAGGAGTATTATCCCGTTTCGGGCATGGAAAAGGCCGAAGCATTGGAGCAATACCTCACCTTTGGCGGCATGCCGCTAGCGGTGATTGAACCCGATGAGAAAGTCAGACGCGACTATCTCGCCGGCCTCTTCAAAAAGGTTTACATCAGAGACATCGTGGAACGTTACGATTTGAAAGACGACGAAGTGCTGAAGGCTGTAATCGATGTCTTGTCGTCATCGGTAGGCTCGCTGACCAATCCGCATAACCTGGCTAACACTGCAGGCTCGGTGATGCACAGAAGCACTTCCGACCACACCATTAAGAACTATCTCGATTATCTGGAGGATGCTTATCTATTCGTGGGCTCAAAAAGATATGATATCAAAGGGAAACGCTATTTTGAAAGCATTCAGAAATATTATGCCATGGATTTGGGACTGCGGAATGCAAGACTGAATTTCAGGCAGCAGGAGAAGTCGCATTTGATGGAGAATCTGATCTTCATTGAATTGATGCGAAGAGGCTACAGTGTAGATGTAGGTGTAGTGGAACTGATGCGTTCAAATGAAGGGAAAAGATATAGGTCGAAATACGAAATCGATTTTGTGGTCAACACTGGCAAGGAGAAGATATACATTCAGTCAGCATTGAACGTTGATACCGAAGAAAAACGCCAACAGGAGGTCTTCTCGCTGAAAAACTCTGGCGATTTCTTCCGCAAAATTATCATCACCGATGGCATGGCTCAGCCTTGGACTGATGAGGACGGCATCGTCCACATGGGTGTGATCCCATTTCTTTTGGATGAAAACTTGATTTGATTATGGAAAACTACAACATCATAGCGGAACAAGAACATACAACGGTAATGGCGCACTACGAGCCACTACCACGTGAGGATAATGGCTATCAGAGTGAGGCGGCATTGGAAGCGGCCTTTATCAAACAACTTGTCGAACAAGGCTACGAGCGCGTCAACATCACCACCGAGGCGCAACTCATCGATAACCTACGCCATCAGATGGAGCGCCTCAACGGTCTCACCTTTTCCGACAAGGAGTGGAAACAGCTTTTTGAGCAACATATCGCTTCGCCACAAATGACCATCGAGGACAAGACTACGCGCATCCAACGCTCGGAGATTGTCAATATCACCCGCGACGATGGTAGCTCCCAAAACGTGAAGCTCATCGACAAAAAGGACATCCACAACAATCACCCCCAGGTGCTCAACCAATACGTGCCCGAAGGCGGGGCTTATTCCAATCGTTATGATGTGACTGTTTTGGTCAACGGCTTGCCTTTGGTGCACTGCGAGCTGAAACGTCGTGGCGTGCCACTCAAGGAGGCCTTCAACCAAATCAACCGCTACGAACGCGACTCGTTTTGGGCGGGCTGTGGCCTCTACGACTATGTGCAGGTGTTCATCATCTCCAACGGCACCGAGACAAAATACTATTCCAACACCACACGCTATGCCCACGTGGCTGCCGTCAACAAGAGTAAGTCGCGCGTCAAGACACAGTCGCAGTCGTTCGAGTTCACCTCCTATTGGGCCGATGCCGGGAACAATCCCATCCTCGACTTGCGCGACTTCACCAAGACCTTTTTGGCCAAGTCGGCCCTGCTTAACGTGCTGACCAAATACTGCGTCTTCACCGTTGACAAGAACCTCATGGTGATGCGCCCCTATCAGATTGCTGCCACCGAGCGCATCCTGTTGCGCATCAAGCAGGCCACGATGAACAAATGGCAAGGCACTACGAGGGCGGGCGGCTACATCTGGCACACCACAGGCAGCGGCAAGACCTTGACTTCGTTCAAGACCGCACAAATCGCCTCTACTTTGCCTTATATCGACAAGGTGCTCTTCGTCGTCGACCGCAAGGACTTGGACTATCAGACGATGAAGGAATACGACAACTTTGAGAAAGGTTGTGCCAACAGCAACACCTCGTCGAACATCCTTCAAAAGCAACTCAATGACACCTCTGACCAGAAGAAAATCATCATCACCACCATACAGAAACTCAGCACCCTGCTGAAAAAGAAGAAAGAAATCAATTGTGCTGCCGAAAACGTGGTGATGATCTTCGACGAGTGCCACCGCAGCCAGTTTGGTGACATGCACGTGATGATAACCAAAGCCTTTAAGAAGTATTACATCTTCGGCTTCACAGGTACGCCCATCTTCGCCAAGAACGCGGGCTCTGGCAAGTACGCCCTGCTGCGCACCACAGAACAGGCCTTCGGCGAGCAGCTGCATACCTACACCATCATCGATGCCATTCGCGACAAGAACGTGTTGAAGTTCAAGGTGGATTATATCCGCACAATAAAGGCTAAAGACAACATCGACGACAAAAAGGTGTGGGGCATTGAGACCGAGGAGGCGCTGATGGCCTCGCAATGCATCAGGAACAACGTGGCCTATATCCTTGAACATTATGCCCAGAAAACGAAGCAGTTGCATCGTTACGCCTATAGCGTCGTCACCAACGTGGCCGACGTAGCGAAAAACAACAAGGTTCAGGAAGAGAAACGGAAGAGCCAGCTGGGCGGGTTCAACTCCATCCTGTGTGTCGAGTCCATCCCGATGGCAATAGCCTACTACAAGGAATTCAAGCGGCAGATGGAAGAAAAGCCTGCGGCACAACGCTTGCGCATGGCCACCATCTTCACATACGCTGCCAATGAAGCGGAGGACGAGATGGGCGGCTTTGGTGACGAAGACTTTGAAGGTACCGGCAACCTCGACACTTCCACCCGCGACTTCCTTGAAAGCGCCATCGCGGACTATAACGCCATGTTTGGCACGAAATACTCCACTGATGGCGAGAAATTTCAAAACTACTACAAAGACTTGTCGCTGCGGATGAAAAACCGTGAGGTGGATATGCTTATCGTGGTCAGCATGTTCCTCACTGGTTTCGATGCAAAGACCTTGAATACCCTTTGGGTGGACAAGAACCTCCGGATGCATGGACTGTTGCAGGCTTATAGCCGCACCAACCGCATCCTCAACAGCATCAAGGATTGCGGCAACATCGTTTGTTTCCGCAACTTGGAAGACAAAACCAACGAGTCGTTTGCCTTGTTTGGCGATAAAGATGCCGCTGGCCTCGTGTTGATGCGGCCTTTCGAGGACTATTATTACGGTTATACCGATGAGAAAGGCAAACATGTGTCGGGCTACAAGGAAATCATCGATGAATTGTTGGCCAAATATGCCTTGCCTATCAATCCCATGAACTTCACTTTGGAAGAAAAGAAGGAGTTCGTGAAGTTGTTTGGCGGCGTGCTGAAGATGCAGAACCTGCTTTCTGCCTTTGATGAGTTCACGGAAGACAAAGTCATCATCAGCCCCTTCGACACCCAAGACTACCTGACTTGGTACAACGACTTGCACGAAGAGCTGCGCCAAGAGACAGGAGAGGAGAAGGAACACATCGAAGACGATCTTGTGTTTGAGATGGAGCTGGTGAACAAAATCCAAATCGACATTCCTTATATCTTGCAGTTGGTCAAGCAATACCACGACGAGAACTGTCAGGACAAGACCATCATCGCTAAAATTCAGAAAGCCATCGGCTCCAGTCCCGACCTACGCAACAAGCGCGACTTGATTATGCAGTTCATCGAGCGCATGACCCCGAAAAAAGGAAACGATATTCCCGATGAATGGAACGACTACGTCAGTGAGCAATGCAGGAAGGAGCTGGATGACATCATCGATGAAGAGCATCTCCGCCCGAAAGAGACCAAGAAATTTATGGACCAGGCTTTCGACGACGGCTATGTGACCACCACAGGTGTGGCCATCACCAAGGTGTTGCCGCCCATGCCAGTTTTCGGCGGTGGTGCCACCAACCGCGAGACCAAGAAAAACGCCGTTTTGGAAAAGCTGCAAAACTTCTTCTCAAAGTTCTTTGGGTTGTTCGATGGCGGTTTCTCGGAGCATAATATCGTCAAGTATGAGCAAGAACACGACTTTGAGGGGCTGATGGCGGCGGAGAGGAATCCTAATGAAGGTTAGTTGCTTGAATCGAGGGCTTGCTTTGTGTCCTTGATGTTTTTCAAAACAGCCTTTGTATAGGGATGTTCTTTGCCAAGTTTGTTCTTGCGGATTTGATAAGCCTTGTTGTAATAGTCCAAAGCAGTTTTGTATTTGCCTATGGCTTGATACACTAAACCAATTTCATTGTATGACGTTGCGATAGAGGGGTGTTCCTTATCAAGATGTTTTTCTCTAATCGCTAAAGCCTTGAACAAGTATTCCATAGCCTTGCCGAAATTGCTCTGTTTGCTATAGAACATACCGAGACTGTTGTATGAGATGGCGGTTTCGGGGTTATTCGTGCCATAGTTTTTCTCCCTAATCGACAAAGCCTTGAGCATGAACAACAATGCATTATCATAGTCGTCTTGGCTTAAATACACCAATCCAATATCATTATAAGTGGTGGCAGCAGAAGGATCTTCTGAGTCAGGAGATTTCTCAATTATTGCCAATGCCTTTTGATAGTATTCCAAAGCCTTGTTGTATTCGCCCAGATCATTATACACCGATGCAATATTCATGTTTGATTGTGCAATACTAGGATCCTCCATGCCAAGTTCTTCCTCTCTTATTTCCAAAGCTTTGAAATGAAACTCTATAGCTTTATTATAGTCGCCTTTATTCTTGTATACTAAGCCAAGGTTGTTGTAAATTGAAGCCGTTTCAGAATGCTTTGTACCAAAGATTCTTTCCCTTATTGTCAAAGCCTTATGAAGATATTCTATGGTTTTGTCGTAATCGCTTTGTTTCCAATATATCCCACCAATATTGTTATAAGAGGTGGAAGTAATTTCATGTTCGTTGCCATACAACTCTTCGGCAAGGCCAATTTGACGAAGGTAGATTACTTCGGCATCATGGTATAGACCATACTCTTCCAAGAACCAAGCATAGTCAGACAACAAATAAAAGTATTTCTTTTTGTCATAAGTCGTGGCTGCAGCCCAGCGGTCGGCTTTCTTGTACAACTCAATGACTTTGACAATTTTGGCGGCTATGGTGTCGTCCTCGTTGGCCATTACGGTCTTGGCCTGCTGAACAAGTTCGTCGATATCTTGATGAATTTTTTCCCGCAATTGGGATTGTTTCTGTTCGTTTTGTTCGTACTCAGCAAATCTGGTATCTCCATCCTTTTCCGTGATGTTTTCCTGTATAACTGTAGATGCGCTTTTTATCTCTAATAATAGCCTTTCATATTTCAGTAGCCCAAGGATAAACTGTGATTCCAAGTCTGCAATGTCTTTGCAGGTATACCAATAAAACTTTTCTTCAATTAGTCGTTTTTGAAAGTCCTTTAATTCTGTGCTTTTCTCTGCTTCCGGCACATCGAAACAGAATACATAAATCTCATGCCGCTTCCTTTTCTGTAATTTTTGTGCCACGTCAAACTCGTGGACCGTCATTTCCCCAGCCTTGCCTTTGAATAGGAAGACGGATACATCGCATTCACTTAGGAGTTTGTCGATATCGTGTTGTGGTGGGGTGCCGATATTCCCCGAACGGATGTCCTCGCATTTGAGCACTTCAACTTCAATGCCATCATTTTTAAATATTGGGCGGACGGAATTCATAAGGTAGTCGCCCAATATCACCCGTTCATAATGCAGTTCGGTGATGGAGGAGCCAAGGAAAATCTTTATGATATGCATGTTTTTTACGCTTGCTGTTTGATGCCTCAAACATACAACTAATTTGTGAAGTATAATTGTTTTACATAAAATAAAAGTCGTACTATGTGATTTGGCACATCACTAGACAAAAAATGATACAAAGAAAACTCTAATCTTTGCCGCCACAAAAAAACCATAAGGCTCTATGTCAGACCAACCTGCTAACAACAATACTTTTCCTACTTACAAGTCCTCAGAGCTCATCGCCACCTTTAGCGCGGCTTTGGGCCGACAGAACGAGTTCGCTAAGCTCGTCAGTCTTCGCGGCATTTATTAGCAACGCCAGAACAACCCGCAGTGGGCGTATGCCTATGCTGGCCTTCGCGATGAGTCCTCGCAAGAGGAAATCACGCTCCGCATCCCCAAAGCAATGTATGAGAGCCTCGCAGATGGCAACCTCCATGGGCGGCATCTTTGTACCAATGCCTTTATGAAATCGACAGTCAAGGCTTCAAAAGAATGATTAATAGATACAATATTAATAATCCTCAGGGATGTTATCTTGAACTTGGCGGAGTTTTTTGATGTCAATGTTTTCGTAATTGTCATCGCCTATATTCAGGTGATACGCGTGAAATCCAAGTTGGGGCGTGTCTCCTTCGTTTTCGAAATAGATGAAACAATTGTTCTCTTCATCATAATACCAAAGCGCAGAATCTTTGTCATTGCCAATAGCACAACAAAGTAATTGATTGGTTTGTGCATCATTGGTCAATAACTGAGCTGCTGTATGTGTTCCATGATGGTCAAATATGGTTTTGGCTCTATGATTAGCATCGCCATGCTTGTCGGAATAATGATAAGTACGTTTAGGTTGTCTATATATTGAAAGCCATTTGTGTAAGGATGGGATGTCGCTCATTGCAGGTAGTGAAACAGGCTCATGGCTACTACTCTGCAAAATGACCTTGTTGTCAATAGTATCAATGGCTCCATGATGAATTAACACACAAGAAATGCCTTGGGATTGGCACCATGCCATATAGCCCAACATATCTGTCGTAATATCATTTTCATATAGTTTATACAAAATGTTCTTTTGCTCCTCAATCAAAGGACGTTCTGTCACGCCAAGTGCTGCAAATTGAGACAAAAACGTTTGCTCAATATTTGGATAGCTTTCAGAAAGCAATGTTGATTGATATAGTAAACCATCAAAATTGTCTAAATCATAATAGGTGTTTTTTCGTTCGCATCGGAAGAAATCCAAAACATCAATCACGGAATAAAATTCATTCTCTATAGATGAGGTGTTTAAAGAGAATGTGTCTCCATGAATATATTGATGAGATGGCGGCCTGGATTGGTCAACATACTCCTTGAATAATAGGTAAATGCTGGTTTGATTATTCATCGCCTTTTTCTATTGGAAGAATACAAATCGCGAAGATCCATGGCGTACTGTTCGAAGAATTGTTGGGGAGGATTGAGAATGTGTCCTTCTTGTGTGATTTCAAGGTTTTGGACAGAAGACTCGTAGTGCCCATCTTCTCCTCTATGTCCTGAAAAGAAAAGGACCTGTATGTCTTCGACAGAAAGATCAATATTACTATTCTTGACAGCAAGGAGCGAAGTGTTTAAAATATGGTCACTATGGGTCTCCACAAACACTTGAATTTTTTTCTTGATGGCATAATCAATGATAACATTCATCAGCTTTGCTTGGGCTGCAGGATGAAGGTGGGCTTCAGGATTTTCTATAATTAAGGTATCTTCCTCTTTGGCAATTGCTAAAGCTGTTATTACCGACAAAATATATCCATGTCCATAACCAACATTGATAGGTTGAAATAAAACGTCGTCTTTTGCTGAGTTAAGTGTAAACACAAGTTCGTTTGCCTGTGGCTCAATATGAAAAGAAGAGCCGTCAAGAATATTGTCCATAACACGTTCTACTTCATCTATAATTCCCTGATTACGATTGTTCCACAGCACGCTAAGTACATTTGAACCATCAGGAGTCAAATCAACAGCGCTTTCATCCATCGGTTCACGATATTGTGCTGTTTTGCGATCAGCAGCGATATAATGAATATGACGTAAAGAAATAAGTGAAGGATAATCGCTCAATTGGGAAAGACTTATGTTGAAATCCGAACTAAAATCAGAATTAAAATCGCCCATTGTGTTCCCAGAGCTATCAAAGATAGAATTTCCATTGACTTTAGCATCTGATAATTCGATAAGCGTAGGCTTTAGGTTGCTGCGATCATACTTTAACCAAAACTCATTATCTCCTTCATTATTTGTCACGATATGAAACACAATGGTGGTATCGGCATCATAAACGTTATGGACATCAGCATATAATCCTAAATTCACCCATTTGCCATTTGTGAGCAGTGAGTTCATGGCTTGTTTATCCCATGTTTGGGATAAAGTGAGTAATACTTGAAACAATGAGGATTTGCCACGTCCATTGGCGCCTGTTAACAGGTTTACTCTGCCCAATTCAAGCAATGGCGTTCGTCTTAGGCTTTTAAATCTCTCTATCTGTATTTTCTTGATCATATAAATTTGTTTTGAACCACTGCCAAAAAGCTTTGGGCATCCAGCCTATCGGTCTATTGCTTGAATGAATGGGCATCATTATTACCATGTCTTTTTCGCTAGGTAAATGACTTTTTAATTTTTTGATCTCAGCTTCTACGTCAAGGTTGCTTGAAGACACAAACCAGATGTCATCCATTGGGTGCTGGAAACTACCAAGAGATTTAATATACTCTTTTAATCCAGTGTAATCATAGAGCCCTTCATTTATATTATATGCAATAAGATATACCATCGTTATTTTGTAATAATAAGCTTGCAAAGATACATTTTTTTCTATTCATAAATGTTTCTCGTTTTGAATATTGTAAAATCTACTCCTATCAAAAGGAAACTTCATGTGAGCGGACAAAGCCCCTTATTTCTTCACCACTTTCTTAACGCTCATTCCTTCCTCTGTCTGGATGCTCAAGAAATACAAACCTTGTGGTAACGCAGTCATGTCGATTCCGAAGGCATCGTGCTTCACCGATTTTTCAAAGACGCAAGCACCAGTAACAGTGATAAGACGCACATACTGAATGCCTTCGCCTTGCAAAGTCAACTGGTCACTGACAGGATTAGGATAGACCACCAAGGTTTCGTCTTGGGTCGTGGTTTCTTCAATGCCTACGCTGGGGCCAAGATAAACGGTGTTTGAAAGCTCGGTCTCGCGTCCATTCCAAAAGGCTGTGACGTTGTACCTCTGGTTTTCAGTGGTGTTGTAGTTAGCTTGCGTGGCCGTGAGGGTCTCGTAGCCTAACACCAACTGCTCTTCGCCGCCTTCCTCCGGACCCCAATACACGTTGTAAGTGAAGTCGCTGTCACCGTCCATAGGGCTGGTGTAGCCACGCAGCATCCATGACACGTATTGACCAAATTCAGTGGCGGGTTTCCAGAAGGCTCCTTGTTTGAGCAGACAGCTGTTGCCTTCGCCAACGTAATTGCAGCAGGGGATGGGCTTGGTAGTGCCCGAGGTGGCGACGCATATCCACAAGGGTAGGGTGGGGTCGAAATCAACAGGCTCGTCCAAGGCGAATCTGACAAATTCATAGCTGGCTTCCATGTCGCGCTCCTGCACATAGAGGGTGGTATTGTTGTTGGCTAACTCACCGTTGTAGATAGTGAAAGTGAAATGACCAGTGGAGCAGTCGAACAACTCGATATGCGTGAGCGGATGGCCAGCAAAATGCGCCAGGTACTCAGGCTCCATCTTGATGCCCCATTTGTGGTTGCTCGATCCGATTTGTTCAATGAACTGGTTGTCGTCGTAAGCAAACAGACCTTGTCCGAAGAACTCAGGGGCTTCCCAACTAAGTTCCACATGGCCGTCGCTGTAGGTGCCTTCGAGGTTTTGCGGAGGCTCGCAGTAGTAATTCATCACGCTGGCATACACGCTTTGGTCTGGGTTCCATGTCGATGTACCGTTGAGGGTGGTCTCTACATGGTAGCGGTAGGTGCCCGAACGCATGATTTTGTCGTCGAGGTAAGTATAGCCTTCTTGTGACGCTATCTTTCTGTCGCCACGATAGATGTCGAAAGTACAGTTCTCGGTGGGTACAGTCCAGTGGAGTTGGATGCTTTGACCATCGGAGGTGGCAGTTACGTTTTGAGGCGGAATCAAGCCTAAACTCTCGTCTGCCACGGTATAGGTGGCGATACAACCCGAAGCGGGTGCTTCCATGTCAAAAATGGTTTCCTCGCCAGAAGCGTTCAAACTCGTAGCCCGCACATGAATCCCCTGACTCTCAGGGTCGAAACCGGCATTCCAGTTGAAAGTGATTTCGGTGTTGGCGGGCACATGCAAATCGGTCTCGGCCTGAGTGCCTTCATAAATGGTAAGATACTCGGTCTTCATCTCCGACAGGTTGTAACTCACCTCCAACTCACCGCCTTTGGTGCCGTAAGGAGAATCGGAAGTTATGGAGAGATGGATGGTTTCATAGTTGCCGAGGATGACCCAGGTTTTCGATTCGGCGCTATAAAGGTGCATCAGTCCTGCGTCAACAGAGAGCACACTGTAGATATGAAATCCGTAGTCGGCCTCGGTATAGGGATGGACAAAAGTCGTGTCGGTGACCTCAGCGATTGTAATGCCGTCACGATATACATAATAGTAGCCAGCATAAGGATTTGCATCCCATGAAAGCTCCACTTGATGTTCCAGACTGTTGACATGGGCAACGAAATTTTCTGGTCCTGGTGCGCTTCCCTCTCCTCCGTATGGCTTGATAACGAAACTCATCCTATCGCCAGTTCTGCTGATGTTGGTGATTTCAAAGCCTGGGTCATAAAACTGATAGGGTTGGTTGTTAATGAAGGGATAAGGGTCAGTGTTGTAGTTGAAGCAGGTTCTTCCTGATTCTTCGCTGAAATATGCATGGTTAAGGTCACCAGCCTCGTCAGGGGTTCCGCCGGGGCGGAAGAGATAGACTTCGTCAAGATAGTCGTTGCCGTTCCATCCTGCATTGCCGTCAAAACGTGTATCAATGCGATAAATCAGCATTCCGCTGCCAGGAATCTGGCTTTCGAAAATATTGCTCTTGTCGCGGTACTCGACAAAGAAATACTGGTCATTTGTAACAGGAATCATGTAACCGTTGCGGCGACCGCCTTCCCAAGAGACAGATTCCAGTTCGTAATTGCCGAAAGCGTCAGGTTCTGGGTTGATGACAGGAATCTCATCCACCCAGTGACCATATTTGTATTTCATGTACGTGCTCATTTGTTGCGGTGGTTCAGTGGTACCGCACATGAGGTCCCATGAGCCTACAGGGTCAATGCCGCCACTGTAATGGTATAAGTCGGGGGCACCGAGCGAGTGGAACATCTCGTGGCAGAGCGTGCTGACATTGAAGTAGCCTCCGATTTCAAGTTGCAGGTTGAAGTCGTAGACTTGCAGGTCATGGAGCGGCACGTAACGATCGTAGATGCACCAACGGTGTGGCCAAAGCAAAGAGGCCCATTCGCCAGGTTGACCTTTGATGACAAACACCACATTGTCGACCATTCCGTCGTCGTTGTAATCAAGGTCGAGGGTGTCGGGCACTTGGTCAGCCACATAGTAAATGGCACGCTCCAACATCGAGAACTCGCGGTCGGCGGTCTCACCGTCATGATAACCCATGGGATTGGTCACAGGGTCGTAAGGCATGTAGTATTCTTTCGGGTAGATGTCCTCGTAGGAAAGGATGGTTTGACCGTCAGGTTCGGGATAGAAATAGGAGCGCAGGTCAAGTTGGTTATAGCTGGTGTGGTGGTAGTAGTTGTGCAGCGAGATGGACTCGTAGTTGGAGGCGTTGAACATGGAGTCAACGGTCGAGAAAGGCGTAGTGTGATAGGTGTCGCCCGCAAAACGGATAAAGACGACCAGGTTGTTATAACGGCCATGGTTGAGCTCGCGGTTGGCAGGCCGCTTGATGGGCTTGATATGCTGCTCGCGTTCATGACGACGTTGCAGATATTCTTGCTCTGAAATCTTTACGTAGGGTTGAAGTCCAACCTCAGCAGGGTCAACACTATTGACGCGGTATGGAGAAGCGACCACCTTGCCTTGGCTGTCGTGCATGGCATAGCAGTAGTAGCCGCCTTCGCCTTTCACGATGGTGAAGCCGTTGGCATCATGCACATAGTTGTAAAACTCATCGCCCGAGGCAAAACATTCGATGATCTGACCGTCAGGTTGGGTGAGACGAACGGGGATGTTCCTTAAAGGAGCAGCAAACGTCCATTGAAACGCGCTCAAAACGAGGGCGAAAACAAATAGTAAAAATGTTTTTTTCATAATTAGTAACTGTTCAAGATTAAACTATAATGTTTTGATATGGGCCCTTCGACAGGCTCAGGGACCTTTAACTCTTGAAAAAGCTAAGGTCGTTGAGCCTGTCGAAACGCCGTCCTATATTCCCATGTTATTATAGGATAAGTTTTGTTATTTCAAATCAATGAAAGGCACGGAGTTACCTAACATGTATTGGGGCATTTTGCCATCCCATTTCTGCACGGCCTCGTAGTTCACCAACTTGGGGTTGCTCTCCAAAGCAGCGGCCTTGATGCTCATGGCCTCAGCTTCGGCCTGTGCCTTGATTTTGGTCTGCTTGGCCTGCTCCTCCACTTGGATAGTCACATTCTTGGCCTTCAGGGCGTTCTGTTCAGCAACTTGCTTTTCCTTGATGGCGGTCTCGAAGTCGTCGTCGAAGTCGATGTTCGTAATCTGGAATTGGATATTCATGAAATAGTTGCTGTCCAATGTCTGACGCAGCGTTTGCTCGATTTCGCGGCGCACGGCATCACGGTTTTCCACAATCTCTGTGGCCGCAAAGTTGCCGAAGCTTTGCTTCATGGACGAACGGATGAACGGCACCACGATGCGGTTGTGGTAGTCGTCGCCGACATTCTTCATCAGCTTGCTGACGTTCTCGCGCACCAAGTCATAATTAATGGTGTATTCCACCTCCGAAGTCTGCACGTCGCGGGTGTAGCTGTTTTCCTTGCCGTCGAACTTCTTTTGCTGCACGTTCACGCGCTTGATGGTCTGGATGAAAGGAATCTTCATGTGCAGGCCGTCACCGATGACGTCGTCGCTCATTTTGCCGAAAGTGGCGAGCACACCGCGTTCCGTTGAGCGGATGGTGTAAAACGAAGAGAAAAGCACTAAAACGGCTAAGAGTGCCAAAGCTACCCAAAGGGCGTAACGTCCCATTTTCTTGTTGTTGGGATTGATGTTGATGTTGGTGTAAGGCTGGTTCATTTTTCTAATGTTTTGTAATTATTGTTTGGGCAAAAATACACATTTTTTTGAAATCTCTGCTATTGGCTCGAAAAGAAATGTTGTAATTCAAAATTATAAGTATTTGAAAGACAAATGTTTGAGATTTCAAAAGTTTGTAATGCCATCCAAGATTGCTTTTTTAGCCCAAATTTGACATATTTTTGCGGTCGAAAACTTTAAATCGCAACACAATGAAAACGGAAAAACGAATTTTCAGAAAAATGAGGATACCTGTCATCCTTGTGGCCATGACGGTGTTGTTTACGGCTTGCCCACGCAGCAAACCCGCCTACATTGATTTGGGACGCATCCCCGAACAGTATCTGGCCACTGTGCCTTATCGTAACGGCGACGTGTTCCGTATGCAGCACGAAACAAGTAAGGTCATCATCGACTTTGAGGTGGAACGCCACCGACACAAAACTTCAAGCGAAGGCTACGGCTCCTTGCCAACACGTTTCGAGCCTGCTCCTGACTATTATTATGAGTACGAAGTGGACATGACTACATGTAAACCCAAGTATCCGGTTTTCGACTTGAGCATTTCTTTATCAAATGCTTACATGCTGAATGAAGAGGAGATGCAGTCTTGGTATAAAAAAGCTGACCTCTTTGCTGTCGGCAGTGCAAAAATTCCCTTTGTCGGCGATGACCATTCTGATTACGAAATTATTGATTCATTGGAGATTAATGGTCATTATTACAAGGATGTCTTCAAGTTGAAAACAGACTATTATAATTATGATGACGAATTGATTCATGCCGAAACCATTCTCTACAACTATGAAAACGGTTTTGTGGGAATTGTGATGTCTAACGGTGAAAAATACATGCTTTATGAAGACTAAATTTTTGATTATCTTGGCTTTGGCCTTTGTGATGGCCTCATGCACGAAGCCAACCAAATCTTACTATGTGCAAGATTCCAACCGCGCGTGGTTCGCCGACACAGCCAACCTCAAGTTCACCATGCGCGACGACAACGGCGTTTCGCAGTCGTTTTCATTTGCGGATATTGACCAATACATGTCGGAACAGGGAAGCTATTTCATGTGTATATATGTGGAAGGCATTGAATACGAGCATGTTTATCAAAGCGGCTTTTCCTCTTTTTCCACGTTGAATATGAGCGTTAGCTTGACCGCAGACCATCTAGATGACGAGCCGGAAGGCACTGACGATTTCAGGATGGATTTCGGCCCGGCGCATTACACCATGCGCATCGACGGCAATAAGTTTTATCCGAGGTGTTGCTATGAGTACAGCAATGACAGCGAGATGGAATTCATGGCTGAATACCTCGACAAATACTATGTGCACAATGTGGAATATCAGGGTGTTATGCACCTCAAATTGGTCGATGTCGCTTATCCTTGGGCGACTAATTTCCCGACGGAAGTCTATTACGCCAAGCATTACGGTCTGATTCAATGCACACTTGACGACAAACTGACTTTGTATCGTTTGCCAGATTGATTTTAAAACACGAATTATCAGAAATTTATCAAAAATTCTCAGAAATTCTCAGAAATTATTATTTTTGATAATTTGTGTACAATTCATGGAAATTCGTGTTAAAAACCCAGCGGAGCGGAAAACTCCGCTTTTTTTCTATCGTGTCGGATTTTTGTGTATCTTTGCCTTTCAAAAATTCGCGCATTATCGAATCATGAAAATTGCAGTCAATACGCGTTTGTTGCTGAAAGACAGGTTGGAAGGCATCGGGTGGGTGGCATACGAAACCTTGCGCCGCATGGTGAAAGACCATCCCGAAGTGGAGTTCTACTTCATCTTCGACCGCGAGCCCGACCCGATGTTTCTCTTCGCCGACAACGTGAAACCCATAGTGCTGTTCCCTCAGGCGCGGCATCCTTTTCTCTTTATCTGGTTTTTCGAGTTTTCCTTGGTCAAGGCGTTGAAGAAAATCCAGCCCGATTTGTTCTTCTCTCCCGACGGATATCTGAGCCTTCGCTCTGATGTGCCGCAAGTGACTCAGTTCCATGACCTTAATTTCGAGCATTTCCCAAAAGACATGCCGAAAATTCACCTTTGGCACTACAAGACCTTTTTCCCGCGTTTTGCCCGCAAAGCCAAGCGTATCGTGACGGTTTCAGAGTTTTCGAAACAGGACATTGTGGATTGCTACGGCATTGAACCTGAGAAGATTGACGTAGCCTATAACGGTGTGAATGAGAAGTTTGCACCGATTTCCGAGGAGGAACAAGAGGCCGTCCGCGCCAAATACACCGATGGAAATCCTTATTTCATGTTTGTCGGCTCGCTGCATCCGCGCAAGAACTTGGCGAGACTGTTCACGGCCTTCGATTTGTTCAAAAGCCAAACGCCGTCCAATGTCAAGTTGCTGATTGTAGGGGAGAAGCGTTGGTGGTCGGAACCGATTGAGAAGGCTTACAGCCAGATGCGTTTCAAGGATGAGGTGGTCTTTGCCGGACGGTTGAGTGCCGAAAAACTTCACGAGGTGACGGCGGCGGCCTTGGCCTCGGTGTATGTGTCTTATTTTGAGGGCTTTGGCATCCCGATTTTGGAGGCGTTCAAGTGCGAGACGCCTGTCATCACTTCTAATGTGACCTCCATGCCCGAGGTGGCCGACGATGCGGCACTTTTGGTGGATCCGTTCAGCGAGGCCTCTATCGCCGAAGGCATGACAGAGATGTTGGATGAGAACGTCCGCGAGGCATTGATTGAAAAAGGTATCGAACGTGCCAAGGACTTTTCTTGGGACAAGGCTGCCGAAGGCATTTGGAATTGTCTAATGAAAGCATTAAAAGAATAGAATATGGAAAGAATCATAATGTATCCCACTGACAATGAGAAAGAAGCAGTGGATTGGAAAGAACTCCAAGGACAGCATATCACTGCGGTAAAACGCAACATTTTGGTATTAGGCTCAGGTGGTCGCGAACATGCCTTGGCGTGGAAGCTGGCCCAAAGTGAAGGAGCCCATGTCTTCATCGCGCCTGGCAATGCCGGAACGGCTCAAGTGGGTGTGAATGTCAACATAAAACCCTCTGATTTTGAAGCGGTAAAGGAATTCTGCTTGAAACAAGAAATTAACCTTGTTGTAGTCGGTCCAGAGCAGCCTTTAGTGGACGGCATCGTCGATTTCTTCAAAGGCGACGAGGCATTGAAGTCGGTGAAAATCATCGGTCCTGACAAGCGTGGCGCACAGTTGGAAGGCAGCAAAGCCTTTGCCAAGGACTTCATGGAAAAGTATGGCGTGCCGACGGCGAAATGCTTCAAGATCAATAAGGACAACCTTAACGAGGGCTATAAGTTCCTTGAAAGCGTGAAAGCCCCATACGTGCTGAAAGCCGATGGTCTTGCTGCAGGTAAGGGCGTGTTGATTCTCAATGACTTGTTGGAAGCCAAGGATGAATTAGGCAAAATGCTCGACGGCAAATTCGGTGCAGCTTCGGCGACTGTGGTCATCGAGGAGTTCCTGAAAGGTATAGAAGTCTCTGTCTTTGTGTTGACCGATGGTGAACATTATGTTTTGTTGCCTGAGGCCAAGGACTACAAGCGCATCGGCGACGGCGACCAAGGCTTGAACACAGGCGGCATGGGAGCCGTTTCACCTGTTCCGTTCTGCACACCTGAGTTTTTGGATAGGGTGGAAGAACGCATTGTAAAACCGACTTTGAAGGGCTTGAAAGCCGAAGGTATCGACTATAAGGGCTTCATTTTCTTGGGCTTGATGAACGATGGCGGCAATCCTTACGTTATCGAGTACAACGTTCGCATGGGCGACCCAGAGACTGAGGCCGTAATGACCCGCATTGAGGGTGATTTTGCCGACTTATTGGATGCCTGCGCTGATGGCCGCTTAAATGAAGTGCATTATGCCAAGTGTGAAAAGACTGCGGTCACTGTGATGATGGTCTCTGGCGGCTATCCCGAATCTTACAAGAAAGGCATGATAATGAGCGGATTGGACAATTTGAAGGATGTGGTGGCTTTCCATGCTGGTACGGCCTTTGATGCAGAAAAACAAGTGGTTACGGCGGGCGGGCGCGTCATTGCGGTGACGGCGCATGGTGATTCGATTGAAGAGGCGAGAGGCATCGCTTATCGCGAGGTAGAGAGGATTCATTTCGAGGGTGTCAACTATCGCCACGACATTG
Organism: Bacteroidales bacterium; assembly: GCA_016285355.1. The sequence continues at coordinate 30,308 of JAEEQP010000015.1, forward strand.
GACTTGACTTGATGAGAATGCAATGATTAAGTTTTTCAGACAGAGCTATGCCATTCAGTATGTGGTGATTGCGTTGATGGCGATTGCCCTGTGGATACCTGCCTTTGCGTCGGGGAAGATGACCATGGGCTTGGAAAGCCCTGTGACTCCCATCTTCAATGTGATTGACGAACTGCTCGATTTTTCACATATAGCCCAACATGCTTTGGCTTTTTTGCTGTTGGCCTTTGAAGCCTTGATTTTCAATGCAATCATGGTGAAAAGCCAGATTGTGGGCAAGGTGAGTACTATGGGGGCCTTCGTTTTCGTTTTGCTGATGAGTCTGACGAGGACGCAGACCAATTTCTATCCCTTTGTCTTGTCGGTGCCCTTTATTTTGCTTGCTATGGACAGGCTGTTTGAGATTTATTTGATGCCCAATTCCGAATTGAATTTGCTGAAAGTCGGGATATATGTTGCTCTTGCCTCCATGTGTTATTTTCCTTCTATCGTTCTGATTTTGTGGGTGATTATTGTCCTCCCCATCGCAAAGAAAGGCTCGTTGAGGTTGCAAATCATACCGCTGTTAGGCTTTTTGGCTGTTTATTTCTTTTATTTTGTCGGCATTTTCCTGTTCAGCAACTTGCAAACGGTGTGGAATGGCTACGGCGATTATTTCCGTTCTTTCCGTTTGTTGGTAACAGGTTTCAACCTGAAAACCATAGCGTTATTGGTCATGTTGATTGTCCCGACCATTTTCTTGATTTTTGGTAGCAACAATACAAATTTGGAAAAAACGGTGGCCGTGCGGACCAAGATTTCCATGGTGACCATCATGCTCTTCTTTGCACTGTTCCTGCTGTTTGTAGGCAGCAATGTCTTGATGAACGGCTTGATTTTCATTGTGTTGTCTGTCCTCGTAGCTTACGCATTCTCCTATATCAGCAATACGGGCTGGGCCAATTTGTTTTTGACCTTGTTTATGATGTTGGTATTTGCTAATCAGTACTATTTTAAATGGTTGTAAATCATGGCGTTGCTTTCACATTATTCGGATTGGGTTGAAGCGGGATGCGACGAGGCCGGAAGAGGATGCTTAGCGGGTCCTGTGGTGGCCGCAGCCGTCATCCTAAACAAAGACAAGGATTATCTGGAATTGAATGACTCAAAGCAACTTACGGAGAAGAAAAGGATGTTGTTGCGGGATTTGGTGATGCAGGAGGCTTTGTCGTATGGCATTGGAGTCGTGTCACCGCAGGAGATTGACAAAATCAACATTCTAAATGCATCATTCTTAGCGATGCACAGGGCTTTGGATCAACTGAAACTTCAACCCGAACTTTTATTGATTGACGGTAACCGCTTCAATCCTTATAAAAAGGTGAAGCACGTCTGCATCGTGGGGGGAGATGCCAAATACCAGTCGATTGCGGCGGCTTCCATTTTGGCCAAGACCACACGAGACATGATGATGCAGGAGTACGACAAACAGTATCCCCAATACAACTGGAAGAAAAACAAGGGTTATCCTACCTTGGAACACAAGCAAGCCATCGCCGATCATGGAACCACGCCTTTGCATCGCATGACTTTCAATATGGCAATTCAGTTGAAGTTGGATATTTGATAACGAATTACAACTAAAGGAAAATGAAAAAGATAATCCATATTGCTTTTGTGTTTGTTTTGGCGTTTTCGGCCTTATTGGCGCAAGCGCAAACTGATGCGATGTCGGATTATTGGAAAGACACGGATTTCAGCGACACCACTTTGATTCTCTCCAAAGCGTTTACAGATCAATTGGTCGGATTCTTTTATTCTTTTACTGATGGCGACGAGCAACGCTTTGACAGTCTGTCGATTGCAGGCTTGAGCTATGTCCTTGATAAGGCTAAGGTCAACATGAGAGTGTATGAGTTTGTGCTCGAGTTTGCCTTGAATGGCTATTCTGCAATGGGAAGAGACCGAGTGACGGATTATCTTTTGAACTATCCGAAACTTGCTGAGGGTGAGATTTCAATGGAAGAAGGCCTTCGTCTCGATTCCATCACTGAGCCATATCAGAAGGTGAAGGTCGGGGCGAAAGTGCCTGATTTTTCGGGCGTTGCCATTGACGGAAAACCTTATCATTTGTATGATTCAAAGGCGCAACATATCATTGTGGTCTTTTGGTCGACGGACTGCGAGTATTGCCATGATTTCTTGGTGCAGATGCGCAAAAACTTAGATTTAAAGTCTGATTTTGAATTGGTTACCTTTGCATTGGCGGAAGATAAGGACGCTGTGACTCAAACGGTAAAAAAAATGCGTCTGCCAGGATACCATTTTTATGATGATTTGCGTTGGGAAGGAAAGGCCTTTTTGGATTTCCATGTCACTTCCACGCCGACCGTCTTTTTGGTGGATGCCGATAAGACCATCGTCTGCAAGCCATACGATTGGGAAGAGTTGAAGAATTGGTTAAGAAAAAAAACAAATAAATCGATTGAAAAATAAATAGTTATATGAATATCAAAAAGTATTTATCTGTAGGATTTTTTGTAATGGCCCTTTCGGTTGGCCAGATGTTTGCCCAGGATGCGGAGACGCGTTGGGTGGATTCAGTGTATAACAGCCTCACTTTGGAGCAGCGTGTGGCCCAATTGATTTGTGTGCGCGCCAATCAGCCCGATGAGCCTTTCTATGAGAAAGTTGGCAAGTACATCAAGCAATATAATATTGGTGGCGTGTGCTTTTTCCGTGCTGAGGCTGAGGCTCAGGTGAAGCAGACCAATGCCTGGCAGGCGATGGCTCAGACACCGCTGATGGTCTCCATTGATGCGGAATGGGGTTTGGCCATGCGCGTGAAGAAGACCATTGCCTATCCTTATCAGATGACTTTGGGTGCCATCGCGGATGACGAGTTGATTTACGAGATGGGGCAACAGGTGGCTGAGCAGTGCCAGCGCATGGGCATCCATGTGAATTTTGCGCCAGTCGCGGATGTCAATTCCAATGCGGCCAATCCTATCATTGGGGTGCGCAGCTTTGGCGAAAACCCGCAGACTGTTGGCGAAAAAGCCACAGCCTACGCGCTGGGTATGCAGAGTAAAGGATTGATTACCACGATGAAACACTTCCCTGGTCACGGCAACACGTCCACAGACTCGCATTTGACCCTGCCCACCGTGACGCGCACCATGGATGAGGTTCGTGACATCGAATTGGCACCTTTCCAATACATGATTAATCAAGGTGTGAACGGTGCGATGGTCGGACACTTGTATTTTCCTGCCATTGAGAAGGTTAAGAACACATCTTCTTCGCTTTCATACGGTGTGGTCACCGAATTGTTGAAGGAGGAAATGGGCTTCGATGGCCTGATTTTCACCGACGGCCTCGACATGAAAGGTGTTTCGGAGAAGGTGAGGAACGACAGCGTGCCTTACGTGGCATTCATGGCTGGCAACGACGTGCTGATTCTGCCTCACGATGTGCCTTTTGCCATTAAGACCATCAAGGCGGCGGCGGAGCGTGACCCCATCGCGGCGGCGCGTTTGGAAGAGAGCTGCAAGAAGATTTTGCGCTACAAATACCGCGTTGGCCTCAATCATTACAAACCTGTGTCCACCGCCAACCTAATGACCGACCTGAAGAAGAATTCGTACAAAGAATTGCGCCAACAACTCTATAGTGAGGCTGTCACGGTGTTACGCAATGAAAATCAAGTATTTCCGTTGGATAACAAAAGGAAAATCGCTGTGGTGACGATTGGCAATACCAAGAATGATGTGAATAATGGTCTTGTGGAACGCGGTTTCGACACCAAGTCGTTTGTGACCACAAAAGAGGAAATCGCTTCAAAGTCAGCGGAATGGCTGAAAAAACTTACAACCTACGACTTGGTAGTGGTGAATATTGAGAAAACCTCGATGTTTGCTAGCAAAAACTATGGCATCCCTGGTGAGACCGTGCAGTTTTTCAATCGCTTAGTGAAACAGAACGATGTGATTCTCAATTTGTTTGCTTGTCCATACGCCTTGGATATGTTCCAAATCAACAATCGCGTGAAGGGTATTGTGGTGGCTTATCAGGATGAGGTGCCCGCTGTGAATGCGGTGGTGCGACTGCTTTCAGGTGAGCTTGAAGCGCATGGAAAGCTGCCTGTCTCGGTGGGTAAATTCAAGTGCGGTGATGGTATTACTGGTGTAATGCCTGAACGTAAGGAGCAGATCGTTCCGCAAAAGGAGATTCCTGCACCTGCCATGCCTATGGATCAGAATGGGCAGATGGGGTCGTCGTCAAAAGGCGTTTTGTCCGAAAAATACGTTTCCAAGTTGGATTCTGTGGCTCAGTTAGGCATTCGCCAAAAGGCTTATCCTGGCTGTCAGCTTGTGGTGATGAAAGACGGTAATATGGTGTATGACAAGTGTTTCGGTAATTTCACCTACGGTGGCGGCCATCAAGTGCAGCCCGATGACCTCTATGACATTGCTTCATGCACCAAAATCTTCGCCTCGACCTTGGCCATCATGAAGTTATATGAAGACGGACTGATTGACCTCAACAAGACCTTGGCCGACTTTTTTCCCTATCTGAGAGGTAATCCTCACGGCAGGTTGAAACTCATCGATATCATGACGCATCAGGCGGGACTGAAGGCGTGGGTGCCATTTTTCCAGGTGACGGTGGACGAAAACGGCCCGATGTTTGAGTTTTACAGCGATAAAATTGATGAAAACCACAATGTTAGGGTGGCTGAAAATCTGTACCTTGTCAATAATTATGAGGACAGGATTTTCGACTCGGTCTCGAAGACGCCTTTGGGAAAGAAGAAATACCTTTACAGCGACATGGGGTTTTACTACATGCCGAAAATCGTGAAACAGATTACGAACCAGAACATTTGGGATTATCTGAATGAGAAGTTTTATCTTCCCATGAATCTGAATCACATCTGTTATCAGCCTTTGAGCCACTTTTCCCGCGAGCAGATTGCGCCTACGGAGAACGATACGGTTTTCCGCAAGCAACTGATTTGGGGCGATGTACACGACCAAGTGGCAGCAATGTTTGGCGGTGTGTCAGGTCACGCGGGCTTGTTCTCCAATGCTCACGATTTGGCGGCACTCATGCAGATGTTTTTGAACGAAGGCACATACAACGGCGTGCGCTATCTGAAGCCCGAAACCGTGCGTTATTTCACCACGGCGCCTTTTGCCGCAAGTAACAGCAACCGTCGGGGCATCGGCTTCGACAAGTTGCCCATCAACAAGAAAGGTTCTTGCACGGCTTCCAAGTCGGGCTCGATGGAAGGCTATGGACACACTGGTTTTACCGGGACTTTCGTCTGGGCGGATCCTGCCAATAACACGGTTATCGTCTTTTTGTCCAACCGCGTTTACCCCGATGCCGAGCCCAACATTTTGGTGAGGACAGGTATCAGGACGACGCTGCACGACATTCTGTATGAAGCCTATCCGATAAAGTAATTGTATGAAAAGCAGTAAGATAATCCTAATCACTGGTGCCAGCAGCGGCATTGGCTTTGATGCGGCTCAGACCTTGGCTCAACAGGGACACAAGGTGTATGCCGCCGCCCGCAGGGTGGAACGGATGGAGCCTTTGAAAGCTCATGGCGTGCAAGTCCTTAGGATGGATGTCACAGATGAAACGTCTATGATTCAAGGGGTTAAAACTGTCATTCAAGCAGAAGGGCGTATTGATGTGTTGGTCAACAATGCAGGATATGGTTATTTCGGTGCCATCGAAAATGTGCCTTTGGAGGAAGCACGCCGACAACTGGAAGTGAACGTTTTCGGTTTGGCGCGTCTCACCCAATTGGTGTTGCCTTACATGCGCAAGCAGGGGAGTGGCCGTATCATCAACACCTCGTCAATTGCAGGCAAGATGGTGTTTTACATGGGCGGCTGGTACAACGTGACCAAATACTCCGTCGAAGCCTTCAGCGACGCCTTGCGCATGGAGACAAAGCCCTTTGGCATCGATGTGGTGATGATTGAGCCTGGCGCCATCAAGACCGATTGGGGCATCATTGCGGCGAAACATCTGAAGGAATCTTCGATGGGTACGGCATACGAGGAAATCGGTACGCAGTGGGCCAACAACATGGAATGGTTTTACAATACTAATATGTTATCGAAGCCGTCGGTAGTCGCCAAGGCCGTCAGTCGTGCCGTCAACAGCCGTCATCCGAGGGCGCGGTATTGCATAGGGCGTTTTTCAACCATCGGAAGGGTTGCCCATGCACTTATGCCTGCTCGTTGGTGGGATGCCATGATGCGTCAGGGAGGCAAGATAAAGGTAAAGTAGTTTGGTAACTCACATTAAATCGTATGTTAATTTAAAATTTACTATAATGAAAAACATGAAATTAGTGCTGGTCCTTGCGACCGTGACGTTAGCCGCCGTCTCTTGCGGCCCGAAGAAAACCACACAAAAAACGGAAGAAGAGCAAACTGCGCCTAAGATGCTGGTGCTCTACTATTCCCAAACCTCCAACACCAAGGCCGTGGCACAGGAAATCGCTACAAAACTCGGTGCTGATTTAGAGGAGATTGTCCCCGTGGAACTTTACGATGGCGATTTTCAAGCCACCATCGAGCGCGGCAAGAAAGAACTTGACGAGGGTGCTTTCCCTGAGATTCAGCCTCTTAAAGTGGATGTCACCAAGTATGACGTGATTTTCCTCGGCTATCCGATTTGGTTCGGCACCTACGCTCCGCCTGTCATCACTTGGTTGAATCAAGTGGATTTGAGTGGCAAGAAGGTTGTTCCGTTCTGCACTTTCGGCAGTGGCGGATTGGAGTCGAGCGTGAAGGATTTGCTGGAGGCTGAGCCTAAGGCCGAGATTCTTCCTGGCTATGGTGTCCGTGCCGCTCATCTCGAAGCTATGCCCAAGGAAATCGACCAGTTCTTGAAAGCAGGCGGTTTCATCGAGGGAGAATACACCAAGTTGGAGGAATTCCCCGAGCAACATCCTGTGAATGAGGAAGAAGCTGCCATTTTCGATGCTGCCGTCGGTGACTATCCGATGATGCACGCCCAGGCCAAGGCTGTGGCTTCGCGCAACATTCCTGACGGTGTCGAGTATGTGTTCACCGCCGTTGACCTTCCGCGTGAAGACCGTCCCAACATGCCTCCTGCGGGCGAGATGACGGTCTATGTGACGGTGGTTGGGGATGAGACTCCTGTGTTCACTAAGGTGATCAGGTAATGCACTCCCTGAGATTTTCACTGGCCAATCCAAGATTTGCGGTAATTATACAATGTTTAACACCATGCGAAACCTTACCAAATCAAATATGAAAGCCTTATCGAAACTGTTGCTTGTTGTTCTGGTTTTTCTTTTGTTTTTTCAAGCTGTAAAACGAAAGAACAAGAAAACTCGTCCTGGACATCTCATATCTGGGAGAAGAGCCAACCTGTCTACAAAGAAATTATTTCGCTGCCGTTCATCGCGGAACTTGCATACGGTACACTTCCAGCCGACAAGTTCATACGTTATCTTGAACAGGACGAGATTTACTGCCGCAACTTCGACCGTCAGCTGCTACAGTTTGCCGAATCGATTCCCGACCCTGAGGAGAGAGCCTTTTTCAAGGCTTTCGCTCAGGCGAGTATCGATAGTGAAGATGCCATGCATCAGCTACTTATAGAGCAATATGGCATTGATAGCACGGCCTTGCCTTCACGCGTCACATTGGAGTATTATTCACACACGCAGAAGGCTTTGGATGCTGGGGTAAAGGAAGTTACTTTGGCTGCCATGCTCCCTTGTCTGTGGTTGTACAACTGTGTCGGCTACGACATCCTGCATAACGCGAACTTGGAGGGAAACCCTTACAAGGATTGGATTGCGGCGTATGGCGACGAGGAATACACTGCCGGGATGAACCGAGTTTTAGAGATCATTGACAAGTGGGCCGCAACTGTAGACGACGATGTGCTATCGAAGATGGATGAAGTCTTTATAGAAGCCGCATGGTTCGAATATGCTTTTTGGGATTATGGCTATACTGGAGATGAAGAAAGGGCCTTGGGTGTTCATTGATTCCTATTTGTTTGTTCAGATTTGCAATCAGAATACATTGAGTATCAGCATTTGTAATGCGAAATGAACCTCTTGTTTGTTCTTTTAAGGACAGTATTTTGCGTTTTTCTTAAAAGTATTATTTTTGTGCCTATATAAATGAAAAAGTTTTATTTTTGCGAGAATTAAATTAAATAAAAGATAAAAACGAAAAATGAAACTAGTTGTCGTCGGAGATTTAAGCCTTCAAGATAGAGCCGCTAAAATGGCATGGGACGAAAATCAATTGGATCATGCCTTTGCAGAGGTGAAAAAAGTGGTGGAGACATGCGACCATGCGATAGTGAATCTGGAAAGTCCCGTTACAAATAGCACCCAACCTATCCTAAAAAAAGGACCCAACCTAAAGAATAACCCAACCGCTTTCAATATCATTAATTATTGTGGGTTCGACATCGTTACACTTGCCAACAATCATTTAAAGGATTTTGGCGGAAAGGGTGTGACAGACACACTCGACCATTGCAAGCAACATGGTTTGACTGTGGTAGGTGCTGGTCGTACGCTGGATGAAGCAAGACTGCCTCTGATAATAAAAGACGACAGCATTACCATCGGCATCATCAATGTTTGCGAGCATGAGTTCTCGGTAGCAACAAGGCAATCGGCCGGGGCTAATCCGTTGGATTTCCCCAACCTATTTGAAGACATTCAAGAATTGCGCAAGAAGGTTGACAAAATCATCGTTATTATTCACGGTGGCAAAGAACATTATCAATTGCCCACCCCAAGGATGAAACGAGAGTATCATTTGATTGCCGACTTTGGTGCCGATGTCATCGTTAACCATCACCAGCATTGTTATTCCGGTTATGAGCTTTATAAGGGGAAACCTATTTTCTATGGGTTAGGTAATTTCTTTTTTGATGAGCCCAAAAAGCGCAATGATAAATGGAATCAAGGCTTAATGATACAATTAGATGTTGAAAAAGAGAGGATTGACTTTAGGCTGATACCCTACGAGCAGTGCAATAATGAGCCGGTTGTCAATGTTCGGGATGATTCGTCTGTCGCAAAACAACTGGAAGAGATTAACAGAGTCATTGCCGATGACGAACAGTTAGAGGCTGCATTGGGTAAATTGGTTGAAAAAGAGAAAAGAAAACTGCTGTTCCCCTTCATACCCTACAGGAACCATTATCTGAGGGCATTATACAACCGAGGACACCTGTCAGCTCGCATTTCGAAAAAAGATGAGGTGAACATCGAGAACGTTACCAGCTGCGAAACCCACAGGGAACTGCTGCTACACTATTTTTACAGTCATTTGCATGAAAGAGAATGACCAGCCATCCTCTTTTCATCTTCGTGGCATGGTAAAAGAGGTTTCAACTGCTCGAAAAACAATGCAGTAAAAACATGCGCGCCATCGTCGTTCAGATGTCTGGCATCGTAGAAAAGTTCAGGATGGTCGTTGAAATAGGGTGTGTCGTAAAAATCTATGAACGGAATGCCATATTTTTCGCATATTGCAGCCACTCGTTTATTGTTGTCGTAAGGGCGAAACCTTGGAGAACTGACAATGACTAAAGGAACTTTTGCCGATAAATACTTTTTCAGGACATTCTCAAAGTTGTTCAAAGTATAACTATCTAACTCTAATGTTGGTATTTCAGCCTTTGCGTCATTGTTGTATTTAGTAAGGTCTTTGTGTGTTCCCTTCATGGGTTCATATCCGTCATTTGGGGCTTCCGGGGCAGAAATGGTGGAAATAATCCGGAACAACTTGCCGTTATAGCGGTATAGACTTGATTTCATAAGCAAGCGTTCTTTTAATCCTATATCATCAAGATACCGACGCACGATGGTATCTTTCCAATAGAAAGGAGCGGAGAACTCGATGTCGTCGACCAGGTCATCACATAGCAGTTCTTCAAATATGTCATAAATGACGAGTTGGGGGCGGTAACGTGAAAGAAGAACCTCTGCCGCACAGGAATTGCTGTTGAGCTTCTTTGCACTGATTGAGGCATTGTAAAGGGAAAGGTGCTTGCCCATGCAGGCATCTATGCTGTCAGCCAACTGTTGGGAAACATAGTGTTTGCATCCGCGAGACGATCCTAAGATGACAACATCGGTTTCTAAACGGTGAAGGCGATAATTGTCTTTGGCAAAATCTCCGCTGAAATCAGGCAATTTGTCCATGAGCCTGTCGGCCACCACTCCGACAGCAATATCAACCACAACAAGCATCGCTATAGCAATGAGTAAGGTTTTCAAAAAACGAACATTATCTTTTTTCATGATGATTAGAATTAGAATTGGAAATAAATGAACTGGCCACCGGTATAGGAGCCGAACAAAATAATATAGGCAATGAGTACAACTGTTGAAATATAGCGCACCACAATGTGTTTGGAATGCATGAAATTACATTTCCAGTTGAATTCGTCCTTAATATCTTTAAAACACAGGATGGCTAAGGCAGTGAAACCGTAGGCAAAAACCGATTTGTCCACAAATAGCGGACCATGATTGGTGACGATCTTTCCGATGATGGTGAATGCGTCAGCCAAAGTGTTCGCCCTGAAGAATATCGAGACAAAGACCAACAATGCGAAACAGAAAACAGTACTTAATACTCGGGAAAGCGCAGTCTTGTATTCAGGTTTATGAACAAATTTGCGCCACACCTTGCCAATGACTACATACAATCCGAACACTGCACCCCAAACAATATACGTCCAATCCGCCCCATGCCACAAACCGCAGATGAGGAATGTGACAAACAGGTTGAACAGGTAACGAGGGTATTTTACGCGACTGCCTCCTAATGGAATATAGACGTAGTCCAAAAACCACGATGAGAGCGAAATATGCCACCGTTTCCAGAACTCATCGATGTTCAGTGAGAAATAGGGGCGACGGAAGTTTGTCATGAGCCGGAATCCCATCACACGGGCGGCGCCAATGGCGATTAAGCTGTAGCCTGCAAAATCGCAATAGGATTGGAAATTGAAAAGCAGGGTGGCGAGACCTATGCTGGTGCCGCTGTGATATCTAATATTGTTATAGATAGCAGTCACATATTCGCTTATTACGTCAGCCACACATACTTTCATAAAGTAACCCCACACCATCAATTTCAAGCCCTCTATGGCGTCTTCGTATTTAAAACTGTGTTCCTCGTGGAACTGTGGAATCAGGTTTTTGGCACGCTCGATAGGACCAGCAACTAATTGCGGGAAGAAACTGACGAAGAGCGCGTATGTGATGAAGTTGCGTTCTGCCTTGATGTTGCCTCGGTAAACGTCGACGGAATAGCCCACCGCTTGGAAGGTGTAGAACGAGATACCTACGGGCAACAGTACGTTGAGGTTAGGCACATTCCATCGTAGTCCCACCATTTCCAACAGGCTGAATATCGATTCGTTAATAAAGTTGAAGTACTTGAAGACAAACAGGATGGAGAAATTAATCACCAAGCTAACCACCAGAAAAGCCTTTTTCTTGGGCTCGTCGTCAGCATGCTTTTCTACTAATATACCACATAAATAGGTCAGCACCGTGGAGGTCATGATGAGCACTGCGTAAACGGGCTTCCAGTTCATGTAGAAATAGTAACTGGCGACAAGAAGGAAAGGTATGCGCCAGCGGTTGTTCTTCAACAGATAGTACACAATGCATACTATCGGGAAGTAGATGAGAAACTCAAACGAATTGAATAACATATCTTTTGATTTTATGATTTGTTAAGCATGATTTCGATAGGCAATATTTTGTCACTTTAAAAACGCCGCAAAAATACAAAAAAAAATGATTGTTTTTGTATTTTTCAGGGACAAGCCTTATTTTTGCAAATTGATAAGGATGGATTGGCTCGTTATATTATAAATTGGCAAAGCCTTAGGCATGGTTTACAACACACCTAAGCCACAATTTGAAAATCCATAGAAAAATGGGTGAAAAAGATTGGTTTTGGTGAAGAAAAAATCCCTATCTTTGCGGCTTCAAATAGAGTGTATGCATGTCATTGTGTAAACTGATATAAACCAATTGATTAACCATTTTTTGTAAACCAACTATGCAGGAAGGATTAAAACAGAAGGCAGTCAAAGGCGTAGTATGGACGACGTTGCAGCGATACTCGACGATGCTCATACAGTTCATTTCGGGCATCATCCTTGCGCGACTGCTCACGCCTTACGACTACGGCTGTATTGGCATGTTGATGATTTTCATGCTGTTGGCAGAATCGTTTATCGACGGTGGTTTTGGCTCCGCCTTGATCCAGAAAAAAAATCCCACACAGACCGACTATTCGACCATCTTCTTCTGGAACATGGGCCTGTCGGCGGTGATGTATGCCGTGCTCTTTCTGTCGGCTCCAGCCATTGCCAGGTTCTATGGTATCTCCGAGTTGAGCAAAATATTGAGAGTCCAAGGTGCCGTCTTGTTCATCTATGCTTTCAACATCGTGCAGCGCAACCAGTTACAGAAAAAACTGAACTTCAAGATTCTCTCCATTGTGACCATCCTGACTTCGGTTACCGCATTGACTGTTACTGTTATCATGGCTTATAAAGGCTGTGGCGTTTGGGCTTTGGTAGCTCAGAACATGCTGACAGCGGCCATCCCAGCTATTGTCTTCTGGTTTTATGTCAAGTGGCGCCCCCAGTGGGTTTTCTCCTGGCAGTCGTTCCGTGAGTTGTTCAGCTTCGGTTTTTATATGTTCCTGACCAATTTGATGAATCAGTTTGGTCAGCAGATACAGGGATTGCTGATAGGTAGGTTTTATGACCCATCCACCATGGGCTACTACTCCAAGGCAAACTCAACCGAGCGTCTCGCCTCGACCAGTATCTCAAAAGTGATGTCGCAGGTGACCTATCCGCTTTATGCTGAGAAACAGGACGACAAAGCTGCCTTGGGCGACATGATTAAGAAGATTACAATGACCGTGTCCTACGTCACTTTCCCCTTGTTGTTCATACTCCTTTTGTGCGCCAAGCCGTTGTTCATCCTGCTCTATTCCGACCGATGGGCAGCCAGTGTGCCTTATTTCCAGGTGTTGTGCATTGCCGGACTTGCCTACAGCTTGCAGTCAGTGAACTACCAATCGGTAGCCGCCATCGGCAAAAGCAAGACAATGTTTATCTGGACATTTGTGAAAAGGGCCCTGGGTATTCTCTTTGTCGTCGCAGGCCTGCTGATTTATGGGATGCGTGGTCTGTTGATAGGTATGGTGCTCAACGCATGGTTCTCTTATTTTGTCAATATCTGGCTTGTATCTAAGCATATCGGCTATCGTTGGCAGAGCCAACTTCTCGACATTTTACCTGTCCTGATAGCCTCGTTGTGTGCTGCCGGCCTCTCCTACGGAGTCGGGAGGCTTTGTTCCCTGTCGCTCTATGCCGATGGGGCACTGAAGCTAGTTCTCTTTTTGGCTTTGTATGTCGGATGGTCTTTGCTGGCTAAACCTGAAGCATATCAGCTGTTTAGTGGTATAACAAAGCCCTTCGTGAGGAAGTTGAAACGAAAAGTGAATAAAAAGGAAAACAGATTGAAAAAAGAATAAAACAATGAGTTTCATAAAAGACATTGGAATTTGGTTTGCTGATCTTCTTTCCATCAGCGATTACGACAAAAAGGTGATGCGAAAGTTCCGGAGAATGCGTCGTATTTATGCAAAGGGTGGCACCATCAACCGTTTGCGTGCCAAACGTATGGAGAACAAACTGTTAGAGAAGTATCAGTTGCACATTCCTTGCACGGTAAAGATTGGTAAGAACTTTGAGATACGACATCCGGATTGCATCGGTTTTGGCCCGACAACAGAGATAGGTGACAATTGTAGAGTATATCCCTTTTTTTCTGCACATGCAGCTCTGAAAGGTGACAGGGAGCTGATTAAAAACCGTGTTCGCCGTCATCCCAAGTTTGGCAACGATTGCATTCTTGGAGCCAAAGCCACGGTGATAGGTAACGTCACCATCGGCGATGATGTCGTTATCGGGGCTGGAGCCCTTGTCACCAAGGATGTACCTTCACACAGCGTTGTGAAGGGTGTGAATCAGATACGCCCAAAAAGACCGGATGAGATACCAGACAAATATAAACAAACAGAATGAAAAAGTACAAGATTGGATATACCCAAGGAACATTCGACATGTTCCATATCGGCCATTTGAATCTGCTTCACCAGGCAAGTGAACTTTGTGAAAGTTTGATTGTCGGAGTGAACGCTGACCAGTTAGTGAGCGAGTATAAGCACAAGATCCCTGTAGTCAACGAGAACAACCGTAAAGCCATCATTAGCGAGTTGCGGTGTGTTGACAAGGTGGTGTTGTGTCATACCCTGAGTAAGACCGAAGCATGGCAACAGTTGCATTTCGATGTCATCTTCATCGGCGACGACTGGAAAGGCAACGAACGTTGGAAACAGACTGAGATCGACCTGAAGCCTTTAGGGGCCGAAGTGGTGTATCTGCACCACACCGAGGGCGTGAGTTCTACCATCCTCCGCGAAAAGGAGAGCATTAAAATCATTGACTGAGCCATGAGTATAACAGTTGTCATCAAAAAATGGGTCAGGAAGAGCTACATGTACCTCTGCTATGTCACGAGGCCACGGAAGGAGAAGAGCGTTTTCTTCGCCTCGTTCAGGGGTCAATACTCCGACAATCCTCGTGCCATCAGTGAGTGTCTCCACCACATGGCACCCGACATAAAAATCGTGTGGCTCATCAAACCCAGCTTCAAACAATATGTGCCTGACTATGTTACCATCGTTCCACCCACTCCCCGCATTGCGTTGAAGGCACAGGCACGGGCCAGTGCGTGGGTGATGAATTATGTCAATCAAAAGCGTCTTGGCGATTACAAAGGCCGTGACACCTTCTACATCCAGACTTGGCATGGCGACCGCGGTCTCAAAGCCATTGGCTATCTTAGTGAAAACAGCAAGAGCAAAAGTTTCAGCGGATATGACCTGGAACACTGCGACTTGATTGTGGCCGGATCGGACTATGGTGTAAAGAAAGCACGTCAAGGACTGCGCTACAACGGTGAGGTCATTGTGGAAGGAATGCCCCGTAATGACAAGTTGGTGAACATCGACAAATACAGTGATGAGGCTGTCAAGGTGAGACAGCAGTTGGGAATTGACAACAACGTGAAGGTTTTGCTATATGCCCCGACTTACAGAGACGAAAAAGGCAGTCAACAATGCGCAATAGACATCCCTTCGTCCATAGCGAATTTGGAGGCTGATGGTAAGAAATGGATTTGCTTGGTGCGCTCGCACTCCCTCTCCAAAGGAATCTCGACGGGAACTGGCACGGATTACCTTGATGTGACTTCCTATCCCGATATGGCCGACCTGTTGCTGATAGCCGATTTGCTGATTACCGACTATTCGAGTTGCGCAGGTGATTTCTTGCTCACAGGGCGACCGCTCGTGTTGGCGCATTTCGACATAAAGCATTACGAGGAACAAGGGCGTTCCCTCTGGGTCAATCCTGTTGAGGCCGGCTATTTGGTTGCCAGGAATCAGGAAGAACTGAATCACATACTGTCCAACCTATCTTCTTACGACCATCAAGCCATTGCCGACAAGATCAACCGTTTCTACGGGACTAAAGAGACGGGCCGGTCATCGGAGGCCGTTGTACGCAGAATACTCAAAGAAGTGAAAGGCTAAAGCAACAACGGACTCATGGCAAGCTTGACATCCTATATAAAGAATCCACGTAACATCGGGAAGTCGATGTTGTACCGCTTCGGTAGTAAACTTCCTGATGCACTTTACTTGAAGCTCATGTACTATTTCCAGACGGGAAAAAAGCTGGACCTGAAGCATCCGAAGACCTTCAACGAGAAGCTGCAATGGCTGAAGCTGCACAATCGCAAACCTGAGTACACCACTATGGTGGACAAGTATGCCGCCAAAGCGTATGTGGCCAACATCATCGGAGAGGAGTATATCGTTCCCACCTTAGGCGTATGGGACAATCCTGAAGACATTGCATGGGACGAGTTGCCGCGTCAGTTTGTGCTGAAGACCACCCACGGCGGTGGCGGGAAAGGGGTGATTATCTGTCGCGACAAGGAGAAGCTTGACAAAGCAGAGACCGTAAGTCTCCTTCAGGCAGCCATGAAACACAACTTCTACAAGAACTATCGGGAGTGGCCTTACAAAGATGTAAAACACAGGATAATAGCTGAAGAATACCTTTCAGGAGAGGGTGAAGAGGGTGGAATCAAGGATTACAAGTTTTATTGCTTCAACGGCAAGCCGTTATATTGTGTCGTAATCTCAGGCCGCTGGAAGAACATGGTCAATGACTATTTTGACATGGAGTGGAATCATCAACCTATCACCCTAAAAGGAATTCCGTTTGCAGAGCACGTTCCAGAAAAACCGAAACATTTTGATACGATGTGCCAGTTAGCCACCAAACTCGCAACTGGACAACCTCACATTCGTATTGATTTCTACGAGGTGAACGGCAAGGTGTATTTCAGCGAACTCACCTTCTATTCATCAAGTGGTTACGGTCAATTCACTCCCGCCGAGTGTGATGAAATCTGGGGAAACCTTATAAATATTGATCAATTTGATACGACCAAGTAAATGATAAAGCAGATTTACAATTTTGACGAATTAACCATGCCCCTCTGGATTAAAGTCCTGTTCTTGGGCTTCTATTTGGTTATATTCGTCTATGCTGTAAAGAAGACGATTCTCGTGGTACCTCGGGACAAGCGGAAAGTGAATGCCAGCGGCCTGATTGTACTCTATTTCACCATATATGCCATGTTCTATTGTGTCAACCCGGACTATTTTAGTTACCGAGATTGGATGAATGTAAATATAAAAGAGATAGGCATTGAATATTGGACCAATGAGAATATCTATGCTTATCTCATTACGTTCTGCCAATCGTTGGACATTAGCTATCCTTACGAGCTGTTTCGTCTGATTGTATGGGGAGGAGGTCTGTTGTTGGTGTTTCTCACCGCCAAGATGTATCGTGACATACTGATGCCAGGATTGGTAGTGATGTTCTTGTTTGTCTTGTATAGCGGTACTTTCAGCTATGGCCGTGTGTCGTTGGCTATGGCTGTTTACTTTATGGGTGTAAGCATTCTTATGTGGGGGAAATCCGGTTTTGTAAAATTGTTAGGGATAACCATGGCATTAGGTTCTTATTTTTTCCACCACCAGATGATTATCGGCGTTGGCTTGCTGCCAGGTATCATATTGCCTTTCGAAAAGAAAAAAACGATAGTCTTCGCATTGGCTCTATTGGGGATGATGATGGGGGTCATCTATTACATTAACTCCAATGTTTCACTTATGGAAACTGTTTTTGGTGCTGATGAATTGGCCGAAAAGATGGAGACTTATAATGAACGTGAGCAAGGGCTTTTCAGGGTGAGTACTGCCATTGGCTATATCAACATCTTCCTTCCTTTTATCTTTGTCACTTACTTCTTCTATCAACAAAAACAGATTCCTAAACCTATTGTCGGCATTCACCGAATTACGTTCATCCTATTATTGGCAACGGTTGCATTTTTTGTGATATCAGGTCCACGCAGCACTTATACGTATCGCGTGTTGTACATTTGTATTATTCCTGTGTCCATTTTGGTTTCATACTGCTTCAACCAAGGTTATTTCAAGAGTTTACATCTACTCATCATGTTCGGTTTTGCATTGCTGACGAATAGTATGCGACTAATTAGTTCAGTTCAATAATCTAAATCAATTTGATATGAAAATAAGTTTCATCTTACTTCTGAGTTGTTTGTTCGCCACTATGAATAAGGAAACCATTGTAGTGCCTTCCGATGGAGGTTACATTGCCAATGGACGATATGTGATACCTACTGGAGAGCACATTGTTAGGATATCGGAGGAAAAGGGGGCTTGGCTGACTGTTGGAGACAACACTGAGTTAATCATTGACGGAAACATTCGGTTGGAAGGTAACGATTTCCGTGCTTGCGACATTATTCTGGTCAAAGGAAAGAACGTAAACATCCATGGCAAGGGAAGCATTGTTGGCGACCGAGCAACACACAAGGGCGAAGAAGGCGAATGGGGAATGGGTATCAGACTTCACAATGCCTCCAATGTCACGGTGAAAGGCCTTACTGTTGCAAACTGTTGGGGCGACTGCATCTATATCGGTGGTAAAACCGAAAGAGTAAATATAGCAAACTGCGAGCTAACCGGTAGCCGGCGACAAGGAATCTCGATTACCAACGGCAAAGACTTGACTGTCAGCGACTGTCACATCGCTGATATCAGTGGCACAATGCCCCAATATGCTATTGACATTGAGCCGAATATTCGATGTGTGGTTGACAATGTCCTAATCAAGAACGTCACCGCGAAGAATTGCGAGGGAGGATTTCGTGCGCTTATTGGCAAAAAGGCAGTTGGCAACGCCCGTATAGGCAAAGTGGAAATACGAAATTGCACTGTAATGGCGAAGTCGAGACATACTATACACTTCGTTGGCTGTGAAAATGCAATAGTGACGGATTGCACCATTGAGACGCGTGGTAGAGAGAAACCTATCCTTACGAATCATGTGAACAAGCTGACAGAGAAGAACAACAAAGTGACTCGCAAATTCTTTTAATACAACGAGATGAAAGGTGATAATTGTAATATAGACATTGTCATTCCTTGGGTGGACGGAAGCGACCCTGATTGGCAGCAGGAATTCCGGAAGTATCGCTCCCTTGCAACAGGACGCGACGACAACTCGGAGATACGCTATCGGGATTGGGACAACCTCCAATATCTTTTTAGGGGTATCGAGAAATTTGCTCCTTGGGTGCACAAGGTACATTTTGTCACCACTGGTCAGAAGCCCAAATGGTTGAACATGCAGGCGGAGAAACTGAACTTCGTCCGTCATGAGGACTTTATTCCCAAGGAGTTTCTTCCTACGTTTAGCGTCAGGCCGATAGAGTTGAACATGCACAGGATAGAAGGACTGTCGGAACAGTTCATCTTTTTCAATGACGACTATTTCCTGCTTCGTCCTGTCAAACCCGAACGTTTCTTCCGTGGCGGTCTGCCTTGCGATATGGCTGTGCTTGACACACTGCCCATGGGTGGTTCTCGCGGACACATGCTGATGAACGACATGAACGCGGTGAGTAGCCATTTCCGTAAGAATGCAGTGCTGAAGAAAAATCCCCAGAAATGGATTAACCCAAAATATGGGAGTCAGTTGATACGCTCACTCTTCTTGATGCCCTTCTCGGAATTTCCGGGATTCAGGAACCATCACATGCCACAGGCTTTCCTGAAATGCACTTTCCTTGAAGTGTGGGAGGCAGAGGAACCTTTGCTTCGCGAGGTGTCGAGCCATCGTTTCCGCGACATTACTGATGTCAACCAATATCTGTTCCGATTCTGGCAGTTCATGTCCGGGAAGTTCCATCCATTCAATGTCGCCAAAGACTCGTGCAGGTTTACCATATCAGACCGCGATGTTGATAAACTTGCAGAAGCCATCAGAACGCAAAAGCGTGAGATATTGGTAATGGCCGATTCAGAAAACTTCTCCGACTTCAATGCTCTGGTGACCAAGATAAACTCGGCATTCGATACCATATTACCTGAAAAATCCTCGTTTGAGATATAAATCTGATTAAATAAATGTGAAATTCAAATACAAATCATCATGGAAAAGAAAAGAGTTGCCTATCTCGATGCCCTTAAAGGGCTGTGTATGCTGATTGTGGTAGATGGCCATATAATGAATAGTAACGGATTTTACGCATTAGGACAAAAATAAAAAAGGAATCATGAAAATAGCCATCAATTGCCAGTTTTGCTTCCAAAAGGGAGGCGGTGGTATAAAGGAGTACATCGTCAGTCTGACCAATCACCTTGAAAAGGTGGACCATCAGAACGAATACGTGCTGTATGTGATGGAAGACCAGTTTGAGTATTCAAAGACCGTACTGCCTTCAAGGTTTAAGTTGAAGCCGATACCTTATCAGAGGAATTTCGTGTCGAAAGTCAAACGCAGCTTGTTTGCGCAAAGTTTCTGGACCAAAGAGGAGAAAGAGGAGGGGTTTGATGTATTCCATTCACCGTTCTTCCATGCACCCAAGATGAAGAAGGCCCGACTGATTATGACTGTCCATGACCTCCGACTCTACAGGTATCCGGAAACCTACTCTTTCCTGAGATACCAGTTTCTGAAGAGAGCCGTGAAGCAATCTATTGACAGGGTTGACAAAATCATTGCTATCTCGCAGTTTACGAAAGACGAAATCATTGATACTTGTGGGGTTAATCCCGACAAGGTGACTGTCATCCATGAGGCTATCAACCGCTCGTTTTTCAATGCCGATTCCATCAAGGATTATACGCTGCCGCAAGAATATGCCTATCTTAAAGACTGCCGGTTCCTTTTCTGTCTTAGTCAAATAGAGCCCAGGAAAAATCACGCGAGACTGATAAAGGCATTTTCAGCCATCAAAGCAATGGACGGTTTCGAAGATTTGAAGCTTGTGCTTGCCGGTCGACAGCTGTTGAACGCTGGCCCTGTATTGAAACTCATAGCTGAGACGCCCGACGTTGTCTATTTGGACTTTGTTCCGACAGAGATGATGTTATGGCTGTATCACAATGCTTCCTTGTTTGTCTATCCTTCTTATTATGAAGGGTTTGGTTTCCCGCCTATGGAGGCTGCAAGTCTTGGAACGGTATCGGCAGTTGGCAAATTGTCGTCCATTCCTGAAATATGTGGAGATTGCGCGTTTTATTTTGATCCATACGATGTGGAAGATATGAGCAAAGTCGTTGCCGCAGCTCTGAAAGATGAATCCTTGATACAGGAGAAGAAAACGAAACTCGAGAACCAACTTAACAAGTTCTCATGGGAAAAGAATGCAAGAGAGACCGTAAAAGTATATTTAGGCAATGAGTGATAAAAAAAAGACCACGCTGACATTCCGTCTGCTTAATAAACTCCATCTGATTCACGACGAGGAGAAACACGGAAGAATCAATCCTTTCACTATGGTATTCTTCGCGTTTAGAACGTTGTGGCGACGCTGTATTTTCAAATTTGCCTACAATGCCTATATCTTCGAGTTTCTATACAAGAAAAAACTGCGACCTGCCGTATGGAGAAGATTGGGTTGCAAGGTAGGCAAGAATGTGAACATAGGTCATCAGGTAAGGGTTGACTTCGGTAATGCAGAAAGAATAACTATTGATGATGACGCCCACATCGCCAACGGTGTGACGTTCTTGTGCCACATGCGCGACATAAGTAGTTACAAAGTTGGAATGATAGCCATGGATTTGCCAGCCAAATACGGTGACATCCATTTGGGAAAAGGTTGCTATATAGGAATCAACGTTACAATTATGCCGGGTGTACATATTGGTGATGGGGCCGTAATAGGCAGTTGTGCGCTCGTTACCAAGGATGTGCCGGCCTGGTCGGTTGCCGCAGGCGTTCCTGCCCGTGTAATCAAAACTATTGAGAAAGGAGAAAGAGATGAAACTACTGATGATCGTTAACGAAGACCGTTTTTTCCTTTCGCACAGGAAGGAGATAGCCCTTGCGGCACAAGCACAAGGCTGGGATGTCACTGTGGTATGCAAAGACACGGGACAACGCGGCGAAGTGGAGGCATTGGGGCTGAAAATGCTGGAGTTGCCGGTCAATCCAACGGGCATGAATCCGCTTCAAGAGCAAAAAACCTTGAAATTCCTGCATTTGCTGTTCAAAGAGAACCGTGATGCTGTCGTTCATCTGGTAGGATTGAAGAGCATCTTGTGGGGAGGATTAGCAGCCCGACTGGCCCGCGTTCGTGGTGTAGTGGAAGCTGTCAGCGGTCTGGGATCCGTCTTCTCCAACGAAAAGGTAGGGATGACGATGCAGGGAATCCTGTCAGTCATACGCTTCTCTAACCAAAGGAAGAATGTGAAGGTAATCTTCCAAAACCATGAGGATGAAACCTTGTTCCTCAAATATGGAGTCGTTAAGAAGGAACAGATTGAGTTCATCAAAGGTTCCGGTGTTGACCTGAATGAGTTCAAGTATGTCCCTGAGCAGGAAAGCGAAACACTGAAGGTGATTTTCACGGCCAGAATGGTCAAGGAGAAGGGAATCTTGGAGCTGATCGAGGCGGCTGAGCGTCTGCGCAAAGACTACGAGGGGAAGGTGGAGTTTTGGCTCTGTGGTCGCCTGGCCGCTAATACCGATGCCATATCGCGGGAGGAACTAGAAAGCCTTTGTGACGGAAAATATATCAAGTGGTTAGACTTCCAAAAGGACATAAAGTCAATATTGGCACAGAGTCACATTATGGCGTTCCCAAGCCATTACCGCGAAGGTGTCCCCAAGTCGCTCATTGATGCCTGTGCCATTGGCAGACCAATTGTCACCACCAACTCCATCGGTTGTAAAGACGTGGTGGATGATGGAATAAACGGATTCTTAGTTCCCGTCAGAGACAGCGAGGCTTTGGCCCAGAAACTGCGCATCCTGATAGAGGACAAAGAGTTGCGTGTCCGTATGGGCAAGGCATCGAGAAATAAGGCCGAGCGGGAATTCGACATAAAGAAGGTGATAAAGAGGCATCTGGAAATTTACAAAGCTCTAATTCAATAAACGACTGAAAGAAAAATATTATGGATTTTTATAGCACTATACTTTCCCCAATCCTCCACTCCATAGAGCAATTTCCTTCTCGCAATGCATTTTTCATTGACGAGGAATATTACACATACACTCAGTTCGGGCAGTGTGTGTCGAAAGTAAGAAGCCAGTTGACCAAGGCCAATTATGGCAACAGCAAAGTCGGTTTGGTCATCAACGATGACTTGGAAACCTACGCTTCCATTATCGCGCTATGGTTGGAAGGCGACTGCTATGTGCCGCTGCATCCGGGTTGGCCGTTAGAACGCTGTCAAAGCATCTGCGAGCAGGTGGAATTGGATTTGATCCTCGATTCTTCTGAGCAGACACGTTATGAAAGGGTGCAAGTCATTAATACTTTGGCATTACAGTACGAAGCGGATTGCCTGTCCCCAAAAGAGGGAGTGTCGGACGAAGAATTGGCCTATATCCTTTTCACTTCGGGCAGCACGGGAAAACCTAAAGGAGTGCAGTTGAGCAGAAAAAATCTTTCTGCTTTTGTGGACGCTTTCTTTGATGCCTATAGCGTTGACGAGAACGACAAGTGCCTGCAATGTTTCGACTTGTCTTTCGATTTGTCAATCATGTCCTATTTGATTCCTCTGTTAAGGGGCGCATGTGTTTATACCGTGCCGCCTGATGTCATAAAATATTCTTTCATAGGTGGTTTAATTGAGGACGAGGGACTCACGGTAGCACTTATGGCTCCTTCAACCATTAAGTATCTAAAGCCCTATTTCGATGAGATAGATTGCTCTTCGCTTAAATTATCATTGTTCTGTGGAGAAGCTTTGCCGTTGGATGTCACGAACGAATGGGCGAAATGTGCGTCAAACGCCTTCATCGACAATGTGTATGGTCCAACGGAAGACACGATTTTCTGTTCCATTTATCATTACAACAGAGTGGGCGAGAACAAAACCTATAACGGCATTCTTTCCATTGGAAAGCCCATGAAGGGATGTGGAATGGCGATATTTGACGAGAACATGAATGAATGTCCATCTGGTACATTGGGCGAACTGTGTCTTGCAGGTAATCAATTGACGAAAGGCTATCATAAAAACGAGGAGAAGAACAAGGAAGCCTTCTTTGAAAAGAATGGCGTGAGATGGTACCGAACCGGCGACTTGTGCTTCAAGGACGAAGACGGTGACTTGATGTATTCCGGCCGTTTGGATCATCAGGCCAAGATACAGGGCTTCCGCGTGGAACTTGGCGAGATAGAATATCATGCGAAAGACTTCCTTGGCGATACCAATGTGGTCTGCATCGCATTTGACAATAAAGACGGTCTGACTGAGATAGCCATGTTTATGGAAAGCGAGGAGTTTAGCCCCGATGAGATGATTGCCTATATGCGTACAAAGATGCCATCGTATATGATACCTGCTCATTTGTTCTATGTCCCGGCGTTCCCATTGAATGCTAACGACAAGACCGACAAAGTGAAACTAAAAGCAATGATAGTATGATAGACAAAAATAATATAGTCATTAGACCAGCAAAGCTTTCAGATGCGGAGTTTATCGCTACGACAATTATTGAGGCGGAAAAGAGCAATACAGACAAGCTTGGGACGGCCAACTGTTTTGAGATAACAGAGGAGGAATACAAGCATTATTTGGTGCAGATGCTGGAAGAAGAGATTGACGGATGCGAGATTTCCCTCAGCAGTTTTCTTGTCGCAGAATATGATGGAGAGCCAGTTGCCGCTTCTGCCGGATGGATTGAATGTGACAACGAAGATGAAATGCCTTCGGCTATCATAAAATCAAACTTGTATGGCTATTTTTTGCCCAAAGAGAAGCTTTTGATTGGAGCCCAAAAAAGTGCTATCATAAAGGATATCCAAATAGATAGGGAGCCTGGCACCTACCAATTGGAGAATTCGTTTACCAAAGCTGAATTTCGTGGTCATCATATCAGAAGGATGCTGGAAAAGGCTCACATGGATAGAGCTATGGAAAAAGGGGTGAAGAAAATCCAGGCCCATGTGTTCTTGAACAATGATTCGAGTATGATTGGCTGTCAAAACAATGGGTTTACTGTGGCTAAACAATATGTTTCGAACCATCCTTTGACAAAAGAGCTTTATCCTGGAGACACACTGGTTTTATTGGAAAGATATTTATAACAATCAAATATTTATATTATGGATAGAAATGAAATCATTGAAAAACTGACACCGATTTTTCATGAGGTGTTTAACGACAACACCATCGTCATTCGCGACGATATGACCGCCAACGATGTGGAGAATTGGGATTCACTTACCCACATGCTGATGATTACCAAGGTTGAGGAAACCTTCGGCATCAAGTTCAAGCTGAAAGAGCTTAACAAGCTGAAAATGGTCGGCGACCTGATCAATACCGTAGAAACCAAATTGCAATAAGCGGCACACAATGACATTCACTTCTTTTGAGTTCCTGCTCTTTTTCCCTGCGGTGGTCTTGGTGTATAACCTCTGCCCACAACGGTTCAGGGTGTGGTTTTTGTTGGCAGTGAGCTATGCGTTCTATGCCTTCATGCAACCGGTTTACCTGCTGTTGTTGGCAGCGGTCACTGGTGTCACATACGGATTCACCCGTTGGATGGATGCAACGAAAGATGACGACAAGAAGCATAAGATTATGGTTTGGGGCATCATTTTGGTGCTCCTACCGTTGTTCTTCTTCAAATACTTCGGATTTGTCAACGAATCCATCTTTTCATTGCTGTCCCTTTGTGGCATCCATTGTACAATTCCAGCCATCAAGTGGATGCTGCCCGTGGGCATATCGTTCTATACGTTCATGGCCGTTGGCTACCTGATTGACGTGAACAACGAGGAGGTGGAGGTCGAAAAAAACATTGGGTCGGTGGGACTGTTCCTATCGTTTTTCCCTTATATCTTGTCGGGACCTATCGAAAGGGCTGGCAACATGTTCCCGCAACTGAAAAAACTACCGACGAGCAAACCCTTGGACTTGACTGCCGGATTTAAGCTGATGCTTTGGGGCTATTTCATGAAATTGTGCGTGGCCGACAGATTGGGCATTTATGTGGATGCGGTTTTCTTTAATATTGCTCATCACAACGGAAATTCATTAGCTTTTGCAGCCTTGCTCTATCCTATTCAAGTGTATAGCGATTTGGGCGGCTATTCCTTGATAGCCATCGGTGCTGCGCGCTGCATGGGGCTGAAAATCATCCCTAACTTCAATCGCCCATTCTTTGCCACCTCCATGTCGGAGCTGTGGCATCGTTGGCACATGTCGTTGATCAATTGGTTAACGGACTACATCTACACTCCATTGTCGTTTATCTTGCGTAGATGGAAAGTCTGGGGTATTGTGTGTGCTATCATGCTCACTTTCCTTATCAGTGGTATTTGGCACGAAGCGGCGCTTACGTTCATAGTTTGGGGTCTAGTGCAGGGTATCTATCTGAGCATTGAAGCACTGCTGCAAAAGAGAAGAAGTTCGTTTGAAAACAAGTATAAGCTGAACACAAAATGGTGGTATATTCTCATCTGCTGTGTGGTGGTGTACCTGCTGTTCGCTTTCTCTATGCTTTTTGGTAGCGGTGACGATACAATATCGGGCTCGCTTTTAGCGATTAGGAAGATATTTGGAGAGAGGGGCAGTTTGTTTTTGGATATCAACACACTGGTTTATGGCTTGTTTTTCACCGTAATTTTATTTGCCAAGGATTTCTGTGATGAGTTTTTCCCTGGGAAGATTACATTGTTTGAGAACAAAAACATCATTGTTCGCTTTCTGGGAATGCTAATCGTGCTGCTGTTTATACTTTATGCAGGTGTTTTGGATGGTGGGTCGTTTATTTATTTCCAATTCTAACTTTCAATATTAGAGAATATGAAGAACTGGTGGCATTTAATCGTTAAAGCTTTGGTGTTTGTTTTGTTGTTTTGTCTGGTCGATTTTTGCATTGGTCCGTTGTTTGTCCATGCCAAAGACAAGGCGCTTGAAAGACATCCGAGTGATATGTGGCTTAAATCATCCTATTCTGTTGAGAAGGTAGATGCCGAGTGTATCATTATAGGATCTTCAACAGCGGTTCACCATTACATTCCCGAAGAAATTGAAAGAAAAACAGGATTATCAACTTATAATTGTGGACAGGATGGATGCTTTTTCCTATATGGTTGTTGCATGATAAATTCGATTTTGGAAAGATATTCTCCTAAAACAATAATTATGGACCTTAATCCAGGACGTCTATTGGATTCGGATAAGGGAGATGAATACCAGAATATGAGATTCTTATCGTATTATTATGATGACGACGCTGCTGTCAAAAACTTCATAGATGGTAAAGATGAGCAGAATGAATTGTTGTATCACACAAACTTTTATCGATACAATTCCCACGCCATTTATACTTTTTATCCTGTTTTTTGGGGCACTTCGACCGAACAAGGCTATGTGCCATTACCATATAAAGGCCATAATCCCAGAAAAAAAATACAAATTGGTTGGGATGGAAATTGGGTGGATTCAAAACTTTCAGAATTATACAACACGATAGACAATTGTAAGAAAAATGGGGTTGAATTGATTATCGTCACCTCTCCATGTTATGCAGAGTATGAAGATTCTGTAATGGAAAAAAGTGAAGAGTTTGCTAAAATATTGGGTAGCAAGGGCGTCAAATACATTAATCTTTTGGATGCGGCACCCTTTGATACGGATCCTTCATTATATAAAACCGTTACCCATTTAAATGCAAAGGGGGCTGCAATGATGACCGATACGATAATAAATGTATTGCGTCCTGCTAATTGAACCTGCCGAGTTGTTTTTTTTCAATTAATCCTTTGCCATTTCCCTGAAATCCACTACCTTTGCAGCTTCATTCTGCTTGTGCAGAATTAAATTTTGAATTTTAAATCATTGAAATGCAAAGCATTCGATGAAATCAATTTCAAATCATTAAATTAAGAATACTATGTTAAGTCAAGATGTAAAGATTGGAAGTGCAGTCCGTTTGGATGGAAAGATTTATTTCTGCATTGACTTCCAACATGTTAAGCCTGGCAAAGGCAACACTATCATGCGTATCAAACTGAAAGACGTGCTGAGCGGCAATGTGCTTGAAAAGCGTTTCGACATTGGCGTGAAACTTGAGGATGTCCGCGTTGAGCACCGTCCTTATCAGTACCTCTACAAGGAAGGTGAGGACTATATCTTCATGCACACCGAGACCTACGAACAGATTCCGATTCCGGGTGAAAACATCACAGGCGTGAAGTTCATGAAGGAAAATGATGTCGTTGACGTGGTCGTCGATGCTTCCACCGAGACCATCCTCTTCGCCGAAATGCCGGTGAAGACCGTCCTGCAAGTGACCTACACCGAGCCTGGTGAGAAGGGCAACACCGCCACCAACGCTCTGAAGGAAGCCACCGTTGAGACTGGTGCCATGGTCAGAGTGCCGCTGTTCATCAATACGGACGACATGATTCGCGTCGATACCCGCACTGGTGAGTACTGCGAACGTGTGAAAGCCTAAGAAAGGCGGTACATAAAAAAGCGCAAAGTCGATTGACTTTGCGCTTTTTTTGTATTTTTGCGCTATTATTCCATAATCTCACTAATCTCACTCCGATGAAAATTAAGAAGACAACCCTTAAAGCTATTGCGGAACTTATTGACGCTAAATATGTTGGCCCAGCCAACTTTCCCATAACCGGCTTGAACGAAATCCACAAGGTGGAGGCGGGCGACATCACCTTTGTCGATCACCCGAAATACTACGCCAAGGCTCTTAACTCTGCGGCCACGGTGGTACTTATTAATAAAGAGGTGATTTGCCCCGAAGGCAAGGCCTTGCTGTTGCATCCCGATCCTTTTGATGCTTTCATCCGTATCATGCGGCATTTTCGTCCCTTTGAGCCTCAGACACAGCCCATCAGCGACAGTGCTGAGATAGGGGAGGGAACGCTCATCATGCCGGGCAGTTTTGTCGGACACCATACCGTCATTGGGAAGAACTGCCTCATCCATCCCAATGTGACCATCTACGACCACTGCGTGATTGGCGACAATGTCATCATTCATTCGGGCAGCGTCATCGGGGCGGATGGCTATTATTTCCAGCGTCGCAACGAGGGCTTCAAGAAGTTTGAGTCCTTTGGGCGTGTGGTCATCGCCGACGATGTGGAAATCGGTGCACTGTGCAGCATCGACCGTGGTGTCACTTCCGACACTATCATTGAGAGCGGAACCAAACTTGATAACCACTGCCAAATTGGCCATGACAGCTACATTGGCCATAATTGCCTCATAGGTGCCCATGCTGCCATCGCTGGCGTGACGCGCATTGAAGACGATGTCATCCTTTGGGGCCGTGTGTGCGTCAATAAGGACTTGGTCATCGGCACAGGTGCAGTCGTATTGGCTACCTCTGCCGTCGACAAGAACATTGAGCCAGGGAAAGCCGTCTTTGGTGTTCCTGCCCAAGAGGTGAGAAAACAATGGCGCGAGCAGGCCGCTTTGCGTTCGTTGCCCGAGTTCCTGAAAGAATACTACAAAACACATCAATCATGAAAAGAATAACACTACTATTAGCACTCCTCCTTGCGGGCATGACGGCCTTTGCGCAAGAAATGCAGACCTATCAATATGCCGAGCGTGACACCCTGAATCTCTATCTCGATTTTTACACGCCCGAGCATGTCCACGACAGCACGATTTGCGTGGTTTATGTCTTCGGTGGCGGCTTCATAAGAGGTAATCGCGATGGCGAGTTTGAGAAAGGTTATTTCAAACAGTTAGTCGATGAAGGCTTCCAGGTGGCTTCCATCGATTACCGTTTAGGCTTAAAGGGTGCCAAGAATCTGGGCGTTTTCAATACGGAACCGCTTAAAATAGCCATTGACATGGCCACTGAAGATGCCATTTCAGCCATTGCCTATCTTCTTGAACATGCCAAAGAATTGAAAATCAACAAGAATTATATTGTGATGATTGGCTCAAGTGCAGGAGCTATCACCTCATTACAGACGGATTATACTCTGTGCAACGGTTATCTGAATTCTGACATTTTACCCCAAGATTTCCATTTGGCAGGGGTGGTTTCGTATGCAGGTGCCATCTTCTCAAATGAAGGCAAGATTGTGTATCGTAACCATGCACCAGCCCCGACGATGATGTATCACGGTATGGCCGACCGTTTGGTGCCCTACACACAGATTTCATTCATGAAAATGGGCTTTTTTGGGACGGATGCCTTGGTGAAGCGTTTCGAGAAGTTCGACTATCCCTATTTTGCGCGTCGTTTCGAGGGCTATGGTCACAGTGTGGCCATGGGCGGTCCGTTTACGGTCGATGATCTTGTGTGGTTCTGTCGCCATTATGTTTACGGAAAAGAGAAACTCCAGATGGACGGTACCTACCAGAATCTCGACCCTGCCGCGATGCCTCCGTTTGACATCTATACGCCGAAGGATTTGTATAAATAATTGATTTATAAATATGTTAAACAACCGATAAAATGAAAAAACTGATGATTTGCATTGGAATGGCTGCCGCTTTGGTGGGTTGCTCCCCGAAAGAGGAAAAAGTCGCCGAACAGCCTCAGCCTCAAGAAGAATTCAAGTATCTGGTGGACGAGTTCGCCGACTTGAGAATCATGCGTTACCAAATCCCCGATTGGGACCAGCTGACGCTGCAACAGAAGAGTTACATCTATTATCTGGGTGAGGCGGCCAAATGCGGTCGCGACATCCTCGCCGACCAGAATTTCAAGTACAACTTGACGGTTCGCAAGACTATTGAGGCCGTGCTGAATTCGTATCAAGGTGACCGTGAGTGTGCTGATTTTCAAAACTTCGTGGTATATGCCAAGCGCATTTTCTTCAGCAACGGCATACATCACCACTATGCTGAGGACAAGTTCTTCCCTGAGATTAGTGAGGCCTATTTCGCCGACTTGGTGAAGGGCAGTGATGTCAAGTTGCTCCCGCTCAATGAGGGCGAGTCGGTGGATGATTTCATCGCTTTCCTTACACCTGTGGTTTTCGACAAGGAATTGTACAAGATGCGCCGCAGTAGCGAGGACGACATCATCGTCAACTCGGCTGTGAATTTCTATGAAGGCGACATCAAAAAGGCAGATGTTGAAGCCTTCTACAACAAAATGCGTAAGCCTAACGATGCCATGCCGATCAGTTACGGACTGAACTCCAAATTAGTGAAAAAAGACGGCAAGATTTATGAGGACGTTTACAAGGCTGACGGGCTATACGGTGAGGCCATCAAGGCTATCATCGGTTGGCTCCAGAAAGCTAACGAGGTGGCGGAGAATGACATCCAACGCGACTACACACAGAAGCTCATCGACTATTACACCACGGGTGACCTGAAGACATGGGATGAATACAACATCGCCTGGGTGCAGGATTCTGTCTCGCACATTGACTTTGTGAACGGTTTCATCGAGGACTATAACGACCCGATGGGAATTAAGGCTACTTGGGAGGCCATCGTTGACTACAAGGATTTGGAGGCTACGGTACGTTCTAACACGATTAGCGAGAACGCCCAATGGTTTGAGGATAACTCGCCTGTCGACCCGCGCTTCAAGAAAGAGGCCTGCAAGGGTGTCTCGGCGAAGAGCATCATCGTTACTACTTTGGGCGGCGACTGTTTCCCCTCGCCCCCGATTGGCATCAACCTGCCCAATGCCGACTGGATTCGCAAGGACTATGGCTCCAAATCAGTGACCATCACCAACCTGATGGAAGCCTACGACAAGGCTGCCGACGAATGCCCGAGGAGTGTCTTGGCCGAGTTCGCCTACTCGCAGGAAGAAGTCGACCTATGCAAGAAATACGGTTCCGATGCCGACGTAGTACACACCAACCTGCATGAGTGCTTGGGTCACGGTTCAGGCAAACTGCTCCCTGGCACGCAACCTGGTGCTTTGAAGGAGTTCAGTTCAACGTTAGAAGAAGCCCGCGCCGACCTCTTTGGCCTGTATTATCTCGCCGACCCGAAGATGGTGGAGTTAGACGTGATGCCTGATGCAGAGGCCTACAAAGCTGAATATTGTTCTTATATCCGCAACGGCATGATGTCGCAGTTGGCTCGTGTGGAGTTGGGCAAGGACGTCACCGAGTCGCACATGCAGAACCGCAAGCTCGTCTCGGAGTGGTGCTACGAGCATGGAAAGGATGCCAACGTCATCGAGAAGAAGGTGGAGAACGGCAAGACCTATTATATCATCAACGACTTCGAGGCTTTACGCGGTCTCTTCGGTGAGTTGCTGGCCGAAATCCAGCGCATCAAGAGCGAAGGTGACTATGCCGCTGGCAAGGCCATCGTGGAAAAATACGCCGTGAAGGTCGACCCCGAACTGCATAAGGAAGTCAAGGAACGTTACAACGCCTTGGGGCTGAAGCCTTACGGTGGCTTCATCAATCCTGAAATCGTTCCTGTTGTGGAGAACGGCAAGGTGGTTGACTACAAGGTCGAGTATCCTTCAGATTTCGTGGCGCAGCATTTGAAATATGGTAAGGAATATAGCTTCTTGAAGGCGAAGCATTGAGTGTAAGAGTATTAAAAAGAGAGGATGTGTTCGTTTTGACACATCCTCTTAATCATTATAATGTATCTCTTCCAAATTCTCCTGAATCATTTCTTTCAGGTATTTCATAATGCTGACGTCGGTCATGGGCATTCCATCTAAAGCTTCCTTGATTTCGTCGGTGTCGAAAACAAATTCGCCGTCGTCGGTGATATGGGTGTAAATGAAATGGATGTCCTCGTGTGCCGAAAACAGCATTACCAACGAACCGGCCAGGTCGCCCATGGGCGGACGGTCGAGGTGGTCATGCTGGAACCAGAAGTTCAAGACAGTGCCTTTGCCAACCTCGCTTTCAATCTTCATGCCGCCGCCAGCGTTCTCGGTGTTCATCTTAATCAGCGGCAATCCCAAACCGACCTTGCGCGTAGTGCGTGAAGTTGTCCAAGGGTCGGTGACTTTGGCCAAAAATTCAGGTGTCATGCCCTTGCCGTTGTCCTTGATGGTGAAGGCGTATATGTTGTCTTTCAGGCTGTCCTTGATGGTCAGTTCGACGAGGGTCGAGTTGGCCGCCGTCGAGTTTTCCATCAGGTCGTATACGTGCATTGATAGTTCTTTCATAGTCTTGTTTTTGACTCGGGACTTAGGACTTAGGACTTGGGGACGTTTGTCTATCAACTTTTGTCCTTCGTCTTCCGTCCTCTGTCCTCCGTCTTTCGTCTTTTATCCAATTATGTTATTCATTTACTTATCCGAAAAGGAGTTGTAGTTTTTCCTTGGGTTCAGTGTCGATATAGCGTCCGTCCTCGCCGTGGAGGGTCTTGCGGAACTCGTCGAAGGTCTTGTCGTACATGTGCAGCACGCAATGCACCTCGCCGATGATGTGCAGGAAGTGGGCGTCGCTGCTTTTGGTGAAGTTGAATTTCTTCAGGTAGGCGTATTTCTTCAGGAAGTCGGGTTTGGTGACATGCTTGGAGATTTCCAAAGCATCGGCCTTAATGTCGGGCGGGATGAAGCCCAACTGACTGATAAGGCTACTTGCAGGCTTGTTGACATGCGCTGGAACAAACAGCCCGCCGATTTCGTGCACCACATCATATAAGGTGTCCAAGTCCGCGTCCAACGCCGACCACAACAGCCATTCCTCCTCACCGACCACTTCCTCGTTTTCGTCCACAATCAATTGATAGCCCACTTTTTCTTCGTCAAGAGGAATATGGGGGAGGTGTTCATCGAGAAATTCCTGGAATTTGTCCAACTGCTCGTCGGTCTCGAAGTAGGCGAGGGCGTGGGCTTCTTCCTGCGTGGTGATTTCGACGCCGCCAATGACGAGGATGCCGTTCTCGCGCCCGATTTTTTGCGTCACTTTTACCTGTCGCGTCGTGTTGTGGTCGCAGATGGCGATGACGTCCAGGTGGAGCTTCTTGGCCTGCTCGACGATGGCGGAGGGACTCATATAGAGGTCACCGCACGGTGATAATACCGTGTGCATGTGTAAATCCGCTCTATATGCGTTCAATTCCATTTTTTTTGACGCGAGACTGCGCGACGCGAGACGCGGGTCGTCTAAATGTCTCGTGTCCCGTGTCCCGAAGTCTCGTGTCTATTTATTTGTGTAACAGGTTATAAACCAAACCAGCAATCTCGTATGTCGGCAGCGAGGTCTGCAAGATAGGTAGGTCTTCGTCGTTGCTCTGCTCGATGGTCTCGTCGTTGGGCATGAGGTTCTTCACCAGGATGATGCAGGCCAGTTCCTTCAGCGAGGCCACAGCCATCACGTTCTTGTGGGTCTGCAAGGTGATCCAGATGTTGCCTTCCATGGCGTTGCCCATCACATCGCTGAGGAGGTCAGAGATGTAGCAGCCATCTATTTCTCTGTCAAGGCCTTTCTCGCCCGAGAGAACCTTCAGATTGAGTTTTTCAACCAATTCTTGTACTTTCATTTTTTATGTGTTTTGATTTTGAATTCTCGTTGGATTTAAGGACTGCAAATGTATGAAATCTTTAGATTCGACGATACGAAGTGAGTCAAAAAAACAGACATAATAAAAAATCTCACTCCGAAAAGTGCGATTTTTATGGAAAACCATGTTTAAAGTCGTACTACGGCACCAACTCAATTTCAACACCTACACTCCAAGGCGAAGGGTTGTTGGCTTTTGTGCCAAGGATTGGATCGTCTTTGGTCAGGATGGGCGACATGCGATAACTGCCGTAGACACCGATATTGAGCATGTTGCCGACGCTATAGCTTAGGCGTGTGAAGGCACCGTATTCGAAAAGGTTCATCGCTTTTGCGTTGTAATAGGTGGTGACCTTCTTCAAGTAGGAATCTTGAGGGAAGGGCTCTCCCATGTCATCGAGCATGATGGTCTTGTCGGTGATTCTCACGCGACGTGTTACATTAATGCCGCCGTATGCGCCGAGATCCCAGTTGATGCCCAACAAGCGGATGACGACGCGTTGCAACAACTCTCCGCGCACCTGCATGTTACGCATCATGACCTGGTCGTGGAATGGATGGATGTTGCTATCTTGGTCGTTGAAGACAAAGCGGTTCCAGTCGAGGCCGAGTCCCATACCTATTTTATATGTCTTGCCGTAATACCAGCGGCGACCGAAAGCGAAATGACGGTTGAAGCCATTCCAAGGGGTGTTGGCCAAATTATAGTCATATTGGTAGAAGAGAGATTTCTGCCAGCCTTCTTTTTTCACATCCTTAAACGTGCCATCTTGGCCATGGATGCGAATATTGTTGGCCGCAAGGTTGATATCGCCTCCCATGCCGCTGATAGGGCAGGAGTCGTAGAAGCCGTTATAGCTGACATTGAGTTTCTTACCTTCTCCGAAGTCCTTGTTTTTCAGAACGATGTCCGTCGAATCGGGGAAGGCCTTGTAGTAGCCAAGCAACACACCGTCTGAGCCTTCCACACTGATGAAAACGTCTTGTTTTTCAATCCGTTTGGGAATGACGATGCGCACGCCATCCTTTTCCTGAACGAGGTTGAACGAACGCTCGGCAGGTTTCAGGTCGCCGGTGAAATAGGCGGCTTGGGGCACACCGTAGCCGAAGGCATAGTCGAAGTAGGGGTAGAGGTCGGCGGACTTCTCGATTTCAGCCTTCATCTGTAAGGCGGTCAGGTCGCGCTTGGTCTGCCAGGCACAGGCGCAGAAACCTGCTGTCAGCGGACTGGAGAACGAGGTGCCAAAGACGGAAGTATAGCCGCCACTCGGGTTGGCCACTTTTGCCTTGCCGAAAGCGCATACGTTGGGCTTCATTCTTTTGTCGGCAGTTGGTCCGTAAGAACTGAAATCAATGTGACGGTAGTCTTCCAAATCGGCTTCGATGCCACCTACGCAGAGTACATTCTCCGCATCGGCAGGCGTGATGATGGTCATCCAACGCTTGTCATCACCTTCGTTGCCAGCAGAGTTGCATACTAAGATGCCTTTTTCGACGGCCTTGTTGGCGGCTTTGGCCACGTAAGATGTACCATCCATGTCTTTAGTCCAATGGCGGTCCTTGCCGTAGCCCAACGAGCTGTTGATAATGTCTGCACCGTTCTTGTCGGCCCATTCGGCACCTTGCGCCCACCATACTTCTTCTTTAAAAGGCTCTGGGTCAATCTCTGTGCGGGCCAAAAGGAACTCAGCACCTGTGGCCAAACCGAGTTTCTGTCCTTTGTCGTTGATGCCAGCGATGCAACTCAATACTTCTGTACCGTGGGTACTCCAGCCATAGACGTTTTCCATCTTGTTCGGGAAGTTGTAGGTCATTAAAATCTGATGGTTGTCACGCAAATGCTGGAAAGCGGGATGGGTGTCCACCTTGGGGAAACCACCATCCATGACGCAGATACGCAGGCCTTTGCCGTCGATGCCTTTGTCGATGAAGTACTGTCCTCCGAAGCGTTTCAGCTGGTCGGTGAGGATGCCTTTGGGTGCGTCTTCGTCATTGCGAGCGGAGCGAAGCAATCCAGTGTCATCGTTTGTGGATTGCTTCGTCGTTCCTCCTCGCAATGACGTTGTCGAGGCCACCGTTCCATTGGAAACGATTTCCTGTACACGTGCCACGAAGGGCAACTGCGCAATCAAGGCGGCATTGTCGTCTGTAGCTTCAACTCCGATGGCATTGAGCCAGCGTGACTCGCCGAAGACTTCGGTGGAGAGGGAGCCTACCGTGCTGACATAGCTGTCGTTCAGCGGATAGTTGCTGATGTCGTAAAGGTCGGCACCGCATTGGTTGTAACGCGCGATGGCCTTGGCATCGAAATAAGTGTAAGGGTCGAATTGGGTGTCGTTTTTGTCGCTGAAGAACACCCAAAAACATTTGTCCTGTGCCATGGCCACGGTTGATATGAGGCTAAAAATGGCGATGATGAAATTTTTTCTCATAAAATTTGAAATTTGCTGCAAAGGTACGGTTTTATTTTCTATTTTTGTCCCAAATTTACAAAAATGAATGCCTATGGATAAAAACCTTACCAAAGAAAAATTTGAGATTTTCATGATGCTTTGCGCCTCTGGAATTGATGGCAACATTTCAATGAAAGAGCTGGAACGCATTTGTATGCAGTTCGATGAAAAGAGCTACAACGAGGTTTTCGAGTCATGGAAGTCGATGACCAGTCCTGCTTGGCTCAGTTTCTTCAAGGAGCATAAGGACGAATTCCTGAAAACCGAAGAAGAAAAGGCCGCTTTCATGGCCGACATCAACGACATCGTCGCGGCAGAGGAAGGCGAAGTCAACCAGAAGGAAAAGAACTTCATGAAAGTGCTCGAAATGCTGATTAACGACGAACTTTAATCACGTTTCAACCCTTAAACCGCCCGTTTCTAAATTAGAACGATTCTAATTTATGATTTGGGCGGTTTTTTGTTTTGTAATGGGTTATCATTCAGCTGAATATAAAACCTTTGAATTGAGAAAAAACTTAGTGTTTTATTTGGAATGAGCGTTTCTTTTCCCTAAATTTGCAGCGTTTTTCGGAAATCCCCGAAAAGACAAGGAAAATAAAGGTAAATCACTTAATAATTAACCCCAAAAAGGAAAAATATGGCAAAAGTTAAGTCTTTAGCAGAACTGAAAGCTATGAGAGAAAAGCTTCAGTCGAAACTTGACCTTCGCGAAAAGAGCAACGACCCTGACTCTTTGGTGCAAATTAAGGTCGCAATGGCCACCTGCGGTATCGCCGCCGGTGCAAAACAAGTTATGGAACACATGATGGAGAAGGCCGACGAGCTGAAGCTCGGCATCGTCTTCACCCAGACCGGCTGCATGGGCTACTGCCACGCCGAGCCGACCATCGAGGTGAAGTGCCCCGGCAAAGACCCGATCGTCTTCGGTCATGTCGACAACAACCGCGCTGACGAAATCCTCACCAAGTATGTGATGAACAACGAGATGGTTGAGGGCGTCATTCCGGTGAACTATGAAACTATCTAATAACCTTTAATTCGGAGGAATTTATATGGCAAAAATCAAGATGCACGTGCTCGTCTGCGGCGGTACCGGCTGCCAGGCTTCGGCAAGTGCTCAAATCATCAAGAACTTCGAGGACATTCTGGCCGCGAAGGGCTTGCAGGATGAAGTTCAGGTGGTCAGGACAGGTTGCTTCGGCTTCTGCGAGAAGGGACCCATCGTGAAGATCATGCCTGACAACACGTTCTACACTCAGGTGAAGCCTGAAGATGTCGAAA
This sequence comes from Bacteroidales bacterium, assembly GCA_016285355.1. The sequence continues at coordinate 68,249 of JAEEQP010000015.1, forward strand.
AGATCATCAACGAGCACATCATCAAGGGCCGTAAGGTCACCGATTTGCTCTACATGGACCCTGAAAACAGGGAACACGTTGCCGACTCGAAGCACATGGGCTTCTACCGTAAGCAACTGCGTATCGCTCTGCGTAACTGCGGTTTCATCAACCCCGAAAACATCGACGAGTGCATCTCGCGCGGTGGCTATGAGGCTTTGGGCAAGGTCTTGTCCGATATGACTCCCGCTCAGGTTGTCGACGAAATCACCAAGTCAGGTCTCCGTGGCCGTGGCGGTGCTGGTTTCCCCACCGGCGTGAAATGGGGTCTTTGCGCAAAGAACAAGTGCGATGAGATGTATGTCATCTGCAACGCCGACGAAGGCGACCCGGGTGCGTTCATGGACCGTTCCATCATGGAAGGCGACCCGCACAGCATCGTCGAGGCTATGGCCATCTGCGGCTATGCCATCGGCGCCACCCACGGTTTGGTCTACATCCGTGCTGAATACCCGCTCGCTATCCACCGTCTGCAAGTCGCTATTGCCCAGGCCCGCGAATACGGCCTGCTCGGTAAGGACATCCTCGGCTCAGGCTTCGATTTCGACATCGAGCTCCGCTACGGTGCCGGCGCTTTCGTCTGCGGTGAAGAGACCGCTCTGATCCACTCGATGGAAGGCAAGCGCGGTGAACCCACTCTGAAACCCCCGTTCCCGGCTGTCAGTGGCTACATGGCCAAGCCGTCTAACGTGAACAACGTTGAGACCTTCGCCAACATCCCGATCATCATCACCAAGGGCGCCGACTGGTTTGCCAGCATCGGCTCCGAGAAGTCAAAGGGCACGAAGGTGTTCGCTCTGGCTGGTCAGATCAACAACGTCGGTCTGATTGAGGTCCCGATGGGCACCACGTTGCGCGACATCATCTACGAAATCGGTGGTGGTATCAAGGGTGGCCGTAAGTTCAAGGCCGTCCAGACTGGTGGTCCTTCAGGCGGCTGCTTGACGGAGAAACACCTCGACACTGCTATCGACTATGAAAGCCTCGCCGCTGCTGGCTCCATGATGGGCTCTGGCGGTATGGTGGTCATGGACGACACCTCCTGCATGGTGGCCATCGCCAAGTTCTACTTGGAGTTCACCTGCGAAGAGAGCTGCGGTAAGTGCTCGCCCTGCCGTATCGGTAACAAGCGTATGCTCGAAATCCTCACCAAGATCACGGAAGGCAACGGCACCATGGACGACCTCCAGGAGCTCCGTAACCTCGCCGCTGTGATTAAGGACACCGCCCTCTGCGGTCTGGGTCAGACCTCACCGAACCCGGTGCTTTCTACCCTCGACAACTTCTGGGATGAGTATGTTGAGCACGTCGTTGACAAGAAATGTCGCGCTGGCGTCTGCAAGAAGCTCATGAGCTACGTGATCGACAAGGATGTCTGTATCGGTTGCGGCAAGTGCGCCAAGAACTGCCCGGCTGATGCCATCTCGAAGACCGACTACATCGCTCCCGGCCACAAGCTGCCTTCGATGGTCATCGACTCCAGCAAGTGCATCAAGTGCGGTGCCTGTATCAGTGGTTGTAAGTTCAATGCCATTTCTGTCAAATAAAATAGAGGAGGAGACATATTATGATTAATGTAACAATTGATAACAAACAGATCCAGGTCCCGGAAGGCACTACTATCCTGAAAGCCGCCCGCATGGCTGGTATCCATATTCCTACCCTTTGCTATTTTGAATTGGCAGGAATGAAATTTGAAAACAAACCCGGTGGCTGCCGCGTTTGCGTCGTCGAAGTGACTAAAGACTTCAACGGTCGTCCGCGTCGTAACCTGGCCCCGGCTTGCGCCACCGACTGCGTGGAAGGTATGGAAGTGTTGACCCACAGCGCCCGCGTCATTAACGCCCGTCGTACTGTGGTCGAACTGATCCTTTCCGACCACCCGACCGACTGCTTGACCTGCGCCAAGAGCGGCAACTGCGAGCTGCAGAGCCTGGCCCAGTACCTCGGCATTCGCGACATCCCGTTCAAGGGTGAACAGAGCCACTATCGCCAAGACATGTCGCCCAGCATCGTGCGCGACATGGACAAGTGCGTCATGTGCCGCCGTTGCGAGAATATGTGTAACAACG
>JAEEQP010000093.1 GCA_016285355.1 Bacteroidales bacterium
ACCTTACGCCACGCACCGCATGAAGTTACTTTTCGCAAAAGGTCCTTTGTTTTATGCCGAATACAACATTCGATTGTTTTTCTTCTTGCTGTTTCATCGCGCCAATCTTTTGTTGTCCAATGATTTGGATACCATATTGCCCAACTATTTCATTTCAAAGTTGAAAGGCTGCAAGATGGTTTTCGACAGCCACGAGTATTTCACCGAAACACCCGAGCTGGTGCATCGACCCAAGGTGCAAAAGGTATGGAAACGGATAGAAGGTTTTGTCGTGCCCAGACTGGACGAGATGATCACCGTTTGCGATAGTATCGCTGACCTGTTTCGTGAGAAATATGGTGTCAAGTGCCATGTCATCCGCAACATCCCGCCACGAAAGGCTTTGCCTCCCAAGGGCGACAAACTTGCTTTGGGTCTACCGACAGACAAACATCTCTTGGTGCTGCAAGGCTCGGGCATCAACATACAGCGTGGAGCTGAGGAATTGGTGCAGGCGATGTCGCTCTTGGATGACTGTTACCTGATGATTATCGGCGGCGGCGATGTGTTGCCTGTCTTGAAGCAGATGGTTGAAGATATGAACATTACCGACCGCGTGCGCTTCTTCCCAAGGATGCCTTACCAGCAGATGATGGCCTATACACAACTTGCCGAGTTGGGTTTCTGCCTCGACAAGGATACCAACCTCAACTACCGCTTCAGCTTGCCTAATAAATTGTTCGACTTCATTCAGGCAGGCGTGCCAATAGTGGCCTCTCATCTGACGGAAATAGAAAAGGTTATTAGGCAATATGACCTCGGTTTGTTCATCGAGAATCATTTGCCTGAAACCATAGCCACCACTATTCGGGAAGCCTTGGCTGACGAGGCAAGAAGAGAAAAATGGGAGCAGAATTTACAAGTTGCGGCACGGGATTTGTGCTGGGAGAATGAGGAACAAAAACTACTTGAAATCTACAAACATTATGAATGATACTGATTATCACCTACATGTCATCGCTTTCGATGTGCCATATCCAGCCAATTATGGAGGAGTCATTGATGTGTTCTATCGGGTGAAGGCGCTTTCGGAATCAGGTGTGAAGGTGCATCTGCATTGTTTTGAGTATGGTCGCGGCGAGCAGGAAATTCTGAAGCGCTGCCATGAGGTGAAGTACTACAAACGCGACACTTCCTTTGCCAAACAACTGAGCCTTACGCCTTTCATCGTTAATTCCCGCCGTTCCGAGGCTTTGGTTCAAGACTTGCTGAAAGACAACTATCCCATTCTTTGTGAGGGTTTGCATACCACTGCAATTCTACTTGACAAACGTCTGAAGCACAGGAAAATCTATGTCCGTGCCCACAATGTGGAACACGATTATTACAATGGATTGGGCGAGGCGGAACGCTGCGGTTGGAAAAGGCTTTTCTATCGTGCTGAAGCCTGGAAACTAAAAAGGTATGAGCCTGTTTTGAAAAAGGCGGCTGGTATTTTTGCCATCTCGCAGAAAGACGCGGATTATTTCAGCAAACGCTATCAGAATGTTATCGTTGTACCTGGTTTTAATTCTGCCGACTCAGTGTGCTCTGAGACGGGTAGAGGAGACTATGTTTTGTATCACGGCAACCTTTCAGTTCGTGAAAATGAAGATGCTGCCGAGTGGCTGATAGAGAATGTGTTTTCTGAACTTGATCTGCATTGTATTGTTTCGGGCTTGAATCCTTCTGATAAATTGGTGAAATTGGCTGAAAAATACAGCAATGTGACGATCGTAGCCAATCCCGATGACGCCGAGATGATCGACTTGTTGCGGCAGGCTCAGGTGAACATTTTGGTGACGAATCAGCCAACGGGTTTGAAATTGAAGCTGTTGAATGCACTTTACAACGGACGATTCTGTCTGGTCAATTCCGACATGGTGAAAGGCACTTCTCTGGATGCTCTTTGTGTGGTGGCCGACGAGCCCGAGCAAATGATTGCTGAAATCAAGCGACTGATGGAGGAGGATTTTACAGAGGAGGACATTGAGGAACGCGATGCGCAAATGCAGCAGTTGTATGACAATAAGGCAAATGCGTGTAAAATTGTGGAAACCATAAGCTTTAAGCCGTAAGCCATAAGCCAGGCTGGGGTTTATGCTTACCGCTTACGGCTTATAGCTTATAGCTTAAAAATCACTCCATTTCAGAACAAATCACCGTCCCATTCTTGCAACTTGCGATACGGGAGGGATATTTCTGCATCAAAGTATAGTTGTGTGTGGCCATCAGTACGGCAGTGCCATTTTCACTGATTCGACGCATAAGTTTCATCACCTCAAGGGTCGTGTCTGGGTCGAGGTTGCCGGTGGGCTCGTCAGCAATGATGACATCGGGGTCGTTGAGTAGAGCGCGGGCGATGGCGACACCTTGCTGTTCGCCGCCCGACATCTGGTGCGGCATGCTTTTGCGCTTGTCGCTCAGTCCTACCTTGGCTAATACCTCGTCGATGCGGCGCGAAATTTCAGTCTTGTCGGTCCAGCCTGTGGCACCCAGTACAAACTCCAGGTTTTTTTCCACACTGCGGTCGAAGAGTAGCTGGAAGTCTTGAAATACGATGCCAATCTTGCGGCGTAGGTAGGGGATGTCTTTCTTCTTGAGTTGGGTGAGGTCGTAGCCAGCCACGCGCACAATGCCATCGCGGGCTGGTAACTCGCCGTACAATGTCTTAAGTAAGGAGGATTTTCCGCTTCCCGTGCGACCGATGAGATAAATGAACTCGCCCTTGTTCAGCGTCAGGTTGACATCGGAAAGGACGAGGTTCTCCCGCTGGAAGATAGATGCGTGTTTGATTTCTATGATGGGTTCCGACATTTACTAATTCAAGATTTAATATTCAAAATTCAAAATTGTTTGTCTGCCATGCGAAGACAGCCCTACAACTCCAAACTATTAACTCCAAACTGATAACTACCAACTCCCTGAGGCTCCGCCTCCACCAAAGCCGCCTCCTCCGAAGCCGCCAAAACCACCACCGCCGAAGCTGCCACCACCACCAAAGCCACCGCCTCCGAAGCCGCCTCCGCCCATAGGAATCCAAATGGTGCGGGTACCGCCACCGGAATAGTTCTGATTGCCGTTGCCTGAACGGAAGATGAGGATGAGCGCAATGATGAAGATGAGGATGAGCCAAAAGGGAATAGGCTTGCCACCGTCGGCGTATTCGTCTTGGGTGAACTTGCCCGAGCAAAGGTCCATGATCACATTGACGGCATTGTCGATGCCCGTGTAGTAGTCGTCTTCCTTAAATGCGGGAATCATTTCATACTCGATGATGCGCTTGGCAGTGGCATCAGTCACATATTCCTCCATGCCGTAGCCAGGGCTGATGTTCGCTTGGCCTCGCTCGCTACCCTTCTTAGGCTTCACGAGAATGACCACACCGTTGTTCTTGCCTTTTTGACCCACACCCCAACTGTGGCCGATTTCAGTGGCATATTGTTCGACACTGTAACCTTGTAGATCATTGACGAGAAGGACGAGAATCTGGGTGGAAGTGCTGTCGTTATAAGCCACGAGTTTGTGTTCCAAAACATTGACTTGGTGGGCGGTCAGTGTACCCGTATAGTCGTTCACCAAGCGCGGCGGGTTGGGCGGACTCGGCATTTGGGCTCTCACGGTTGCGCCCAGGCAGAGTAAAACAAGAAGCAGCCCTAGAAAGAGGGTGAGTTTATGTCTGTCAGTTGTTCTCATAGGATATGTCATCGGGGATTTCATTGGTATCGTCTGATTGATAAGGGAAAAAAGCCTTGAGTTTCTCTCCACAGCGCATGATGCCTTCCTCAAGTCCCTCAGCGAAACGGTTTTCTTTGAAACGGCTCTGCATCAGGTCTTTCACGTCGTTCCAAAAGCCTTCTTCCACCACGTTGTTGATGCCTTCGTCGCCAAGGATAGCGAATTTGCGGTCCTTGACGGCAAGGTAGATGAGCACGCCGTTGCGCAGTTGGGTTTCGTTGAGCTTCAGGCGGTTGAAGACATAAAGGCTGCGTTCTTCGACGTCGCCTCGACAATGGTTCTCGATATGCACTTTGATCTCGCCCGAGGTGTTGAGCTCAGCCTGCCGTATGGCTTCCACCACGCGGTGGTCTTCATCTCGGTTTAGTATGGTGATGGCATTTGACATGGTCGATTGGTTTAAAGTGCAAAAATAATCATTTTCCGTAATTTTACATTCAT
>JAEEQP010000061.1 GCA_016285355.1 Bacteroidales bacterium
AAACCCAAACCTCCTCAGCCTCAACACCCTCTATCGTAACTTTGCCATTCGCTGGATTGGGATAAACAAATATCGCTCTTTCCTCTGGTAGTGGCCGTTCCGGCACCTGCAAGGTGGTGTAATCCACCGTGTCAGTAACATGAAGCACCCAATAGTTACTATAGGAGTTCATTAAATAGGCTGTGTCGTTTGTACAATCGTAGTCGCCGCAAGGCATTTCACCACCCGAACTGTCAGCCTGTCCGAGGATAGTGTATTCTCTATCACTGTGCTTGATCACATCTTCTAAATACTCATGAGATTCTGTTTGTGTGCCTATGGCTCTTTCCCAAAGCAGGTTGCCGTTGCTGTCAGTGCGGAAAACCCACAACTTGTTTCCAATTTCAAGATTCCAAGCAGGCTTCAAATTGTTGGCGCTTTGCGAATCACCGTCTAATGACATGGTGGTTCCAAAAACAGTAAAGCCTCCATCCTCAGTCAAGAAGACTTTGACAATCTGTTCGTCTTTTGTGCCGCCATAGCACTTGCTCCAAAGTACATTGCCATCCAAATCTGTGCGCAGCAGCCAAATATCAGAAGTCAAAGGCATGTGAGGTTGTCCATACCAATGCCCAGGATGATACCCTGCGCCTTGAAGGTCACCATCAGATGATGACGAGATTCCTCCCAACAGATAGCCATCTGGAAGTTCTATGACATTGGAAAATGAATCATTCTTGTTCCCTCCATAGCAACGGTTCCATTCCACTTCACCATTGGTATTCATCTTGACCAATATGCCATCAGTATATCCGCCAGAATGAACACAACTCTCTATGCTACCGCTTACGAATTGGTTATCTGCATCACAAACAATATATAATCCTCCATCTTTAGCGGTAGCAATAGTGGCATCGCCTTCGCTTCCATCGGTTCCTATGGTTGTTTCCCACTCCAGATTACCATTTTTGTCCAATTTTACAACCCAAATATCCGAACTGCCATAATACTGGCTAACATCGCCACATGCCCATTCTCCATGTATTGCAGTGCAAACAACACCGCCGTCATCAGTGGCAACCCCACTCAATGAATAAGGGAAAAAGTGGTCTTCACAGCCCAAAAGGCGTTCCCAAATGACATTCAGTTCGCCATCTCCCCGCATAATTGCTAGTCCTGCATTTCCTGTCGCTGGAAAACCTTTTTTCCCAAAATAGTAGTATTCATTATCATTGTCCTTTGCATTAAAAATGCCATGATACCGGCAATCTTGGTTGCATTCCTGGTTAACGATATTCAGATTTTCGTCAATCCTAATTGTCCATGTCCCATTAATGCCTTGCGTACCGCATGAAACCATTCCACTCCCCAATTCAGACCATCCTTCAATAATGAAACCATCGTTTGTTGAGGCAAATCCTGCTGGTTCATCAATTCCCAATCCTCCATAGCATTGCTGCCAATCAATGCGAAGTTGGGCTTTCATTGTGCCTCCCGCTATCAGCAGGAGCGCTAGTAGGGTCAAAATTCTTGTTGTTCTCATTATTCTAATGATTTTATTAGTCTTATTTGTCCTATAAGTCTCATTCTTCGCGTCCGGAAGTTCCCCCTCTAAGAGGGGGCTAGGGGGAGTCCGTCGTTAGCACGCATAACGAAAAAACAATTGCTCAGCATCCATCGAAGTTAATTGCAAACCATTCCAATTCATTCCTGTATCGCAGTCTCCAAAAGCTTCACAAAGTAGTTTCCCTCGTTATTATACAGCTTGATTTTCATCCAACCGTAACGGAATCTGTCGGCATCCGTAAATCTGAATCCAATGTATTTTTCCTCATCTAATGGGAAGCGGTCATAGTCATTCTTATAAACTGTGTGATAATGAGTTTGTTTATAGGGGTCTGCCGAATAAGCTGTATAATTACTTTCTGTAGCACGCTTATACAGTGTAACAAATTCTGGAAAAGAGTTCTTGTTTAGTATGAACAAATCACCGTCATCGTACGCTTGCGGAATAGATACAGTCTCATTATGTTCCACAACGTCAGCTTCATCAATCTTATGGAAAGTATAAATCTGTGTAATGGTAACATGTGTTGTATCCCCTGTTTGCCAATATGTTGTGTCGCTGTGAAGGTAAAGTTTTTTCTCGACCTCCTTGCATATAATTTTTATTTCGTCATCATTAAGGCAATCGATTGCAGACACAGACAACCCATTAGCAGACACGCTGGTATAAAGCCGAATGTTATTTTTTCCATCTCCATTCAAATCCACAAGATATGACCATTGGTCGGAGAAATCTGAAGTGTGCAGCATACTTACGGTGTCGTATGATGTGACAATCATACCCGTGTAATCGCCAAAAGTGATCCCTGTGCGTTCCTTGTTGCACGACGGCATAACGCAAACCGCCGCCAATGCCATTGCAAATAATACCAATCTTTTCATAGTTCAATTATTTAATAGTTAATACTTCCTTTTGTCTTTTATCTCCTCCCATCGTAATCCCGATAGCACGATAGCACGAATAACGAAAAGGCTTCAATAATAATGTCATTCAATTTGTTTTAAACAATTCAATAGTCAAGTTGAATGAGGGCATTCTGATAGTCTTGCTCATCGATGCTGTAAAGCACTTCGTGTGTGGAACTGCCCATAGTCTTATGTTGCTTCGTGATTTCCCAACACGACTTCAACAAAGTGCTTTTGGCAAAGGAGTCCTCAACATGATAGGTGACAAACACACTGTCATTAAACCGAATTGTAGCAAAAGCACAAGCCGAAAAGTAAAGATTAACTTCATCGTTATCGAAAGGTGAAGGCTCTCTGTCCATTCGTTGTTCATAGATGAAAACTTTTTCATTGGGTTGGATAACGGAATCCGTCTGCATCCCGTCAAAAACATATTTTATCGGATTTGATGTATTGTTCAAGATGTAATAGTCATCGATGAAATACGGCTCATACACACATGAGTTTAGGCATAAGAGAACGATTGCAACTGCCATTGCAAATAATTCTTTTCTTTTCATAGTTCATTTATTTAATTGGTTAATACTTCCTTGTTATCTCCTTCCTTCATAATCCCGATAGCACGTTAGCACGTATAACGATAGCACGAAAAAAAACACTACCTCACCATCACCTTCTCCAAAAAGATTCTCCCTTCCTTATCCTTAATCCTCACCAAATAAACCCCTTCCGCCAATCCCTCCAAACTCACATCATTAGAGTTCTGCACCTTCTTCACCACTTGCCCCCAAGCATTATAAACCCAAACCTCCTCAGCCTCAACACCCTCTATCGTAACTTTGCCATTCGCTGGATTGGGATAAACAAATATCGCTCTTTCCTCTGGTAGTGGCCGTTCCGGCACCTGCAAGGTGGTGTAATCCACTGTGTCAGTAATATGAAGCACCCAATAGTTACTATAAGAGTTCATCAAATAGGCCGTATCGTTTGTGCAGTTATAGTCGCCACAAGGCATTTCGCCTCCCGAACTTCCACACTCTGCAAGAAGCATGTATTCTCTATCATTATGCTTAATAACATCTGCAAGATACTCATGAGACTCTGTTTGAGTGCCTATGGCTCTTTCCCAAAGCAGGTTGCCGTTGCTGTCAGTGCGGAAAACCCACAACTTGTTTCCAATTTCGAGATTCCAAGCGGGCTTAAGGTTATTTGCACTTTGGGAGTCGCCATCCAATGACATGGTGGTTCCAAAAACGGTAAAGCCTCCATCCTCATTCAGGAAGACTTTGACAATCTGTTCGTCTTTCGTGCCGCCATAGCACTTGCTCCATAATACATTGCCATCCAAATCCGTACGCAGCAGCCAAATGTCGGAAGTCAAAGGCATCCAAGATTGACCATACCAATGCCCGGGATGATACCCTGCGCCTTGAAGATCACCGCCCGATGACGAAGAATGCCCTCCAAACAAATAACCGTCAGGTAGCTCTATCACATTGGAAAATGAATCATGCTTGTCCCCTCCATTGCAACGATTCCATTCCACCTCGCCATTGGCATTCATCTTGACGAGTATTCCATCAGCATATCCTCCAGGTCGGGCACAACTCTCTATATTACCATTCCCCGATTGGTTAGCCGCATCTCCAAAAACATATAAACCGCCATCTTCAGCAATAGCAACTCTGTCATCCATTTCATCTCCACTTGTTCCTAAAGTCGTTTCCCATTCCAATTCACCATTTTTGTCTAATTTTACGACCCAAAAATCTGTACTGCCAAAAAATTGACTGGCATCTCCACATGCCCAAAAACCTTTGCCCGTGGTACAAACAATGCCGCCGTCATCGGTGACAACTCCATGAACGCTGTATGGGAAATAGTGTTCCTCGCAGCCCAAAGTGCGTTCCCAAATGATATTGAGATTATCATCCGTTCTAACAGCCAAAATTCCTGAATTTCCAGTTGAAGGGAAAACCTTCTTCCCATAAAAATAGTATCCGTCCATGTCCTTTGCTTTCAAGATGCCATGATAGCCTTGGAAACAGTCTTGATTGACGATTTCATGATTCTCGTCAATTTCTATGACCCAAGCCCCTGTTGAGCCTTGGTCACCGCAAGCAATCATGCCGCTCCCTAAATCAGAGACTCCCAAAATGATGTAGCCATCATCTTTAGGTAGAAATTTGGCTGGTTCATCAATTCCTAATCCTCCATAACATTGTTGCCAATCAATGCGAAGCTGGGCTTGCAAATTACTTCCAGCTATCATCAGGAGCGCCAGCAGGGCGAAAATTTTTACGTGTTTCATATTCGTTAGATTTTAATGATGGATTTGTTTTGCACAACTTTTCTGCAAAACTATAACAAAAAATCGCTGTTTTTTCAGGTTCAGAGGGCCATTACAAGTTTTTGTCGCAAAAATTTTTTACAACAAATAGAAATACAACAGATTACAAAAAACCTATTACAAGTTTTTCTTGTCAAACCCAGTCGGAAATCGGGTCTTTTCCGAGGGTTTTTCCGAGGTTGGAGCGGTATTTTCCCACCGTGTTTTCGCTCAATCCGAGCAAATCGGCCTCCTCCTTGATGCGGAAGTGGAGGAAACTCAAAAGGAGGATATGCCGCTCCGTTTCGTTCAATTCGGGGTGCTCCGACTTCAGTCTTGCCACAATCTGCGGATAAGTGTCGTCAACGGCTTCGAGGATGCGCTGCAACCTGTTCTTGTTATTGGATTGATAGATGTCCGCGACGCGCTGCTGCAATATCTCCCTTGTGTGTTGTGCGGCCTGTTCCACCTTGGTTTGCAGTTCGCGTTGCTCTTCATCGTGCCGCTGCGATGCCTCGGTTAAGCGCTGCGATGCCTCGGTTAAGCGCTGCGACGCCTCGACTTCTTGCGCTGCCATGCGTTTTTTGCTTCTGCGCCGCATCAGAATGACCACCACAGCCGCCAGCACCACCACCATAGGCAACACCACAGCGAGTGCCGTCCTCACCGCCTTTCTCCGTTCACGGAGCGAAACCGCCTCTTGTTTCTCCTGCAGGTAGTTCTGGAACAGGTCGTTTAGTTTCGCGACTTGCGCCTGGTTTTCAACTGCTGCGTCCACATCTTCTATGATGAATTGGACATATTGGTTGGCTTTCAGTGTATCGCCTTCGCAAAGGGCAATGTCATGCAAAGTCTTTGTTGCATATTTTTGATCAGTGTCATCATTTGTAAAATCAAAGTGTCCACTCCATCCGTCATTACCAACAACGAATCGAAATACTCCACGGCCTGCAACAATTCCGTGCGGTTGGTTTGGGCGTAATCGTTCTTGAACAGCAATTCCGAGGCCAGCAATTGGGCGTAATGATTATCATACGTTTCGTTTGTAGAGACGCATTGAATGCGTCTCATTGTGTCCATTGCATCATTTTTAGTCAAAATCCATCAAACTCAATTAAAAATCTCTCCCCGCAAGATGAAAACCTCTTCAAGGATAGAAATTCAGCCAAAATGCGAAAAAATTCGTGATTTTGGCTGAATTTCTAAGCTATATAAAAAGATTTATTTATCTTTGCAGCAATAAATTAGCATCAAAATGAACCCATCCACAGTTATCGGAAGAGAAGAAGAACTCGACACCATCTCAAGGCTTTACGAATCAGAGCGTTCTGAGTTCTTGGCCATATACGGTCGGCGTCGTGTCGGCAAATCGTTTCTCATAGAGGAAGCCTTTGGGGAAAAGATTTCTTTCATGGCCGTCGGCATTTACCAAAAGATTGACAAGGACAATCCTGAGAAGGTGGAGTCGTACAGACAGAAACAACTGGCGCACTTTTACAACAGCCTTCAGGAATATGGACTTCCAAAAGAAGGGAATCCGGCTCCCACCAGTTGGATGGAGGCTTTGGGGCTTCTGAAAAAGTTGCTGCAGCGGAAGCGTGCCCCACGCAAAGTCATATTTATCGACGAATTACCTTGGTTGGCGGGCCCCCAGTCGTCAGAACTATTGGAAGAGCTTGGACACTTTTGGAATTCATGGGCAAGAAAGCGCAAGGACATCTTCCTCATCGTATGTGGCTCGGCCACCAGCTGGATGGTTGACAATGTCATGCGCGATTATGGTGGCCTGTATGGAAGAATAACCGAGTCCATATTCCTCAAACCTTTCACCCTCGAAGAATGCGAAAGATACTGGATCAAACGAGGCTTCCATTTGTCAAGGTATGAAATTGCCCTCACTTACATGGTCATCGGGGGAGTGCCTTATTATATGGATAGCATCCGACCCGACAGGACAATGGCCGACAACATCAACGCCACCTATTTCGACAAGGACAAAGCCCGCCAAGAGTTCAAGGATGTTTACACAGGGCTTTATTCAAGCTCTGAAATCTATATTGATGTCATCCGTCAGCTTGGCAAGAGATTCTATGGAATGACGCGGACAGAACTTCTCAAAGCGGTTGACAAAAAGGGAGGCGGAACCTTCACTGACATTCTTGAAAATCTGATGGATTCAGGCATCATCAGGAGTTATACCCTTTATGGAGGTTCGAGGAAGCAGACGGTTTATCAGCTTATCGATTTTTTCACCCTGTTTTACCTACGCTTTGTCGAAAATTCCGACTTCACTTCTTGGCGTTCTGTACAGCGGAGCAAGCCTTTCTATACTTGGGCAGGCAACACCTTCGAATTATTGGTCATTGAACACATGCCCCAACTTGCCAATGCACTCAGAATCAAGGAATATGCTACTCCTTTCAGTTGGAGAGGTACCACACCAGCCGATGAAGGTGTACAAGTAGACCTCATCATCCCTGCAACCGCTGAACGAGCCGACTATATCTGCGAAATGAAGTTCTCGGAAGGCAAATACACCCTATCTAACGAAGATGTTGAGGAGATTACAAGGCAAATATCTGCTGTAAGAAATTCCAAAATCCACAAGCCGAGCCATTCGATTTATGTTGCTCTTGTAACATCGTTCGGAGTGACTGAATCAAAGCATAAAATCCATGTAAATGATATAGTTACACTTGATTCGCTATTCGGATAATTTAGCCAAAATCAACATTTTTTATCGATTTTGGCTGAATTTCTATTGGCTGTCATCACTTAACTCTTGATTTACTTTTCGCTTCCATATTGCCTGAAACAACCTTCCAAACGAAGTTCCAAAAGACTGGTTTTTGGGTGTTTATCGAAGTGCTATTCACCTTTGCAACAGCACTTCCGCCGCTCGTAATGCCTCTGGCGTTATGCGGTCATTACTGAGCATCTTGGCGATTTCGGTGATACGTTCATCGGCATTCAACACGCGAATGTGCGATTGCGTGCGTTCGCCTTCGTTGTCCTTGTAGATGAAGTAATGGTGCTCGGCTTGGCTGGCCACTTGGGGCAGGTGGGTGATGGAGATGAGTTGCAACGCATTGCCCATCTGCCGCATGATGCCTCCGATTTTGGCCGCCACTTCGCCCGAAACGCCCGTGTCGATTTCGTCGAAGATGAGGGTGGGGATGTAGTTCCAAGATCGGCATTATGAAGAATGCTGTTGGGAAAGAGGAATAACCTTTTGGTTTACATAATAAAAAACCGCTGTCAAGTTGGGCAGCGGTTTTCTGTTTTGTCGTTGTTTGGATTATTTTCCTGTGTATTTTCCGATGAAGAAAATGGCCCCTGTTGATTGCTCGCTGATTACATAGAGAAAGCTACGATCGGCGTGAAACACGGCGTAGGGCAGCTCTGGCTCTTCTCCAACAGAAGTGGTGGTCATGCCTGTTACCGTAACTGCAGCAGCCTCAGTGCCTTTTTCATCCAATTTTATTTTGGCCACTTGTTTCATGAGTTCGATATAAGTGGGAACGTTGCAAAACTCGTCGAATTGGGCTTGGTTGGGGGCAAAAGCAGTCGGCATACCAAGTCTTGACATGATTTCCACCAAATTCAAGTTGGTGTTGGTCTCGAAACGGGGAAGTTTTACGTCGACGATGTGGGTGTACATCTGATGGAGGTTATCATTCCAGCTTTGTCCGTACAATTGGCTAAGGATGTCATCTGTGGTCTTGCCTTCGTGTGGCAGCATGACGGCCATGCAATAGGCACCGTTGCCGTAGGGCAGGTTGAGTGATTGGTAGGTGTCGTTGTCAGCATAGGAGAGTTCACATTCCTGATGCATCATCGGCACCTTGTCGCCATTGTTGAAGGGCTCATCCTTGGTCTCGTTCTTTTTGAATTTCATGCTCCATTCACCTTTGAAATAGATGGCATTGAGCAGATAACTCACCGCCTCGGGATCGAATTCGTTTTCCTCAAGGGCTTTCTTGATCATTTGTTCGGTGTGGTCGCTGGCCCATTGGTTGATGACATCGAGTGTACGGCCGTCTTTGAAGTCGCGCGATTCGGGCTTGGCATCGTAATAGGTGTTGGCTTTTTCCACGAAAGGAGGTTTCAGCTCGTAGCCTTGGCCACTGTTGACAAAGATGGTGTTGGCAATCATCACCTTGGTCATTTTATCGAGGGAAGGTGCCTCGGTAAGCATCTTTTTGCAGAAGTCATTGATGGCATCCGCTCCAGTGTCGCCAAAACCAAGTACGGTATTGATTTCCTGTTGGGTTTGGCCGACAGCTCCGTTGTTGAGCATTCCCAACGAGTAGGTGATGCTCAGTGGCGAAATGATTTGGCTCCCCTCGTTTTGTGCAGTGCGGAAAAGGTTGAAGGCGAAGTCGTTGTTGTCGCTGACCAACTGTCTCTCGGTATTGGTCAATTGGATGTCAGCTCTTGGGTTGTCGTTAGCTTTGGGCTCTTTTTTGCAGCTTACTAATACCATCATGACAGCGATGGCAATCAAAATAATCTTTTTCATTGGATGGGTGTTTTGATGATACAATATCGATATTCGCTATTTTAACAGCAAAACAGGAAAAATATTGTATGAAACGGAATTATTATTTTAAAAGTACTTCAGCAGCCTTTATCGCTTCAGGCGTGACTTGGTCATTGCTGAGCATCTTAGCGATTTCCTGGATGCGCTCCTTGGAATCCAACAGGCGAATGTGCGATTGCGTGCGTTCGCCTTCGTTGTCCTTGTAGATGAAGTAATGGTGCTCGGCTTGGCTGGCCACTTGGGGCAGGTGGGTGATGGAGATGAGTTGCAACGCATTGCCCATCTGCCGCATGATGCCTCCGATTTTGGCCGCCACTTCGCCCGAAACGCCTGTGTCGATTTCGTCGAAGATGAGGGTGGGGATGTAGTTGTAGCTCGAAACGGCGCTCTTGATGGAGAGCATCAATCTTGATAACTCGCCGCCCGAGGCCACACGACGGATGTCGTCGGGGTCAATGCCTTTGTTGGCGGAGAAGAGGAAACGGATTTCATCACTGCCTTTGCTACCAAAGCTTTCCTGACGCTCCACGCTGACTTGGAACTGTGCAAACGGCATGGCCAACTGCCGTACCAATACCATGACTTTCTCGCCAAAAGCCACTGCGGCTTGGCAACGTTTGTCGTGTAGGGCTTTGGCAAGGCTGGATAGTTGTTTCTCGCTGGCTTTCAGCTCCTTTTCGGCTTGGGCAATGGCCTCGTCGATGTTCTCGAAGGCATTCACTTTTTCCTTCAGGCTGTCGCGCAAGGCGATGAGCTCTTCAAAACTGCCGACGCGGTGCTTCATCATCAGGCGGCTGAGCAGGTCGTAGCGTTCTTGAAGGCTTTGCAGCTGCCCTTCGTCGAATTGGGTCTCGTCTTCCTTGCGGCGTAGGTCGTAGGCGATGTCTTTCAGCTCCACTTTCAGGTTCTCGATGCGGTCTTGCAGGTTTTCCGTGTCAGGCAAGAGGTGTTTCAGACGCGAAAGGGCAGAAGACAACGCATTGACTTGCCCCAAAATGGCATTCTCCGAGTCATCCAGCAGACCATTGGCGGTAACGAGCAAGGTCTTGATTTCCTCGGCATTCTCCATCACGCTGAGGGTCTGCTCGATGTCAGCATATTCGTCTTCTTTCAAATCGGCCTTGTCGAGTTCGTCCAACTGGAATTTCAGGTAGTCGTTTTCGGCGGTGTTTTTGGTCGCCATCTCTTTCAGCTCGTTCAACTTCCGCTTGAGGGTGTTGTAGTGGCCGTATTCCGTTTGGTAATCAGCAAGATGGTTGCTGTTTTGAGCGATTTCGTCCAAGAGTTTCAACTGAAAATCGGCATCTGTGAGCAGGAGGGAGTCGTGTTGTGAGTGGATGTCAACCAATTGGCTTCCGATTTCTTTCATCGTCTGCAAAGCCACAGGCGTATCGTTGATGAAGGCACGGCTTTTCTTCTGCGGGTTGAGTTCGCGGCGGAAAATGCACTCGGTCTCAAAATCAAGGTCGTTTGTCTCAAATAAGGGTCTCAGGTTCTCGTCATTGAGCGCAAACTGGGCTTCCACCACACATTTCTTGTCCTTGTCGTAAAGCACGTTGGTGTCGGCACGGTCGCCCAAGGCAAAACCCAAGGCACCAAGCAAGATGGACTTGCCCGCGCCTGTTTCGCCTGTAATGACATTGAAACCTGACTCAAAACTGACACTCAGTTCGTCAATCAAGGCATAATTACTGATGTGCAGTTGTTTGAGCATAAAGGAAAGACTTGTTAATAGCCTTTGTTTTGCAACATTTCATCGTATCTCGACGATTGCGAGGGGTCGATGGCTTTCATGACGTTGGCGGCCTCGGTCCTGACTTTCATGTCGCCTTGCGAGAAGACTTGGATGATTTCGTCGCGTTTGCTTTCAACGAGAAGTTGCAGGAAATAGCTCATGGAGTTGCGCTCGTAGACATTTCTCAGCTGCATAATAGCACCGAGGATGGCTTCGCGGCCTTGTTCCTGCTTTTCTGACATCACGTCGAGTCCCTGGCGGTGATAGTCGTAAATGAACTGGCGCAAGGGCTGATAGGTGGCATTGTTGATTTCGTTGATGAGGGCGTAACGGTTTTGCCTGCCTGTGGTGCTCCAACCATTGTCAGCTTTTGGGTCCGAAGGCTGAGGTGCTGTTTTGGCTATGTTTTCAGCAATGGCAAAAAACGGGTCGCCGCCATTGGGTGAGAAGGAGTCGAAGTCCAAGCCCAAGAAAACATAAACGTAGAAGCCTATGGTACTGGTGATGTCGTTGATGAAAGTATTGGGGTTGAAATCGAGGGCCTGGCCGTCGGTGTATTCGAAATAGAACTTTCGGTCGATGTAGTTGAACAAGGGCGTGCTGTAGTTCGACTTGTAGACAGGGCGACGCAGTGCCAAGTTGATTTCAGCCGAGAAGTAATTATTATCTCTGCTCTTCACATCCACAAGCATCGAGCATTCGATTTTCTCGGCCTGCTTGAAGTTGATTTCCGTGAATTTGGTGTTGTTGATGAACTCGTAAAGGGAGTTTTGCAGGTTTTGGAAGATGGTTTTGTCGCTGCCTTCCACCTTGTTCGAAATGACGCGGACATCGCATTGCAGCTCCTGCGATTGCAAACTGCTTGCGCTCAGAAGGCATCCGAAGAGGATCAACAGTGTCGTCAAGGTCTTTTTCATGGCGTCTCCCTTCTTTGTCACGGATTAAAAGGCCTCTTGGTTCTCTTTGGCAGGATTGCGGAAATAAATCTGATCGTTCAGAAATTCGTGGATGGCAATCAAAGTGGGCTTGGGAAGGCGTTCGTAGAACTTGGCGATTTCGATCTGCTCCTTGTTTTCAAACACTTCTTCGAGGCTGTCGTTGGTGGCCGAGGCAAAAGATTCAATCTTCTCGTTGAGTTCGGCCTTCATTTCCGAGGCAATCTGGTTAGCCCTGATGGAAAGGATGGCGACGGTCTCATAAATGTTGCCTGTGCCTTTGTAGAACTGGTCTTTCTGACGGGTGACCACCGTCGTTTCGGTCTTAATCTTCTTGAAATCCATGGTTATTTTATGTTTTCTAATTTCTTTCTTGCTTTGTTGGCAATGCCTTGAGCGTCTGGCAGATATTTGCTGTCGGGATAGAGATAGGAAAGCGTGTTGCACTGCTCGACGCAGGATTCGTAACGCTCGCGCTGCTTCTCGGTGATGCTGTTTTCGGCATAGTCGTAATAGGTCTTCGCCATGTCGAACAGAATCTCCTCGCGGTGCAAGGTGTTGGGGTATTTCTTCAGCATGTTCTCAAACGAGGTGATGGCCGCGCTGTAGTTTTCCATGCGGTAATAGAGTCGGCAGACATTGTAGTCTTTCTCCTCCAGCTTGTCGTTGAGGTCGGTCAGCAGGGCATTGACGCGGCTCAGGCTGTCGCTTTTGGGATATTTTTCGGCGAAATCCTTCAATTGCTTGATGGCAGTGTACGTACTGGTCTGGTCTAATCCCGGCTCAGGCGAAAGCATGTAACTGCAATAGGCACTCATGTAAGCCGCTTTCTCGGCATTTTTGGAGAAGGGGTAGGTTTGCACGAAGCGGTTATAGTAGTAACTGGCAATTTCGTAGTCGTTCTGATAATAGTAACATTGCGCGGTCTTGTAAGTGATGGACTCGCCTCTCGGGGTGTTGCGGAACGAGGCCTGAAGCAGGTCGAACAACTGCAAAGCGTGATTGTAATCGCCTCGTTCATAGTAGTCTACGGCCACTTCGTACTTCATCTCATTGTCGGTGCTTTTCACCATGCGGTTGAAATCATCGCACGAAGTGAAGGCTACAAGACCCAAAATTGCCAATATCAAAAGCCTATTTTTCATCGGGCTGCAAAATTACTCATTTTTGGGTTATTAACGAGAGGTTTTCGTTATTATTTTTCAATGACGAGTTTTTCGACGTGACTACCGCTTTCGTTCCAAAGATGCAGTAAGTAGATTCCTTGCGTCAGGCCGCTGGCTTCGATTTGCGTTTTGCCCTCGGTTTTGCCTGAAAGCACGCACTGACCGAGTGCATCGTAAAGCGCATAATCCGCCCTGCTGTTGGATTCAATGGTAAAGCTGTTTTTGCAAGGGTTAGGATAGATTTTTGCGGTTGCTGAATCCTTTTCATCTATTGCCTCTCCACCGATACAGGTCACCGTGGCTACCCAGCCGAAAAAGTTGATGTACATGTCGGAACTGAAGGTGAAAGTCAAGGCACCTAAGGGATTGGTTGCGATAATGCTGTCAGGGAGTTCCGAGCCTGAAAAACTGCCGATGAGTGGGCAGTTTATGCTGGCACCGTCATAGACAGAAAGTACATCGGCATTAGGTTGGGTTTTGAACTTGAGGAAATTGATGCTGATTTTTTGGTCGCTGTTTTCCGGACGCAAGGTCAGCTTGTAGTTTTCATTGCCTTTGTAATGTCCGCAGTCGCCACCGGAGGGGAGAAATAGCCCTCGACAATCAGTAAGTGTCATGTCGCCGTTGTGGATGGGGATGGCGTGATACACATCCATCAACTCGTTTTTGGTGATGGTATGGGTTTGTCCATTAGCATCGGTGACGGTGAGTTTGACATCGAACAATCCTGGTGTTTCGTAAACCACGATGGGATTGCGCTCAGTGGAGGTGGCAGGGGTGCCGCCTTCAAACTGCCATTCCCAATTCACAATGCGCAAGCCTTTGCTGAGGTCGTTAAACCTGACAGGTAACCCTACCGTGACCAATTCCCTCTCGGTGTCAAAATCGGCCAACAGAGGTGTGTCGGCGATGGGTGAGAGTTGTACATTTTGCGTCACGGCTTGGTTGTCGCTAATGGTAATGGTAAATGTCTGTGGTTCATAACCGTAAGCGGAATAGGTTACATTGTAGGTGCCGCCTTTGATGGGACGGTGGTAGTCGCCCGCGGGCAAATGTGAACTGACTTCCGAGCCGTGATGGTCATGTCCCACAATGCTCACTGTGGCCTCAATGGGTGCTCCGGTTTCGGCGTCGGTGATGGTGCCGTGTATACCGTTGAGACACTGCTCCATATAGCTTAACAAACTGTTGTGGTTGAAGTTCCAATACATGGGCATCTGTGTGGCATTCGGTGTGTAGACGCGGGAAAGCTCGATGGTGACCTCACGGCATTGCTGGTAGTAGTTCATATAGTCTTGGCGGCCTCCGCTAATCATGTACCAGTTGCAACCGCGTACGATGCCATCGTTGAAGTAGGTCATGTAGGTCGAGTCAGTGGCATAGCAGGCTTCATGAACAAGGTCGGCGTATTCGCGGCTGACCATCTCCCACCAAGCGTCGTCGGCAGAAGGCTGGGTGAGGTTGTCCCAAGGGTAGTTCACCACTTCGGAACCGGTGTGAAAATTGGCGGCCATGGTGAACTTGTAGTCTTGCGCAAGATTCATAAGCCATTGGGTTTCATCCTGATAACACCAGTCACCATCAGGATGTGGACCAGCAACGAAGTCGGGATAATGGCGGTTGAGTTCCACATCATTGGCATTGTTGCGACGCGCACCATAAACGGTGCTGTTGCTGCTGTAGTAAGTACCGTCAGGGTTGGTGTTGGGACAGATGAAAATGTCCAAGTTGTTGACCAAGTTCAAGATACGTTCGTCATCGCTGGTGCAAAGCTCGTCAATGAGATGGAGCATCAGCATATAGCCTGTGGTCTCGTCGCCGTGCATAGTTGAGGTGTAGAGGAAACGCGGCTTGCCTTCGGGATGTCCATCGTTGATGCGGCAAAACATGAGTTTTCGGCCACTGTCCAAGGTGCCGAGCTCAAAATAGGTACAGCGTTCGGGATGTTCGGCGGCAAATTGCTGCATCATGCTTTCGTAGGCTTCGTAGGTCGGATAGGCATCCCAGTCGTATGCCTCGCGGTAGCTGCCATCCCACATGATGGGCGTTTCGAGCATCGAAGGTGGAGTTTGCAGCTTGGGCTGATAACCTTTCGAAAGCAAAATCTCGTACTGGTTCTGGTTGGCGTAGCAGATCACGGTCTTTCCGTCTGTGTTGGCCACGGAGCAAATATCACTGATAGTCTGAATTTCATTGGGTTGGTCGACCGTGAGGGTGAAGAAATACTCTCCACGGCTTCGCATGAGTTGCTCCAAATCCTTTTGGCTGTTTTGGGCCAATAGGCTACCGCAAACTGTCATGGCAAGGATGACCAGGAAACGCTGCAAATACCTCATTTTGAGCCTTATTCAATGATGATTTTTTCAACCTTGCTTCCACTTTCGCCAATGATATGGAGGAAATAGATGCCTTTTCCCTGTTGGGTTTGGATCAGGATGGGACCTCCGTCCTTTTGGCCTGCAATGATGCGTTGGCCTACGCTATTATAAAGTTCGAAATGGACAGGTTCAGTCACTTTGACGGTGAAACTGCCATGGCTGGGATTGGGGTAAATATGGATATTATTCATCTGGTTTTCAGAAGCATTGCAATCGGGGATGACATTTACCTCGATGGTGGCACTTATGGTATTGCCATCGGTGTCGGTTATGGTCGCAGTGTAGAGTTGGTTGCTTGACAACGAGACGGTATTCGTGAATGGGTCATCTGGATGGTCCACCATGTCGGCGGGTTCCCAACGGTAAGTGTAGTTGCCAGAGCCGCCAAAGGCATACATGCTGAGCAGTGTAGTGTGTCCTTCAATGATGGTACTTGGATCGGCAAAGACCTCAATCTCAAGCGCATTGCTTGTCCCAAGGCAATGTATCAGGGCTTTCCATCCAGGGGCATTCACACCATAGTCGGAGGAGAAGCGGAAGGTCAAAGCTCCGTCTGAATTGGTGGCGGTCACCGTGCCGGGACTGTCGGTTCCTGAGAACTCTCCAAGCGAGGGGGCAGAGGTGGAAGTGCCATCATAGATGTAAAGAAAATCATAGCCGTCTTCTAAGGAGAATTCTTCAAAAACAGCCTCGATGATGCCATCCGACGACTCAGGCAGGAAGGTCATCGTGTAGTTTTTCCTGTCGCTGTAGTTGCCGTTCGGGCCGCCGTTGTCGTAGAACAAGGCGTTGCAAGTGGTGACCGTACCGTTTTGCATGTTGTACATCTCGCTCACATTGATATAGTTATGCTTGACGATGGTCTCGGCTTGGCCGTCGCTGTTGGTCACGGTAAGGGTGACATCGTAGTGGCCGATGGTATTATAGGAAATGCCAGTCGGATTCTGCGCATTGGAAGTGGCCGGTTCGCCGCCTTCGAAAGTCCATTCCCAACTGACGAGGTTGGCACCCCAGGTGTTGTCAGTGAAGTTGACGCTGCTGCCAAGGGCAACATCAGTGGTGTTGGCGTTGAAATCAGGGATGATGCCTTCGCCTGCTTCAAGTTGAACGTCTTGGATGACCGTTTCGCCGTCAGATATCGTGATGGTGAAAGTCTGCGGATAGTAGCCGCTGCAAGCGTATGTCACATCGTAAGTGCCGCCTTTGATGGGACGGTGGTAGTCACCGGCAGGCAGATGGCTCTCTACGATGGAGTATTGGTCATCATGGTTGGCAATGGTGATGGTGGCATTGAGAGCTTGTCCGTTGGCAGCATCGGTTACGGTGCCGTGGATGCCATAAATGCACTGGTACATAAAAGCAAAGATGGAATTCTTGTTGTAGTTCCAGAAATTGGGCAACTGGTTGCCATTGGGCATTTTCGAGTTGGAGCATTCTATGGTCAGCTCGCGGCATTGGGCATAACCGTTCATGTAGTCTTGGCGACCGCCGCCAATCATGTACCATTGGGCACCGTTGGTGATGCCGTTGTTGTAGTCGGTCATGTAGTTCGAGTTCACCTCATGCGTGAGGTCGGCGTATTCGTGGCTGATGAGTTGATACCAGGCATCGTCGGCATGGAGCGTGTAGGTGTTGTCCCAAGGATAGTTCATCACTTCGGCACCACCGTGATAGTTGGCACCCATGACAAAGGCGTTCTCTTCGGCAAATTGCATAAACCATTCGGTTTCAGTTGCGTATGGGTTTCCGTCAGGGTGAGGGTTGCCGTGGGGGTCAGCATAGTTGCGGTTCATGTCCACGCCATTGGCGTTTTCGCGGGTGGCACCGTATACCGTATTGTTGCCGCCGTGATAAGTGCCGTCAGGGTTGGTGTTGGGTCCGATGTAAAGGTCGATGTTGTTCATCACGGTCTGCACCTCAGGCTCATTCGGGTTCTCAAGCAAATAATCGATGAGGCGGAGCATGAGGATCCAGCCGGTGGTCTCGTCGCCGTGGATGGTACTGGTGTAGAGGAACTTGGGCTTACCGTCGCGTGCGCCATTGTGGAGGTGGGCAATCATGATTTTGCGGCCGGAAGGCAAGGTGCCAAGGGTGATGATTTCGCACTTGTCGGGATGGTTGGTTTGGAATTCAAACATCATGTCCTCGTAGGCCGAATAAGTCGGGTAGCTGTCCCAATCGTATTCGGCGCGGTTGTTGCCGTCCCACATGGCGACTTCCTCTATCATCGAGGGAGGTGTCTGAAGCGTCACCTCATAGCCAAGTTGTTGGAATTTGGCAAATTCCTGGTTGTTGGCGTAAGCCGTGACCACATTGCCGTCAACACGGTCGACTGAAATGGTGTGGGCGATGGCGTTCAGGTCGTCATTGCCGTTCAGGTTGAAAGTGAAATAATACTCGTTGCGCTCTTGCATGAGTTGTTTCAGTTCTTGCTGGCTCTTTTGGGCAAAAACGCTGCCGCAAACGATGATAGCGAGTATCAGGATAAAATAGCGTAATGTTTTCATTGTATGGTGTTTAAATTATTATTCAACCTCGTAGAGACGCGATTCATCGCGTCTCAATTATATTTTTTTTCAATTGTTCCCATTCCATAATAATCTCCTCTTTCACCTTTTCGTTCACCGAAACCAAAGGCAACCGCAACACGTTCTGGCACAAGCCCATCTGGTTCATCAAACACTTGATGCCCGCTGGATTGCCGTCGGCAAAGATGAGTTGGTTCATGCGCAGCATGGCGTAATGCAAATGCAGAGCTTCATCAGTTCTGCCGTCCCTCATGGCCTTCATCATGCGGCTGAATGGATTCGTGTAAGCATTGGCCGCCACTGAAATCACGCCTTGTGCGCCAAGAGCCATTAAAGGTTGAGTGATACCGTCGTCACCCGAAAGCACGTCAAAGTCGGCGGGCTTGTCGCGCAGTATCTCCATGATTTGTTGCAAGTTACCCGAAGCCTCTTTCACGGCGATGATGTTGGGATGTTGGGCCAATTCCACGCAGGTGGCGGCTTGCAAATTCACGCCCACACGCCCTGGTACGTTGTAAACCACAACAGGCACAGGACTGGCATCGGCGATGGCTTCAAAATGGGCCTTCATGCCGCGCTGGTTGGGCTTATTATAATAAGGTACAACGCTCAGAATGCCATGAATGCCGTCAAAGTTTTGTGCCTTGATGGCCTCGATAACGGCCTGAGTATTGTTGCCACCCATGCCGAGCATGATGGGCAAGCGACCATTGTTAACCTTTGATATCGTGTTGATAACCAGTTCTTTTTCATTTGCCATAAGGGTAGGAGCCTCGGAAGTGGTACCCAAGACGACAAAAAAATCCGCACCATTCTCGATGACATGGTTCACGATTCTCGTCAGAGCATCAACATCAACGGAAAGGTCGGCTTTGAATGGGGTGATTAAGGCAATACCTGTGCCTTTGAATGGATTGTGTTTCATTTTCAATTAAGATTTTAGGGTTGTGTTCCTGACAAGGCTTTCAAGTAGTTGTGCAGGACATGGATGTTGGAAACAGGGTCGGTGGCACGTGGATTTTCGATGAGCAGGTCGTAGATTTTCTGGTATTCGCTGTGCATGAAACTGATTCTGAAATCAGCCTTAGGCAAAGTGCAAATGTAGTCGCTGATGTCGGTATCCTTGCCGGCCATGTTGATAATCATATTGCTAAAAGGCCACTTTTTAATGTACTCGTGCTTTTCAGGTTTCAGCACGCTCATAAAACCGAAGTCCTTGGGCGTGATTTCGGTGTAGAGGTCGCTTTGCAGGATGGTGTCCGACATTTGGTTACAAAGGATGATGAACCCGCAGCGACCTGCCCCAAACAGACCTTTGGCACTGCTTTCGATATTTTTGACAATGCTTTTGTCACCTTCATCGAGAATGATGAGAATAGAGTTAATCCGTTGAGTGTTAGGTAGTTTTGCAAAGTCCTTTTCTTCGGCGAATTGGTCCAATGCGCGTCTTAATGCCCTATTTCTTATTTTTGAGAGAAAATTCATGCCGCAAATGTAGGGAAATTCTATGAGATAACACGGTTTTTACTCAAAAAACGCTACTTTTGCAGTATTATTTTGCATCGGCATTTTTGATGCTGAAGAAAACTAAAAATATGATTGTCACTATTTTAGGAAGCGGAACTTCGCAAGGTGTGCCTGTCATCGGCTGCACTTGCCCCGTGTGCCAATCCAAAGACCCGCGTGATAAAAGGCTCCGCACTTCCATTTTGATTCAGACCGATGAGGTGACGGTAGCCGTGGATGCAGGCCCTGATTTCCGCCAACAGATGCTGCGCGAAAATATCACCAAACTCGATGCGGTGATTATCTCGCACGAGCACAAGGACCACATCGGCGGCCTTGATGATTTGCGCCCATACATTTTCAAGCAACAGAAGCCTATGACGCTGTATGTGGCGGATACGGCCTTGCCCGAAATCAAGCGCGAATATTCCTATGCTTTTGAAACGCATCCCTATCCAGGAGCCCCGACCTACGACATCCACCGCCTTGACGAAACGCCTTTCGACCTCGGCGACTTGCATATCATCCCCATCAAACTGAAGCATTTCACCTTGACCTGCTATGCTTTCCGCATCGGCAATTTCGCCTACGTCACCGACCTGAGCGAGATTTCCGAGGAGGCGATTGCAAAACTGCAAGGCGTTGAATACCTGATTATTGAGGCTTTGCAAAAGAAGAAACACTATTCCCATCTCACTTTGGACGAAGCCATCGAAATTGCCCGAAGAGTAGGCGCGAAAAAGACTTGGTTCACGCATTGCAGCCACAGCATGGGTCTCGCTGCCGAAGTCAACCGCGAACTCCCTGAAGGCATGATGCTCGCTTACGACGGACTTAAAATACCAATAAAAACAATGAATGTTGAATGCTGAATGCAGAATGCAGAATGGGGCGAAGCCCAGATTGCGTTGCGACATTCATCATTCATCATTCCTAATTCCTAATTAAAAATGAAATCCACTTATTCCCAAAGACTAATCAAACTCGCCGACCTCAACCATCACCAGACTTTCTTTGCAGGTCGTTGCTCCGAGTATTTTTTAGAGAGTTCCTATTTCGCTGTGGCGCAGTATGTTGACACGAAGGATACCGTCCTTTTGGTGCTCCACGGCATCGACTTCAAGTTCCCGATTTTCGCGGGCGACATCGTCACCTACGAGAGCAAGGTAATCGCTGCCGGTCGCAGCACCCTGACCGTCTACACAAAGATGTACCGCAGCCGCGAGCCAGAAAAAATCGCCGCCGACGGCTTCGCCACCTTCTCCTATTTGGATGAAAACCACCACTCCAAGCCCCACGGCGTGACCCTCGTCCCTGAAACA
>JAEEQP010000094.1 GCA_016285355.1 Bacteroidales bacterium
AGCACAAACTGGTCCGAAAACAACTCCGCGAGCCGGCTATAAGTCAAACCCATAAATCGAGGAATATGCCTATCCCGCAACACTCCAACATCTTGCGTCTCAATCCCCGGGAAATGCGTCTCCATAACCTCCAGCGCCTTCAGATACTCCCCGCAAGCCGCCACCACGCTATCCCGTTCATACAGTCCCGCACCATTAATATAATGCGCCCGCGCCGCCAAAAACGCATCCCGCTCCTGTACGGACGCACCGCGTGCGTCCGCTTTACCGCGTGCGTCCGCATTACGCCCATCTGCAACATTCACAATCGAATCAAAATAATGAACCGCCTTCAGCACCTCCGTCCGGTTGCTTTGTCCATAATCATTCTTAAACAACAGCTCTGCCACCAGCACCTGGCAATAATGCCCCTCAAACACATCCATACCATCCGCCGCCTCACTCCCCGCAAACTCCATCATCACCTTCAGCGCACTATCCGGCTGCTGCCACATGAGGCTGTCGATGGCAGACAATTCCGATAATGGCTTTGCAATAGGCTCCGTGTCCTTCTCTTTTGGAGGGTTGCAGGCCACTATCATCGCCAGCAAAACCACCGCTATCCAAATCCCAGTAAAATATATATGTTTTTTCATTCCAAGTCCAAATTAAACGTTCCTGCAAAAATACTCAAAATCCATTAAAACCCATTAAATTCGATTAAAAATGTATATCTTTGCACTCGAATACAAGCAAGTATGGCAATACCAACACTATATAGTGCACAACCTATCAAGCAACAGTTCCACACAGGCGAGGAACCTGTTATGGTAATGTGTTCTGACGTAAACATTTATGTTTGCAAATACATGCGCTCTACGGCTTCTGCCTATAAGCTTGCCTGTGAGTTCATCGGAGCAAAACTGGCAATGGCATGGCGCCTGTGTACACCTGATATTGCCTTGGTAAATATCCGTTCTGCTCACTGGGAAAGAATGAATCTTTCGCATAGCCTTTCTGCCCCGTCGATAGGCTTTCGCTGGCTTGACGGTGTGGTTGACATTACCCCTTCCACTTTTGCCAAAGTCCCGGTCTTGGAAAAAACGTTGGGTCAGTTGTTGAAAATCGCCTTGTTCGATTTCTGGGTGGCCAACGAAGACCGCAATGCGAATAACGCCAACCTGATGTACGATGTGGCTAATGAACGATTAGTATCAATCGACTACGGATGTATCTTCAACACGGCCACTTTCGATTCCGCAATCTCGCAACTCACTTCTACCGACACTATTTTGTGGTCAGACCTGTTTAAGCATCTCATCCAAAGCATCGACTGTAAGACTATTTGCCAACTTGCCGACCGTCTAAAGGCTGATTATGAAGAATGCCTCCACCAAAGCAAAAGCATCGTTGAGGAGATATTGGCCGAAATGCCGCCAGAATGGAAAGTTCCCACCGAAACCGTCAGTGAGAAGTTACGTCAGTTGTTCGATGAGCATTGGACGACTGAGGTATGGAAGAATTTCACGGATTGTCTTAACGAAAACATTGGATAATATGAAATACAGTATCATTTATGCGGTTATCCGCCCAGAGATTGCCGAGCGCGTTAGCCTTGGGCTGATTTTCGTCGATGGCGACGAGGTGGACGTGCGCTATTCACAGCAGAAACTCGAAGCTGTGCGGGGGTTGTTTTCTCCAAAGGAATACGAATTCCTGTCGCAGGTGGTTCGTTCCATGCCCACCGATGGCAGCGTCAATAGCGTTGAGGCCATCAACTATCTCACCCGCTATTCCAACAACCTGATAGCCATCTCACCTCTCCAGAGCATCGATATCGCTGCCACCGAACAGAGCAAAGCCAGCCTGTTCAGCAACTACATCTACGAAGCCGCCTAATTCACAGTCCACACCAAACTCCTTGCCGACAGGCACAGACTCTCTGCCTTTTCTCTAAGCAATCGTTATCACCTTCCAGGAGGTTCCACGCGGTGCCGAAGCCTTGGCCTTGTGCCCGACAATACTACAGCCGCTACCGTTCCGCTGCGCAATATTAACTTGGTTATGCATCGGCGATTAATGTAGAAATATGGAAATAGAGATATTTATGTTTATGAATAGTTATATTTCTGCTTTATTACAAAAACACAAACCTACATAGTAACATAGTAACAAAGTGTATTTATAAAAGTTAGAAATATACAAATATTGAAATATACAAATATATAAATGTAGAAATATATAAATGTAGAAATATACAAATAATACGCAGAATAGTGAAAGGCTGATTTTGTGTTTTGAAATCAAGGCTCTACTGAATAGTGGCAGGTGAGTAATGAACAAGATTTCGTTCAATGATTTGTATGGAAAAAAGTTGTAATTTTGCTGCGCCGTTCCATACGGTGAAATTAATGTTTGACCGCCTGACAATCCACTGCCAGGCGGTCTTTTTATATGTAGGTTGCGCAAAAGTTGCGCAAAATAAAACGCCTTAAATTGATTATCAATCAATTTAAGGCGAATGTTCGTGAACCCGCAGGGAATCGAACCCTGAGCTAAGGAACCGGAATCCTTTATTTTATCCATTAAACTACGGGTCCGATTTTGCGCTGCAAAATTAGAAAGATTTTGGAAATTTCGTACCTTTGCCGCTTCAAAAAGCATATTTTTTAATTTAATTAACTGAATCATAATTGTTTGAGTTATGAAAAACGAGAAATTGAAACAGCAAATCCTGTCCTATGCTTTCTTGGTGTTGGGCTCGGCTCTTTTCGCCATCGGCGACGTGATGTTTGTGAACCCCTACCACTTGGCCCCTGGCGGTGTGTATGGTCTCGCCAACGTGTTCAACGCCTTGTGGGGATGGAAAATCTCCTTGGCGGGCATCTGCATGGACATTCCCCTGCTCATCATCGGCACCATCATACTGGGCCCCAAGTTCGGTGTCAAGACGGTCATTTCGGTGATTTTAATCCCTGTGTTCACCTATATTGTTGAAACATGGTGGGGCTATGCGCCTGTCATCCACGACGGTGCGTTCTTCGACACGGAATTGCAGTCGTCGTTGTTCTTCATGGATGGTGAAGTCCAGCGTTACTTCATGCCCGACTTCTTCCTGAACACGGTCGTTTCGGGTCTCATTTACGGTGTGGCCATCGGTGTCATCTTCCGTTCGGGTGCCACTTCGGGCGGCTCCGACATCATCGCCATGATTGCCCACAAATACACCAAAATCAGCCTCGGAACGCTGGTGCTGATTGTGGATAGCATCATCTCGCTGACCACCCTTGTGGCCTTCGAGGACATCCGTCTGCCCATCTATTCCGTCATCCTCATCTTCATTGAGAGTAAGATTATCGACCTCGTGGTGGAAGGCGTGAAGAGCTACAAGACGGCCTTCATCGTCACGGACAAGATTGAAGAGGTGCGCAACTTCATCATCAAGGACCTCGACCGCAGTGGTACAGTGTTTGCGGGCAGCGGCCTCTACCAAGGTGCCGAGCGAAAGATGATTTATGTGACCTTGAACCGTTCCGATTTGGTGAAACTGAAGTCCAATCTTCGTTTCTTAGACCCGAACGCTTTCGTCAACGTGATTGAAAGCTCCGAAATCATGGGCAATGGCTTTAAGGCTTTGCCGACGGAATAAAACTATTGAAATTAAAACTGATACGAAGAAGGAGAACCATTCGGCTCTCCTTCTTTTGTATCCTTTTTTATGTAAATCTGAAAATTGGATTTTATGATTTGCGTAAAATCTATAGGCTCTTCCATGAAATATAATTACCGTTTGAGGTTTGGATGTCCTGCTCGCCGCCATAAACCACATGGAGTCGGTTGGTGTCCAATTGGGCTTGCTTGGCAAAAGTTTTCAGCGAGGAAAAATGGTCGCTGTGCATGGTGGCCGCCGACTTGATTTCGTAACATTCCAAGGTCGTGCCTTGCTCGGAAAGCAAATCCACTTCTTCGTTGTTGCTGTCTCTCCAGAAATAGAGGTTGGGTTCTCGACCTTGTACGTAAGCCCGCTTCACAAACTCGTTAATCACCATGTTCTCAAACAGTTCGCCACGTAGGTAATGGGTCTCCATTTGTCGCGGTTCTTCCAACCCAAGGAGCGATGCAGCTAGGCCAGTATCGCAGAAATACAGTTTTGGCGATTTTATGAGGCGTTTGTTGAAGTTTCTGT